>JBGQCF010000013.1:0-46828 GCA_041495205.1 Gammaproteobacteria bacterium
CCTATCGCCGTGCCGCGAAAAATGGTGCCATCTGCGAGCGCGAGGATGGCAGGCTTCCGTTGCGGCACAAAAAGCTCCCTACTGTTTGGCAGGTGGATACACAAAGCGGGACGGGCTCTGCGCCCATCCCGCTCTGAAGCTATAAAATTATACTCTATTGAAGACTGGCTATCAATGCAGATTGCTAGCGGAGGCCAAGGACATCCTGCATATCAAACAGGCCGTTTTTCTTGTCTTTGAGAAAGCGCGCAGCGCGTAAAGCGCCCATGGCAAATGTGGCGCGGCTGGTAGCCTTGTGGGTGATTTCGATGCGCTCTCCGTTGCCGGCAAACAGCACGGTGTGGTCACCGACGATGTCGCCGCCGCGCACCGAGGCAAAACCGATGGTGGAAGGAGAACGCTCGCCGGTCACCCCCTGCCTGCCATACACCGCGGATTGGGCGAGGTTCCGCCCCTGGCTGTTCGCGATCACCTCTCCCATGCGCAAAGCGGTGCCGGAAGGCGCATCGGTTTTATGGCGGTGATGCGCTTCGATGATTTCGACGTCGTAGCCCTGGTTCAGTGTCTTCGCCGCCGTTTCCAGGAGTTTGAACACCACGTTCACTCCGGCGCTCATGTTGGGCGCGAAGACGATGGCAATGTCTTTTGCAGCGTCGCTGAGTTTCTGTTTCTGCTGCGCAGTAAATCCGGTTGTGCCGATCACCATTTTCACGCCGCGGCTGCGGCACAGTTCCAAGTGCTTCAGCGTGCCTTCGGGCCGGGTGAAATCGATGAATACATCGGTCCCCTCCAGGGCACCGGGAACGTCATCGGTGATAAACACTTTGCAAGGACTGCCGCAAAATTCGCCTGCGTCCTTTTTCAGATGCGGACTGCCGGAAATATCGAGAGCGGCATGCAGGCGCAAATCATCCGCCTGCAGCACGGCTTCAACGAGCACACGGCCCATCCTGCCGGAGCTTCCGGCAACCGCAACATTAAGTTTGGTCATGATAATTGTTGTTCTGCGTTACTTGTTCCGGCCCCCGTACGCTTTTTACTGCGGCCCATCGCTTTTCTTGCGGCCCAGACCGATGGCGTCGAGAATTTTTTGCCAAGCACTCCTGTTATCACCAACCTGGGCGCCTTCCGGCTTCGCCGCACCGGTTTTGGCCGCCTCAGGTTTCGTGGCGTTACCCGCCGGGGAGGTTTGCTGTTCTTTCTTCACCGGCTCGGTGGAGAACTCCTCTTGATCGCTGCTCACACCGATCAAGCGCTTAAAACGCTGCCACGTGCTGCCCTGTGCACCACTTGTTTCCTTTTCGCCGGGCTCGATGTCCTCAGCTGCGGCTTTTTTCTCTCTGTCCTTGTCATCCTCAAGTCCCAGGATCTGGCTGGCTACTTGCTTGAAGGTCAAGCTGCTGAATCTGGGAATGCTGGTATTGACCTCCGTGGTCACGGGAGGCGCCGGGTCATCGCCTTCTTTTTCTTTGACCCCGATTAACCGCATAAAGCGCTCGCCAGTGCTGCGCTTGGGCGGAGGGCTACGATCAGCGGTCATCACCGTATTGGTGGGAGGCTCGGCTTCCTGCTGCGCTTCAGGATTTTCTTCGGGCGGCGCTGGTTCTTTATCTTTGCCAATCCCAAACAATCTCACAAACCGCTCACCGAAGCTCCTCTTGGGTTGTTCCACTTCGGCCTGGATGGGCGCCGGCTTAGCCGCTACCACTGCAGCAGGTTGTTCTTCAGGCGGCAGCGATTCTTCGTTTTTGCCAATCCCAAACAATCTCAAAAACCGCTCGCCGAAGCTCCTCTTGGGTTGTTCCGCTTGGGCCTGAACGGGCACGGGCCTCGCCGTCGTTTCTGCGTTAGCGGCGGTTTGCGGCGGCGTTCCGGGCCCGCCCTCCGGCTTCGAGTCAACAGAAACCGGGGGTTGCCCGGCGAGTTGCCCTGAGGCAGGCGCAAGCGCGACGGCCTTTTGTTCCTCGGGCACATTGTCCGCCGCCTTGATCCCGGCGGGCCGTAGCCGTGTTCCGGCGATGTTCTTGCTCGGCGGCAGCGCAGTGCCCTCTACCGTCTTCAGCGTGTCGCCCTCAAATACCACCGTGAGCCTGCGCTTTTCAGTGAGCTCGCCTTTTTTGTCGAAGCGATAAACATAATCCCACCGGTCGCCGTGAAAAGCATCCGAAATTAGCGGCGTGCCGAGAACAAAACGCACCTGGGATTTGGTCATCCCGGGTTTGATTTTATCCAACATGTCCTCGGTCACCACGTTGCCCTGCTGCACATCAGTTTTGTGCGGGGTGATCAGTACACTGGGCGAGCAGGCCGTCAGGAATAAAGTGAGGAATACAAATCTAAAATACATGGAAAAAATACCGTTCTGCCATGAAACGCTATATGATAACCTAGATTACGTTCACCCGTCGGAGCGATCATGAGCTCACCGAGCGATCTCAAAACCATCGGGCTCAAGGCGACGCTGCCGCGCCTCAAAATCCTCAATTTGTTCGAAAACAGCCCGGTACGCCATTTGGCCGCAGAGGATGTCTATAAAGTTCTCATCAATGAGGGCATGGACATCGGGCTGGCAACCGTTTACCGCGTGCTCACGCAGTTCGAGCAGGCGGGTTTATTAATACGCCACCATTTTGAAAGCGGCAAAGCGGTATTTGAATTAAACCAGGGCGGGCATCACGATCATCTAGTGTGCATGCAGTGCGGGCGTGTGGAAGAGTTTTTCGACGCCGAAATCGAGCGCCGTCAAACCAAAATCGCCAAGGAACGCGGCTTCACCATTCACGAGCATTCGCTTCACATCTACGCCGACTGCACCAAACCGAACTGCCCACACAAGACTTAGCCGGTGGCAGACCGGCAGCTGGTAACTTTCTTTTGTGTCGCCAAAAGAAAGTCACCAAAGAAAAGGCGACCCCGGTTCGTCGCCCCTGTCGGGGTTCCCTGCGTTCCTCAGCCAAACCGGGCGCTGCGCAACTCGCGCTGCGCGCTCAGACAGTGCTCGCTTCACTTCCCCCGCTTTGGCTTCGTCACTTGGCGGCTCACAGGGGATATACAAGAACAGAAAATACGGACCTTGCTTAGAAATCCCCTCCCCCCTTGAGGGAGAGGGTGGAGCCTGTCCTGAGCCTGCCGAAGGAGTGAGGGGAAATTTAAATTCGCCGGTGGCAGACCGGCAGCTGGTTACTTTTTCTTGCCTCGCCAAGAAAAAGTAACCAAAAAGAAGGCGACCCCGGTTCGCCGATTTCCCCTGCGCTCCTCAGCCAAACCGGGCGCTGCGCAACTCGCGCTTCGCGCTCAAACAGTGCTCGCTTCACTTCCCCCGTTTTGGCTTCCTCACTTGGCGGCTCACAGGGGAAGCAAAACTCCAAACCGACGAAAATTATTCCAACTCCCAGCCCAATTGCTCTTCGCCTCTATACTACTGAGAATCTACTATAATTCAGCCAATGTATCCGTAGGCCCCCGTGTTACTCCAACGGGGACAGAGGGGCATTGGGAAAATATGACGTTTCTCCATAACTATCATTATCGCTCGAGCCGGGTACTTGAATCCTATGTAGCCCAAGCGGAAAAAGATGAGATGAAAGCCTTACGCGATGCGCTTGGCTTATCACCAACGGAATCCAACTTCGATAACGTCGAAGACTTAAAAAAAACTTATGTCAGGGGAATAGTTACCGCAATTGAATCCGCTGGCGGAAACTCGATCGTGAACCTAATACGCGGCGGTGGAGTTTCATACCTCGAGATGTTAAACGACATTGCGAAACAATTCCGGCTTGCGAATACTCTTCCGTCTTATCAAATTTTGAACATTGAAATTCCAGAAATACGCGCAATAAACGATGACGATGCCATGGCATTAATTCGTTCCCATACTGAGGATTTTGAGAACAGAATTGTTGCGGAATTTCTTAGACGGGCTTATGAGCGAATGAACCCAGATGAACGCATGAAATTTGATGACGCTTTAGAACGAACCCTTGAGAGCCGAGGAATATCTCCAGGTCAAAAGTTGGCGGGGGCAGCTGGGATAATGGCAGTAGCAAACATGGGCGGGTTCGCTACCTATACCTTAGTATCATCCGTATTAAGTGCCATGTCTTTTGGCACCTTGGGCTTTGGTGCCTATACCTTTGCATCGTCACTATTGCACGTATTAATTGGACCAGTGGGCTGGATTGCGCTTGCAAGTTACGGGGCTACTTGGCTTGGTCGCCCAGACCAAAAGAAATGCCTTTCTGTAATTGTATTAATTGCGATGCTCAGACAACGAATCGCTAAAAGCTGAACTACGGTGGGGCATTCATAACGCTCCGAGGGGGTTACATGATGGGATTATTCGGTGGAAGCAAGAAGGCGCGGGATAAGGCGAGTAGCACGATTACGGAAAATCTGCAGATTCAACTAGGCGGCTACATCAAGGTTGGTATCTTGGTTGGGATTATTCAACAAGACCCTTATGTAGCTGGATATATCCAGGGAAAGTTGCTTTACTTGAGTACCTACTTCACCAAGGCGGAAGGATTGCCTGTTGAGGACGCGCAAGGAGTCACAGGGATGGTTCTTCTGAATCTTTTTGGCAAAACACAGGCCATGGTGGTGTCCCAGACCCTCAGGGCCCACAGCGGTAACCGATCCTCAGAGTTTCTGGATGGCCAGAGGAAAGGGATGCAAGTTGTTGCCTATGCTGTCGGTACCAAGGATGTTCGTCTCGACCCGGATTACGAGCGAGCAATTGCCACATTCCGAGCGATGGATAATAGATATGGATCAGGACCAGAGTCAAATGATCACTGGGCGGCCATTGCCGGGCTGGAACGACTGTGGTTTGGGGAGCGCATGGAGAGTTATTGATGGAACCTAAAGCCAAAATTACGGCAGGAGTAGGTATGGCGTGGGGAGCCATCCAAGTGATATCAACGGGGAGGTCTACAAAGGCTTTTACATCATTCCGTGCCCAAGCCACGTCAAGCTCGACACCAGTAAAAGGGGGAAATAAATCATGTGGAACATATTTCTAAAATGGTTTAGTGCCGTATTAGGGGTCGGAATCGCTGGCATCGTGATTCTTCTACTACTCAAGTGGTTGCATATCTAAAACCTTATTGCAATATCGTTTGGGTGAGTGATAGATATGCATAAAGCTATTTTGACGATACTACTGGCTGTTGTGAGTAGTAGTGCCGCGGCAGAGTGGGTGAAGGTTGGTGCCGAGTACAAAGGCGCAACTCGCTACGCTGACCCAACCACCATCAGTAGGTCGGGTAGCAAGGCAACAATGTGGGATGTAATGGACTATAAAACTCCCACTGAAGGCCCTAGGGGAGAGGTTGTTTTGTCTCAAATGAATCAGCAGGAATATGATTGCAAGGAAGAGAAAATACGAGCGCTATACTTCAGTGTGCATTCTAAAAATATGGGTAACGGGCTAGTTGTCTTTTCCAAGAGAGAAACCCAAGAGTGGAGCCCAATCGTGCCAGGCAAGGCCGGTGAAGCCATGTGGGAACTCGCCTGCGGCAAGCGTGCTCCCGTTTCGTCGGCAGACCCTTCCATCGAAACGATCTCAAAATGCTTTTTTGTCTATGCGGCTATCTACCAGGTTGGTCGTGATTACCCACATACAGAACTTTTTCAATTCGGACAGGTGCGAGTGGGTTGGATCGGAGGTTATGTTCAGGCGATTAAATCCAATACCGCGGCTGAGCAGGTATTTAAGACGAATCTCGAAGCAAACAAGCAAGCGGGCAATCAGATCAAAGAAGTGTTGGAGAGTGCTCTCAATACCGGAGATCAATCACGTTTTTCGTGGGCGATTAATCAGGCAATCTCCTGCGACCGATCAATTGGCATCAAAACGGGATTCCTCCCCCATCTTTAGCGCCAAAATAGTTATCTAGGAGGTCCCACTTTTGACCTGGTCGGGGAGCCGGTTAGTGAAGGGCTACGACCTCGCACCAGTGCCCACTTTTGCCCTGGTTGGGGAGCCAACCAGGGCTCGAACTGCGTAGTTCTAAACTGACTTTCCGCCATCCTTCGCGTTCCTTCGACAAGCCTGTCCTGAGTTTATCGAAGGGCTCAGGAGAGGCCTTAGCGGTTTAGCTTTTAATTCCCAGTATTTCCTCCGCGTGCGGAATCCCGCCCTGCTCCGCCCAAAAAAAAGCCGGGCATAAGCCCGGCTTTTTTATTGCTGAAATGCTTAAGCGGTTTACGCGGCCTGAATATTGGACGCTTGCTTCTTGCCTTTATTCCCCTCGGTGATCTCGAAGGACACTTTCTGCCCTTCTTTAAGGGTTTTGAACCCTTGCATGTTGATTGCCGAGAAGTGGGCGAATAAATCTTCCCCGCTCACATCCGGGGTAATAAAACCAAAGCCTTTCGAGTCATTAAACCACTTTACAGTACCGGTTGCCATTTTACGTTCCTTAATTAAATTGAAAAAACAGGACAAGCCTGATGTCTAAATCTCAAGGCTTAAAAAGGACGAAAATTCAACAACCAGAATAATTCAGACCCCAAACACCTGAAACTAAACACCCGCCATCTTATACGCACTATATGTCCGCTTGTCAAAACAATTTAACGGCCAGGAGCGTCGGGCGCTTATCTGCCTCCCGTAACATCAATAAACGCACCGGTGGTGTATGACGCCTCATCCGAGAGCAGCCATAGTATCGCCTTGGCCACCTCGGCAGGCGTGCCGCCGCGCTTCATCGGCACTAATTCCTTGACGCGATCCACGCGGTTCGGTTCGCCGCCGCTGGCGTGAATATCCGTGTAAATAAAACCAGCGCGCACGGCGTTCACACGAATGCCTTCCTCAGCAACTTCCTTGGCCAGCCCTATGGTCATCGAATCAATGGCGCCTTTGGAGGCGGCGTAGTCCACGTATTCGCCTGGAGAACCCAGGCGCGATGCGAATGATGACACGTTGACAATGACTCCGCCTCTCCCGCCGTGCTTAGTGGACATGCGCCGCACAGCTTCGCGTGCGCACAAGAAACATCCGGTAATGTTCGTTGTAAAGACACGGTTCAGACGGGCAGCATTCATGTCCTCTAGCTTCATTTGCTGCTCCAAAATCCCGGCGTTGTTGACGAGCGCAGTGAGGGGGCCCAATTCCTTGTCTGCGGTTTCGAACAATCGGATCACATCGGATTCCGAAGCCACGTCGGCGGCCACGGCGATGGCTTGCCCTCCGGCGCGGTTGATTGCGCTGACAACGGCATCAGCGGCGACCCGGTTACGGAGATAGTTAACGCATACGGCGTAGCCGCGCTCCGCGGCAAGCTTCGCGGTAGCAGCGCCTATGCCGCGGCTGCCGCCGGTGATAATTATTACTTTATTCATGGCTCAAAATACTTGATGCCGGTGGCAGACCGGCGGCTGGTAACTTTCTTTTGCGTCGCCAAAAGAAAGTCACCAAAGAAAAGGCGACCCCGGTTCGCCGACATCCCCTGCGTTCCTCAGCCAAACCGGGCGCTGCGCAACTCGCGCTATGCGCTCAGACAGTGCTCGCTTCACTTCCCCCGCTTTGGCTTCGTCGCTTGGCGGCTCACAGGGGATACCAAAACCCGAACCGCCGAAAATTATTTCGATTCGGCCGCGACTGTTTCATCGGCATAACAAGCTACAACTTGCTGGAAGTGCCGGCGATGCCTCTTAGCATCTCCGCCGCGTGCTTGCGCGTGGTTTCGGTGATCTTGACGCCGCCCAGCATGCGGGCGATCTCCTCGATGCGCGCTTTTTCATTCATCACTTCAATGCGGCTCAAGATCGAGCCGTTGACCGAGGATTTGCTCACTTGCCACTGCTGATCGCCCGCCGCCGCGACTTGCGGCAAGTGCGTGATGCACAACACCTGGCGCTCCTTGCCAAGCTTTTTGAGCAGGCGCCCGACGATTTCGGCGACGCGCCCGCCGATGCCCGCATCCACTTCGTCGAAAATCATGGTGGGCACCGCGCCGACTTTGCTGGTGACGACTTGAATTCCCAGGCTGATGCGCGACAATTCGCCGCCTGAGGCGACTTTCGCAAGCGGCCGCAACGGCAATTCTTTATGAGCGCTTACCAGAAATCCCACCTGCTCCAAGCCATAAGCCGAACCTTCTTCAAGCGCATTCAATTCCACCGAGAATTCACCGCCGCTCATGGCGAGGTTCTGCATCGTTTCGGTGACTTCCTGCGACAGCGATTTTGCAGCCTTCTTGCGTAATGCGCTTAATTTTTTTGCTTGGGCTTCATACGCGCTGCGCGCGGATTGTTCCAGTTCTTTCAATTCCTCCACTCCGCGAACACCGCCCATTTCCCGCAAGCGCGCCTCGAACTTTTGCAGCAAATCTGGAATCTCCTCGGGCTTCACGCGATGCTTGCGCGCAGTGGAATGAATCGCATCCATGCGCCGCTCCGCTTGCTGCAAACGTTCAGGATCGAGATCGAGCTTCTCCTGGTAATGCCGTATCGTGTACACCGCTTCCTGAAGCTGGATTTGCGCTGGTTCCAGAATATCCAGAATTTCCTTCAAACCGGGGTCGTGTTCGATCAAGTTCCGGAAGCGGGAAATCAACGAATTGAGCTGTGCGATCAGCGCAGCATCGTTTTCCGAAAGTGCATCAAGCGCCATTCCCGCAGCCTCGAGCAGAGTTGCGGCATGGGCAAGACGCGAATGATCCGCCTGAAGCGTTTGCCACTCATCTGGAGAGAAATTCAAGGTCTTGAGCTCGCGCGCCTGCCATTCCAGCTGCTCGCGCTCTGCGGCGAAGGCGGCGGCGTTGGTTTCCCATTCTTGACGACGCTTGCGCAAGCTTTGCCATTGTCGGTAATGCTCAGCGACTTGCGCGGCCAGTTCACCTAATCTGCCGTAGGCATCCACTAGTTCGCGCTGCGATTCGGTCTTGAGCAGCGTCTGGTGTGCGTGCTGGCCGTGGATTTCGACCAGCTTCTCCCCCGCTTCGCGCAGCTGCTGCACGGTCGCCGTGTGGCCGTTGATGAATCCGCGCGAGCGGCCGTTGACTTCAATCACGCGGCGCATCAAACAAACTCCGGGATCGCCCTCCAGATCATTTTCGCGCAGCCAGGCGGAAAGCGGGGCCAGTTTGCCGATATCGAACTCGGCGGCGATCTCGGCGCGCTCGGCGCCATTACGCACCACCACGCCGTCGGCGCGTTCTCCCAGGGTAAGCGCCAGCGCATCAATCAGTATAGATTTCCCCGCGCCGGTTTCCCCCGTCAGCACGGTAAAGCCCGGCTTGAATTCGAGCTCCATCGTGTCGACGATGACAAAATCGCGGATGCTCAGAGCCTGTAACATGGCTATGAAGTTTTGCTCCAGTGCAGCTTTTCACGCAGCATGTGGTAGTAGTTGTGCCCCACCGGGTGCAGCAGGCGGATGGTGTCGGGAGCGCGGCGCACCTGGATTTTGTCGCCATCGCGCAAATCAAAATGGGAATGGCTGTCGAAGTGCGCACGTGCGTCGCCCGAATCGTGCATCAGGATTTCCACGGTGGAATCGCCGCTCACTATGATCGGCCGGTTGCTCAAGGTATGAGGAGAAACCGGCACCAGGGCGATCAGGCTCAGCGAAGGATGCACAATAGGCCCGCCGGATGACAACGCGTAAGCGGTCGATCCGGTGGGGGTGGCGACAATCAGGCCGTCGGAACGCAAGGTGTAGACGTACTGCTGATTGATATGGACGTCGAATTCAATCAGGCTGCCCTTCGCGCCCTTGCTTATCACCACGTCATTGAATGCCAGCACTTTCAGCACGCTCTGGTTGTTGCTGAAGATTTCCGCTGAAAGCAGCATGCGCTCTTCAGTGACATACTTGCCATCGAGAATCGCTCCGATGGTCTCCAGCATGGTGTCTACAGAAATGTCAGTAAGAAACCCAAGCCGTCCCTGGTTGACGCCCACCAGGGCCACGTTATGGGGGGCAAAGGTGCGTGCGATATTGAGCATGGTGCCATCGCCGCCGATTACAATGGCGAGATTGGCGCGCTTGCCTATTTCCTCGAGCGCCAATACCGGATAGGTGTTGTTTTCGAGATGCACCGCAGTCAGCCTGTCCACCAGCACCGTGATACCGCGGTCCGACAGGAAGCGTGCCAGGCGCTGCAAATGCCCGGCGATTTCGGGGCTTTTGTATTTGCCAATGAGGGCAACGGTTTTAAAAGTATTGTTCATGCCGGGCATTAAATCATATTTTGCAGCCATCAGCCATCAGCCCTCGGAGATCAGCAGAACCTAATGCGCAGCCGCGCCAGATTCAAGCTGAAAGCTGATTGCTGATAGCCGAATGCTAATTTCTGACCGCTGATTGCTAACTACTGAAAGCTGCTACAATAAATTTATGCTCAGCGAACGCGCCCAGGTACTGCTAAAAACCCTGGTGGAACGCTATATCAGCGACGGCCAGCCGGTCGGCTCGCGCGCGCTTTCGAAATATTCCGGTTTGGATTTAAGCCCGGCCAGCATCCGCAATATCATGGCCGACCTGGAAGAGATGGGTTTCATCGCCAGCCCGCATACATCGGCCGGACGAGTGCCTACACCGCTCGGCTACCGTTTTTTCGTGGACACCCTGCTCACCATCAAACCGCTCGACACGGTACAAATTAACCGGCTGGAAGGCCAGTTACAGACCGAAAATACGCAGAAATTGGTGCTTTCCGCCTCGCATTTACTCTCGGATCTCACGCACTTTGCCGGAGTAGTAGTGAACCCCAAACGCCGCAGTGCCACGTTCCGGCACATTGAATTCCTGAGCCTCGCAGACAAGCGTATTCTGCTCATCATCGTCACCCCGGAAGGCGACGTGCAAAACCGCATCATCCTTACAGAAAAAAACTTTTCCCCCGCGGAGCTTACTCAGGCCGCCAACTTTCTCAACCAGAATTATGCGGGCAGCACCTTCGAAGAAATACGCAAACATGTCCGGGAAGAACTCCGGCAGTTGCACAGCGACATGAGCGCCCTGATGACCGCCGCGCTGGAAGCGGGCAGCCAGGCGGTCTCGGAGTCGGCGGGCGACTACGTGATTTCCGGGGAACACAACCTGCTGCACGTGCAAGACCTGTCTTCCAACATGGCACACTTGCGGAAGCTGTTTGATCTGTTCGAACAGAAGACCGCCCTGCTGCAACTCCTTGACATCAGCAGCCGCGCTCACGGCGTGCAGATTTTCATCGGCGGCGAGTCGGGCCTGGTGCCGCTCGACGAATGCAGCGTGGTCACAGCGCCCTACGAAGTGGACGGGCAAGTCGTGGGTACCGTCGGCGTGATTGGCCCGACGCGCATGGCTTACGAGCAAGTGATCCCCATCGTGGACATCACCGCGAAACTCCTCTCCAGCGCACTGTCGCAACATTAAATAATGTCATCTTACAGGGCCGAACCTTCCTACCAGCACGGAGCGCCTGCACAAACCGGCATCCTGCTCGTCAATCTCGGCACCCCGGATGCACCGACCGCGCGCGCATTGCGGTCCTACCTCAAGCAATTCCTGTCCGACCCCCGCGTGGTGGAAATTCCACGACCGATTTGGTGGCTGATTTTGCACGGCATCATTCTCAACACGCGCCCAAAAAAATCGGCGGAAAGATACGCCAAAATCTGGATGAGCGAAGGCTCGCCGCTCAAAGTGCACACCGAACGCCAGGCGAATTTTCTGCGCGGCTATCTTGGGGAGAGAATCAAATCGCCGCTTAGCATCGAATACGCCATGCGCTACGGCAAGCCTTCGATTGGCTCAGCGCTCGCAAGGCTCAAGCAATGCGAGCGCGTCCTGGTGCTGCCGCTCTACCCGCAGTATGCAGCCAGCACCACCGGCAGCGCTTTTGACGCCGTGCTAAAGGAATTGCAATGCATGCGTAACGCGCCGGCGCTGCGCACAGTCAAGCATTATCACGACCACCCGGGCTATATCGCAGCGCTTGCGCACAGCGTCAACGATTACTGGATGAAAAACGGCCGCCCCGATAAACTCCTCATCAGTTTTCACGGCGTACCGCGCTACACGCTGGACAAAGGCGATCCCTACCATTGCGAATGCCAGAAAACCGCAAGGCTCCTGGCTGAAGCGCTGGGCTGGGATGAACCGCGTTATCAAGTCTGCTTCCAATCGCGTTTTGGGCGCGCGGAGTGGCTGAAACCTTACACCCTGGAAGTGCTGCAAAAGCTTGGTAAACAGCACGCCGAGCGGGTGGATGTGGTCTGCCCGGGTTTTGTCAGCGATTGCCTGGAAACGCTTGAAGAAATCGCCATCGAAGGCAAGATCGCTTTCTTAAACAGCGGCGGCAAGGAATTTCATTACATCCCCTGCCTTAACGAGCGCGCCGACTGGATACACGCGCTGTGCGAAATCGCGCTTGAAAACCTGCATGGCTGGGTCTCGGTCAGGTACGATGCGCAAGCCGCTCAAATAGCCGGCCGCATGGCCCGCGAGCGGGCACTTGCTATGGGCGCCAAAGCCTGAAACGGTTTTATTAACTCCACCTCTTTGTTTCCCCCTTGAAATGGCCAAAAGCGGCCCCATTTAATTTGTGTTTAACAGGAGGAAATAATGCAAGATTCGCAGCAAAATCCGGCACCTGAGCTCACCCAGGCAAAGCCGGCTGCCGCTGAGCAACCTGCCGCAGCGCCGCGCCCCGAAACCGCGTTCAGCCTGGAAGAACTGCTCAAGAAAGCCGAACTCGCCGCGGAAGAGCACCACGATGCGTGGCTGCGGGCCCGCGCTGAAGCGGACAATATCCGCAAGCGCGCCCAGGTGGAAATCGCCAACGCGCACAAATACGCCATTGAAAATTTCTCGAGCGCGGTACTGGCTGTGAAAGACAGCATGGAAGCGGCACTGGCGAGTGAAAATACCACCTCGGAAAGCCTCAAAAGCGGCGTGGAATTGACGCTGAAGCTGCTTGCTTCGGTATTCGAAAAATTCAATATCCGCGAAATCAAAGCGCTGGGTGAAAAGTTCGACCCGCACCGGCACCAGGCAATCACCACCGTGCAATCGGAGGGCGAACCGAACACCGTCATCAGCGTAATGCAAAAAGGTTATACGCTCAACGACCGGGTCATCAGGCCTGCGCTGGTGGTGGTCGGGAAGCCTAAACAAACTTGAATTCCCTGCATAGCACCCTGATATAGCAGACAACATTAACCATTTACCGTTAAGGAATCATCATGGCAAAGATCATCGGAATTGACCTGGGAACCACCAATTCGTGCGTCGCCGTCATGGAAGGCGGCAAGCCCAAGGTCATCGAAAATTCGGAAGGCACGCGCACCACGCCTTCCATCGTCGCCTACATGGATGACGGGGAAATCTTGTGCGGCGCGCCGGCCAAGCGCCAGGCGGTGACCAACCCGAAAAATACCCTGTCCGCGGTAAAGCGGTTGATCGGCCGGCGTTTCAGCGAGAAAGAAGTGCAAAAAGACATTGGCCTGATGCCTTACAAAATCATCGAGAACAGCAACGGCGATGCCTGGATCGAAGTGCTGGGCAAGAAGATCTCTCCGCCCGAAGTGTCCGCCCAGGTATTGATGAAAATGAAAAAGACCGCCGAAGATTATCTCGGCGAGAAGGTAGAGGAAGCGGTCATCACTACGCCAGCCTATTTCAACGATTCGCAGCGCCAGGCGACCAAGGATGCCGGGCGCATCGCCGGGCTGGAAGTCAAGCGCATCATCAACGAGCCGACGGCGGCGGCGCTCGCTTTCGGTCTGGACAAAAAGGAAGGCGACCGCAAGATTGCGGTCTACGACTTGGGCGGCGGCACTTTCGATATTTCCATCATCGAAATCGCCGTAGTCGAGGGCGAGCACCAGTTTGAGGTGCTGTCCACCAACGGCGACACCTTCCTCGGTGGCGAGGATTTCGACCAGCGGCTGATTGATTATCTGGCGGACGAATTCAAGAAAGAGCAAGGCATTGATCTGCGCAACGATGTGCTGGCTTTGCAACGCCTCAAGGAAGCGGCGGAAAAAGCCAAGATCGAGCTCTCCAGCACGCAGCAGACCGAAGTCAATCTGCCGTACATCACGGCGGATGCACGCGGCCCGAAGCACCTCAATATCAAAATCACCCGCGCCAAATTCGAGAGCCTGGTTGAAGAACTGATCGAGCGCACCGTGGAGCCGTGCAAGATCGCGATCAAGGATGCCGGCGTGAAACTCTCCGACATCGAAGACGTGATCCTCGTCGGCGGCCAGACGCGCACACCCAAGGTGCAGGAAAAAGTGAAAGAGATTTTCGGCAAGGAGCCGCGCAAGGACGTCAACCCGGATGAAGCGGTGGCGGTCGGCGCAGCAATCCAGGCCGGCGTGCTGCAGGGCGAAGTCAAAGACGTGCTGCTGCTTGATGTCACGCCGCTTTCTCTCGGCATCGAGACCCTGGGCGGAGTGATGACCAAGCTCATCCAGAAAAACACCACTATTCCGACCAAGGCGCAGCAGGTGTTCTCCACTGCCGATGACAATCAGACCGCGGTGACCATCCACGTGCTGCAGGGCGAGCGCAATATGGCCTCAGGCAACAAGAGCCTCGGTCAGTTTAATCTGTCCGACATTCCGCCCGCGCCGCGCGGGCTTCCGCAGATCGAAGTCACTTTCGACATAGACGCCAACGGCATTTTGCACGTTTCGGCCAAGGACAAGGCGACCGGCAAGGAA
This sequence comes from Gammaproteobacteria bacterium, assembly GCA_041495205.1. GTDB lineage: Bacteria > Pseudomonadota > Gammaproteobacteria > Burkholderiales > JAHFRG01 > JAHFRG01. Next base: position 14,671 of record JBGQCF010000013.1, read on the forward strand.
AACAAGATCACCATCAAGGCGAGTTCCGGCCTGAAGGAAGAAGAAATACAGCGCATGGTCAAGGACGCCGAAGCGCACGCAGAAGAAGACCGCGAGGCGCTGGAACTGGTGAATGCGCGCAACCAGTGCGATGCCCTTATCCATTCAGTGAAAAAATCGCTGAAGGACTATGGCGAAAAACTCACGGCCGACGACAAGACCAAGATCGAGTCTGCGCTGAAAGATGCTGAAACCGCTCTCAAGAGCGACGACAAGGCCAAGATCGATGCCAAGAGCCAGGCATTGGCCGAGGCTTCTCACAAGCTGGCGGAACAAATCTACGCCCAGACTCAGGCGCAGCAGGCGCAAGCTGGCGCAGCCCCTGGCGACAACGGCAAAAAATCGGATGACAGCAACGTAGTAGATGCCGAATTCGAGGAAGTGAAAGACAAGAAGTAAAGACGCTAATCTCAGAGGCACAGAGATATAGAGGGAGCAAAATGTTTGCTCTGCCGATTCTCTGTGCCTCCGTGTCTTTGTAGTGATATTTTTATGCCGAAAAAAGACTACTACGAAATACTCGGCGTCAACCGCGATGCCTCAGATCAGGAAATCAAGAAAGCTTATCGCAAGCTGGCGATGAAGTATCATCCGGACCGCAATCCGGACAACCCCAAGGCCGAGGAGCAGTTCAAGGAAGCCAAGCAGGCGTACGAGACCCTCACCGATCCCGAGAAGCGCGCGGCCTATGATCAATTCGGCCATGCCGGGGTTGATCAGCAAGCGGGCATGGCCGGAGCAGGCGCCGGCTTCGGCGGCTTTGCCGACGCTTTCAGCGATATCTTCGGGGATATCTTCGGCGGCGTACACAGCCATTCCGGCGTCTACCGTGGCGCCGATCTGCGTTACAACCTGGAAATTTCGCTGGAAGAAGCGGCGCGCGGCACTGATACCCGTATCCGCATTCCCACCATGGCGGTATGCGAAACCTGCCACGGCTCCGGCGCCAAGCCCGGCACCAAGCCGCTCACCTGCTCCACCTGCGGCGGCCACGGCCAGGTGCGCATGCAGCAGGGATTCTTCTCGATCCAGCAAACCTGCCCGAAGTGCCACGGCAGCGGCAAGGTCATTCAAGAGCCGTGCGCGACATGCCACGGCGCAGGCCGCATCAAGCAACACAAGACCCTCTCAGTCAAGATACCGATGGGAATAGACGATGGCGACCGCATCCGTTTGAGCAGCGAAGGCGAGGCCGGGGTCAACGGCGGGCCGCCGGGGGATTTATATGTGGTGATCCACATCAGGCCGCACCAGGTGTTTACCCGTGATCACAGCGATCTGCACTGCGAAATGCCAATCAGCTTTACCGCAGCTGCGCTCGGCGGGGAAATAGAAATTCCCACGCTGGATGGCTCCGCCAAGCTCAGGATTCCCGCCGAGACGCAAAGCGGCAAGGTGTTCCGCCTGCGCGGCAAAGGCATCAAGGGCGTGCGCAGCACATCCTACGGCGATCTGCTGTGTCACGTGGTGGTGGAAACACCAGTCAGTCTCACCGCGCGCCAGCGCGAGTTGCTGATGGAGCTGGAAACCATCAACCAGCGCGACGGCTCGCGCCACAACCCGCGCGCAAAATCCTGGATGGACAAGGTTCGCGAGTTTTTTGAATCTTAATCGCGAACCTTGCGGCGAAGGCTAACATGGACAAGGTCCATGTTATGCCGGAGCCACAAGTCCAGAATTTTCTGAACCTTAATCGCGAACCTTGCGGCCCTTCGGATCCGCTCAGGGCAGGCTTCGGCTAACATGGGCAAGGTCCATGTTATGCCCGAGCCACAAGTCCAGAATTTTTCGCGCAGTAAGCAGATTTGATCAAACGGTAATCTGTGGGGCGGACAACCGCCCCATTTTTTTGCGGCGCCCCGCCGTTACGAGGAAGCGGCGCCGATTTCAACGCGGCGCTTGGCGCGCTTCGCTGCGAGCCAGTTCTGGAAGGATTCGAGATAGAGGTAAATCACCGGCGTGATATAGAGTGTGAGAAGCTGCGAGACGAGCAAGCCGCCCACCACCGCCAGACCCAGCGGGCGGCGCGCCTCGGAACCCGTGCCCACTCCTATAGCAATCGGCAGGCTCGCCAGCAGCGCGGCCATTGTAGTCATCATGATCGGGCGGAAGCGCACGATGCACGCCTCGTAAATCGCGTCGAACGGCTTCCTGCCGGCGCGCTGCGCCCCGATCGCGAAGTCAATCATTATGATAGCGTTTTTCTTGACGATGCCGACCAGCATGATGACGCCGACGAAGGCGTACATGTCGAGATCGTAATGGAACAGCAGCAGCGTAATCAGCGCCCCCAGGCCCGCGGTCGGCAAACCGGAGAGGATGGTGAGCGGATGGACAAAACTCTCGTAGAGAATACCGAGCACGATGTAAATCACCAGTATCGCCATAACGAGCAGATAGCCCATGTTCTGCAGCGATGCCTGGAACGCCTGCGCTGCGCCCTGGAAGCTCGCGCTGAGTGTCGCCGGTGCGCCGATTTCGCTTTTCATCTTCTCTATCTGCCGGAGCGCGTCGCTGAGCGAGACGCCGGGCGGCAGGTCGAAGGAAATGGTCGCCGCCGGCAACTGCCCCTGGTGATTGATGGTCAACGTGCCCACGCCGGGGCGCAGCCGGGCGACCGCGCTGAGCGGCACCAGCGCCCCGCTGCTCGAGCGCACGTAGAGCATGGAGAGTGCCGAGCTGTCGCGCTGATACTTTGGCTCGAGCTCCATGATCACCCAGTACTCGTTGCTGGGCGTGTAGATGGTCGAAACCTGGCGCGAACCGTAGGCGTCGTAAAGCGCGTTTTCAATCTGCTGCGAAGTCACGCCGAGAGCGGAGGCCTTGTCGCGGTCGATTTCCACCATCACCTGCGGGTTGGAAATCTGCAGGTCGCTGGTGACATCGCGAAAGCCGGGCAACTGCCTGATCTTGGCTTCAATCAGCGGCGTCCAGTGATACAGCACCTCGGTATCGGCGTCCTGCAGCGTGTATTGATACTGGCTTTTGGTCAGCACGCCGCCGATGCGGATGGTCGGCAGGTTTTGCAGATAGACCTTGATTCCGGGAATTACCGCGACTTTGGGGCGCAGTTCCTGAATCACCTCATCGGCGCTCAATCTCTGGCCGCGCGGCTTCAGGCGGATGAAGACACGTCCCAGGTTCAGCGACTGGCTGGAGCCGCTGGCGCCGATGAAGGACATGATGGACGCCACATTGGGATCGGCGCGGATGATGCCGGCGACCGCCTGCTGCTGTTTGGCCATCGCCTCGAAGGAAATGTCCTGCGCCGCCTCGGTGAAGACGAAAAGCTGGCCGGTGTCCTCGCTTGGCAGAAAACCTTTGGGCATTATCACAAACAGCCAGGCGGTGGCAATGACAATCGCGGCAAACACCCCCAGAGTGAAGCGCTGGTGGCGAAGGGTCCACTTCAGGCTTGTGTCGTAGACGTGCTTCATTCCCTCAAAAAAAGCTTCGCTTGCCGCATACAGGCGCCCGTGCCGCTGCTCATGCGCGGGACGCAGCAGGCGGCTGCACAGCATGGGCGTGAGCGTAAGCGACACGAAGCCTGAAATCAGCACCGCAGTGATGATGGTTACGGCGAATTCATGCAGCAGCTTACCCAGCACCCCGCCCATGAACAGCACCGGAATGAACACTGCGACGAGCGACAGCGTCATGGACAGAATGGTAAAGGCGATTTCTTTCGAGCCATTGAGCGTGGCCTGCAATGCGCTTTCGCCGCTCTCCATGTGGCGGGTAATGTTTTCCAGCATCACAATCGCATCATCCACCACGAAGCCCACGCACAAGGTGAGCGCCATCAATGACAGATTGTCCAGGCTGTAGCCCAGCAAATACATGACCGAGAACGTGCCGATAATGGAAAACGGCAAAGCCAGGCTGGGAATAACGGTCGCCGACAAGTTGCGCAAAAACAGGAAAATCACCATCACCACCAGAGCCAGCGCCAGCAAAAGCGAAAATTGCACGTCGTTGACCGAAGCACGGATGGACTCCGACCGGTCGTAAAGCACCGCCATGCTGACCCCGGCAGGCATTTGGGCGCGGAATTCGGGCAGCAGTTTTTTGATGTTATCCACCACTTCGACGGTATTCGTCCCGGGCTGCCGCTGAATGCTCAGCACGATACCGCGCGCGCCGTTGTACCAGGCGGCCACCTTGTTGTTTTGCACGCTGTCGCTCACCTTGCCCAACTCGTGCAACCGCACCGGCGCGCCGTTGCGGTAAGTGACGATCACCGGCCGGTAGGCAGCGGCGTCCTGCAGCTGACCGCTCGCCTGGATGGTGACGGTACTGTGCTGGCCGTTTAAGGTGCCGGTGGGCAGATTGACGTTGTGCTGGTCGAGCGCCTGTTCGACTTCGTCTATGCCAATGCCCTTTGCCGCCAGGGCGCTGGGGTCGAGCTGCACGCGCACCGCGTATTTCTGCGCGCCGAATACCTGCACCTGCGCCACGCCGTTGATCATGGAAATACGCTGCGCCATCAGCGTTTCCGCGTATTCATCGACCGTCGACAGCGGCAGAGTCTCGGAAGTCAGCGCCAGGTAGAAAACCGGCGCGTCCGCGGGGTTGACCTTGCGGTAGGAAGGCGGGCTCGTCAGCGTGGGCGGAAGCTGTTTCTGCGCGAGCGAAATCGCCGACTGCACGTCCTGCGCAGCCGCATCGATATTGCGATCCAGCGAAAACTGCAGGGTGACCTGGCTGATGCCCTGCGCGCTCACCGAACTCATCGAATCGAGACCGGCAATCGTCGAAAACTGCTTTTCCAGCGGCGTGGCCACCGCGGAAGCCATGGTCTCGGGGCTGGCGCCCGGAAGCTCCGCCGACACCTGAATGGTCGGGAAATCCACATTGGGGAGCGCGCTCACCGGCAGCAGGCGGTAGCTGATGAGGCCGAACAGCAAAATCCCCATCATGACCAGGATGGTCATGACCGGGCGGCGGACGAATAACTCCGGAATGTTCACGATCCGGCTTGCGGCTTTTGGAGATCCACTTTCGCTCCCGGCGTCAAGCGCAGCTGGCCGTTGGTCACCACTTGCTCGCCGGAGTTGAGGCCTTTTGCCACCACGGTTTCCGCACCTTCCGCCCAGGCCACCTCCACGTCGCGGATTTCGGCGGTAAGATCGGGCTTGACCACATACACATACTGGCCTTTGGGCCCGGTTTGCACCGCGTGGCTCGGCACGACAATAGCGTCAGGCTGTGTATACAAGGTCAAAGCTACGTTGGCGAACTGGCCCGGCCATAAAATTTTTTCCTGATTCTCGAACACCGCCTTGAGCCTGATGGTGCCGGTCGCCGCATCCACGGTGTTGTCAACAAACGCGAGCTTGCCGGTCAACGGCGGCGTGTTCGTATTCGGCAGCGTTACCTCGACACTCACCGTGCCTTGCGCCTGGTAGCGGCGGATTTCGCCGAGATACTGTTCAGGCACGGAGAAATTCACGTAAATCGGCGCAATCTGGTTGATGACCACCAGGGGATTGGTATCGTTGGCTTTCACGAGATTGCCTTCTTGGATCATGATCTTGCCGGTGCGGCCGCTAATCGGCGAACGGATCCTGGTGTATTCCAGCTGCACCCTGGCATTCTCCACCGCCGCCTGGTCGGCGTGGGCGGTCGCTTCGGCAGCGTCGCGATTGGTGCGGATCTGCGCGTAAAATTCGTTGGACACAAAATTCTTCTGCAGCAGATCCTGATAGCGGCGCTCCTGCGCGCTGGCGTTCTGCAGCTGCGCCTGGTCGCGCAACAAGTTGGCTTGCGCCTGTCGCAACTGTGCTTCGAAGGAGCGCGGGTCGATTTCAAAAATGAGCGCGTCCTTCTGCACATCCTGCCCTTCCTTGAAGTGCGCTCTCATGATTTGCCCGTCCACCCGTGCTTTCACCGCCACGGTAGCGTAGGCTTCGATGTTGCCGATGCCGCGGATGCGCACCGGCATCACTTTCTTTTCAACCGTCGCAACCGTGACCGGCACCGCCGGGCCCGCGGCCTTGTTCTGCTTGGCTTGGGAATCCTCCCCGGAACAGGCGGCGATGGCGGCAATCATCGCTGCCGCGACCATCCCGGCCGCAGCAACCGCCGCGGCTCGAGAAAGCCGCTTTACTGCAAAGGGAAAAACATCAGATTGCCACATATTTTCGGCTGGGTTTACCCTGAAACAGATTTGATAGCGATAATCTCCATAAAGTTCGGCGCCGAGGGCGAAAGCGCAGCCGGAAATAACCCTTCGGCTTCGGCATAATCTACACCAAAAGCGCATCCCATATTGGCCGGAACACCTTCCAATTAAACAGCGGCAGAGGAAAAATTCGCCATCAGGATTGCCGCGCTCAGGCGCGCCGCCAGACTGTTCCATGCGGCGTGTCTTCAAGAACGATTCCGGCCTTCAGCAACTCGTCCCGAATGCGGTCGGACTCGGCGAAGTTGTTCGCCTTGCGCGCTGCGGCACGCGAAGCAATGAGTTCTTCGATGCGCGCCGGATTCAGCGCCGCGCGCCCGCCGGCTTCGTCTTCGCCCGGCACCGATTGCAGGTAAACTTGAGGCTCGCGCTGTAATAAGCCCAGAACTCCGGCAAGCGCTGTAAGCAATCCCGCTTGCTGCGGAGAGCGCGTCTTGTTCACTTCGTTTGCAAGATCAAACAGGACAGCCACAGCTTCGGGCGTATTAAAGTCATCGTCCATCGCTTCCTTGAATCGCGCCGCATAGGGTTCCTGCCAATTTATTTTCGCCTTTGCCGCATCAACCCCTTTTAACGCGGTATAGAGCCTGGTCAACCCATGCCGCGCATCGTCAATGTGCTGCTCGGAATAACTCAAGGGACTGCGGTAATGCGTGCGCAGGATGAAAAAGCGCACCACCTCCGCGTCGTATTTTTTCAGTATCTCGCGCACAGTGAAAAAATTGCCGAGCGACTTGGACATCTTTTGCTCATCCACCCGCACGAAACCGTTGTGCATCCAGTAATTGACAAAAGCGTGGCCGTTGGCGCCTTCGGATTGGGCGATTTCGTTTTCATGGTGGGGAAACTGCAAATCCTGGCCGCCGCCATGAATATCAAAGTGGCTGCCAAGATTCCGTTCGCTCATTACCGAGCATTCGATATGCCAGCCGGGGCGTCCTTTGCCCCACGGTGAATCCCATTCGGGCTCGCCGGGCTTGGCCGCTTTCCACAGCGCGAAATCCAGCGGGTCGTGTTTATCCGTTCCGATTTCCACGCGCTCCCCCGCGCGCAAGTCATCCAGCGATTTGCCGGAGAGCTTGCCGTAACCGGGAAACTTGTGCACGTCGTAATACACATCGCCATTGGCGGCGCGGTAGGCAAGACCCTTGTCCATGAGTTTTTCGATCATCCGCACCATGTCGGGAACATAAGCGGTGGCGCGCGGCTCGGACACCGGCTTCTCCACGCCCAATGCGGCGGCATCTTCGTGCATGGCCTGAGTGAAGCGCGCGGTAAGCGCGGCGACCGGCTCACTATTTTCGGCGGCGCGCTTGATGATTTTGTCGTCAATGTCGGTGATGTTGCGCACATAATTCACTGCATATCCCGACGCCCTCAACCAGCGCTGCACCACGTCGAATACCATCATCACGCGCGCATGCCCGAGGTGGCAGTAGTCGTACACCGTCATGCCGCAGACGTACATGCCCACCTTGCCGGGGGAAATCGGCACGAAAGGCTGCTTTTCGCGGGTCAGGGTGTTGTAGATTTTCAGCATGGCTTCCGTGGAGGGACTGCGCGCAAAATCATCAACTGGCGTGTGGGTGCAAAGTGGGTTTCCCACCAAGCAACAGAGGGTGATTGTGAATTAAGCGGGCTTCTTGGTAGAATCAGCTTATTTTGAATTTAAAGGCGAAAAAGTATACCACAATGAAAAAACCCGACATTGCGGCTTTGCTCTTGCTGCTGGCGCTGGCGACGTTCGGCCTGCGTGCAGCGGCCGACGAACTGCAGGATGCCAACGCACTGTTCAAGCAAGGCAATCAGGCGCAAGCGCTGGATAAGGTGAACAGCTATCTCGCCAGTCACCCCAAGGATGCCAAGGCGCGCTTTCTGCAAGGCCTGATTTTCACCGAGCAAAACAAGACTGCGGAAGCGATCAAGGTATTCACCTCGCTCACCGAGGATTATCCCGAACTGCCGGAGCCGTACAACAATTTGGCGGTGCTGTATGCCGCACAGGGCCAATACGACAAGGCCAGAAACGCGCTGGAAACCGCAATACGCACGCATCCCAGTTACGCCACCGCCCACGAAAACCTCGGCGATATCTACGCCAAGCTGGCAACACAGGCGTATGACAAAGCCCTGCAGTTCGACAAAACCAATACCACTGCGCAAACCAAGCTGGAACTCATCAAGGAGCTGTTTTCCAGCAGCCCGCGGGCGGCAAAGGTAACCGCCAAAACCGATACCGCGAAAACCGACACAGTAGCCGCAGTCACTCCATCAACTCCAGAGCCGCAAAAAGTAAAAACGGATAATGCAGCCAAGGATAGTCCGCCGCTCGCCACAGCCGCTGCAGGCGACGATACCCAAGATGTACTCAAAACCGTCAATGATTGGGCCAAGGCTTGGTCGAAGGGTGATGTTGCTGCCTATCTCGCCTTCTATGCACAGGACTTCAAAACACCCACCGGGGAAAGCCGCGAGGCTTGGGAAAAATCCCGCAAAGAACGCATCTCCAAGTCCATGTCCATACAGGTTACAGTCACAGACCCTAAAGTCACGCTCAGTGACGCAACGCACGCCAAGGCGGGCTTCAAGCAGGATTATCGCTCCAAAACCTTGAAAAGCACGACAGCAAAAAACCTGCTTCTGGTCAAATCAGGTGACAAGTGGTTAATTCAAAGAGAACAGGCAGGCCATTGAAACATCCAGGGCACAATGCTCCCCGCTCTCTTAAGCGGCACATGATGCATAAGCTCGCCTATGGCGCTGCGCTTGGATTAACCCTAGGCCTCGCAGGCAGCGCCTCTTCCATGAATGACCAGGCCCTGCAAGCGACAGTCGCGTACGCGCCGCAAGAACCTGAAGCGCTGCTGGTCAACAGTCTGCTGGAAATCAGCCGCAACCGGCTGGATATGGCGATGGTTGAGATCGATAACGCGATCAAAGCCAATCCCAATTTCAGGCTGGCGCACTTAATCAAGGGCGATTTGCTGCTCGCGCACACCCGCCCCATCAACACCATCGGCGACGCGCCGAATGCCCCGCGCCAGCGTATCGTGGAGTTGCGCGAGGAAGCCAAGGCCCGTTTGCAGCGTCGCAGCCAGAATCCGCCGCTTGACTACATACCGAAATATTTGCTGCAAATGCACCCCGGGCAGCATTATGCCATTGTCGTGGATGTCTCGCTCTCCACTTTGTACCTGTATCAGAACTTGAACGGCGAGCCGCGTTATGTAACCGACTACTACATCAGCAGCGGCAAGAACGGCTCGGAAAAACTGAAAGAAGGCGACCAAAGAACGCCGCTCGGCGTGTATTTTGTTACGGCAAACCTTCCCAAATCGCAGCTTTCCGATTTCTACGGCGCGGGCGCCTATCCCATCAGCTATCCCAACGATTGGGACCGGCAGCACGGCCGCAACGGCCACGGCATCTGGCTGCACGGCACGCCCAGCGACACCTACAGCAGGCCGCCGCACTCCAGCAATGGCTGCGTGGTGCTCACCAACCAGGACCTCACCACACTCGGCAAGACCCTGCAAATTGGTTTGACCCCGATCATCATCAGCGAACACGTAGAATGGGCGAGCCCCGAAAACTGGCGCGCGCAACGCAACTCGCTGGCAAGCCAGCTCGAAAACTGGCGGCGCGACTGGGAAAAGCGTGATACCGACGCCTATTTGCGCCACTACGCTAAAAACTTTAACGCCAGCGGCCAAACCTTGGCGCAGTGGGCAAAGCAAAAACACCGGGTGAACGCAGCCAAAACCTGGATCAAGGTCAGCGTGTCCAACGTCAGCATGTTTCTTTATCCAGGCTACGAAAACCTTGCGGTAGTCAACTTTGACCAGGATTATTCCAGCAGCAACCTCTCCACCCAGATGAAAAAGCGCCAATACTGGATCAAGGAAAATAATCACTGGAAGATTGTTTACGAAAGTACAGCCTAAAATAAGTTGATTCGCAAGCTGCAGCCCTGGCCGTCAACGCCGTAAGGACACAAAATGGTTAAATTACACACCAACTTCGGCATTATCACGCTGCAACTGAATGCCGAAAAAGCCCCGCTTTCGGTGGCCAATTTTCTCAAGTATGCGGAGGGCGGCTTTTATGGCAACACGCTATTTCATCGCGTGATTGACGGCTTCATGATCCAAGGCGGCGGATTCGAGCCCGGAATGAAGCAAAAAGCGACGTTGCCGCAAATTCAAAACGAGGCGGACAATGGGCTTAAAAACGAAGTCTATACCATAGCCATTGCGCGCACTTCCGATCCTCATTCCGCCACCAGCCAGTTTTTCATCAACGTCGCCGACAACGCGTTCCTGAACTTCACCGCCCCCACCCCGCAGGGTTACGGTTATTGCGTGTTCGGCCGAGTGGTGCAAGGAACCGATGTGGTGGACAAAATCAAAAAAGTTAAAACCGGAAGCCGCTCCGGTCAGCCGGACGTGCCGATGCAAGACGTTGTTATCCAAAGCGTCGAGGTAGTTTGAAAGCGGATTCGGGATCGATTTAACCCTCTTCCGCGATTCCGGCAAATGTGCACGAATCCTGAGTCCTGATGAAACCCACTTTATTCATCTCCGATCTTCATCTGTGCGTGAGTCGCCCTCACATCAACCGCGTTTTTTTCACTTTCATGGAGCGCATCGCAGCCAAGGCGCAGGCGCTGTATGTTTTGGGCGATCTGTTTGAATACTGGGCCGGCGATGATGATCTCGAAGACACTTTCAACGCGCAGGTGATTTCTGCTTTCCGCAATCTGACCGGGCAGCAGGTGGCGCTTTACATCATGCACGGCAACCGCGACTTTCTGATGGGTGAGGCCTTCGCTCGCGCCTGCAACGCGCAGCTTGTTGCCGATCCATCCCTGATTGATCTCTACGGCACACCCACCTTGTTGATGCACGGCGACACGCTTTGCACCGATGATACCGCTTACCAGGCGTTCCGTACCCAGGTGAGAAACCCGGCTTGGCAGAAAACTTTCCTCGCGCAGCCACTCGCGGAGCGCAAGGTGGCGATTGAAAAAGTACGCGCGCAAAGCGAGCAGGAAAAAGGCCAGAAATCCGAAGCCATCATGGACGTAGCCCCCGTGGCAGTGGAAAAAATACTGCGCGAATACCATTATCCGCGCCTGATACACGGCCATACCCACCGCCCGGCCAAGCACTCGCATCAGCTGGACGGCAAGACCTGTGAACGCTGGGTGTTAAGCGACTGGTACAAGCACGGCGAGTATTTGCGCTGTGACAAGTCCGGTTGCAGCGCCATCAAGCTATAACCTCATCTATTCATGGAGGCAGCATGAAACTCTTCGGCTTTCCCCTTTCCCCGAACACGCGCAAGGTGATCGCGATCGCCAAACATCTCGGTCTGCCGCTGGAGTTACAAGTTGTGGACCTCGGCAAAGGTGAACAGCGGCGACCGGAATTCATGAAACTCAATCCCAACGCTAAGACGCCGGTACTTGTGGACGGCGATTTCGTGCTGTGGGAATCGACCGCTATCATGGAATATCTGGCCTCGAAAAAACCCGGCACCAGCCTGTGGCCGAACGATGCGCGGCAGCGCGCCGATATTTCACGCTGGCTGTGCTGGACCATCGCGCACTGGGGGCCAGCCTGCGGCATTTTTCTGTGGGAAAACATGATCAAGAAAATGCTGAACATGGGCGAGCCCGACGCGGCAAGATTGAAAGATGGTGAGACTCAATTCCAGGCGCTGGCAAGCGTTCTAGACAGCCACTTGAAGGGCCGCGAATACCTCACCGGCTCCCAAGTAACTCTAGCGGATTTCTCGGCGGCGTCCTGGATCGCCTACGCCGATGCCGCGTGCATGCCTTGGGCGCCCTATTCCAGCATCAAGAGCTGGTACGCGCGCATTGACAAGCTTCCTGCCTGGCGCGACAGCGCGCCAAAGATGGGCTAACAACGGCTACGCCGGGTTGCGCGAAAGCCAGTTGATGACCTGCTGCGCGTTCTGGTCGGGCGGAAACACCGGATAAAACACTGTCACAATCCACCCGTCGCGCACGATCAAGGTAAGCCGCTTGATCAGTGTCATTTCTCCCACTTCAAATGTTGGCAGACGCAGCGCACTGACGAATTGAAGGTCACCGTCGCTTAATAACGCAAAGGGCAGATGCAGCCTTTGCGCGGCTTCCTGCTGATACCCCGTGTTTTGCGTGCTCAAGCCAAACACGCCTGCGCCGAGCGTGTTCAGTTCATTATAATGATCACGAAAGGCACAGGACTGCGGTGTGCATCCTCTTGCTCCCGGAATCTCGTTCCAACCTTTCGGCATTTCTTGATCCGGCCTGCCGGTGCGGGGATAACAGTAAAGCACCGTGGTTCCGGCCAGACTCGATAATTCCACCTTGCCGCCGCTGGTTGCAGGCAAGGCTATCGAAGGCAGGCGCAAACCTAGCAGATGATTACATGCGCCGTCATCCACTGGGAGCAGCAGATTTTCAGGCAGCTGGTAAATGCTGTCAGTTCTTGGCACGCTAAACGCTTTTCAAGCCGCGCTCAAGGTCGGCCTTGATATCGTCCAGCGCTTCCAATCCAACCGCAATCCTGAGCAATCCATCCACCACCCCCGCCGCGTTGCGCGCTTCCTGGGAAATGCGCCCATGCGTCGTGGAGGCGGGATGGGTAATGGTACTTTTCACATCGCCGAGATTGGCGGTGATTGAAATCATACGGGTTGCATCCACCACCCGCCACGCCGCCAGCTTGCCGCCTTTCACCGTAAAGGAGACGATGCCGCCGCCCGTTTTTTGTTGCTGCAACGCCAAGCGGTGCTGGGGATGCGAAGGCAACCCCGGGTAATACACCTTCTCTATCACAGGCTTTTTTTCCAGCCAGCGCGCAAGTTCCAAGGCGTTCGCTGAGTGCGCATCCATTCTGATTTTCAAGGTCTCCATGCCTTTTAACAGCACCCAGGCATTAAACGCGCTTAAAGTCGGCCCGGCAGTGCGCAGAAAACCGAATACGCCTTCCATGATGACATCGCGTTTCCCCAGCACCGCGCCGCCCAGCACCCTGCCCTGCCCGTCGATATACTTGGTGGCGGAATGGATGATGATGTCGGCGCCGAATTCCAGCGGCCGCTGCAGCACCGGGGTGCAGAAACAGTTGTCCACCACCAACCACGCGCCGGCCTTCTTCGCAACCCGGCTCAATGCTGCAATATCGGATATTTCGGTGAGCGGATTGGAAGGCGTTTCCAGGAACAGCATTTTGGTGTTGGGTTTTACCGCCGCTTGCCAGGCATTCACATCGGTCGCCGAAACAAAAGTGGTTTCCACGCCGAAACGCGGGAAAATGTTGGTGAAGAGCTGCACGGTGGCGCCGAAGATGCTATATGAAGCGATGATGTGATCACCGCCTTTGAGTAAACCCATGACGCAGGCGAGTATTGCCGACATACCGGAAGCGGTTGCGACACAGGCCTCCGCCCCTTCCAGCGCGGCGAGCCGCTCCTGAAACGCGGTGACGGTGGGGTTGGTGAAACGCGAATAGATATTGCCGGGCTCGTCGCCCGCAAAGCGCGCCGCCGCCTGCGCCGCGTTTTCAAATACGAAGCTCGATGTCAGGTACAACGCTTCCGAGTGCTCGTTGAACTGGCTGCGGTGTGTGCCGGCGCGCAGCGCCAGGGTCTCCAATTGGTAATCGTCAGACATAGTTCGTCCCCTGAAAAACAAAAACCCGGTCGCCTGCGCGGACCGGGTTGGCCTCGCTTTAGCGGCATTTGTAACGCGCCCGCAAGCTGATATCAAATCGGCGCAATTATTAAGTTACTCTGCCGGAACTTAATTGTCAATCCACGGTGAGCAGATTCAAATCGAGCTGGTTGCTGGATGCGGCCTCTTCGTTCTGCCGGCGCGCGCCATCCCGGCGCAGCGCTTCGATGTGGGCCAGGTATTCCGGGGAAATATCGCCGGTGACGTATTCGCCGCTGAAACACGAGGTTTCGAACTGGGTAATCTTGGGATTCACCTGCTGCGCAGCGTGCACCAGCGCGTCCAAATCCTGGTAAATCAGCTTGTCTGCGCCGATTTCGCGGGCGATTTCGTCATCGCTGCGGCCGTTGGCAAGCAATTCCTGGCGCGTCGGCATGTCAATGCCGTAAACATTGGGAAAACGCACCGGCGGCGCGGCAGAGGCGAAATACACCTTGCGTGCGCCCGCCTCGCGCGCCATCTGCACGATTTCGCGGCTGGTGGTGCCGCGCACGATGGAATCATCCACCAGCAGCACGTTCTTGCCCCTGAACTCCACGCTCATAGCGTTAAGCTTCTGGCGCACCGATTGCTGGCGTTGCGCCTGGCCCGGCATGATGAAAGTGCGTCCGATATAGCGGTTCTTGATGAAGCCTTCGCGGTAAGGAATGCCAAGACGGTTGGCCAGCTGCATCGCGGCGGGGCGGCTTGAGTCCGGTATGGGTATCACCACGTCTATGTCGAGATTGCGGTGGTGCCGCTGGATTTTGTCAGCCAGGCTCTCGCCCATGTGCAAGCGGGTTTCATATACAGAAATGCCGTCAATCACGGAATCCGGGCGCGCCAGGTACACGTATTCGAAAATGCAGGGACTGCGGATCGCGTTCGCCACGCACTGTTTACTGTAAAAATTACCACCGTCATCTATGAAAATCGCTTCACCCGGGGCGACATCGCGCGTTAGTTCAAAACCCAAGGTATCCAGCGCCACGCTCTCGGAAGCAACCAGATAGTCCGTCCCGCGCTCGCTGCGACACTGCCCCACCACCAGCGGACGAATGCCGAAGGGATCGCGAAACGCCAACAGACCGTAGCCTGCAATCATCGCCACCACAGCGTAAGCGCCGCGGCAGCGCCGGTATACCCCCGACACCGCGTTAAAAATGGTGGCCGCATCCAATGAATGATTGCCGCACGATTCCTGCAATTCGTGCGCCAGCACGTTCAACAACACTTCGGAGTCCGAATTGGTATTGACGTGGCGCAAATCCTGGCGGAACAGCTCGCGCTTTAATTGCTCGGTGTTGGTGAGGTTGCCGTTGTGCCCGAGCACGATACCGAACGGCGAATTCACGTAAAACGGCTGGGCTTCGGCCGGCGATTCGGCTGATCCGGCGGTCGGGTAACGCACATGCGCGATACCCATGTTGCCCTGCAGTGCGCGCATGTTGCGGGTACGGAACACGTCGCGCACCATGCCGCTGCCCTTGTGCATGTTAAACGTATTGCCTTGCGCCGTGACGATGCCCGCCGCATCCTGGCCGCGATGCTGCAGCACCAGCAGGCCGTCATAGAGCAGCTGGTTCACCGGGGTTTTTGCCACGACACCTAAAATTCCGCACATTCCGGGTTTCCTTTACTGGTAATCAATACGCTTTGACAACCCTTCGGGAAGCCAGATTTTAACGCTAGTCGCCACTCTTTCAAGTTGCGGGCTGAACAGCGCATTCTTCCACATCGGCTGCCTGGGCAGCGAAGTGAGGCCTCCTAGCAGCACCAATATCAATACCATCAAGAAACCTCGTGCCAGGCCAAATATCACGCCAAGAGTGCGGTCGGCCACGCTCAAACCCGAGGCTTTCACTAATCTGGAGCTTAAAATTGCGATCAGGCTCATCACCACCAGTACTGTCAAAAACACCACGGCAAAACCGGTCATCAGGCGCAGCGATGGGTTGCTTAGGGCGTCCGGAAGCAGCGCAGAAAATTCCACTGTGTAGGACTGCGCCGCCCAGAACGCCAAGACCCACGCCGTGAGCGATAGCACCTCGCGCACCGCGCCGCGAATGACGCTTAACGCAACCGACAGGCCCATGATCAAAATTACCGCGTAATCAAAAACCGTCATGGCAGGGCTACTTGGGTGTCACCACCCCGTTGAGCCCAAGCGCCTTGAGCTGGTCCAGGACTTTTTCCGCGGCATCACGGTTTTCGTAGGGCCCGGCGCGCACCCGGATTTTTTCGCCATGCGCGGTTTTCAGTACCTCCGTATAGGAACGAATCCCGCTTGCGGATAGTTTTTGCTGCAGTTGTTTGGCATTATCCTTGTGGGCAAACGCGGCAAGCTGCACCACATAGGCGCCGGATTTGCTTTCCGCGGTGGATTTGTTTTCCGCTGTGGCGATTTTCTCAGGTTTTTCCTGGCCCGCCGTTTTGGCCGGCTCTTTGTCTGCGCCAGGTTTGGGGGCGGGCGGCGGTGGAGGGGCCACGGTTTCGGTTTGTTGGGGCTTGACTGCAGCCTCGGCAGTGCTGGTTTTTTCGGGAACCGGAATCACGCGGGATGCGAAACTTCCACCATTTTGCGCCGGAATCTGGATGTTTATGTCCTGGCTCACCGGCTTGGGCTCGCCGTCCAGCAGCATGGGTAGGACCACCACCATCAGCGTGACCAGGGTAATCGCTCCGATTAAACGCCTTCTGGCGCGCTTTTTCAGTTGCAGTTGCTCGTCACTGATCGTTCTTGCCATATACGCAAAATCCTCTTGCCACCAGGTTTTACTCGCCGCTGCGCCTGCGCAGCACACCAGCTACCGTATGGAAAGAGCCGAAAACGACAATTCTATCATTTTCAGCCGCCAATTCACAGGCTTGATCATAGGCATCGCCCGGATTCGCAAAACCCGAAATCGCCGCTGGCGGCACACCCGCCCGCAACAACTCTTGCGCGACACCGGCAGCCGTAGCCCCGCGGCGCTCGCTGCTTATGCTTGCTATGAGCCAGCTGTTCACCTGTGGTTTCAGAACCCGTGCCGCGCCGGCGATATCCTTGTCTTTGAGCATGCCGAACACAGCAAACGTGTTGCGGTAAAATCCCATGTTCGCCAGATTCACCGATAACGCCGCAGCCGCGTGCGGGTTGTGTGCCACATCCAGAATCACCGCGGGCCTGCCCGGCAGCACCTGGAAGCGCGCGGGCAAATCCACTTCGATAAGCCCGCGGCGGATTTCTCCCATCCCCACCGGAAATCTGTCTTTAAGCTCATCCAGCGCGGCTAGCGCGGCGCTGGCGTTTTGCAACTGGTACGCGCCGCGCAATGCGGGATAAGGCAGCGCGTGACGCTTGCCGCTGCGTCCCCAGTACAGCCACTGGTTTTTCTCCGCAATAAATCCAAAATCCCGGTTGATGCGAATCAATCGTGCGCCGATACTCGTTGCATGCTTGGTGAGCGTTTCAGGGATATCCGCTTCAGCGCATACCGCAGGCTTGCCGGTGCGGAAAATGCCGGCTTTTTCGAAAGCGATTTGCTCCCTGGTATGGCCGAGATAATCCATATGGTCAAAATCCACGCTGGTCACCACTGCACAGTCGGCATCGAACGCATTGACCGCATCGAGCCTGCCGCCCAGGCCCACTTCCAGAATCGCCACATCGAGCCCGGCTTCGATGAAGAGCAACATCGCCGCCAGCGTGCCGTATTCGAAATAGGTGAGCGGAATGCCATGGCGCGCCGCCTCGATTTTCTCGAACACCTGGACAAACGCCGCATCATCCACCGGCCTGCGGTTGACGCGCACCCGTTCGTTGTAGCTGAGCAGATGGGGCGAGGTGTAGCAGCCGACGCGATAGCCGGCAATGTTCAGAATGGCTTCCAGAAACGCGCAGGTGGAGCCTTTGCCGTTGGTTCCGCTTACCGTGATGATGGGAAATCCGGGTTCGAGCTTGAGCGTGTTCCTGACTTGCGTTACGCGATCCAGTCCAAGCGAGATCGCCCGCGGGTTCAGGCTTTCCAGATAGGCAAGCCAATCAGACAGGCTTTCCGGCTTGGCGTTGGGAATCTCAGGTTTCACAAATGATTTGCGGCTGGAGATTTGGCGTTGGAAGCGTTCAAGCCGTCCGAATTCAGGCGCTCACTGCAGGAAGCCGCATCAGCAGCGTGATCAGGTTGGCGAGTTTGTCGCGCATCTGCCTGCGGTCAACGATCATGTCAATTGCGCCGTGCTCGAGCAGGAATTCAGCACGCTGGAAACCCTCGGGCAACGTCTCGCGCACCGTCTGTTCGATGACGCGCGGGCCGGCAAAACCGATCAGCGCTCCCGGTTCGGCGATAACCACATCGCCTAGCATGGCGAAGCTCGCGGAAACGCCGCCCATGGTGGGATCGGTCAGCACCGATATAAACGGCAGCTTGGCCGCGGATAACTGAGTGAGCGCCGCAGAAGTTTTCGCCATTTGCATGAGTGACAATAATCCTTCCTGCATGCGCGCGCCCCCGCTTGCAGTAAAACACACCAGCGGCAGGTTTTGATCGATGCATACCTGCACGCCACGCACAAAGCGCTCGCCTACCGCCGAACCCATCGAGCCGCCGAGAAATTTAAATTCAAACGCCGCGGCAATCAGCGGCACGGTCTTGACGCTGCCCTGCATCACCACCAACGCCTCTGTTTCTTCCGTTTCGGTTTGCGCCAGCTCCAGGCGTTCGCTGTAGCGCATGTCGTCTTTGAATTTCAAGGTATCCACGGACGCCACTTCGGCGCCGATCTCGTAGCGGCCTTCGCTGTCCAGAAAGGCGTCCAGGCGTGCTCTCGCCGAGAGGCGGTTATGATGGCCGCACTTCGGACATACATTAAGATTGTTTTCCAGCTCGCTGCGATAAAGCACCGCTTCGCACATCGGGCACTTGGTCCACAACCCTTCGGGGACGGTTTTCTTGGCCCCGGTTACGTTGCGCTTGATTTTCGGAGGCAGCAGTTTCTGAAGCCAACTCATCAGTCGTCCTATGCCCGCTTAGCGTTGATCAATTGCCTGGCGCAAGTCTTTGACCAGGGCGGAAACCCTGCTCAACACTTCCTGCTTGGGGGAATTTTCAACTTCTTCCACAATCCGGCTTCCCACCACCACGGCATCGGCCAACTCCGCTACCGCTTTTGCCGTTTGCGCGTCACGAATGCCAAAGCCCACGCCCACCGGCAGTTTAGTGTGCGCGCGAATTTGCGGCAGTTTTTTCGCCACTTCGCTCAAATCCAGATGCTTGGCGCCGGTCACTCCCTTAAGCGAAACGTAATACAGATATCCGCGGGATAGTTTAGCCACTTGCTCAATACGCGCTTCTGTGGTGGTGGGAGAAAGCAGAAAAATCGGATCAATATGATGGCGCTCCAGATGTTTGACCAGCTCCACGCTTTCTTCCGGGGGATAATCCACCACCAGTACGCCGTCCACTCCGCTTGCT
The DNA here is from genome assembly GCA_041495205.1 of Gammaproteobacteria bacterium. Taxonomy (GTDB): domain Bacteria; phylum Pseudomonadota; class Gammaproteobacteria; order Burkholderiales; family JAHFRG01; genus JAHFRG01. The sequence continues at coordinate 34,070 of JBGQCF010000013.1, forward strand.
TGCGCCAGATCAGTGAATTTTTGATAACCCAGGGCCTCGATCGGATTCGCATAACCCATCAACACTACCGGGGTGTTTTGGTTGGATTTGCGGAACTCCGCCACCAACTCAAGTATCTGCTTCAAGCCGATGCCGTATTTCAAAGCGCGTTCGGATGAGCGCTGGATGGTTGGTCCGTCCGCCATCGGATCGGAAAATGGCACGCCAAGCTCGATGATGTCCGCCCCGCCTTTGGCCAAGGCGTGCATTATTCCCACTGTCATTGACGGCTCCGGGTCGCCCGCCGTAATGAACGGGATCAGCGCTTTTTTACGCTGCTGCTGCAATTGGCTGAAGGTTGCGGCGATGCGCGACATAGTAAATTCAGTGAGGGGTAAGGGGTAAGGTGTAAGGAGTGAGGGGCACGCCGGTTTAACTGGATTTTAACGCCTTACTCCTGTCTCCTTACGCATTTAGAATTTGATACCGGAGAGGTTGGCTACAGTATTCATGTCCTTGTCGCCGCGCCCCGAGAGATTAACCAGGAGCAGTTTGTCTTTGCCCATTTTCGGCGCGATCTTTGCCGCATGAGCCAGAGCATGGGCGGATTCCAGCGCCGGGATGATGCCTTCGAGGTGGCACAGATCGTGGAAAGCTTTCAGCGCTTCGTCGTCTGTGACGCTCACGTATTCCGCGCGCCCGCTGTCCTTGAGCCAGGCGTGTTCGGGGCCGACCCCCGGGTAATCGAGCCCAGCGGAAATCGAGTGGGTTTCCAGAATCTGTCCGTTTTCATCCTGCATGAGATAACTACGGCTGCCGTGCAACACGCCGGGTTTGCCCGCGCACAGCGGTGCGGCGTGCTTGCCTGTCGCAATACCCATGCCCCCGGCTTCCACACCGATGAGCCGCATATTCTGGTCTTCGATATAGGGATAGAACAGTCCCATGGCGTTGGAACCGCCGCCGACGCAGGCGATCAGCGCGTCCGGCTGGCGCCCAAACATCTCCTGCATCTGGGTTTTCGCTTCGCGCCCGATAATGGACTGGAAATCCCGCACCATCATCGGATAAGGATGCGGCCCCGCCACGGTACCGATGATGTAAAAGGTATTTTCAACATGGGTCACCCAGTCACGCATCGCTTCATTGAGCGCGTCCTTAAGAGTTTTCGAACCCGACTCCACCGGCACCACGCTGGCGCCCAAAAGCTTCATGCGGTAGACGTTAGTGGTCTGGCGCTTGATGTCTTCCGAGCCCATGTACACCACGCATTCCATGCCGTAACGCGCCGCCACGGTGGCTGTTGCCACCCCGTGCATGCCAGCGCCGGTCTCCGCGATCACCCGGGGTTTGCCCATGCGGCGCGCCAGCAGAGCCTGCCCCACGGTGTTGTTGATCTTGTGCGCGCCAGTGTGGTTGAGGTCCTCGCGTTTTAACAGGATCTGCGCGCCGCCAAGCTCGTGTGACCAGCGTTTGGCGTGGTAAATCGGGCTCGGTCGCCCGACATAATGCTTGAGCTCGTACGTGAATTCGGCCTGAAATTCCGGGTCGTTGCGGTAATGCTGATAAGCTTGGCGCAACTCATCCAGCGCATGGATCAGCGTTTCGGCAACAAATACGCCGCCGTATTTGCCGAAATGGCCATGCTCGTCGGGAAGGTCATACATTTTCATTGCGTGTCTCTTTTATAAATGCGGCGATTTTCGCCGCGTCCTTGATTCCTTTTGCCGACTCTACGCCGCTCGAAACATCCACCGCCCAGGGCCGCACCTGCCTGATCGCGCGCGCCACGTTCGCAGCATTCAGCCCGCCGGAAAGAATAATCGGCAAAGGCAGATTGCCTGGAATCAAGCTCCAATCGAAGGCCTCGCCGGTGCCGCCGTAAGCGCTTTCGCTGTGTGCATCCAGCAACAGCCCTTTTGCATCGTGATAGCGGAATGCGTATTGTAGCAAATCCATGCCCTTCCTGACTCGCACTGCCTTGATATAGGGCAGGCCGAACCGGGCACAGAACTGCGGTGTTTCGTCACCGTGAAACTGCAATAAATCAAGACGCAGCGCGCCAAGAATCAAATGCACCTGTTGTTCTACAGGATTGACGAATACACCCACACGCGTGACAAAAGGCGGCAACACTCCAATTACTTTATTTGCCTGATCCACAGAAACAAAGCGCGGGCTGTCTTCATAAAACATGAGTCCGACGGCATGCGCGCCAAGCTCTGCTGCCGTCACAGCGTCCTGCCCGCGCGTTATACCGCAGATTTTGATCCGGGTCGCCATGAAGATTGCCGGGTTTACGGAAAAAGCAGCATGGTACGATTAAAATCCGCTATGCGCCACTTCGCGTCGTAGCGCACGCCTGACAAATAAAGGCCTGCAGCGCTGAAAGTGGGCGCCGCCCGGCTTCTGTCCTTGCTTTGCAAAACCTCGCCTAGCCATTGCGCAGTGCATCTGCCACTGCCCACGTACACCAAGCCACCGACGATGTTGCGCACCATGTGATGCAGGAAAGCGTCAGCGCAGAATTCAAACACGATCAAATCCTGCTGGCGTGTTATTTCTAACCTGCGCAATTCCTTCACCGGCGTGCGCGCGCGGCACTCCGCGGCACGGAAGGCGCTGAAATCGTGTTTACCGAGCAATAGCTTTGCGGCAGCGCGCAGCGCCTCTACATTGAGCGGCTGATGAAACCAGCCGACTTGGCCTTGATAAAGCGCGGGGCGTACCGCGGTATTCAACAGCAGGTAGTGATAGCAGCGCTCAATGGCACAATAACGCGCGTGAAAGTCCTCCGCCACCATCTGCGCCCAAAGCACGGCAACATCCGGTGACAGCAGCGCGTTCACGCCCCGTATCCAAGCGGATGCCGGGCGTTCAGCGCGGCTATCAAAATGCGCGACTTGCGCCAGCGCATGGACACCGGTATCAGTGCGCCCCGCCGCAGTGAGCGTTACTTTTTCCCCGGCGATTTGCGCCAGCGCGGCCTCCACCACGTCTTGCACCGCGCAGCGGCTGGCCTGGCTTTGCCAGCCGCAAAAAGCGGCGCCGTTGTATTCAAGCCCAAGCGCAATTCTCGCCATCTAATCCAGCCGCCTCTCCAGGGATGAATCAGGGTGAGCCCCGGCGCTGCAATCGCCATCGCCAGTCACATTAGTACCCTCGTTGCCGGATGCGGATGCATGGCGGAATGATATTTGCGAGGGCTTAAAAAAGAGGTATTGCTGAACAGCGCAGGATCAGATCATTGCAAGCAGGCCTTTGGCTTGTTCTTGCTGCTTCGCATCGCCTTCCCGAATCACTTCCTGCAGAATTTCGCGGGCGCCTTCCTTGTCGCCCATTTCCTGATAAGCCTTGGCAAGATCGAACTTGGTTTGCACTTCGTACCAGTGCTGATCTCTGGCTGGTTCGTCCGCGACCGCACCGGTCGGCTCATCGAGTGTTAGGCTGATTCCGGAAAGATCGATTTGAATCGCTTCAGCTTGCGGAGGCGACGATGGGGTCGCAGCGGGCCTTGAGGGCTCGAAATCGAAGCTGATCATCTCCAGCGGGGCTTCATCCGCAGCCGGCACTGCTGCAAGTCCGCCCGCGGTGGGAAGCGGCCCCACGTCGAAATCCAGGCCGGCAGCGTCGGGCTTCCCGCTTTCCAACGGCAAATCCGCAGCTAATTTCGCCGGCTCGAAAGAAGGTACTTCAAAACCGAAGCTGGTGAACGGTTTCTCTGCGGCAGGCGCATTGCTCTCCATGCCGATATCGGTTTCAAGTTTATCACCGGAAGTAACCGGAAGAGCGATGTTGTAATCCATCTCCGGCGGTTGTGGCGGAACGCTCTCCCTTGGCGACAGAGTGGCCGCAGATTTTGCCGACTCGTACCTCGGATTGTCCGGGTCGAGCACGTAGCCTAATTGCGCAACTCTGTCCCAGATTGGGCCGGGCTTGCCACCGGTTGCGGCATAAAGCTCATTGGCAAGCACTCCAAATGCTGCCATGTTCTTACGCGCGGCATAGATTTCTAGGAGCTTTAAGCGGATTTGCTGGCGCGTAGGGTCTTTGCTCAGCGCTTCCCTGAGGATTTCCTCGGCTTGCGTGTCGCGCCCGTACGCAATGTAAACCTCGGCTTCAGCGACCGGGTCCACTTCATCAGTTTTGACCGGGCCGCTGATCTTGCCCGAGAAATCGCTCATCACCGAGCTGTCGCCGGTGTTGACCACCACGCCGGCCTCGCTGTTACCGAAGACTGTGCTAGCCTTCAGGCCATCGGCATTGATAACGCTGTCTTCAAAACGCGTTAAAGATTTTTTTTTTCTCACGGCTATATAGCCGAGTCCGAGTAGCAAGATTACTACACCTGCCCCGCCCCCTAAATACAGGGGATTATCGAGTATGTCATCCAGCAAGGACGTCTCGGGCGGAGATGGTTGGGCTTTGGTTTTGTCAGCGGGTTTGGGTGCCTCTGCGGGCTTTGCAGCTGCAACCGTAGCCGGTTTTTCCTCAGGTTTCTTAGCGGCGGCTGGTTTGCTTTCTGGCGCTTTGGCCTCCGCAGGCGCAGGCTTAGGGACGGGAGCGGGAGCAGGCTGTATCACCGCGGGCGGGGGCGCCTTGGCGGCTCCCGCCTGTTTTTGCAACTCAGCTAGATTCTGGCTCTTGATTTCCAAAAGCCGCTGCATGTCCTTGATGTTCTTTTCGAGAAGCGCTATGCGTTCGTTTGACTCCTTGACCGCCTTATCTTTGGCTATGGCTTCTTCTTCAAGGCTGCGGATGCGGTCCTGCAACGCTTTGTTGCCCATGCCGCCGGGTGTGCCGGCAGGAGACTCTCCCTTGGAAAGTTTTAACACTTCCTTGCCCGGCTCTTTGGGTGCGGCCTGATCTTCAACCTTGGTGGTAATTTTGCCGGTCGCGCTTTGTTTGGCTATTTCAGTGGGGGCGGCCTGGCCCGCAGCTTCGGCAAGCTTTTGCCGGTAAGCGTTCCAGTCGCGCGCCTGAACCCTGACTTCTTTTATGGCCTGGTTCGGTTCTACGGTGCCCAGTTCGCTGCTTTCAGGAACACGCAGGATGGGTCCGGTTTTCATGCGGTTCATATTGTTGCCCATGAACGCGCTTTTGTTGGAACGGAACAAGCCAACCAGCATCTGTTCAAGGGTATAGTCGGAAGGCTTGACGCTTTCGGCGATTTTGCGCAGCGTATCACCGCGTTTTACCGGACCGTAGGTTTTTTGCTCTTCGGGTGTGGGTGCGGCCGCCGCTGTTGCTTCAGGTGCCTCTGCTTGAGGTACCTCGGGCATTGCCTCGGCGCCGATTTTCTCATCCGGGGGGACACCCAAAAGCTCGGGCTTGGCTTCCTCCGCCGGAGCAGGAAGCGGTTTCGCTTCGGAAACCACCGCAACCGGTGCCAGCGTCTCGGTGGGCGTGAAACCGGGTGGATCAAGCAGCACCGTGTATTCTTTTACCAGGCGACCCGAAGCCCAATTAAGTTCAATCAGAAAATCCAGAAAAGCCTCGTTGACCGGCTGCAGGGTTTTGAGCTTCAGATAGGGCTGCCCATCGGGTTTTTTCTCAACGCTGAATTTGACGCCGGACAGCGCGGAAATATATTGGATATTAGCCTGCTTGAAAGTATCCGGAGCGGCAAGTTTTGCCGCCAGCGTATCCAGCTCCCCCTTTTGCACCCCCAAGAGGTCGATCTCCAAGGCAAGCGGCTGGCCCAGACTGGAATTTACCGTAAGCTTGCCCAGCCCAGCGGCATGCGCAGCCCACGGCAATACAAATAATGTGCCGGCGACTAACCAAGCTAAAAGCCTAGATTTGTGCACAAACCCACCCTGTGGTTTTGATTGGGGTAATTAAATTAACATCATGTAGTTAGAGTTGCAAGCTCAACTTGCCTCTTATCATTATGGCTGGATCCAGATATTTTTCAACCAAAATTTCAGCAATCTGGATGCTATTCAAGGCTGCGCCCTTGCGCACATTGTCTGATACCACCCACAAATCGAGGCCCTGGGGGTGTGAAATATCCTCGCGGATGCGCCCCACATAGACCGCATCCCGGCCTGCCGCTTCCGCCGGGGTAGGATAGCCGCCGGGCTTGTGCTCGTCCATGACCACCACGCCAGGCGCTTTTTTAAGCAAGGCGGTAGCGGCTTGTGCGGAGATTTTCTTGCGGGTTTCGATATGTACCGCCTCGGAATGGCCATAGAACACCGGCACCCGTACCGTGGTGGGGTTAATTCGGATCGAGTCGTCGCCCATGATTTTGCGGGTCTCCCACACCAGTTTCATTTCTTCTTTTGTATAGCCGTTATCCTGGAACTCGTCAATCTGCGGCAGCACGTTGAACGCAATCTGCTTGGGATAGACTTCGCTCACAATGTCTTTGTGGTTAAACAGCGCACGGGTTTGCTCCGCCAGCTCCTCAATCGCTTCCTTGCCGGTGCCCGATACCGCCTGATAGGTGGCGATGTTGATGCGCTCTATGCCCACCGCGTCATAAATGGGTTTCAGCGCCACCACCATCTGGATGGTAGAGCAATTGGGATTGGCGATAATGCCGCGGTTTTTGTATTGGGCAATGGCGTGGGGATTCACTTCCGGCACCACCAGGGGAATATCCTTTTCGTAGCGGAACTGCGCGGTGTTGTCTATCACCACGCAACCCGCAGCCGCGGCTTTCGGTGCGTATTCCGCTGAAACACTGCTGCCAGCCGAAAACAGCCCGATTTGCGCTTTCGAAAAATCGAAATCGGAAACATCTTCGACCTCCACATCACGGCCCCTGAATTTCACCGTGGTGCCGGCTGAACGCGAGGAAGCCAGCGGGTAAATTTTACCCACCGGGAAATCGCGCTCTTCCAGAATGGAGATCATCGCCTCGCCTACCACTCCGGTCGCGCCCAACACACAAACATCGTATTTTTTACTCATTCACTCACTCTCGATTAACCTTACAGTGCGGCAACCACTGCATCGCCCATTTCTTCGGTACTCACCTTGCGCGTGCCTTCCTGGAAAATGTCCGCGGTGCGCAAACCTTTCGCCAGCACTTTTTTCACCGCCTGTTCGATTCGCTGCGCTGTTTCTTCAAGATTGCAAGTATAACGCAGCATCATCGCAGCCGAGAGAATGGTCGCCAGCGGATTGGCGATATTCTTTCCCGCGATATCGGGCGCCGAACCGTGGATCGGCTCAAACAAGCCTTTGTTGCGCTCATCCAGCGAAGCCGAGGGCAGCATGCCGATGGAGCCGGTGAGCATCGAGGCCTGGTCTGACAGAATGTCGCCGAACAGGTTGCCGGTCAAAATCACATCAAACTGTTTCGGATTGCGCACCAGCTGCATCGCCGCATTGTCCACATACATGTGGGTGAGTGCAACATCCGGGTATTCCTTCCCTACCTCGCTCACCACTTCGCGCCACAACTGGCTGGTCTCCAGCACGTTGGCCTTGTCCACCGAGCAAAGCTTACGGTGGCGTTTTCCGGCGATGTCAAATCCCACCCGCGCGATGCGGCGGATTTCGGATTCCGAATACAGCATGGTGTCGAAACCTTCGCGCTCGCCTTTGGCATTGGTTCGACGCCCGCGCGGCTCGCCGAAGTAAATGTCGCCGGTGAGCTCGCGCAAAATCATGATATCGAGCCCCGCCACCACTTCCGGTTTCAAGGTCGTGGCGTGGGCAAGTTCAGCATAAACCAGCGCCGGCCGCAAGTTGGCGAACACCCCGAGTTCCTTGCGGATACGCAACAAGCCCCGCTCAGGGCGCTGCTGGCGCGGCAGTTTGTCATATTGATAGCCTCCCACCGCGCCCAACAGCACCGCATCCGCCTGCCGAGCAAGTTTGAGCGTGGCTTCAGGCAACGGGTCGCCGCACGCATCAAAGCCCGCACCGCCGATGGGCGCGTATTCCAGCTCGAACTTCAGGCTATCGCATGCCAGCCGCTGCAATACCTTTACTGCCTGGGCCATGATTTCAGGACCAATTCCATCTCCAGGCAAAACCGCAATTTTCATAGTTCAGGAGAAGTAAGGAGTTAGGGGTGAGGAGTATTTTTACCCCTCACTCCTCACACCTCACCCCTTACTCGGAAAACAACCAGGGTTGGCGCTCGCGATGCCGCTCTTCGAACATCCTGATCTTGTCCGCGTTCTGCAAAGTCAACTCGATTTCATCAAGCCCGCTGAGAAGACGGTGTTTTTGAGGCGGGTCGATTTCGAATTTGAACACCTGGTTGGTCGGCGTGATGACGGTTTGCGCCGGCAAATCCACTTTAAGCCGGTAGCCGGGCTGCGCAGCCGCCTCGCCGAACAGCTGTGCGATTGCACCCGCAGCAAGCACCACCGGCAACAAGCCGTTTTTGCAACAGTTGTTGTAAAAAATATCTGCAAAACCAGGGGCGATCAGCGCGCGGAAACCGTAGTCAAGCAAAGCCCAAGGCGCGTGCTCGCGGCTTGAGCCGCAGCCGAAATTCTCGCGCGCAAGCAGGATTTGCGCGCCCCGATAGCGCGCCTGGTTAAGCACGAAATCCGGGTTCAACGGGCGACCGCGGTTGTCCTGGCCCGGCTCGCCGTGATCCAGGTAGCGCCAGCTGTCAAACAAGTTGGGCCCGAAGCCGCTCTTCTTGATGGATTTCAGAAATTGCTTGGGGATGATGGAGTCGGTATCGACATTGGCGCGATCCAGCGGCGCCACCAGTCCGTCAAGCCGGGTGAATTTTTCCATCAGTAGTTTTTCTTATCGTCGGCTTTCTTTTCAATCTTGTCGCCAAGCTTGGAGAGGTCCTTGCCGAAACCTTCCATGGTATTGCAACTCGCGAGCACTGCAACCAGCACGGTTGCAAGCAAAACGATTCTCAGCATGTTTCGTCCTTTCTCTATCATCATAATTTTCCGCGCACGTCGACAAAATGCCCGGCAATGGCCGCGGCGGCGGCCATTTGGGGGCTCACCAAGTGGGTTCTGCCGCCTGCGCCCTGGCGTCCTTCAAAATTACGGTTGGAAGTCGAGGCGCAGCGTTCTCCAGGCAGCAGCCGATCCTCATTCATACCCAAACACATCGAACAGCCCGGTTCGCGCCACTCAAAACCGGCGTCAACGAATACTTTGTCCAGCCCTTCCGCTTCTGCCTGGCGCTTGACCAGACCTGAACCCGGCACCACCAGCGCCAGCTTGATGTTGGGCGCGATATGCCGGCCGCGTACCACTTGCGCCGCGGCGCGCAAATCCTCGATCCGCGAATTGGTACACGAGCCGATGAATATTTTATCGAGCTTGATATCCTTAATTGGCGTATCCGGAGCAAGCCCCATATACGCCAGCGCCCGTTCCATCGCTTGGCGCTTCACCGGATTGGACTCGCGCGCGGGATCGGGAACGCGGTCATCCACGGTGCCCACCATTTCCGGCGAAGTGCCCCAGGTTACCTGCGGTTTGATTTCCGTCGCGGAAAGCCGCACCACTTTGTCGAAACGCGCACCCTCATCGCTTTTGAGCGTCTTCCAATACGCCGTCGCCTGCTCCCACATTGCGCCCTTGGGCGCAAACGGCCGGCCCTTGATATAAGCGAGTGTAGTCTCGTCCACCGCTACCATGCCGGCGCGCGCCCCGGCTTCAATCGTCATATTGCAAATGGTCATCCGCGCTTCCATGCTCAAAGAGCGGATGGTGCCGCCGGCGTATTCAATGGCATAACCGTTGCCACCGGCAGTGCCGATTTTGCCGATCATGGCTAGCGCTACATCTTTCGCCGTCACACCTTTGCTCAATTCGCCTTCCACTATGACCTGCATCACTTTGGATTTTTTGAGCGGAAGGCATTGCGTGGCCAGCACATGCTCGACTTCGGAAGTGCCGATGCCGAATGCCAGCGCGGCAAACGCGCCGTGGGTGCTGGTGTGCGAGTCCCCGCACACCACGGTCATGCCGGGAAGCGTCGCGCCCTGTTCGGGGCCAATGATATGCACGATGCCCTGGCGCGTATCGTTCATCTTGAATTCGGTGATGCCGTAATCGCTGCAGTTCTGATCCAGCGTCTCCACTTGCAGGCGCGATATTGGATCGCCGATGCCGTGCGAGCGGTCGGTGGTCGGCACGTTATGATCCGCGACTGCCAGTATTGAACTGCTTCGCCAGGGTTTTCTTCCGGCGAGCTTGAGCCCCTCGAACGCCTGCGGGCTGGTCACTTCATGCACCAGGTGGCGGTCAATGTAAATCAAAGCGGTGCCATCGCGCTCTTCATGCACGAGATGGCTCTGCCAAAGCTTGTCGTAAAGGGTTTGCGCGCCCATGATTTAAGTGACTCAAATAAATTTGAAATTATCACATAATCCGACGCTCAAGAATAGGTTGCAATTCACACTTCCAGCCTGAATTTCCAGCCGATCAGGAGAAGCCCTAACAGCGCGAAAAGCGAAGCCATGCTGAAGGTCAGGCTCGCGCCCAGAAAGTCCCAGGCATAGCCGCTCATCAGCGCGCCGAAAGTGCCGCCGGCGCCGAAAGTCAGGCTAGTATAAAGCGCCTGTCCCTTGGCCTGATGCCTGCCGCGAAAGAAATGATGAATGGCCGCCACTGCCGCCGCATGATAGGAACCAAAAGTTGCGGCGTGCAGCATCTGCGCGAACAAAATGGCGGCGACCGAATCCACCAGCCAGCCGATCAGCAGAAAGCGGATGACCGCAAGCAAAAAGCTCGCGCCGAGAATCTGCGGCAGCGAAAAGCGTTGCATGATGCGCGGCATGCCGATGAACACCGCGATTTCGCAAATCACGCCCAGCGCCCATAACCAACCGATCGCGCCTTTGCTGTAATCGTGTTCGACCAGATACAGCGAATAAAAAGTGTAGTACGGCCCGTGCGCCGCCGCCATCAGGAAGCAGGCGGCGAACAGGGCGGCCACTTCCGGCCGTTTCAAAATCTGCCGCGCCGGCTGACGGTCGGTATGGTGGGTGACGCTTTCCGCTTCCGGAATATGGCGGGAGAAGATGACAATGCCAACCATCAACCCGAGCACCAGCCACAACAAAATGCGCACTTCGGCCACGTCTAGGACGTAACCGATGCCGATGACGGCGACGATGAAACCGATGGAACCCCATAACCTCACCCGCCCGTAGCTCGCGGCGCTGTCCCCCAGGTGGCTCAGGGTGGTCGCCTCCACCAGCGGCAATGATGCGCTCCAGAAAAAGCTGATGAGCGCCATCACCGCAAACATCCACCAGAAACTCACGCCAAAAAACACGCCAAAATAGCTTGCAAGACTCAATGCCGCGGCAACGCGAACGATACCCACACGCTTTCCGCTGCGATCCGCCAGCCAGCCCCACAGCGTGGGCGCAAAAATGCGCGTCGCCAGCAGCAGTGACATAAGTACGCCGATTTCAGATGCGCTGAAATCCAGCGATTTGAGATACAGGCTCCAGTACGGGGAAAAGGCGCCGACGAAAGCGAAATAAAAAAAGTAAAAACTGGAGAGGCGCCAGTAAGGAAAGCTCTGCATGAATAAAAAATGCCGGAATTCAGCGCCGGCCGCGCCGCAGGTACGCGAGCCACGGTTTCCAGTAATACCTGCGCCAGCCCCGGGTTACGCCTTGTAAATCATGATCCGGGACATTCATATGAACCAGATCAACCCGCGCGCCACGCCCAGCCTTACTAAACATTAAAATCAGGATTGAATCAGGATCGGTTTTCTTCCACGTGCGCGAGCGCCACAATTGCACGACAAGCTTTTTCCGAACAATCAGCAGATTTTTACCCGAAAGCATGCCGTTAAAAGCAGTAAATCTCTTGCCAGCAGTTTTGCTGATTGCAACCTTGCTGCCCACTATTGCGGCGTGCTTCCTGGAATCGAGGTATGCGTCAAACAGACTGGCAGGCACCGCGTTGAATTGCACCGACTGCTTGATGATATTCATCAAGAATATGCCTGACTAAAACAACACAACGTCTGACAGATACACTAGGCCTCGTCCGGCTCTGGGTTTTCTTTGTGCTTGGCTTTGCTGCTTGAAGCTGCGCCTTTTCCGGCCTTTGCAGGAATTTTCGGGGTAGAACATTTCACATCCGCGTTTTGCGCGCGGTGGCGCAGCGCGTGATCCATCAGCACCAGCGCCAGCATGGCTTCGGCGATCGGGGTGGCGCGAATGCCGACGCACGGATCGTGGCGGCCATGCGTCTCGACGATGGTGGGCTTGCCCTGTTTGTCTATGGAACGCCGCGGCAGGCGGATGCTCGAAGTGGGCTTTACCGCGATGTTGACCACGATGTTCTGCCCGGTGGAAATACCGCCGAGGATGCCGCCAGCGTTGTTGCTCAAAAATCCCTGCGGGGTCATTTCATCGGAATGCTCGCTGCCCTTTTGTTTGACTGAAGTGAAGCCCGCGCCGATTTCCACCGCTTTCACCGCGTTGATGCTCATCATGGCGTAAGCGATATCGGCATCCAGCTTATCGTACACCGGCTCACCCCAGCCCACCGGTACGTGCTCGGCAATCGCGGTGATTTTCGCACCACAGGAATCACCGGATTTCCTGAGCTTGTCCATGAATTCCTCAAGCTGCGGCACCATGCTCTCATCCGCCACAAAAAACGGATTGCTGTTCACCACATTCCAGGTTTTGAACGGGATTTCGATTGGGCCGAGTTGCGACATGTAGCCGCGGATCATCACGCCGTATTTTTCATGCAGCCATTTCCTGGCAATCGCCGCCGCCGCAACCCGCACCGCGGTCTCGCGCGCCGATTGCCTGCCGCCGCCGCGGTAATCGCGAATGCCGTATTTTTGCCAGTA
>JBGQCF010000014.1:0-42369 GCA_041495205.1 Gammaproteobacteria bacterium
CCTCGTCGAGCTCGGATTCCTTGACGAACGCCTTTGACATGATGGCGGAATTCTACCCGTGCGCTACTTGCAAGGCCGCATCCGGTCGCCGAGAATCCGTACTGCGCAGCGGCAAACCCCGGGGGCGACGTGGCGGCGATCCAGAGAACAGTCGAAAAAGACGACCTGCTGACCAGAATTCGGATCCGGGAGATAGTGTTGTTCGGCCTCATCGCGCTCACCGCCGTCTTCGCCAACCTGCCCGCCGAGACCATCGAGGAACTCGGCATCAACCGCGATTACCTCATCGCCGCGCTGGGCAGCGCGGTGGTGATCGGCCTGTTCCTGTACCTCAAGTTCTTCTTCTTCCTCGCCATCGTGCTGCTGATCCTCGGCGCCAACCTGCCCGAGCAGGTCGCCGAGCGCTTCAACATCTCCAAGGTCCCGCTGATCCTGGCGCTGGCGGCGATGATCGGCGTGTCGCTGATCAACCATGTGCTGAAGCTGCTGCCGACCGGCCTCGAGCGCAAACCGAAGGAAAAGAGCCCGGAAGGCGTGCGCGCCATGTTCTACGCCATCGAGAAGAACAACGCGGTGTACGCGCAGAAGGTGCTGTCGATGGACTTCGACCCCAACCTGCAGCACGACAACGGCTACACCCCGCTCGCCTACGCGGCGCTGAAAGGCAACCCGCAGATGGTCGAGCTGTTCCTGCGCAATGGCGCCGACCCGTCGCTGGCCACCAAGGAAGGCGATACGCCGGTGGAGCTGGCGCTGCGCATGGGGCACAACGAGTTGGCCGACATCCTCAAGCGCGCCCGCCAGGAGTTGGACGCGGGCAGGGCCGCCGCCCTGGAGGAGGCGCCGTCGGCACGCGCCTGAGCGACCCGCCGCTTGCGGCCGGCGCGGTTTGCCGCCACAATACTGTATAAATAAGCAGTTTACTGCATGACCCCCGTGACCCTCGTTTCGCCCATTGCGCCGCAGCCCATCTGCCGCGACGCCCTGCTGGAGAAGTACGCCAAGGGCGCCGAATCCTCCGTCGACGAGGTGCGCCGGCGCGTGGCGCGCGCCCTCGCCCAGGCCGAGCCCGAGGCCCGGCGCGCGCACTGGGAGCGCCGCTTCCAGCAGGCGCTGGAGGACGGTTTCATCCCCGCCGGCCGCATCAACTCGGCCGCCGGGGTGCAGCTGCAGGCGACGTTGATCAACTGTTTCGTGCAGCCGGTGGGCGACTCGATCTCGGAGACCGTCGACGGCAAGCCGGGCATCTATGCCGCGCTGCAGGAAGCGGCCGAGACCATGCGCCGTGGCGGCGGCGTGGGCTACGACTTCTCGTCCATCCGGCCGAAAGGCGCGGAAGTGAAGGGCACGCAGTCGCGCGCCAGCGGCCCGGTGTCCTACATGCGCGTCTTCGACCGCTCCTGCGAGACGGTGGAGTCGGCAGGCGCGCGCCGCGGCGCGCAGATGGGGGTGCTGCGCTGCGACCACCCGGACGTGGAGGATTTCATCCACGCCAAGGACCTGGGCGACCTGGCCAACTTCAACGTTTCGGTCGGCGTCACCGACGCCTTCATGCAGGCGGTCGAGGGCGACCTCGAGGTCGAGCTGGTGCACAAGGCGAAGCCCTGGCCCGGCGCGGGCGTCACCCAGCGCGCGGACGGAATGTGGGTCTACCGCAAGCTCGCCGCGCGCTCGCTGTGGGACCAGATCATGCGCTCGACCTACGACCATGCCGAGCCGGGGATCCTGTTCCTCGACCGCATTAACCGCGACAACAACCTGAATTACTGCGAGACCATCGAGGCCACCAATCCCTGCGCCGAGCAGCCGCTGCCGCCCTACGGCTGCTGCTGCCTGGGCTCGATCGACCTGACGCGCTTCGTGCGCGACGCTTTCGGCGAGGGCGCCAAGTTCGATTTCGATGGCTTCGGCAAAGTCGTGGACGTGGCGGTGCGCATGCTCGACAACGTGCTCGAGGTCACTGCCTGGCCGCTCGAGGCGCAGCAGCGCGAGGCGATGGCCAAGCGGCGCGTCGGCCTGGGCTTCACCGGGCTGGGCGACGCGCTCATCATGCTGCGCCTGCACTACGACAGCGACGCGGCGCGCCGCATGGCTGCGCGCATCTCCGAAGCCATGCGCGACTGCGCCTACCGCGCCTCGGTGGAGTTGGCGAAGGAGCGCGGCGCGTTCCCGCTGTTCAACGCCGACCTCTACCTCTCCGGCACCAGCTTCGCCGCGCGCCTGCCCGAGGAGGCCAAGGCGCAGGTGCGCGCGCATGGCATCCGCAACAGCCACCTGCTGTCCATCGCGCCCACCGGCACCATCAGCCTGGCGTTCGCCGACAACGCCTCCAACGGCATCGAGCCGCCGTTCTCCTGGACCTACACGCGCAAGAAGCGCATGGCCGACGGTACGCTGCAGGAATTCCCGGTCGAGGACCACGCCTGGCGCCGCTACAAGGCGGCCGGCGGGGACATGGCCAACCTGCCCCCCTATTTCGTCACCGCGCTCGAACTGAGCGCGGCGGCGCACGAGCAGATGGTGGCCGCGGTGGCGCCCTACATCGACACCAGCATCTCGAAAACGGTGAACGTGCCGGAGGACTATCCCTACGGCGAGTTCAAGGACCTGTACCTCGCCGCCTGGAAATCGGAGCTCAAGGGGCTCGCCACCTACCGGCCGAACAAGGTGCTGGGTTCCGTCCTGTCCGTCGGGCAGCCGCAGGACTTCGCCGAGGACGACGTCAACCGGCGCATCCGCATCAAGTCGCTGCCCGAGCCGGTGCTCACCAGCCTGCGCTGGCCGGGGCGGCCGGAATTCGCCTCCGGCAACCTGTCCTGGACTTACATGGTCGAGCACCCGCGGCACCATTTCGCGGTGTTCGTCGGTGAGGCCGAAAACGGCGGTCCGCACGCCTTCGAAGTGTGGGTGAACGGTAGCGAGCAGCCGCGAGGCCTGGGCGCAGTGGCCAAGACGCTGTCGATGGACATGCGCGCGCACGATCCGGGCTGGCTGCGGCTCAAGCTCGATACGCTTGCCCGCACCACCGGTGACGACGCCTTCGACTTGGCATTTCCGCCGCACGGCGAGAAGCGACGCATGCCCTCGGTGGTTTCCGCGCTGGCGCAACTGGTGCGCTGGCGCGTGGAGCAACTGGGTGACCTGGCCGGGGAAAACCAAGCCGATGCCTTCGCCAGCGTCACGCCGGTGATGGACGCGATGTTCAGCCTGAAGGAACCGAAGACCGGCACCGACGGCACCATGTCCTGGACGGTGGACGTGCTGAACCCCCGCACTGGCGACGACTTCGTGCTCGGTCTGAAGGAGATCGCCCTGCCGGACGGAACGACGAGGCCCTACTCCATGTGGCTCTCGGGCGAATATCCGCGCGCGCTGGACGGGCTGTGCAAGCTGCTGTCGCTCGACATGCGCGTCATCGACCCGGCCTGGATCGGCATGAAGCTGAAGAAGCTGCTCGACTTCCCCGAGCCGCTCGGCGATTTCATGGCCTTCGTGCCCGGCTCGAAAAAGCAGCAGACCTGGCCGTCCACCGTGTCCTACGTGGCGCGGCTGGTGCTGCACCGCTACGCCATGCTCGGCATCCTAGACGAGGACGGCGTGCCTCTGCAGCGCATGGGCATGCTCGAAGCGCCGGCTGCGGGGCGCGCGCCGGTGATGCAGGGCGCGAAGTGCCCGGAGTGCGGCAGCCACACCCTGATCCGCAGGGACGGCTGCGACTGGTGCACGGCCTGCGGCTACGAGGGCCTCTGCGGGTAGGGTGGGCCAATGGCCCACCCTACGGGGCGAAGGCCTTGAGCCACAGCAGTCCCGCGACGGTCTTGGCGTCGCCGATGCGGCCGTCGCGCACCATGGCGACGGCCCGGCCTCTAGGCCCAGTTTCTCCGCTCGACGAATGTCCGCGGCTCGAGCGGCCGCCCCTCCGGATAGGTCGACCCCTCGCGGCGCGCCGACCATAGCAGCAGCGGTCCGATCGCGCGGTCGAGGACGCGCGAGACGACACCGAATTCGCCTTCGATCTTTTTTCGCAGCTCCGCGATCCGCTCGCTGACGACGTGATTCGAGCCTCGCAGATATCGCTCCATGGCCCACAACGCGGCGCCGTAGCCCCGCCTGAGGTTGGCGGCTTCGGCGATGAAGCGCGCGCGCACGCGCGCGTCGCTGTCCTGCCCGTAACGTTTCCAGCCCTCGTACATGGTTCGCATGATTCGGTAAAGGCTGGGTCCGTTGACCTCGTAGTCATGTCGAAAGGCGAAGTCGAGCCAGGACTTGGAATCGTCGCGGGCGATGTGCTCGTGCTGGAAATTGAATTTGTACTGGCCGTGGATGTCCGCCAGGTCGATTCCTTTCAATATTCGGCCCTGTTTTTCCATCTGCGCGTGCAGCGGCGCCCCGGGGATCGGGGTGTACAGCATGAACTGGTGGCAGTCGGCGTCGTGGGCCACGGCGTGCTCGATCTCCTCGCGCATGTTCTCGGGCGTGTGATGCTCCATCCCGATGATGGTCGAGCCCTGGACCCGGATGCCGTGCGACTGCAGCTCGCGGGTGAGCGCGACCGTGTCGGTGTTCTTCAGCTTTCTGTAGCCGGACTGGGCCGACTCGAAGCCCATCCATACCCACGATACGCCCAGCTCGACGAGCTCGCGCATGTCGTACTTGCGGATGGCGTTCGCCGACGAGAAGACGTACATCGACCAGGCCTTGCCGTGCTTCTTCATCTCGCCGAGCAGATCGAGCGCGCGCCTCTTGTACAGCAGGAAGTTCTCGTCCATCATGAAGAACGTGCGGACCTTCAGCTGCTGTTCAACGTTGCACATGACGTCGAACAATTGCTTTCCGGTCTCGTAGAAGTTGACGAAGCGGCCCTTGCCGCCGAAGAAAGCCGAGGTCGTGCAGAAATTGCAGCCCATCGGACAGCCGACCGAGGGGATGATCGTTGCGGCCGGATCGCCCCCGCCGCGTGGCGCCTTGAGGCCCATCAGCCGGAAGCCGAATGACGAGGAAATCACCGGATGCGAGATCGGCGCGTCGGCCGGATCGCCGAGGAACTCGCGAAACCAGCGGATGCCCTCGCCCTTGACGATGTGATCGGCGTCAAGCATCCGCTCGACCCCGGGAATGGCCGCCACGTGGCCGCCGACGACGACGGTGGATTGCGGCGAGTGCTCCCGCACGAGACGGCACATCTCGCGCACTTTGCCGACATTCACGATGATGCCGGAAATCCCGACGATGTCGTAGTGATTGGTCTTCAGCTCTTCGACGAACCGTTCGCGCGTGGGGAAGTCGAGCAGCGTGGATGGGACGGAGATGTTCTCCTGGATCAGCATGATGCCCCACGAGCGGTGGTGCATGCGCAGCGAGAATGGTCCCTGCGCGCGCGTGATCTGGTTGTGATAGAGCTCGAGCGGGTTGATCGCGCGGCTGCCGAACTCATCGTCGCACGCGAACGGGCGGAACACTGACGTGAGGAGTACACGCGGACGGGAACACTCTGACTGAGGCATAGATGTACCTGCGAACGATAGGAAAATCAATCTGCCCGTCGCGGGAGCACCTCGCTCACCGCCCACTTAAAGCTCCAGAAGCTTTCCGGGTATTTAGGATTAATCAGCAGTAGCCGCATATTCACGCGCGCCGGGATGGTAATACACTTTTAGCCTATATTGATTAGATTGCTAGACTAACCGGTAAATCTAGCATGGAAGCAACCAAAAAGGCCGAATAAGACAGGAAATCTGGCGATCTCTTGATCTAAATCAAAAACTCTTCACTTTTAAGTCACACCACCAACCAATGTGACCCCCTCGTTTCACGGCTTCCTAATGACCTGCACCACCGCCCGAGCCCCGCGCATGAACGGATGCGCTGAGAGCGGCGTAATCCTCATCGGAAATTCGACACCGGCTTGTTTTTCCTTTCAGGATTCAAGACCTGACCCCGTTGTTTTGCTCCCAGCTATTTACTTTTTACTTTCAACAGGCTTTAAAACTTTGTAAAGAAAAACCCCCGCTGGCTTTGCTAACTCTTCAGAACAGTTCTGTGCAGTCAGCCACCATATGTTAGTTCGACCTTTTACAAAACCCGTCCGACGAAAAATTCGGCGGAAACCGAGTACTTCATTGTTTATAAGATCCATTACAATCAGTTCACCACACGCGATACCTAGCTCGCGATCATTGAGTCGTGTAATTCCGCGCCATGTGTAGCCATACTTGCTCTGTAGAGTATCAACATCTTTTTTAGCCAAAACATATGGGACTTGTTCCCATTGCCCTTTAGCATTTTTGCTTGAAATTGTTCTATTTGGATGAGCAGAGGCATCGCGATAATACCGCAAGTACCTTTTCGATTCTGGATTGGGATTTTCTTTCGGCCAAAGAGTCTCAAAAAACTGATAACGACCACTGTTTGGCTGAACTAATGCTTGGCCTGCATAGCCCCCAAAATCACCGATTTTGTCACCCGTTGGTCCTTCGTTTGAAAATAGATGCATAAGTTGATAGTCGTTAAGATTTTGTGATGGCCTCATTTCAAAAATTCCTTCAACGTTCTCGACCGTCTTAAAAATGAATTCTGCCGCCTCCGCCTCACACAAGGCCTTGAAGTATTCCTCGCTGGTCATGCCCGGCTTATAAACGTCCTTGGGTTTATCGTGAGGAGGCGGTAGCTGGATGGAATGGGCGAATCGTCCTTCCTCCGTCGCCAGCGGGTCATAAGGCTTCAGAAAAAGAATGTCGCAGCTTGAGTTGCGAATGCCCGTCTTCCGGGGCTCGGGTTCGTAAGGGCCGAGTTGCCGCTCCCGGCATTCCTTGTCGATGTCGGCCATAATTTTGCGAAACCGCTCGCCAGACGTTTCAGCGTGCGCGCACCCGCATAACACTACCAGCAGAGTGCATGCAGCGGTTAACTGCAGAAACTTGTGAGAATAAAGGGTCAGGGTGAAATTATTTTTCATTTCAGAACTCAAATCCCGCCTGCTTTTCAGTAATTCCAAATTTTAACCGTGCTTCAGAAAAACTTGTGTTTATGATACCCCTGTGAGCCGCCAAGTGACGAAGCCAAACCGGGAGAAGTGAAGCGAGCACTGTCTGAGCGCGAAGCGCGAGTTGCGCAGCGCCCAGTTTGGCTGAGGAGCGCAGGGAATCCTGAGCTCGTCGAAGGGCGGCGAACGGGGTCGCCTTCTTTTTGGTTATTTTTTCTTGGCGAAACAAGAAAAAGTAACCAGCTGCCGGGCTGCCCCCGGCGAATCTTTTATCCGCTGATGTAGCCGATCCAGGCGAACAGCACGTCAATGACAAACACCGCTATCAGGCTGCGGATCACCGCGTTCATCACCGCGACCGGAATCGCGGTAACGGATTTACTCACTGCGAAACCGTGATAGCAGGAAATCGCGGCAATCGCGATGCCGAAGCACAGGCTTTTCGCGGCAGGCAGGGCGATATCGGCCGGGCCGATGACCTCGAAGAAGCGGCCAAGCTGGGTGAGAAAGGACACATTCTGAAACAGCGCGCTCACCGCAAGACCGCCCACCACCGCGACGGCCTCGAAGTAAACGGTGAGCGCCACGGCCGAGAGGGTGAGCGCGGCAACGCGCGGCACCACCAGGTAATCCATCGGCGGGATGCGCATCGCGTTGAGCGCGTCGGTCTCGCCGCGCACTTCCATGACGGCGAGTTCCGTTGCGATGGCGACGCCCGAGCGCGCAATGATGATAATCGCGGCGAGCAGCGGCCCGAGTTCGTGGACCACGGTCCACACCAGCACCCGCACGGTCAACTCGCTGTTGCCGCCGACGATCGAGGTGGTCTGCGTGGCGATGCCCGTGCCGGCGAGCAGGCCGAGCAACGCCACCAGACCCGCGTTCTCGGTGCCGGTGAAGTAAAGCTGGCGGTCGAAGACGCTGCGAACCGGCGCAATGGACAGCGCGCGCAGATGCGAAAGAGCGTAGACGATGAACCCCCAGTAACCCGAGGCGGTGCGATAGGCGCCCTGCAGACGCGCGGTGTTCATGGCACGCGTGCGGAAAGCAATCGCGGGCGCCAGCCGAACACATGCAGCGCAGCGTGCGCGCGCACGCTGCGCTCGCCGAGATCCTCGAGGCCGCCTGAGCGGCCGACCGCGTCGGCCACGCCGGCGGAGCACACCACCGGGTAACCCAGTTCCGTGGTCGATTGCTCCAGCCGCGAGGCTACGTTCACCACATCGCCGATTGCGGTGTATTCCCGGTGCGACGCCGCGCCCACTTGCCCGAGCACAACTTCACCCGAATGCAGCCCGATGCCGACCGTGAGCGGCTCCTGGCCGCGCGCTGCCAGTTGTTGATTCACTCGCGCGAGGTTCTCGAGCACATCCTGCGACGCTTCGAGCGCATTCTTTTCCGGGTTGGCAAGCGGTTGCGGAGCGCCGAAGAAAGCTAGCATGCCGTCAGCTGAAAGTTTGCTGGTCGTGCCATGGTGCTTGAGGACGGCGGAAACCGCGGCCGAGAAATAGTCGTTGAGCAATTGAATCACCGCTTCCGGGGACATGCGTTCCGCGCGCGAAGTAAAGCCGTGGATGTTGCAAAACATGACGCACACCCGCTGCCGGGTGCCGCCGAGCCCCGCGTGGATGCGGCCGCGAAGAATCTCCTTCAGGACCTGCGGGCTCACGTAGCTCGATAACACTTCGCGCAGGAAGCGCCGCTCGCGGCTCTTGAGCAGCCTGTCGTGCGTAAAGCGCGCGGCAAATGCAAGCAGCGACACGCCCGCGAGCGACGCGGCGGGAAACTGCAGGTTTTCCCAGAGGAGCAGCGCCGTGGCGAGTGCGAGCAGCGCCGCCGCCGTGAGCGCGAATATAAGCGCCTTGCGCCAGCCGCCCGCGCCAAACCAGAACAGCGCCGCCACCGCGGCGAACGCGAGCGCCAAGTCGTCGCGCAGCGGCGCGATGAGCCCCGGGCCGAGCATCGAGCGCAGCGCCTGCACCTGTATCAGCACCCCCGGCAGCAGGCGGGCATTCGGCTCGAAGGCGGCGAGCGCGACCGGCAACGAATGGCGGTCGGCGAAAGGCAGGATCATTCCGAGCATGACCGGCTTGCCGCGAAACGCCTCGCTGAGGCTGGCCTCGTTGTTGCGCTCGATCCATTCGAGCACTTGGTGCGCCGGTATATAGGTGATCGCGTCTCCGATGTTGTAGTTAATGAAACCTTGCCAGGATTTTTTCTGGGTGCCCAGATCTTGCGCCATGCGGCCCGCGAAGCTCGTATCGCCTTCCCTGAAGCCGCATTCGCGCTCGTTGTAGCGGCGGATTACCTGGTCCGGGTCGCGGCACACGATGAGAGGTCCCACGCCGTCCGGGCCGACGATTGCGAGGTAAGGCGGGAAGATCACGCGCTGGTTGCCGTGCTCATCGAGCGACAGCGCCAGCACCACCGGCGCAACTTTGCGCAGGGCGGCAAGGCCCTCGAGCAACGGCTGACCGTATTGCGGAATCAGAAAATCATAAGACCGGGTGGGAAGCGCGATGTCGAGTCCCACCACAGTGGGTTTCGCGAGCGCAAGGCCTTTCATGAGCCGGCCCAGGTGCGGATGCCAAAGCGCAAACGGCTCGCGCTGCTCGGCAAGGGCCGCCTCGTCGATGCCGATCAGCACGATGTCCTTCCCCACGGCCTGCGGGTGGTGTGCCCGCAGGTAGACGAACTCGGCGTCGAGCAGCGCGCGCTCAGCCCAGTCGAAGGCGCGCCAATGCATGAGCGCAAGCGCCGCCAAAAGCACGGCGGCAAAGCCGATGAGAATGCGCTGTTTGTTCATTCTTGATCGAGCGCGGCTTGCGCCTGGCGCGCGCCGTCGGCGTCTTTTGCGGCGTTCGCCACCGCAAGCGAGCGGCGGAAATAACCGCGCGCGGCCTCGCGCTCCCCGAGTTCGGCATGCGCGCGGCCGAGCAGCATGAGATCCGAGTAGATGCGTTGCGGCAAGCCGAGCGCCTGATCGAGCGCGAGCGCCTGGTCAAGCACCTGGATCGCCGCACGCTGCTCACCGAGCACCAGGCGCGCCTCGCCGGTCACGCGCAAGGCGTTCGCGCGCTCGCTGCGGCCGCGCTCATCCGTCGCGGCGGAAAGCGCCCGCGCGGCCCACTCGAGCGCGGACGAGGCGTCCGCGCGCGCAAGCGCGGCGCGCGCGCGCAAATTCAGCAGCGCCGCCTGCGCAGCGCAGGCGTTCGCGCACAGGGTAAGTCCGGTTTCGGCCCAACGCTCCGCTGCCGCGGCGTCGCCCGCGCCGAGAGCCAATTGCGCCTTGCGTGCCGCGGCCTCGGCCTTGCGCGCGCGAGGAATCAGCGGCGCGGTATCCTCGAGCAGACGATCGAGGTAGCGCTGCGCCGCATCAGGCTCGCCAAGCAATTGGTGCACGTGAGCGAGGCTCAATGCGTTCATCGCGATGCCCTCGGCGTTCTCGATGGACGTATCGGCGGCGAGCGCCTGCTCGTAGAGTTGCCGCGCGCTGAGCAGATTGCCGCGCTCGAACGCAGCCCGCGCGCTCTGGTTAAGCGCAATTGCCTGCTGCTGCGTGCGCGCGGGTTCGGGCGGAAGCGTTCCCGCGCAAGCGACCAGCAGAAACGCGAGTACGCTACTTAGGCCGCGCATCGTCATGGCTGTCGAGCGGAATCTCCCGCTCCCCGGGGGGCGGCACGAAATTCCGGAGCGGCCAGGTTTTCTTCGCGCCTTGCACGACTTCGCGCGTCTCCTGCACCAGCCCGCGCCCTTCCGCCACCGCGGGCGGCAAATCCTCGGAAAGCAGCGAGGTGAGTTTTCGCACTTCGACGCTCGCCGCGTCGGCATTTTCCAGCGTGGAATTGAGCTTGAACAGAATTTCGGGGAGCGCCTTGTCAACGGTGCCAAGCGTTCCGCCCAGAGTGTCGAGCACGGTGCCCGCCTTATCAACGCTGGCGCCTGCGCGATCGAGCACAATGTTGATGCGTCCCTGAACGTCGGCAAGCCGCGCGTCGCCGGTGCGGGCGATCACGTTCACGCTGGCGGCCGCTTCGGCGAGCTGCGCGCTTGCCTGGCGGATGCTCTTCAACGTCTGCCGGACATCGCCGTCGGGGTCGTTGATGGACTGGGTGATTGATTTGATGTCGGTGAGGATTGGGCCGATGCGCCCGGCGAGGTCGGGCGCAATGTCGGCGATATCCTTCGCGCGATTGAATTTCAGCACCCCGTCGTTCTGCACCTGCCGGATCTGGGGCAAGCCGGGGGAGATTTCGATGATGCTCGCGCCGATCAAGCCTTCCTTGGAGAGCCGCGCCTGGGAGTCCTGCCGGATGAAGTGGGTGTACTGGCTGTTAATCACCAGGCGCACCTTGACCGTCGCGCTCGGCTCAAGCGAGAGCTCGTCGACCGTGCCGATCCTGAAACCGGAGAGCTGCACCGACATTCCCTTGGCGATGCCCTGTGCGCTGTCTGCGAAAAAATACAGACGCGTCGTCTTCGTGAAGTAGTCCTGGTGCATCAATCCCGCCATCACCGTGCCGACCAGGATCGCGCCGGCGAGTATGAGAAAAATAACCGTCTTGCGGCCCAGTTCCACGAAGCGCGGGTCTTGGCTAGAGAAAGTTTCCATCGTCTGCTCGCCTAAATCAGGAATGTCTCGCGGGCCGCGACCTCTGGCAGCATCGGCAGTTCGAGGTCAACCCAGATTGAAGTGCGGAACGGAAAATACAGATGAAACACGCGATCGAACGCCAGCACCTGCTCGACCTCGGCGCGCGTCAAACCTTCGAAGAGAGAGTCATAAACCATGATCTCGGGCTCAACCAGCATGGCGCGCACGAACGCCGCGCGTCGCAGCTCAAGATGCGACAGCCGCCCTGGGGGTTGCGCGCAGAGCTCCGCCCCGCTCCGCCCATCGCCGCCGATGCGGCGGAAAATCGAACCTGCGCGCGCGTCCAGTACCTCAAGCCGCGGCTGGCCGTGGTAGGCGGCGGGAAGCACGAGGTTTTCCCAAACCTTGAGATTGCCGACAAAGCCGCCATCGGGTGGAACCACCGCGGCGAGATCCGACTCGGCGAAGCTTGCGACGAGGCTTTTCTGCAGCGCTGCGCTGCGGACCACCGCGCGATAAGTAAGTCCTTCGCTGAGCATGAGTGCAATGCGCTTCGGCGTGGCGCCCTCCTGATCGGCGATCGCGAGAGAAAACTCCCGGCCTTCAATGGCGATGCCCGCGCTCATGGTTGCACCGCGATCCCCGTGTTCCAGCCGGACGGGTTCTCGGCGCCGGTGAGAATCGCGGGCACGCTTGCGGCCTGGCTGATCGCCGACAAGACCGGAACAAAGTATGGACAAGGAGTCAGAATCGAATTGTTTGTCATTTTAAACCAGATTGGAATACGGCTCGGTACTAAGATAATCAGGAATGCCGGGGGCAGCCGGGCGGCTCACAGGGGAGAGCAAAATCCCAAACCGCCGAAAATCATTTCAACTCCGTCCCCTTGTGCCCATCCTCATAACTGGAACGCGACGCCGCCGGCAGTTCAGTCCGCGAACTCGAACTCCGCAACGAGCACGTGGTGGTCGGAAGCGGGCGTGGGCTTCACCGCGTGGCGCACCGGCCGCAGATGCCGGCTGTAGAAAATGTGGTCGAGCACGTAAGGACGCCGGCGCCAGGTAACCTCTTTCGTCTGTACTGTTTTATAACCGACGCCTGCAAACTGCCGCACCAATAATTCGTGCTTGCTAACGTTGAAATCGCCCCCGAGCAGCGTGGGGCCCTCCGAGGCGCGCAGCTGCTCAATGACGATCTTGCGCTGACCGTCCTGTTCTTCGGCGGACGGATTGAGCATGAAGAACGCCAGCAGGTGTGTATTGAAGATCCTGAGCTCGCGGCCGGCGAGCGTGGTCTTTGCGCCGAGGAGCAGGCGGTCGGTGGGCGTTCTTTTTTGGCCGTGAAATTCGAACTCGATCGCCGGCGACGGCAGGTCAATCGACAGGGTGTCGCGTAACGGCGTCTTCGAGAAAATGGCCAAGCCGATGCCGAAAGGCAGCTCGCGCGGATCGATTTTTCTCCACGAGAAATATCCGTCGTAGCCGCTGAATGCTGCCCGCAGCTTCGTGTAATGGGGCGGAGGGTTGTGCTGCACGCCGAGGGGCGTCACCTGCTCCACCTCCTGCAGCAGCACGATGTCGGCGTCATGGC
Organism: Gammaproteobacteria bacterium; assembly: GCA_041495205.1. GTDB lineage: Bacteria > Pseudomonadota > Gammaproteobacteria > Burkholderiales > JAHFRG01 > JAHFRG01. The sequence continues at coordinate 13,167 of JBGQCF010000014.1, forward strand.
TGCGAATTTCCGCGATGGTGAGGTCGAGGTTGACGGGGGCGTGGTCGGGATAGGCATCATCCCAACGCTGCCCGAATTGCATGTTGAACTGCAGGACTTTGAACGCGCCCATGGTGGTTACGAATATTAACCGGTTTGGGCAACTTTGGGCAACGGCCTGGGCCGGTGCCTGTTAACGCTCCCTGCCCGCCTCGTGCAGGGTTTTCTGCACCGGCGAAAGCAGGTACTCGAGGACGGTGCGGCCGCCGAGATTGATTTCGGCGGAAACCTGCCTGCCCGAGCTCATGGTTGCGCCGCGACGCCCCCGCGCCGTCAGGCCGTGTTTCTTCTTATCCCTTTTTCCCCGGGCATTTCTTTTCGAGGATGCCGCTCAACACCAGAAGAGTTACCGGCCAAAGTCCTACAAAGATTCCCCACCGTTCCGCGTGAGCTTCCTTTAAGACCGATTGCAGCGCAGGGTCAGTGATGTTGCTCATGACCTGCCTTCCCATTTCAAGATTCGCACCGAAATACCACATCAACCACGCCAGCGGGATGGAAACAATTCCCAGCCAGAACACGCCTTGACATAAGATTTTCATAATCTTCCTCCTTTTGCAGTTGATACTGTAATCCCATGTTCTGCTGCTCGCAATATCCCTCAAAGACAGCTCTCTGCTTTTTTATCTCTGCTTAACAAGAACCAGACGGGTGGTTGCAGCGGATTATGCGTCTCCGGCAAGCGCCGCAATTGCCTTCGCCAAGCCCTGCACAACGCGCGTCATCTCGGGATAGCGGATTTTTTCGGGGGTATCCGAGGCACGGTGGTAGTGCGGGTAACGGTAAAACGCGGTGTCGGTCACCATCACCGCCGGATAACCCGCGCGCCAGAAAGACAACTGGTCGCTCCAGGCCACCCCCGGCACGAACGAGGGACTCGCGAGATGTTCCGCGGGAAAATCGGAATGTTTTCTGAATGCCGCGGCGGTTTCGTGCAGCGCGTGGCGCGACCTGAGGTTCGACACGAAGCCGATGAAGTTGCCCCGGTCTGGATAGAACCATCGCATAAACGGGGGATAGGCCTGGCTGCCCGGCTCGTCCGAATAGCAGCCGAGCATCTCTAGCGAGAGCATCACCCGGATATCGTCGCCGCGGCGCCGTGCCGCTTCGGCATAGACCTTGCTCCCCATCTCGCCGAAATAAAAGAACGGCGCTTCTTCATTCACGAAAGCGACCAGCTTTATCGTCCGCGCCGGATGCGCGCCTCGCAATTGCCGTGCAATCTCAATCACACCCGCAACGCCGCTTGCATTATCATCCGCCCCCGGGCTGCCCGGCACAGTGTCGTAGTGCGCGCCGGCGATTATGATTTCACCGCTCCGCGATGTCCCCGGAACTGTGACTTCAATGTTGTCGCAGCTCAGCCCTTCCGCCAGGTAGGACTGTATTGCAACCTCATAGCCAAGCTCAGCGAACTCGCCGTGAATATAGTCGGCTGCGGCACGCAGCGTTCCCGCCCGCCACACGTTGCGCTCCCCGATGTCTCCGGCCAGCCTTTGGACATGATGGCGCAGCCGATCGGCGAGCGCGCTGTCTTCATCAGCACGCTCGGAAGAAAACAAATTTATCGGAGACATTTATTTCCTTGCTGGAACTTCAGGTTCGTGACGGACGACAAGAGCGCAGCTTTTAGTGGTCCGCTGAAGCTAAGGTCGGTCACTCACGACGCAGCCTGTCAAGCAATTCCATTCCCTCAGGCCATGCGCCGAGTTTGGCTGCGCTTCCGATGTGGCCCCGGTTACCAAGCAGCGCGTACTCAGCGTGCCATGCCACCGCGAATTGCCGGGAACGCTCAACTGATACTCGTTCATCGTCCGTACTCGCGACGACGATGCTCCTGAAAGGTAATGGCTGCAGCGGCATGGGTGAAAAGCCGGTCGGTCCAGGTGGAAACGTTGGAGCGTCGACATCGCTTGGCGCCACCAACAATGCAGCCTCGACTGGCCCTGAGTGAACAGTAGCCCAATGTGCGACCAGGCAGCAAGAGAGAGAGTGCGCAACAAGAATGGCTGGTCTGCTGTCGCGCGCAATGGCCTCATGCAGATTTCTAATCCAGTCGCGGACGTCCGGCGTTTCCCAATCGGTCTGCAGGACGCGCTCAAAGCCGGGATTTGCCTGCTCCCAGTAAGTTTGCCAGTGATCGGGGCCGGAGTTCCCGCGGCCCGGCAATAGAAGGACGCGTGTGCGAGACATGTATTCGGGCTCTAACTAAAAATAGACTGTTGAAAAGCCATTTATTATAACGAACCGACATAGCTTTTTTAGATTCAGCTTTTTGACTCCCGTTGAAGTATCAGGTCGAGCCGTTCAAATAAATAATCCTGCCACTATACTCCGCCGCGCTGGCGCTGAGTCCATGCGTCCCTAAGCTCACGTTGATTAGCGCTCGCGTCCCGCCTCGTGCATGGTTTTTTGGATAGGCGAAAGCAGATACTCGAGGACGGTGCGGTTGCCCAAATTGATTTCGGCGGAAACCTGCATGCCCGGGCCCAGCTGGTATCTTGCGCCGTCCCGCTCGAGATACGGCGCTTTCAGCGACACAATGGTGCGAAAGCCGCCCTGCACCGGGTTGTCACCGCCCGGATTATTTTTGTCGGATTTCGCCGGCGCCTCGCTCGCATCCGGGCTGACCTGCAATACTTCTCCTTGCACCATGCCGTACTGCTGGAACGGATAAGCCGTAAACTTCAACTTCACCGGCTGCCTGGGCCGCACGAAGCCCGCGTCCAGATTGGTGACCCACACTTCCGCTTGCATCGGGTCATTGTGCGGAACCAAAGTGAGCAACACCGTGCCGGGGGAAACCACGCTGCCCACAGTGTGCGTGGCGAGATCTTTGACGATGCCATCCTGCGGCGCTCGAAGTTCCAGAAGCGCATGCCGGTGGGATTGCTTTTCCCAGTCCTGCTGCAATTTTTCATACTGCCCCTGCGCTTCGACTTGCTCGTTCTGCAACTGGCTGCGGTAAGCGGAAGTAATCTGCGCAATCTTTTTTTCGGATTGCGAGATGCTGGCTTTCAGGCTGGCCACATTGTAATTCTGCGCGCGCAGGTCCTGCTCCTTCTCGATGCGGTCGCGGCTTTTTTCCAGGGCCATGAGCTTGGTAGCGTAGCCGTCTTTGGCCAGCTTCGCAAAGGCCTCTTCCTGCTGGCGGTATGCAGGCAGCGTCTGGGTCAGCTTGTCCTGAATTTCTATGGCGCTGGATAAATCCTCCTTGGCCTTGCGCAGCGCGGCCTGCTCTTGCTGCACACCATCCAGATAAGCCTGGCGGCGCTCGCGGTACTGCGCTTCGACTTTGGCAAACAGCGCGGGCGAATCGCCGGCTTCCTTCTTGAGCGGAGCGCCTGAGAGCTCGGCTTCAATGCGCCGCAACTGAAGACTCTTCAACGCCAGCTCGCTCTGCAGGGTCTTGTTCTCCGCCTCGGAGATGCTGGTGTCCATGCGTATCAGCACCTGTCCTTCGCGGACTTCATCGCCTTCCTTCACCAGAAGTTCCTTGACGATTCCCGAGTCAGCGGGCTGCACGACCTTGAGAAAGCTTTGCGGCACCAGTTTGCCCTGGGCCACGGCGATGATGTCGAGGCGTCCGAAAATCGCCCACAGCAGCATCACTCCAAACAAAACCAGCACGGTATAGAGCACCAGCCTCGGCAAGGGTGAAGGCGGCTGGTGCTGCGCGCGCAGGATGGCCGGCGCAAAATCCAGCGCATCAGCTTGAAGCTTGGTTATCCGCTGCAACATCTGCATCTACGTCACTCCTTCGAAAGCTTCAGGACCGGTTTCCCCTTTCCGGTCAAGTAGGGATGTGATTTTGCCGCATGTTTTACGCTTGACGTACAACATAAAATATACTATTATTAATTTAGTGATAAAAACTTTCCGTTGCAAAAAGACCGAAGCGCTTTTCAACGGGAAGCGTGTCAGGCAGTTCGCTGCTTTTACCGCCCAAGCTGAGCGGCGTTTGGAAATTCTGGACAATGCAAAATCCATCCAGGACCTTATGACCTTGCCCAGCAACCGGTTTGAGGCATTGCGCGGGAACCGCGCCGGGCAATGCAGCATCCGCGTAAATCGGCAATGGCGCATTTGTTTTGAATGGGAAAACGGCGATGCCTATAATGTTGAAATTGTGGATTACCATTAACGGAGATCTCCATGCCTAATAAAATGCGGCCGATTCATCCCGGCGAAATCCTGAAAGGCGAACTCACCGAGCTTGGCCTGTCGGCCAACGCCTTTGCCAAGGCCTTGGGTGTCCCGGCGAACCGGATTACCGCCATCCTCAATGAGCAGCGGTCCGTTACTGCGGATACCGCGCTCCGGTTGTCACGTTTTTTCGGCAGCACTCCCGAATTCTGGATGAGCCTGCAAGCAAGCCATGATGTCAAGAGAGCAAGACAGGCTGGGTGGCAGGAAATCGTGCGCACAGTCAAACCTGATAAGACAAAAATCGCGGCTTGAGCTCTGAACGGCGTCCGAAAAAATTTCATAAGCGGTCTCACCCTCACCCGAACCCTCTCCCCTCAAGGGAGAGGGAATTTTTTATCTTGGTGTGAACGTCCTCCCTTTTGCAATCTCCTGTGAGCTGCCGAGCAGCACAGCACAAACGGGTGAACTCGGCGAGCACTGTCTGAGCGCGAAGCGCGAGTTGCGCAGCCGCCCGCTTGTGCGAGCAGCACAGGGTACCCCGAAGGGGCTGCGAACCGGGGTCGCCTTCTTTTTGGTTACTTTTTCTTGGCGACACAAGAAAAAGTAACCAGCCGCCGGGCTGCCCCCGGCGAATTTGGAAATCTCCTTTCACTCCTTACTCCTCTCTCCTTACCCCTTACTGTTTTCAACTCAGCTTCATCGCTCCCTCCTGCAGAGTTGCGAGCGGGTGCAGCGTTTGCGCTTGCGCTCCAAACTGCGGCGAGTTGAGCACGTCTTGCGCTGCGCCCAGACCCATTCCCGCCAGCGTGCCGTTCTTGCCGTATTGATACGCGAGATCGCCGCCTAGCGCTTCGCTGTCGCTCGCTGCAAGGTGAGCATCGAGCAAGCTGTTCATCACGCTCCAGTGCGCCAGATTTTTATTTTTCCCTCGGGCCTGGTCATATTTATCCACCAGCGCAGTGAAATCAAAATCATTCACCCTCTTGTTGAGCAGGGGGTTTAAAGAGTTCGGATCATAAGCCACCATAGCATCGGTGATGACTTGCAGGTTCAACACGCTTTTGTTTTTAGATGAGGCATACCAGTCCTTGAGTATTATTTTTTCGCCGTTGCCGACCTCGACGATGAGGTCCTTGCTTTTCTTGGAGAGCGCGAGATCCTGGTAGCGGATGCCCCCGCCCAGGGAAAGCGTATCGCCCGCCCCGCCGCTCGGATTAAGCGTATCTTTTCCGTCGCCGCGATTGAATGCGATGATGTCCTCGCCCTTGCCGGTGGTGAGGCTATCGTCGCCCTTGCCGCCGATGTAAAGCTCGTTGCCGTTTCCGCCAGTCAAGCTGTCATTACCCGCGCCTGCATTCAGCAGGTTTTTACCGAACTCATCTTTCAGAGTATCTTTGCCGTCCCCGCCTTCGAGAACGTCATTCCTGCTATCGCCATTGATAACATCATTCCCCGCGCCGCCGCTCACCAAGTCATTCCCCGCGCCGCCGTAAAGAGTATCTTTGCCTATGCCCCCATCCAGCACGTCATCGCCGGCACCGCCGCGAAGGGTGTCTTTGCCTTTGCCGCCGACCAGCAGGTCATTGCCGGCACCACCGTTAAGAACATTGTTGCCATTGTTTCCGATAAGGGTCAGGCCGGATACGCGGCCCACAGTCAAATCAAAGCTATCGGATACCGAGAGGCTGCCACTGTCGGCGGCGGTGACCTTGACGGCAAGAACACCGATATCGGTTTGTCCCGGTGTACCCGCGAAAGTTTGCGACACCGCATCGAAATCAAGCCACGCCGGCAATGCCGTTCCATCCGACAGCGCGGCACTCAAGTTGAGCGTATCGCCCGCATCCACGTCCGAGAAAGTATCTGCAGGAAGCTGGAACAGGAACCGAATGGCTTCGATGGCGGTTTGATCGGATAGGGGATGAGCAAGCGTTGGCGCATGGTTGACCGGCGCGGCTTTGCTTTCCAGGGTGGCCGCATCCCATATCGTGCCCGCGAATATGGCTTGTTGTATTGGAGAGGAATTGGCATCAGCGTACCAGCTCTGGATACGCGCCACATCGCCGCTGGTAGCGGTGAGGAGAAGATCCAAGCCGTCGCGGCTTACCATGATATCGTCAGGCGCGATGCCATCTGTAAATTGGATACTCCCCTGACCGCTTGGATTAATCACGACATCGTGGCCGAAGCCCGGGTCAAACACATACATATTGTTCCCCGCGCCGCCGTTGAGACTGTCGTTGCCGCCCAGTCCGTTGATGCGGTCATTGACATTGGTACCGGTGATGGTGTCTTCTCCCGCCGTGCCGGTGAGGTCGAAGCCCTTGGCGATGAGGTCGTCGTAGCTCAACACCAGTGGAGCCTGTCCTGAGCCTGGCGAAGGATCGAACAGGAAGTTCGAGATGGACGGATTAGCAAAGACATTGTTGGGGTCGAAATCGTCAATGTGGATTTCGTCACCCTGGTCCCCAACGCGCAATAGCAGGGATCCCAAACCCAAGGAAACGGAGTCCGGCGTGATTCCTTCGCCAAACAAAAGGGAGTTGGTGCCGCTTGAGTCCTGGATATGGTCAACACCGTCGCCCAAATTAAAGACATAGGTGTCGTCGCCTGCACCACCGAACAAGAAGTCGTTGCCCGCGCCGCCAGCCAGAACATCATTGCCGGCGCTGCCGAAGAGGACATCGTTGCCCACAGTCCCTTGCGTGGCGCGGCGAATTGCTTCCGCAGTGCTCCAGACCGTGCCGTCAATAAATTGGAAACGTTCTATGCCGGTGCCGATCAAATCGGCATCGCCAGGAAGCGCAACTTGTATGTTGTCGTTTTGATCCCAGGAGAAATTCAGGAAATTGCCGCTCGGGTCGAGCCGCACTGTCACATCGCTGGGGCTCAAGCCATCGCCGAATAGCACTGTGTCGGCCTCGATGAGCCCGCTTGCGACAAAAGGTTCCAGTGCCGCGTAGTCGGTGGCCTTCACATCCGGCGCGGGCGGCAGCGGCTCAATCAAGACGAAGCGCTGCAGATAGTTCGCGTTGAGGTCGTCAATCCGCTGCTGCTGCTGAGTAACCAAATCCTGGAACTCCTGCAGCGTGAAGCCAAAGATATTCTGTTGCGGGTCGTCGACCGCTTCAGGATGGTCAAGGAAAAACTGGTACTGCGCTTGCGTGTCAGTCTCCCCCTGCAATTCCAGGTCCCGCCCTTCCTCGGGTGTTGCGAATGACGTATTGGGATCGAAATCGTTGTCTACGTAGCGCCCACCATTCTCGCGGCGGAACTCGACGTCGAATATGCCGATCGAGTTGTAGTAGAGATTATCGAAGCTCTGCTTATCGATGCCGCCTGCATCTGAAATCACATCGTTGCCGTCGCCGCTATCATACGAATAGGTGTCGGCCCCGTTGCCGCCATCAACCGTATCATTGTTAGCGCCGCCGATGAGCGTGTCATCGCCTTCTCCGCCAGTAAGGGCGTCGTCGCCATCGCCCCCGTTCAGCATGTCGTTGCCTGCGCCGCCACTGAGACTGTCGTTGCCGCCCATTCCCGCGAGGACGTTGTCTGCATTGTTGCCGATGAGCACGTTGTTGAGAGCATTGCCGGTACCTTCGCTTGCAGTATCCCCGGTTAAGGTAAGGTTCTCGACATTCTCAGTGAGACTGTAGGAAACTGCGCTTTGTACTGTGTCCATGCCTTCATCGGCGAACTCCGTCACCGTATCGCCTGGATTATCCACGATGTTGGTATCGTTTCCGGGGCCGCCAATCAGGTCGTCAGCGCCTTGTCCGCCGTCAAGCAGGTCGTCACCACTTCCGCCGTTGAGCACATCGTCGCCTGCCTTGCCGTGGAGCTGGTCGTTGCCGCCGAGACCGCTTCCCACGTCCGAACCCCTGGTATAAAAGATGATGTCGTCGTCTTCGGTCGCCTGCATCGCACGGCTGATGACATCGGCCATATTTAAGACCGTGCCAGCCTGCCCTGAGTCTGGCGAAGGGGCAAACTGAAAATGCTCGATGCTGGTGCCGATCAAATCGTCGTCACCCGGCAGCACAACTCGTATGCCATGATCCTGACCCCAAGTGAGATTTATGTTACCCGTGGGGTCAAAGCGCGCCGCAACGTCGTTAGGGCTCAAGCCTTCGCCGAATTGCACTGTGTCGGTCTCGATGAGTCCGGTTGCGATAAAAGGTTCCAGCGCCGCGTAATCGGTGGCCTTCACATCCGGCGCGGGCGGCAGCGGCTCGACGAAGACGAAGCGCTGCAGATAGGTCGTGTTGATGTCGTCAATTTGTTGCTGCCGCTGGGCGACAAAACCCTGGAATTGCTGCAGCGTAAATTGAGAGGGGTTCTGCTCTGGATCGTTGAGCGCCCCGGGATTGTCGCGGAAGTACTCGTATTGAGACTGGGACTCTTGCAGCAATTTAATTACCGGCACCAACACGAAGTCCCGTCCCGCTTCAGCTGTAGCGAAAGAGCTGCGGAAGCCGTCGTCGTGGATGTCGAGGTAGCGGCCTCCGGCTGCGCGCCGCAAGTCGAGTTCACTTCCTCCTATGCCGATTGAGTTGTAGTAGAAATCATCGAGGACTACCTTGTCGAAGCCTCCCTGATCGGAAATAGTGTCGCTGCCTGTATCATTGGGATCGACGAGAAAGGTCGTTGCGCCGTTATCGCCCGTCAACATGTCATTGCCCGGTCCGCCATAGGCGGTATCAGCGCCGGTAATCACGTCATCACCGGCGCCGCCGTCAACAAAGTAGCCTCCCGTGACCGTGTCGTCGCCGCCACCCGCTTTGACCACGGTGTTCGCTCCGGCAAAAATGGTATTGGAAGAATCGCCGGCGTCAATTTCCCCGAGCGTGTTGGTTTCATGCGTCTCCGTGAGAAAAGCCTGCACTTGTGAAGGGAAAGCCCCGCTTGACGGGATGCCATTCGGATGAAACGCTCCCGCCTGGCCGTCCACGGTTGCCGAGAACGTGTGCTGAGTTATGGTGCTTGTAACGAATCCGATCAATCGGCCATTGGGGAAATCCGGGTTCGACCGATCGATCACCGGCTGGGAGGTGTCGATGGTCGAAAAATGGTTGACCAAGTTCTGGGGGCGCAGCCAGGAGGCATTGACCGTGCCCTGGATGGTATTCTGTACATGGGATGTCCCTGAGAAGTTGTCGTTGATGAACGCATCGTCCGAGACGATGACCTGATTCACCAAGCTCGCGCTGTTATGGAATCCGCCTACCGGGTTTGTGTTCCAATTGACGGTTACCAAATGGCTGCTGCCCAGATTCGAAATGACGCCGGGGAAGGGGAATGTTTCAAATTGGCTGGTTGTGGTCGCTTCTCCGCCGCCGTAGAATGCCGTCGGCTGTGAAAAATTAAAGCCCTGATCGAGCTCGCCCGCGCCGATCAGCTGGTAGCCTTGAGCGAGATAAGAAGAGACGATCCTCGCTTTCAAGGCGCTGCGCGCTTGGTTGAATGCCTTGTCGGCAAAATCTTGCTGCGCCTCGTCGGCGATGATGCGTGCGGCGAGCGCCTGCGTCGCGCCGCTGGAATCCTGCAGGGTCCAGTCCTGGTTACCGAGAAAATAATCCTTGATCAGCGCTCCGTCCCGGCTGCTGCCCACGGTAAGCAAGAGATCGTTTCCGTTCTGCGAAGTCGCGACATCGGTGAAAGCCAAGCCCGTTTGCAGTGCGATGGTGTTGGCGCCCGTATCAATCCAAGTGTCTCGCCCCATGCCGGCGCCGAAAGAATAGGTATCGTTGCCGCCGAGACCCATTTGCGTTTCGTCGAATGGTGTGCCCGTTAATATGTCGTCCTGCTCCGTGCCCACGATCGGCGCGACCGGCAGCGTATTCAGAAAATCGGATGTGATCGCGCTCCCGTCGCCGAACAAGATGCGCTCGATGCGGTTGGCGGCATCGCTGAACTGGCCTTGCACCGTGACCTGGTCGCTGTCCCCGTAGTCAATGATCAAGTCGCCATTAGCGCGGCGCGTGAACGCCACATCCGAGGCGAGGATGTCTTGAGCGAACTGGATGGTGTCGGTGTTGCTAAGGTCAGCAGTGTTTGTTGCGACCGTTCCCGCGTCGGCAATGACGTCAAGTCCATCGCCTCGGGCAAAGAAATAGGAGTCGCTGCCTACGCCGCCCGCAAGCGTGTCATCGCCCGTGTCCCCACGCAGATTATCGTTGCCGTCACCACCAAAGAGCTGGTCATCGCCTGCGCCGCCGATGAGCGTATCGTTGCCCCCTTGCCCGTTGAGGGTGTCGTCGCCCGCGAAACCTTCGAGCACATCATCACCCGCGCCGCCGACAAGCGAAAGGCTCTGGGTGTACGCCGCGGTGAGAAGCTGCTCTTGCGTAAGCACCGTGCCGTCGTCAAACTGAAAATCGAAATTCAGGGACGAGATACTCCCTTTGATGTGCAAGCCGTCGGGAATGCCGGGTATGGTTTCAGTCGCACCCACCGTCGACACAATCAGCTCTTTCTGTCCCTGATCATCGGTTGACGTGGTGACGTTAAGTTCGCTGACGTCGTTAAATCCGGTGAGGATAATATGGTTGTTGCCCTCGTTGTCGCTTATGGTGTCGGAAGTATCGGCGACGTAGGTGTCGTCGCCCGCTCCGCCGATAAGTTGGTCGCTGCCCGGACCGCCAATCAGGGTGTCGTTGCCGTCCTCGCCGAACAGCACGTCGTTTCCGTCGCCGCCATCAAGCGTGTCATCCCCCAGACCTCCCTGCAATTGATCGTTACCCTCATCGCCATCGAGCGTGTCATCACCCGCGCCGCCTGCCATGAGGTCGTTGCCCGCACCGCCGAGCAGCACGTCATCCCCGCCTTGGCCGTCCACGATGTCGTCGCCCGCGCCCGCGTCAATGAAATCCGCTTCACCGGAAGGATCGCTGCCGCCGTTGTCGCCCGCGATTTGATCGTTTCCGTCGCCTCCGAATAAGGTATCTTCGCCGCGCCCGCCTATAAGGATGTCGTTGCCAACACCGCCATCGAGAACGTCATCGCCTCCATCGCCAAAAAGGGTGTCGTCCCCCGCGCCGCCAATCAAGGTGTCGTCGCCACCATAGCCCCGGAGAAAGTCGTTGTCGTCTTCGCCATCGAGGTAATCATTTCCTTGTCCTGCCTCGTCCACATAGTCAGCGTCGCCAAATAATTGATCATTGCCGCTGCCGCCAAACAAGGTGTCATCTCCGCCGCCTCCAACGAGCGTATCATCTCCCGAGCCGCCATCCAGGAAGTCGGACCCCCGCAAGGTGGGGTCATCGCCATATTGCGCATCGCCATACAGCACATCGTTGCCGTCGCCGCCGATGAGGGTGTTGTTTCCGCCCTCGCCTTGCAGAAAGTCATCGCCTGCGCCGCCGTCTATATAGTCGTCTCCGGCCACGATCGGGCTAATCCCCTCCGCAGAACCATTAAACTCGCCGGTTAGCTTGTCGTCGCCCGCGCCGCCGAGGATTACGTCGCTGCCGCTCCCCCCGGAAATAATATCGTCGCCGTCTTCCCCATATAAAATATCGTCCCCCAGGAGACCAGCAATTTTGTCATTGCCGGCGCCACCGTAGATGGTGTCTGCCGCGCCCACATCTCCAGCGAAGTCGACGATATTGATGGGAGTAAACAACTCATCGAAAGGATTGGAAAGTTCGCTTACCGTCCAGTCGAAGGTGGTGGGGATGTAATTGTCATCGCCGTCAATGACATCATCGCCCGCGCCACCCACGATGAGGTCCTCACCACCACCACCGAACAACACGTCGTTGGCATTGGTGCCCACCACAATGTCATCGCCCAGCCCACCGGTGAGCCAGTCGCCTTTTTGTCCCGTGCCTGGCGCGGTTTGTGAGGTTTGGATAAAACTTGCCAGATCAACAGTTGCGTCCGCATACAAGCGGTCATTGCCGGTACCACCTACCAGGATATCGCTGCCTGCTCCACCTTGAATAACATCGTTGTCCGAGCCACCGTCCACGTTGTCATTGCCCTCACCCGCGTCAATCACGTCATCCCCACCACGGAAAGCATTTACGATATCGTTACCACTACCGGAGACGATGTGGTCGTTCCCAGCGCTGTCGAAGAGCGTATCAGCACGGTTGGGCTCTGCGGTGCCATCGGTAATTACATTGCCCAGATCATCGAAGTGAAACTCGGTAATGTTCGGGTCCGCGTTGAAATCAACGGGATGCAGATCACCCACGATGGTGCGGTCGATGGGCGTAGAAGCTGCTTGCTGGAAATTAAGCGTGATGCCCAGATTTCCATTCTTAAAGTTCTGAACTGTGATCTTGCCATCTAGGTCGCCATCCTTGGTTATGGTCAGCACGCCACCCGCGGTAAGATCGCCCAGAAATCTATAGCTATATGTTCCGTCGTTGAATAACTCAGTGTTGTTTCCCACTTGATTCTTGGCGCCGGACAAATCCCGGCCGGAGTAGAGAATTTTTCCGAAGCCGTCGCTGTCAATGATCGTGTCATTACCCTCTTTGCCCAAGTAAACGTAAGTATCGTTCCCCACACCACCGTAAAGTCTATCGTTCCCCAGATTGCCTTCCAGATAGTCAGCCCCGTCATTCCCGGACAGAATGTCGTTCCCGTCACCGCCGTAGAGCCGGTCGGCATTGGCTTGGCCGGTGATATTATCCGCGGCATCGCTGCCGAAAATGACTCGCTTATCAGTGTTAGAGGGCACGTCTTGTTCCTGCGGAGTGAAAAAGATTTGGGTGCGGGTGGACAAGTCGCTGAACAAAATCTTTTCGCCTGAGGTATTGACCAGGAATCGACCAAAAAGAGTTTTGCTGTCGGCAATGTTTATATCGCGTAAGTTGTAAAGAAAGGCCACCCTATCGGTGAGATATGCATTGCTAAAGTGTTCCGCCTTGAGCGCTTCCCCAAACGGCGCATAGAGAGCGGCATTGCCACTGAGGACAAAGGGGTTGAGTTCCTTTAAGGCATAGCGCGTCGCCAAACCAGTGTCATCACTGGCTTGGGCGTTGTTTAACGTTGTGCTTGCTTCCTGGGTGAGAAGGCTGGTAAGCGTGAGATTGCTCACTCCTTTCTGGCTGATGGAATCCTGCAGCGCAAACAGGTTGGTGTAATAAGCTTGTCCGTCATCAATCGCTGTCTTTGTTTGCCAGCCGTTAACCTGAAACAGTTTACGCAAGCTATCAAGAGTGTTTTCCAGGGAATTGCTCGGCTTGTTGGAGGTGGCCTTGAGGATCGACCCGATGTCGTCGAGGCTAATCGCGGGATCAATTTGTGCCAGCAGATCATAGACGCCTAGTACGTCGGATATAAATTTGATATCGTGTAAGTCAAAATAATGAGGGACATTAATCTCGGTAAACAAGGGGATTTTATTACCCGGTACGATACCCACGTTGTGAGCCAAATCCGCCGGGACAACCAGATGCGTCATCTTGTTGGTGTTGAAAAATCCTTGAATGTCGGAGGATCCGCGCGCGGCGATTTCAGTATCCCTTAATTGATTTAAAAAGGCTTCCGATCCTGGATTGGGATTGGTGATCACGGGATCAAACCCCGGGGCGTTGTAGGTAAAGACCGCTTGCACCGCGTTAGGAACAAGCCGGCTTAACACCATGGCCAAATGCCCACCCAGAGAGTGTCCGGTAACGGTGAAAGACTGATCCACCAGTTTGCCATCTGCTTGTGCAACGAATGAACTCGTTTCAATGTTGTTCGTTAAAGGGTTATACACATACTGATATACTGTTTGCCCAGTACGCACAGTCAATTTCTGGTAGTAGTTGAACATATCAATGGTCTGGGCAATCGCGATCCCGTCTCCGCCTATTCCCCCGATATCCTCGCTCAGATCGGCTAGTGTCGTTGGCTCCGTGCCGCGGACGGCAAAAAATAGCTCCTGGGTATCATTCTTGCGGAAAACCGTCGCCGAGAAGCCTGAAGCGGTATTCGGTTGCTGGTCAACAATGGTGTAGCCTTTTCCTAAGATAAAATTGCCGTTGGCATCGACTCCAGCAAATTCTATTGCTTGAGTTGGATTCATTCCAGCAGCTTCGAGCGCCCGTACGTAATCAGTTCCACTGATCCCCGCAAAAAGGTTTGCGTAAGCAGCCAAAGACAACTGAGAATTCAAGAAATAATCGTTTATAGTGCTTAACATTTGATTCTCTTCTATTTATATTACTTAGCCCGTTGAAATACCTGCTTAAGGAAACTTTCAAAAAATCCGCGCTCATTCGGACAGCTTGTACCAGAAACATGAACACTGATATTGTTTACGAACCACCCACCAAAATTTATGAAGTATGTGTATCTGCCTAGTACTTCGTTGGCCTGAGTATCAGTAACAAAGTATTTTGTTGTGGATATGCGAAACGGCCAAGAGTAGATAGGATCACGAGATTCAGTTGAGATTTTAAAGCGATTTCCTAAGACTTCACTATTAAAACCTCCGCTTGTTGTAATAAATCTCGGCGTCCCATCTGGGTTCCAATACTCCGGCTCAAGCTCAACCGGCTTGTAAACTTTGCTCCCGCCTTCCGTTGCGCAGAGGTAATGAAAATAAGCCGTCCCCAGAATCACATCCCAAGTCGGAATAAAGATAAAAATGAGTACCGTAATAATGCCCGCCTTCCACTTCGCGCGCGTACCTTGTTTCCGTCGCACCACGATCACAGTTACGATGATCCCAATGAGCGCAATGCCGAGCGGCGCTATTAATCCAAAAGACAGAAGAATTAACCCAAGCAGTTCTTTCATATTCTTTCCCTTTTTTCGCTCAATGAAGGCGCAAAGGGGTCATAGACGAATATGATCTCCTAGCTACCTCACCTTTGACTGTGCTTAAAACCCTAAACCGATCTGCCCGCCTGTCATACCTTATCTGTCCTGCCACTTCTACCGTTCTTGCTTCTGAAATCATCCATCCTGATTCTTTTCTCCCTTGACCACGCTCATCTGTTTTTCATGCTGACCCAGGGCGACAATCTCGTCAACCTGTAATCCCTTGGGCAGCTGATGCGTGATAAACAGCATGGTGACTTTGCCTTTGAGTTGGTTGACAGTCCTCGCGAAATGCTCGGCAGTGGGCAGATCGAGGTTGCTGGTGGCTTCGTCAAAGATGAGGATTCTCGGTCGCTTCAGGAGCGCCCGAGCAATGGCGACGCGCTGCTTCTGCCCGCCGGAGAGACCCACGCCGTGCTCGCCAATTTGCGTCTGGTAACCTTCGGGCAGGTGTTCGATGGTGTCGTGAATCTCCGCCATCTTGCAAGCCGCAATCACCTGCTCAAAAGTCGCATGCGGGTTGGCGAGGGCAAGATTGTCATGGATGGTGCCGCTGAAAAGGATGGTGTCCTGCGGCACCACGCCGAAGTATTGCCGCAGTTCGTTGGCGGCAAGATGGCGGATATCGTGGCCGTCTATTTTGATTTGGCCATCCGAAGGAAGATAAAAACCCTGCAGGAGTTTCGCCAAAGTACTTTTGCCGCAGCCGCTGGGCCCCATCAGCGCCATGCAGACGCCGGGTTCGAGCTTGATGTTGAGGCCGGTGTAAAGATAAGGCAGATTCTCCGCGTAACGGAAACTCAAATTGACAATCTCCACCCTGCCCTGTTCCGCCTTCGCCCTGGCGGGAATCAGCGAATAAGGTTCGGCGGGGGCATTCATGATGTCGCCCAGGCGCTTCACCGCGATCGCCGCCTGCTGGAATTCCTGCCACAAACCGACGATGCGCAGCATGGGCTGCGACATGCGGCTTGCGAACATCTGATAAGCCACCAGCATGCCGATGGTGAAGCCTTCGTTTTGCATCACCAGCCAGGCGCCTGCGCAGAGAATGAGCAAGGTCAGGAGTTGATCCAGTGCGTTGGCGGCGACGTTGTAGGCATTGGAGAGGCTGCGGGTATTGAAGCTGGAATTGAGATATGCGGCCAGGTAGTCGCCATAGCGGCTTTTGAGTTGCGGCTCCATTTGCAGCGATTTGACGGTTTCCATTCCCGCGATGTATTCGGTGAGGAACGCCTGGTTTCTCGCGCCCAGCAGGAACTGCTGATTGAGACGCTGGCGCAGCAGCGGCACCACCGCAACGCTCAAGGCGATGATGGCGCCGAGCAGTGTCAGGGTTATCAGGCTCAGCAGCCAGCTGTAGTAAAACATGATAGCGAGGAATATCAGCAGGAACGGGCAGTCGAGAATGAGCGTCACCGCCGCGCCGCTTACAAATTCGCGGATGGTCTCCACCCCGTGGACGCGCGCCACGACCACGCCGGTGGGGCGGTGTTCGTAATAGCGCGGCGACAGTTTCAAAAGATGCTCGAACACCTGGCTGCCCAGCACAGCGTCCACGCGGTTGCCGGTGTGCAGCACCAGATACTGGCGCGCCCAGCTCATGGCGGAGGTAAACAGCATGAATACGGCAAGCCCGATGGCTATCACCACCAACGTATTCATGGTCTGGTGCACCACCACTTTGTCTATCACGACCTGGGTGAACAAGGGCGTTGCGAGCGCCATGAGCTGAATGGCAAGCGAGGCCAGCAGCACGTCGCGCCATATCTGCTTGTGCTTGAGAAGTTCGGGAATGAACCACTTGAAGCCGAAAGTTTGCTGCTGCAGAAGCGCGGCGTCTTTGTCGGAGGCAGCCTGCGCTTTCCTGCTGAACAGCATGACCTGGCCGGCATAACGCGCTTCAAATTCGGCGAGAGAAAGCGATTTCGGATTAGGGTCGCCCGGTTCAAAAAGCACGATTTGTTTGTCATCGGCTTTGATGATGAGGGCAAGGTTGACCTCGCCTTTACCCTCACCCTCGCTTCTACCCTCACCCCCACCCTCTCCCTGAGAGGGTGAGGGAGGATTATTTGTTGCGGGCTTTAAGACCGCGAGGCAGGGTAAGACCAACTTGCCGAGATCAGCTGAGGCGACAGCGCGGAAGCTGCTGTTGATTCCAAGCCCCTGAGCGGACCGCTGCAATGAAAGCAGATTATAAGGTGGGGGGATTTGCCGCAGGACGAGCTCCGGGGCAAACGGGATGCGCTGCAGTTGGCAAATGCCGCCCAACCCCCAGACAAAAGCTTGCGTGGAAATAGGTAGATTGCTATCCACTGACGCCCCCCCTCATCAGCGCCGGTCATTCAGGCTGGGTTACTGCGAGTTTTTTTAAGTTTTAAAGCCCCGCTGCCGTTTTGGCTTTTATGACCCTGCCGACATACCAATAGGTGCTGTTAATTACGGATATTAATCAACTTTCAATGGGAAATATACCCACACGCCTGATTAAACAGCCACAAAATTCGTTATACCCTCGCCCGGATGCCGCGATGCGAAAACTAATAAAGAGTAAAATCCAGCAAAATGATAAGCTTACACTGGCAGACTGAATTGAATCATAAATCCTACCCCCGCTCCGCTACCCTGGCCCTCATCGTCCTCGCTTTCATCTGGGGCTATAACTGGGTGGTCATGAAAAAGGTCCTGGCCTATTGCGGCCCTTTTGATTTCGCCGCGCTGCGCACTTTTTTCGGAGCGCTGTGTTTGTTTGCGGTACTAGCGTGGATGAAGAAACCGCTGCGTCTGGTGGAATTCAAAACCACGCTTTTGTTGGGCTTGCTGCAAACCACGGTATTTACCGCGTTGGTGATGTGGGCCGTGGTGGACGGCGGCGCGGGGAAAAGCGCGGTGCTTGTTTACACCATGACGTTCTGGTTGCTGATACTCGCCTGGCCGCTGCTTCACGAACGCATTCACGGCGCGCAATGGCTGGCGGTTGTGATGGCGTTTGCCGGCTTATTCTTTATCCTCGCGCCGTGGCGCCCAAGCGGCAGCTTTGCGAGCAGCGTGATTGCAACGACAGCGGGAATTACCTGGGCGGTGGCGGTGATCGTGGCGAAAAAATTGCGCAGCCGCGTGCAGCTGGATCTGCTTTCGCTCACCGCCTGGCAGATGCTGCTTGGAGGAATCGTGCTGGTCGGAATTACGTTTTTTATACCGCAGCAACCCATCGTGTTGAGCGGTTATTTCTGGTTTGCAGTCATTTACAACGCGGTATTGGGAACCGCGCTTGCCTGGCTGTTATGGCTTTACGTGCTGCACCGGCTGCCCGCAGGGACCGCAGGCCTGGGCTCGCTTGCGGTGCCGGTAGTGGGCGTGCTTTCTGCATGGATGGAACTCGGCGAGCAGCCCAAGCAATGGGAAATTGCCGGCATGCTGTTGATTGGCGCCGCACTCCTGCTTCTCAGCATTCTTGGAATGCGCGAGCCGAAAGTAGACCCCGAAATGGCGCAGGAGTGATTCCCTCACCCCCTTCGACTAGCCTGTCCTGAGCCCGTTTGCCCTTCGACTAGCTCAGGGCGAACGGGTCGAAGGGCTCAGAGCAGGCTGAGAGTGAAAAGCAGAAGAATGAGTATAATAAGGTCATGCCAGTCGCTACTGCCCAATCCCCTTCCCTGCGTGACTCTTTAGCCGCTGAACTGCTGCGTTTTTTACCCGCAGCGGCAGTGCTCGATGCTGCCGAGGACCTGAAGCCTTACGAGTGCGACGGGCTTACCGCCTACCGCCAGTTGCCCATGCTGGCGGTGCTGCCTGAAAACGAGGAACAGGTGCAGCGCGTTTTGCGCGTGTGCCACCAACATAAAGTCCCGGTGGTGGCGCGCGGCGCGGGCACCGGGCTTTCAGGCGGCGCGCTGCCGCTCGGCGACGGCGTGCTGCTTCCGCTTACCAAATTCATGCGCATCCTGGAAATTAATCCGGCCGCGCGCAGCATGCGCGTGCAGCCGGGAGTGCGCAATCTCGCCATTTCCGAAGCGGCCGCGCCCTTCGGGCTTTATTACGCTCCCGATCCCTCGAGTCAGATTGCGTGCAGCATCGGCGGCAATGTCGCTGAAAATTCCGGCGGAGTGCATTGCCTGAAATACGGTCTCACGGTGCACAATATTCTGAAACTGCGCGTATTCACCAGCGAAGGCGAGCTTCTGGAAATCGGCAGCGATGCGCTGGACTCTCCGGGCTACGACTTGCTGGCGCTGATGACCGGCTCGGAAGGGATGCTTGGGGTGATTAGCGAAATCACGGTGAAACTCCTGCCGCTGCCGGAGGGCGCGCAAGTGATATTGGCGGCGTTTGACGATATCGGCAAAGCGGGAGAGGCGGTCGCCAGCATCATCGCAGCGGGCATCATTCCCGCCGGGCTGGAATTAATGGACAAGCGCATGACACAGGCAGTGGAGCCGTACGCCCACGCCGGTTATCCTCTGGATGCGGAAGCGATCTTGCTGTGCGAATCGGACGGCTGCGCCGAGGAAGTGGCGGAGCAAATCCTGCGCATGCAAGAGATCATGAAACAAAGCGGCGCAGCCGAAATCCGCGTCTCCCGGAACGACAGCGAGCGCAACAAATTCTGGGCCGGTCGCAAAGCGGCATTCCCCGCCGTGGGACGCATTTCGCCGGATTACTACTGCATGGACGGCACCATTCCGCGCAAACAGCTGGCACGGGTATTGCGCGCCATCGGCGACATGGAAAAAAAATACGGCCTGCGCTGCGCCAGCGTGTTTCATGCCGGCGACGGAAATTTGCACCCACTCATTTTGTACGACGCCAACCAGCCGGATGAATTGCACCGCACCGAGGAGTTCGGCTGGGAGATTCTGGAGTTGTGCATTGAAGTCGGCGGCACCATCACCGGCGAGCACGGTGTCGGCGTCGAGAAAATCAACCAGATGTGCGTTCAATTCCGGGCCAACGAACTGGAAATTTTCCACGGTGTGAAGCGCGCATTCGACGAGCCCGGCCTGCTCAACCCGGGCAAGGCGGTGCCCACGCTGCACCGCTGCGCCGAGTTCGGCCGAATGCATGTGCACCGCGGCCAGGAAAAATTCCCCGATCTGCCGAGATTTTAGCGCGTGAGGAGTGAAGAGTGAGGTGTGAGGGGTTCTGAGCACCGGGTTTGCAGATTTTTCTCCTTACTCCTAACACTTCACTACTTAGCCGTCACATATGCAAGACATCTTCCAACAATTCTCCGAAATTATACGCAGCGCAGCTGAAAATCAAACCGCTTTGCGCATTCGCGGCGGAGGCAGCAAGGATTTTTACGGCGCTGCATTAAACGGCGAAATTCTCGACACCCGGTCCTATTCGGGCATCGTTGCGTACGAACCTACCGAGCTGGTGATCACCGCGCGCGCAGGCACGCCGCTTGCTGAAATGGAAGCGGCGTTGAAGGAGCGCGGGCAAATGCTGGCGTTCGAGCCGCCGCATTTCGGAGATCATGCCACGCTCGGCGGCTGCATCGCCGCGGGGCTTTGCGGCCCGCGCCGCGCCGCAGTCGGTGCCGTGCGCGACTTCGTGCTCGGAGTGCGCATGATGGATGGGCGCGGCAACGATTTGCGCTTCGGCGGACAGGTGATGAAAAACGTCGCGGGTTACGATGTGTCGCGCTTGATGGTTGGCTCGCTCGGCACGCTGGGGTTGATTCTCGAAGTCTCGCTCAAGGTGTTGCCGCTGCCGCTAGCGGAGGCCACGCTGCACTTCGAGTTGCCGGAAGACAAGGCCATCCAGATGCTCAACCAATGGGCCGGCAGGCCGCTGCCGATTTCGGCGAGCGCCTATACTGGCGGCGAGCTCGGCATCCGCCTTTCCGGCGCTGCGGCGGCAGTCGAGTCGGCATGCAAGAAGCTCGACGGCGAGCGCATTGACGACACGCAAGCCGGACGGTTCTGGACCGGCATCCGCGAGCAGACCAATCCCTTTTTCCGCAGCGCTGCCCCGCTGTGGCGGCTGTCGGTCAAATCCACTACACCCCCGCTGAAGCTTCCCGGAGTGCAGCTCATCGAATGGGGCGGCGCTCTGCGCTGGCTGAAAAGCGATGCCGATGCCAAAACCATACGCGATGCAGCGGTGTCGGCAGGTGGCCACGCCACCTTGTTCCGGGCGAGCGACAAAAGCGCGGGCGTATTCCAACCGCTAGCGCCCGCGCTGCTGAAAATTCACCGGGGCCTGAAACAGAATTTCGACCCCGCGGGGATATTCAATCCCGGCCGTTTCTATCCGGAATTTTAGAACCTTAGAACCTCTTTCAATGCAAACCAGTCTCGCAGAATTCATCAAAGACACGCCGCAAGGCAGGGAAGCGGATTCCATTCTGCGCGCCTGCGTGCACTGCGGATTTTGCAACGCCACCTGCCCCACCTATCAATTGCTGGGCGACGAGCTCGACGGGCCACGCGGGCGCATTTATCTCATCAAGCAAATGCTCGAAGGAGCGCAGCCGACTGAAAAAACGCGGCTGCATCTGGACCGCTGCCTAACTTGCCGCGCCTGCGAGACTACCTGCCCTTCCGGGGTGCGTTACGGGCGGCTCGCCGACATCGGCCGCGAAATGGTGGAAAAGCGCGTGGCGCGCGGTTTCATAGAGAGCGTGAAACGCGCGACGCTGCGAACGGTGCTGACCCATCCCGCGTTGTTTAATCCTCTGCTGGGATTAGGCCGGTTGGTGCGCCCGCTGCTGCCGGAAAAAATCAGACGCAAGGTGCCGCAAGCGCAGCGGCAAACACCGCGGCCTGCGGCACGGCATGCGCGCAAAATGCTGGTGCTTGAAGGCTGCGTGCAGCCCTCGATTGCGCCCAACATCAACGCCGCGACGGCACGATTGCTGGATAAGCTCGGAATTTCGCTCCTCCCCACCCGCGGCTGCTGCGGAGCGATTCCTTATCACATGAACGCGCAGGAAGAAGGACTCAACACCATGCGCCGCAACATAGATCACTGGTGGCCCGACATCGAGCAAGGCGTGGAAGCGCTGGTGATTACCGCCAGCGGCTGCGGTGCGATGGTAAAAGAATACGGGCATCTGCTCAAACACGACCCCGTTTATGCCGAAAAAGCGCAGCGCGTTTCGGCCATTGCCAAAGACATCATTGAAATCATTACCGCAGAGAAAGAGAAAATCGGCGCGCAGGTATCCGGCTCGAAAAAACGCGGCGCGAAAACCGCTTTTCACTCTCCGTGCACATTGCAGCATGCGCTCAAACTGGACGGTGCGGTGGAAAAGCTGCTCGCGGAATGCGGCTTTGAGCTGACCGGCGTTCCCGATGCTCACTTGTGTTGCGGCTCGGCGGGAACTTACTCCATTCTGCAGCCCGGGCTTTCACAAAAACTGCTCGCAAATAAAATCGCCGCGCTTGAATCCGGTTCGCCCGCGCAGATTTTCACCGCCAACATCGGCTGCCTTGCGCATTTGCAAAGCGCAACCGAACTTCCGGTGAAGCACTGGATTGAAGCGCTGGACGAATTGCTGTAACACCTTCTGAACTAGCCATGACGCTTAAGCGCCCACTGCACATGTTCTCTTACCAGCGGCGAAGAATCATCAAGTCGCCGCCGCAACGCTTCGATTGCCGCGGCTGAGCGCGGCGCGTTGCCCAATCCCACCGCGAGATTGCGCAGCCAGCGTTCATAACCGATGCGGTGTATCGCGCTGCCGGCGAGCTTCTCATGAAATTCCTCTTCGCTCCAGCCAAACAGCGCAACCAGCTGCGCATCATCGAGACCATGTCGCACCGCGAAATCCGCTTCCTCGGAAGCCTGCGCATACTTGTTCCAGGGACAGACCAGCTGGCAGTCGTCGCAGCCATACACCCGGTTGCCCATCAGCGGCCGCAGTTCTTCAGGAATGCTTCCCTTGTGCTCGATGGTGAGATAAGAAATGCAGCGCCTGGCGTCGAGCCTATACGGCGCAACAATCGCCCGGGTGGGGCAGATATCAATACATTTTTCGCAGGTGCCGCAATGGTCTTGTTGGGCGCTGTCCACCGGCAGCGGCAGGTCGGTATAAATCTCGCCCAGAAAAAACCATGAACCGGTTTCGCGCGTAAGCAGCAAGGTATGTTTCCCCCGCCAACCCAGCCCCGCTTTGCGCGCGAGCTCCACTTCCATCACCGGCGCGCTGTCGGTGAATACGCGGCAGCGGTGGTCGCCGACGCGCTCGTGTATCTTGTCCACCAGCGTATGCAAGCGCCTGCGCAACACTTTGTGGTAATCGCGCCCCGTGGCGTAGCGCGAGATATAGGCTTTGTTTCCGTCCGCCAGGACCTGCCAGCCCTCGCGTGCATGTTGCGGCTGATAGTTGATGCGTACTGAAATCACGCGCAGCGTGCCGGGCAGAAGCTCGGCGGGGCGGCTGCGTTTCACGCCGTATTTTGCCATATAATCCATGTCACCGTGGCATCCTTCTTCCAGCCATTCCAGGAGCCGCAGTTCCGCCGCGCCGAGATCGGTATCGGCAATGCCGATCTCCTGGAAGCCGAGCGCTTTCCCCCACGACTTGAGCGCCGCGGCAAGCTGCGCATAGTCGGCACTTGAACAAGAATTTTGGGTTGCGGTATGTTGCATGGCCTTCATCATAACCAGCCGGAAATGAAAATAATACGCCACCTGCCCGACGCGCAGGCCACCCGCGAACTCGGTATTGCGCTCGCGCCCGTGCTTCAGCCGGGATTGAAAGTGTATTTTTACGGCGAGCTGGGCTCAGGCAAAACCACGCTAGTGCGCGGCATGCTCGAAGGGCTGGGCTACCGCGGAAAAGTCAAAAGCCCCTCATACATACTGCTTGAACTTTACCCACTTTCTAGGTTAGACTTATATCACTTTGATTTTTATCGGTTCGAGGATGCCAGGGAATGGCAGGATGCGGGTTTTCGCGAATACTTCAACGCGCGTTCCGTGTGTCTCGTGGAATGGCCGGAAAATGCCGGGGACTTGCTGCCTGCGCCCGACATTAAAATCAGCCTGCGGATAAAGGGAACAGGACGCGATGCCACGATTGAAGGAGCTACGGAGACAGGAAAGCAATGTTTAGTTGGTTTCCAAGATGGTTGACTTCAAGCGCGCTCTACAAAGCGCTCTCCGCCGTTTGTTTTCTGATTTTTCCGCTGTTCTCCGCACTGCCCGCTGATGCCGCAATCCAGGTAAGTTCGGCACGGGTGTGGCCGGCGCAGGATTACACCCGCTTGACTCTCGAATCCGATGCGCCGATTACGCACAATCTGTTCACCATCAAGAATCCCGAGCGCCTGGTGCTCGATCTCGAAAACGTTGAACTGAACAGTTCGCTGGACAGCCTTTCTGAAAAGATCGCGGCGAGCGACCCATATATCAAGCAGGTGCGTGTCGGGCACTTCAAACCGGGCGTGATGCGCATCGTGCTCGATTTAAAAACCGAGGTTAAGCCGCAGATATTTGCCTTGAAGCCAGTCGGCGATTACGGCCATCGGCTGGTGCTGGACATTTATCCGGCGCAGCCGGTTGATCCGCTGATGGCGCTGGTGCTGAAATCGGAAATCAAGCTGGGATTGCAGGTTGACAAAACCGCGCCCCCGCAAAAAGCGCATGAAACTTCCGCGCCGGCCGAGACCGCTGCCAGGGAAACACCCGGTCAAACGAGGAGCGAAGACACGCGCACTGCCGAAAGTAAGCAGGAGAAAAAACAGAAACCCGAAGTGGCGCGGCTCATTACCATCGCTATTGACCCCGGGCACGGCGGTGAAGACCCGGGAGCCCGCGGCCGCGGCGGCACGCGGGAGAAAAACGTCACTCTGTCCATCGCGCGCAAAGTCAAAGCCAGGCTGGACCAAGAACCGAATATGCGGAGCATGCTGACCCGCGACAGCGATTACTTTATCGAGTTGCGGGAACGGGTGCGCAAGGCGCAAAAAATAAGAGCCGACTTGTTTATTTCCATCCACGCCGATGCCTACATCAAGCCGCATGCGCGCGGCTCATCGGTATTTGCGCTTTCCGAGCGCGGCGCAACCTCCGCCGCCGCACGCTGGCTCGCAAACAAGGAAAACGAATCGGATTTGATTGGCGGGGTCAATCTCGACGTCCGCGACCCTTATCTTAAGCAGACCTTATTCGACCTTGCACAAACCGCCACCATCAACGACAGCGTGAAGCTCGGCAATGCCGTGCTCTCCGAACTGGGCAGCGTCAACGCCCTTCACCGGCACTCGGTGGAACAGGCCGGATTCGCCGTGCTGAAAGCGCCCGATATTCCCTCGATTCTGGTGGAGACCGCGTTCATCAGCAACCCTGAAGAAGAGAAAAGACTCAAAGACGAAAGCTACCAGGATAAAGTCGCCGATGCGATTGTCGGCGGCATCAAACGCTACTTCTCCAACAACCCGCCGCTCGCCAAATCCAAGCTCGCGCAGCAGTAGTTAACAGTAGTTAATCGACGTCCAAATTTCAACACTGCAGACGACTCTCTGACATCTGACGAGAGCCCCTTCTCCTGCAGTTTTGTGAACTGCTTCATTCCCCTCCGAAGCCACATCACGGATATACCGCCTGTCAGCCAAAATGTCTTGTTTTTCAAATAGATGACGAGAGGCGGCACGCGCTGGCACAGCGGTTGCTCCATATAAGGCGGAGAAATCAATAATTGGATTCGCGAGCAGCAGATGATTTCGATGCTTTTTATAGAAAGGGGATGTGCCATGTTGGCGAAATTGAACCCCGTGTATGCAAACATCGCAGTAGCGGTAATTATTTCGGTGCTGGCTTTCAGGCTCGGCGGCTTGGCCGGGCACACTGAATACCGCTTACCCGCAGCCACACAGCAGTCCGATTGCTCCCGCTGAATTAACTACGGGGCAATAAGCAGGTCGACCCTGGTACCAGTTTCCTCCTAGGCAGGATGGGTTGCGGAAAAAGTTTAAAGGGGACCGCCCGTCCTGCTCTTTTTTTACAGTGCCTTGACGATGGCCTCGATCACTTTCTTCGCGTCGCCGAATATCATCATCGTCTTGTCCATATAGAACAGTTCGTTGTCGAGCCCCGCATAACCTGTCGCCATCGAGCGTTTGTTGACCAGGATGGTGCGCGCCTTGTAGGCCTCCAGAATGGGCATGCCGTAAATCGGACTGCCCGGCGTTTTCGCGGCCGGATTGACCACATCATTGGCCCCGAGAATGAGCGCCACGTCGGTAGTGCCGAATTCATTGTTGATGTCGTCCATTTCAAACACCTGGTCGTAAGGCACTTCGGCTTCGGCGAGCAGCACGTTCATGTGTCCCGGCATGCGCCCCGCCACCGGATGTATCGCATAGCGCACCTTGACACCTTTGGCGTGCAGCTTCTCCGCCATTTCCTTCACCGCATGCTGGGCGCGCGCCACAGCCAGCCCATACCCCGGCACGATGATTACCGATTCGGCGTTGGCCATGAGGAACGCAGCGTCATCGGCGCTGCCGCTTTTCACGGTTCTCTTTTGCGCCCCTGCGGCAGCCGTGCCTTCTGCTGCGCCGAAGCCGCCGAGAATCACGCTGAAGAAGGAGCGGTTCATCGCCTTGCACATGATGTACGAGAGAATCGCGCCGCTCGATCCCACCAGCGAGCCGGAAATAATCAGCATGTTGTTGTTAAGCGAAAAACCTATTCCGGCCGCCGCCCATCCGGAGTAGGAATTCAGCATGGAAATCACCACCGGCATGTCGGCGCCGCCGATGGGGATGATGATCAGGAAGCCCAGCATGAAAGCAATCGCGGCCATGATGATGAAAGGCGGCCACTGAGAGTCGGGAGCAGCGAAAAAGAAGGCAAGGCCGAAGCCGATCATGACGATGGCGAGAATCAGGTTGAGCCAGTGCTGCCCCTTGAACACTACCGGTGCGCTGGACATCGTTCCGGAGAGTTTGCCGAAGGCGATGACCGAGCCGGAGAAAGTGATCGCGCCGATAAACGTGCCAATAAACAGCTCCATGCGGTTACCCCGAGGCAGCGGCAACGGAATGTTGAACGCCGCCGGATTGTTGACTGCTGCAATCGCGATCAACACTGCAGCCAAGCCCACGAGGGAGTGCATCGCTGCGACCAGTTGCGGCATCTGCGTCATCTGCACGCGGCGTGCGACGATCGCGCCCACCGTGCCGCCCGCTGCAATCGCCAGCGCGATCAACGGCACGCTCCTGGTAATAGCAAGCGTGACCAACACCGCCATCGCCATGCCGACAATTCCAAACAGGTTGCCGCGCCGCGCCGCGACCGGCGAGGACAAGCCTTTCAGCGCCAGGATGAAAAATACCGAGGCGACGAGATACGAGAGTGCGACTTGATTAACGGTCATGCCGGTTTTCCCTTATTCACCCTTGGGCGTCTTTTTCTTGAACATTTCAAGCATGCGCTGTGTCACCAGAAAGCCGCCGAAAACATTTACCGCTGCCAGTGCCACCGCGACAAAACCAATGATCATGCCGAAGTCCATTTCAGTGGGGCCGGCGGCGAGGATTGCGCCGACGATGATGACGCCGGAAATCGCGTTGGTCACCGACATTAACGGC
The DNA here is from genome assembly GCA_041495205.1 of Gammaproteobacteria bacterium. Taxonomy (GTDB): domain Bacteria; phylum Pseudomonadota; class Gammaproteobacteria; order Burkholderiales; family JAHFRG01; genus JAHFRG01. Next base: position 40,673 of record JBGQCF010000014.1, read on the forward strand.
GTGTGCAACGCCGGAGTGACGTTCCACACCACGTGGTAGCCGACGAATATCGCCAGAACGAACACGGTAAGATTGATGATAGTAGGGTCAATGGTTCCAGTCATATCAACTCCTCAGTGAAGAGTAAGGGGTAAGGAGTGAGGGGTAAAAACATGCTTGCTTTAATACGCCTCACACCTAACGCCTTACCCCTCACGTTTTTTTAACCATTTCGCCGTTCATGCACACCATTGTGCCGGCGATGATTTCGTCTTCGCGGTTGATGCTGAGCGCGCCGGTTTTTGCATCCAGCATGAGGCTCAGGAAGTTGAGCAGGTTGCGCGCGTAGAGGGCGCTCGCATCCGCCGCCACCAGCGCCGGCAGATTGGCGATGCCGATGATGTTGACGCCGTGCTTCACCACGATTCTGTCCAGCTCCGACAGCGGACAATTGCCGCCCGCTTCCACTGCCATGTCCACAATCACCGAGCCGGGCTTCATGGCTTTTACCGTCTCTTCCTTGATCAGCACCGGCGCGGGCCTGCCCGGAATCAGCGCAGTGGTGATGACGATGTCGGAAGCGATGGCGCGGTCGTGTATCAATTCCGCTTGGCGCCTTTTGTAATCCTCCGACATTTCGCGCGCATAACCGCCAGCGGTTTCCGCCTGTTTCTTTTCCTCTTCAGAAAGCGGCACCTCCACAAACTTCGCGCCCAGGCTCGCCACCTGCTCTTTCACTGCGGGACGCACGTCGAACGCCTCGACCACGCAACCCAGGCGCTTCGCGGTGGCGATCGCCTGCAGGCCCGCCACGCCCGCGCCCAGCACCAGCGCGCGCGCGGCTTTCACTGTGCCGGCAGCGGTCATCAGCATCGGGAAGAAACGCTGATAGGTGTCGGCTGCCAGAATCACTGCCTTGTAGCCGCCGATATTCGCCTGCGAAGAGAGCACGTCCATGCTTTGCGCGCGGGAGATGCGCGGCAAAAGTTCCATCGCAAAAGCAGTGAGCCCGTGTTTGGCGTAAGCCTCGATTTGGGACACCTGCTGCGGCGCCAGCAAGCCCACGAGAATGCCGTCCTTGCGCATCATCGCCAGTTCCGCTCCTTCAGGCCCGCGCACCTTCAGCACGATTTCTGACTGCGCATACACTTCAGCGGCGCTGCCGGCAATGCTCGCGCCGCTTGCCGCAAATTCGGAATCGGGAATACTGGCTGCAATGCCGGCGCCAGACTGCACCAGGATTTTATGATGGCCGGCGGCGGTGAGTTTTTTGACCGTTTCCGGGGTCGCCGCAACCCGCTTCTCTCCGCTGTGTGTCTCCGCAGGAATACCGATGTGCATTGTTATTACTCTCCCAGTGTTCTTAAAGAATCGAGCGGATAGGGAATTATAAGCGAAAAACCTTTGCGAGACCGCGCTGTTTTGATGATGGCCGCTTCACGCAAGGTTCGCATACTCGGGAACCTCTGATTAAGTCCCACGAGGGCGCGACGCTGGCTTTTCGGGATGAGATGCGCGAAGCGAGGCGCAGCCAAGGGTTAATCTCCTTGACAAGCCGAGCGACAAAGCAGATCGCTCGAAAAGCCGCGTCCCATCCGGGTTTCGGCGCAATGCGGCGCTTGCGTCGTTGCGCTCCTCGTGCTTAAGCTACGGCTAGGCACCTTCGTCGCGCGCCTTGCAATCATCCGCATTGCGCCAGAAACGCGCTCCGCGGAGGA
>JBGQCF010000015.1:0-42335 GCA_041495205.1 Gammaproteobacteria bacterium
GAAAAATACCGCGGCATCCGCCCCGCGCCCGGCTATCCCGCCTGCCCGGACCACACCGAAAAGGGGGCGTTATTTGACCTGTTGCAAGCGCCGGAAGTCGGGATTACGCTTACCGAAAGTTTCGCCATGCTGCCGGCCGCAGCCGTGAGCGGCTTTTATTTCTCTCATCCTGAGTCCAGGTATTTTGCCGTCGGCAAAGTGGGTAAAGACCAGGCTGAAGATTACGCCCGACGCAAAGGAATGAGTTTGGCCGAGACGGAAAAATGGCTCGCGCCGGTTTTAGCGTATGAAAAATAGCCGGGGGAGCCGCCGCGATACGGTAGCGAAGCCCGAGAGCGCAAGCGACACCTTATTTATTCCCTCTCCCCTGGCGGGAGAGGGCTAGGGTGAGGGGGAAATCTAAATTCGCCGGTGGCAGACCGGCAGCTGGTTTCTTTCTTTTGCTTGCCCAAAAGAAAGAAACCAAAGAAAAGGGCACCCTGCTTCGCCGCCGCAATGCGGTTCCCTGCGCAACTCAGTCAAATCGGGCGCTGCGCAACTCGCGCTTTGCGCTCAGACAGTGCTCGCTTGAAAGCTCCCGATTTGACTTCGTCGCTTGGCGGCTCAGAAGGGAATTGAAAATCGCAAATACGGAGTCAGGGTCAATTAACAATTACCATTGCCACTTGGAGCATAATATTAAAGATATTCAGCAAGGAGGATCAAATCTATGGCTTACACCTTTGAAGAGCTGAAAGGCAAAACTGTGGCGGAGCTCAGGGAAATCGCCAAAGGCATCGAACACGAGGCGGTGAAGGGCTATACCCAGCTGAACAAAGACCATCTGCTGGTTGCCCTCTGCAAGGCTTTGAGCATTGCCATGCACGGACATCATGAGGTGGTGGGGGTCAACAAGACTGCTATCAAGACCCAAATCCGGGAGTTGAAGAAGAAACGAGATGAGGTTCTGGCGGCCCATGACCATGCTCAACTCAAAAATATTCGGCGTTCGATTCACCGCCTGAAGAGAACGCTTCACAAGGCGACAGTTTAGCGCTTAAAATTCATTAGCACTGCAAGTAATGAATGCTAGATATGATGAATGCCGGTTGACTTTACGGGAGGGAAGCCATGCTTAAAGAGTTCAAGGAATTCGCCATGCGTGGCAACGTAGTGGACATGGCGGTGGGCATCATCATCGGTGCGGCTTTCGGCGCCATCGTGCAATCCCTGGTGGCTGACGTCATCATGCCGCCCATCGGGCTGATTCTCGGCAATGTGGATTTTTCCAATCTTTTTGTGGTGCTCAAGCAAGGGGCGGTTGCGGCGGCGCCGTACGCTTCTCTGGCGGAAGCGCAGAAAGCCGGCGCGGTCACCATCAACTACGGCAAGTTCCTGAACTCGGTTGTGAGCTTTATCATCGTGGCGTTTGCGGTGTTCCTGCTGATTCGCGCCATTAACAAGGTTAAAAAACAGGAACAAACCAAGCCTGCCACCAAGGAATGCCCGCAGTGCTGTTCGACCATTTCGGTAAAAGCCAAACGCTGCCCGAATTGCACTTCGCAGCTTTAAAAACCGCTACATGAAAACTACTTCGCCTGCATCGCTGCTTGTGTGTTTTTTCCTCGTCGTAGCGGGGAATGCGCGTTCTGCCGAGGAGCCGCTGCGCTATAACGTGGTGGACTTGCAGGCTGAAGCGCAGCGCGAAATCCAGAACGATTTGATGACGGCATCCTTGTATGTGGAGCAAAGCGGCGAGAACCCCGCGCGGGTCTCCAATTCAGTGAATAAAATCGTGAATGAAGCATTGCGAGTGGCCGGGGATGTAAAAAACGTTAAGGCGAGAACTGAGGGCTATCAGACTTACCCGGTTTACGGCAAGAATAAGCTGCTGGAAGCGTGGCGCGTACGCTCTGAAATCCGCATCGAGAGCAAGGATTTCAGCGCCCTCTCCAATCTCATCGGCAAGTTGCAGTCTACGTTGCAGCTTTCTTATCTCGGCTTTACGGTATCTCCTGAAGCCAGGAGGCAGGCGGAGAATGAACTGATTGCCGAAGCCATTTCCAATTTCCGCGAACGCGCCGATATTGTGAAAAAATCGCTTAACGGACGGGGATACAAGATACGCAAAATGAGCGTTAACACCAGCGGGTTTCATCCCCGCCCGGTGTTCGCGCGCGGGATAGCGGCCCAGGAAGTTGCCGCGCCCAATGTGGAAGGCGGCACCAGCCAAGTAACGGTAAACGTGAACGGTACGATTGAGGTCGAATAAATTCAGCGGGCAACGGATTTTTCGCCGCTAGGCTGCCTGGCCTCGTGGCGCGGCCAAACGTTTATAGGCGGCCAACCCGAGGACCGCAAACACAAACAAGCCAAGCAACGCCGCGAGTCCCTTCCAAAAAGTCGAGTCGTCTTCGCCCTGCTTGAGCTTGATCTCGGTCCACATCCTCGACATCACGCGGCGCTGCTTGCGGTCGAAGTCTTTCATGAACTCCAGGTGCTTGATGGTTTGCTCGTCGGGGAAAATGGCGGGGTTTTGCGCGATTTCAGGCTTGATGTATGACAGCGCCGCGGCATTGGGATTCCCCGCGCCGATGAGGTTGGTCAGTTCCGCCGAGTTTTCGCCTTCAAGCATGAAATTAATGAATTTGTGCGCCAGATCCGGCCTTGGCCCGGATTTGTGCAGCACCATATTATCCATTCCGATTACCGCGCCTTCCTTGGGAATTCTCCAGTTGATGGTGAACTTGCGACCGGCTTTTTGCGCGTCTTGCGCCGCCTGGAAAAAATCATTCGAGTAGCCGTGTGCAAGCCAGATGTTGCCCACTGTCAGTTCCTTGATATAGCTCTGCGCGTTGAACGCCGCCCAGTAAGGCTTGGCGCGGATGATCAGGTCGCGCGCCTGTTTCCATTTCTCCTCGTCGGTGTCGTTGATGGAATAGCCGAGGTATTTCATCGCTGCGGCCATGAGTTCCCGCTGCGAGTCGAGCACGGTGACCCGGCCTTTTACTTTGGTTAAGTATTTCGGCTCGAAAATCACCGCCCAGGTGTCGGTGGGCAGTCCCAGTTCCTGCATCTTCTGCTCGTTGTAGCCGATGACCGTTGTCGAATAGGCATAGGGTACAGAGTATTTATTGCCAGGATCGAAGTCGCGGTTCAGATATTCCGGATTGATGTTTTTGAGGTTGGGCAAAAGCGACTTGTCGAGGGGCTTGAGTGCATTTTGCTTGATGAGTGAATCCACCGCATTTTGCGTCGGCACGAGAAGGTCGTACCCGGTCGCGCCGGCAGCGAGTTTGGCCAGCATCTCCTCGTTGTCGCCGTAATAGTCCTGCACCAGCTTGCACTTGCAGAATTTCTCAAAGTGCTCGACCGTGCCTTCCGAGATGTAATTGTTCCAGTTGTAGAGATGCAACTCGTCCGCAGCGAGCGCGTTGCCGCTCGCCAGTAGAAGCACGAGGAGCAGCGCGCGCTTCATTTTACAGCTCCGCGCAACGCATCAGGGGCGAATCTGGAAGCGATGATGATGGTAGTCAGCGTCAGCAGCATGAGCAGGGTTGAAACGGCGTTCACCTCGGGCGTGACTGCAATCTTGATCATCGAGTAAATCTGCAGCGGCAGAGTAGAGACGCCCACGCCCACCGTGAAGAAGGTAATCACGAAATCATCAATCGAAAGGGTGAACGACATCAGCGCTCCGGCGATTACCCCGGGCATAATCAGCGGGAAGGTGACCAACCTGAACGTTTGCCACGGCGTGGCACCGAGGTCGCGCGCCGCCTCAAAAATGCTCTCATCCATTCCCGCCAGCCGCGCGCGCACCACGATGGCGACAAAGCCGATGCAGAACGTGATGTGGGCGATGATGATGGAGAGCATGCCTAACGTGAGGTTCATCACCTGGATGAAAAACAGGAGCAGGGAAACGCCCAACAGGATTTCCGGCATCGCCACCGGAGTGATCACCATGAACGGCAGGAGTTTCGGATTATAGCGGTGAATAGCGATGCCTGCCATGGTACCCAAGGCGGTGGCGACGAGGCTGGAAACGACGGCGATGGTGAGCGAATTGGCCGCTGCGCCGATCATTTGATTGTCGTTGAACAGCACGCGATACCAGTTGAAGGTGAAGCCCACCCATTCTGCGTTGAGCCGCGAGTCGTTAAACGAATACACCACTACGATGATGAGCGGCACGTAAAGAAACGCGTAGACCAGAGCCGAAATTATCCAGAGCGTTGTGCTTCTACGCATTTGGGGAACCTCTAACATGATAATTTGGGCTATGCGACAGTGGAGATTTGGGATGCAATCCGCAGAGCAAGTTGCGAAGTGGTGTACTCCACCACAAGCAGCTTGCGATAAAGGAGGGCGCCCAAATCGCCCTGTCCCGGTGGGTTGCGGCCAAAAAACGCGCCTGCTTTGTTACTCGGCTTGCTCGATGAGCGACATCGAGCTGCGCCTCGCGTCGCGCATTCATCGTTTTTTGGCCAGCAACGCAAACCCGAATTATCATGTTAGAGGTTCCTTACACCCCTGCGACTGATTATGGCGGTGATGCCTGCAAGACACAGCACGGCGATGGTGAGCATGATGGAAAGCGTGCTGCCGAACGGCCAGTCGCGGGTGCCGAGAAACTGGTCTTTAATCAGGTTGCCGATGAGAATGTCGCCGGTGCCGCCGAGGATGTCGGGAATGGCGAACATGCCGAGCACCGGGATAAATACCAGCGCCGCGCCGGAATACACGCCGGGGAGCGACAACGGCCAGGTGACCTTCCAAAATCTGTTCCACGCGTTCGCGCCGAGATCTTGCGCGGCATCAAGCAACATCGGATCATGCTTTTCCAGATTGGTGTAAAGCGGCAGCACCATGAACGGCAGGTGCACATACACCATGCCCACCAGCACCGCGAACGAAGAGAATAGCAAAGGCACCGGCGCGATGCCGAAAAGCCCCAGGAAATGGTTGATCAGCTGGCTGAACGCCGATTCAGGTCCGAGGATAATCATCCAGGCGTAAACGCGGATCAGGAAATTGCTGGCGAAGGGCAGAATCACCAGCAGCACCATGAAGTCGCGGTGCTTCTTCGGGCTGTGAGCAATCAGCAACGCCAGCGGATACGCCATCAGCAGGCAAACCAGCGTGGTGGCGAGCGCGACGCCGAAAGACTTGATGAAAACCTGGGTGTAGATGAAATCGCTGAAGAAAAACCGGTAAGTCTCCAGCGTGAGTCCGGTCTCCTTGCCCGGTTCGACCCCGAAGATCGGTGCGAGCCCGCCATAATCTCCGGGATAGCGGAAAGAGGCCACAACCATAATGAGGCTGGGCAGCAGAAAAAACAGTGTCAGGTAAAGAAACGGCGGCCCGCTGACGAGCCATTTGGTGACGCGGGCGGAGTTCAACAAATTATTCACTCAGGAATAATCCCGCGTCCTGGCGCCAGGCGACCTCGACGTTGTCCCCGGTTTCGAAAAATTTGGCGCGCCCCGTAGCCGAATTAGGCAGTAGCGCTTCAATGCGGGCTCCGTTGTTGAGATCGACGATATAAGTGGTGATATCGCCTACATACAGAAAGTCATGCACTTTTCCGGGAAAGTGGTTTTCGTCAGCTACATCGTCAATCTTGGCGGCAATGCGTACCTGCTCGGGGCGCAGCGCAAGCACTCCTTTCTGGCCAGGCGCGGCACCGGTTTTGGCGGGCGCCCGCACTTCACCCATGCCGGGGATACGAATGCGCAGATGATCGGGGGCCGCTTCCAGAACTTCTGCTTGCAACATGTTGATACGGCCAATGAAGTCTGCGACAAACCGGTTTACGGGAAAACTGTAGATTTTGGAAGGCTCGTCCATCTGCTCGATCCTGCCGGCATTCATTACAGCGATTCGATGTGAAAGCGCGAGCGCCTCCGCCTGCGAATGAGTGACAAACACGAAAGTAATGCCGACATCGCGTTGCAGGCTGATGAGCTCGATTTGCATCTCCTCGCGCAGCTTGGCATCCAGCGCGCCCAGCGGTTCATCGAGCATCAACAGGCGCGGCCGGTTGACCAGTCCGCGCGCGAGCGCCACGCGCTGCTTCTGGCCTCCGGAAAGTTCATGCGGGAAACTCTCGCCTTTATCCGCAAGATGAACCAGCTCCAGCACTTCCTTGACCTTGACCGCGATTTCATCCGAGCTTTTCCGCGCCATCTTGAGCGGGAATGAGATATTCCCCGTCACGGTCATGTGCGGAAACAGCGCGTAGCTCTGAAACACAGTATGTATCGGGCGTTTCTCCGGCGGCGTGCCCGCGAGGTCCTTGCCGTCGAGCAGGATCTGCCCGCCGTCGGGTAAATCGAATCCCGCAATCATCCGCAGCAGCGTGGTTTTGCCGCAACCCGAGGGGCCGAGCAGGGTAAAGAATTCTCCTGCCTCGATATTGATACTGACGTTGTCCACTGCGACCAGATCGCCGAAACGGCGGGTGACGTTGCGAATTTCCAGAAGCGCCATTCAGAGTCCCGCGGATGAAAGCGCTTATTCTAGCAAATGCGGAAAATATTGGAACAGAATTGCCGGCGATGATTCCGGCCAAGACGCCGCTGCCGGCGAGCCGCAGCGAAGCGGGCTTTCAGATGGAGAAAACAAGCAGGAGCAGCGCGGCCACAAGCAAAACGGCGATAAGCGCCAGCCATTCGTTTTGGCGCTTATGCTCGATTCGCAGCTGATGCAATTCTTGTTGCAGTTGCTGCGAGCGGTCTTCGCTGAGCGCACGCTGAATAAGGCGGGGCAACTGAGGCAGCAACGTGCCCCAATAGGGCGCTTCCTTGCGAATGCGGCGGATTAAGCCCCGCCAACCCACTTGCTCGCTCATCCAGCGCTCGAGGAAGGGCTTGGCGGTTTTCCATAAGTCCAGGTCGGGATCGAGTTCGCGCCCCAAGCCTTCGATATTAAGCAGGGTCTTTTGCAGCAGCACCAGTTGGGGCTGGATTTCCACGTTGAAGCGGCGCGAAGTCTGGAACAGCCGCAACAGCAGCTTGCCGAAGGAAATATCCTTGAGCGGCTTGTCGAAAATCGGTTCGCACACCGCGCGAATGGCGGCCTCGAATTCATCCACCCGCGTCTCCTTGGGAATCCAGCCCGATTCGATGTGCGCTTCGGCAACCCGCTTGTAGTCACGGCGGAAAAATGCGATGAAATTCTGTGCAAGGTAATTCTTATCCACGTCGTCAAGCGTCCCCATGATTCCAAAATCGAGAGCGATGTATTGCCCTTGCGGCGTGACGAAAATATTGCCCGGATGCATATCGGCGTGGAAAAAGCCGTCGCGCAAAACCTGGGTGAAAAAAATCTCCACACCGGCGCGCGCCAGTTTAGGCATATCCACGCCCTGCTCGCGCAATGCCGCAACCTGGCTGATCGGCATGCCATGCATGCGCTGCATCACCATGACTTCAGTCGAGCAATAGTCCCAATACACTTCGGGAACCTGCAGCAGCGGGGAATTCTCGAAATTGCGCCGCAGTTGACTGGCGTTGGCCGCCTCGTGCATAAGATCCAATTCGTGGTAAAGATGCTTCTCGAATTCCGCAACCACTTGGTGCGGTTTCAAGCGCTTGCCGTCCGCCCACAGCGTTTCAACCAGCCCGGCGCCGATATCCAGCAGTGCTAAATCTTTGGCGATCACTGCGGCAATGCCGGGGCGCAGGATTTTGACCGCGACTTCAGTCCCGTTATCGAGCACTCCGATATGCACTTGCGCGACCGACGCGCTCGCCACAGGCTGCGCGTCGAATTTCCGAAACACCAGGTCCAAAGGTTTGCCGTATACCTTCTCCAGGATGGCAATGGCTTGCGCGGAGGGGAAAGGAGGAACCTGGTCCTGAAGTTTCGCCAGTTCATCCGCAATGTCGGAAGGAAGCAGGTCGCGCCGCGTGGACAGCACCTGGCCGAATTTGACGAAAATCGGCCCCAGTGCTTCCAGCGCCAGACGCAGCCGTTCGGCGCGGGGAGTTCTGAGCGTGCGCCAAAACAACAGAAACCCAAGCAGCACGCGCAGAGCACGCACGCGTTCGTGCCCGAGGAAAAACTCATCAAGGCCGAAGCGCAGGCTGATGCTGATAATTTTGAGGAGGCGGAATAGCCGCATTCGCGGATTGTAACCGCCAGGCGAGCTAGCGGGCTAGCTTTTCAACACGCTTTTCCAGGCGCTCGACATCATCGCGCAGGGCATCCACTTCGGCGATGAATTGTTTAACGTGAGTAGATTTTGCAATCAGCGGCCGTTCTTCGGTCCAGTATTCGGAAAAAGAGCGGCCCAAGCTGTCGGACGTCTGCTTGCCCCAGGTGCTGAAACTTTCCGCGGCGCTGACGATGCGCTGCGCCGCGATATCGCCGAAAATGCGGCTCAAATCCTCCGCCGCGTCCCAGCGCAGGTTTTTTGCGACATGCGCTATTTCGCCGGCAAATTCGCTGTCCCCGGTAATTTCGACCTGCTTATAAGCTGCCTCGTCGCGCCCGAGAAGGCGCAGCAATAGCGGCGGAGTGAGGACAAATTTGGTATCAGGTGCCGCATCGCCCGCAGCCTTTGCTACTTCGCCGCTGGATGTGACGGTGAGGGACAAAGAAAACGGCGGAACCAGGAAATGCGCAGTCTTGCCGGCAAAGGGCTTAAGCCGCTCGCGGGCCCAGGATTCACCGCGCAGCAAATGGTTCAAAGCCGCATCCAACATGTGGAAGGTTCAGCTGACTTGCTGGATGCCGGCGAGCAGCCACACCGAATCGGGCTCGCTCAGGGATTTCCGCACGTTCCAGATTTCATAGAACGGCCGGGCGGGAGCGCCGGTTGCTTCACGGATGAGCCCGCTGAAGCGCACGCTGGCAATGGCCAAATCATCTTCGATTGCCACGTCCAAAACTTCTGCATCGAGCGTGATGATCTCGGTTTTTTGCAGGTTGTCGCCACGCGCTGCAATTTTCCTGTTCAATTCATCGAACGTCTCCGGTGTCGTGTAGTCGCGGATGGTGTCGAGGTCCTGGTTGTCGTTCGCTGCTTGCAGACGGATGAAGCCCGCCTTGGCATTGCGCAGGAAAGGCTCGATTTCGAAACCGACCGGATAGGGCGCGGGTCGCGCCGCGCCGCCGAACATCCTTGCCGGCAGCGAAGGCGTGGTTTCAGCTCCCAGCGCAGCGTACTGCATCGGTTCATTTACCGGTTTCTTGCGCAAAATGCGGAAGATGAAAAACACCGCCCCGAACAGCAGCGCCAGCATCGCTATGTCGGCAAGACGGATACCATTGAACGCGACGCCGGTTAACAAAGCCGCAAGCAGTCCGCCTGCCGCAAATCCTGCGACAAGCCGGGTGCTGGCCACTGGAGCAGGTAAGGGTGCGGGGGCCTGGGCCGGCGCGACGGGCAAGGCCTGCCGCCTTGCCGAATCGCGCTGCTTGGCGAGGCTGCTCCCGCTGCCGAGGCGCTTGGCTGCATGCGTGTCAAAGCTGGCGAACCCCAAGCCTACCAGGGCTAAAACCAGCAGCAGGGCAAAACTATTTAAGGCGGTCTGTCTCATGTTGAAGATTCTATCACCTGGAATTCGGGCTGAATATCGAATTGCAAGCACCGGTGCGCTGATCTTATGACCGATTCAACCTCCTGCGGGTTCGCGGCGCTGGCAAAAATAAAGCCGAGATAGCTTGCGCCTTCAGGCGGCGGGGTGATGATATGCCCGCTTTCCGCAGTGATTTCGATGCCGGTGATACCCGGCAATTTCCCGGCGACGTCGAGATTGCGCACACCCTGGTATATGCCGCGCATCGCAATCGGGATCATCATTACGCCGGCGGCGCAGCCAAGGTCGGGTGCGGGCGGCTTTTCCCCCAGAGCCTGGCGCAGAATCAGTTCCTCGATACTGATTCCCAACGCGTGTCGCAATACGCGCCCGCACAAGCCGCCGATCGAGCGCGCCGCAATTTCCAGAAGCCAGATGCCTGCGCTGTTCAAGCGCATTTCCGCGTGCACCGGGCCGGTAATCAGTCCTGCGACTTTACAGGCGCGCTGCACGGTTTGCAGCATCTCATCCTGCGTATTTTGCGGCAGCCGTGAGGGCGTGACATAAAGCGTTTCCTCGAAATACGGCCCATCCAGCGGATCAGGCTTGTCGAAAAGCGCAAGGGTTTTGAGTTGCCCATCTTCCAGTAGGCCTTCAAGAGCGCATTCCATTCCCGGAATGAAGCTTTCTATGACCAGGCCAAGCGCCGCGGCGTCGCGGTCTGCCTTACTCTGGATCTCCCGCGCCCGGGCCGTGGCCTGCAGGTATTGCTGCAAATTGTCGGCACGGATTACGCCGCGGCTTGCCGAGAGTCTTCTTGCTTTGACCACTACCGGGAAACGCAGCCGCGGAATCAGGGCGGCAGGGTCGGTGTGGTCCGGCAGATGAAGAAATTCGGGGCAGTTGAACCCATGTGTGCTGAGCAACTCGCGGAATGCCAGCTTGTCGCGCAGCTTTCGCACCGCCTGCGGCGGGTTTCCTTTAAGCCCAAGGCGCTCATTGAGCAATGCCGCCAGCTCGAGGCCGTGATCATCCACCGCGAGCACCGCTTCAGGCTTGCGCGCAAGCGCTTGCAGGATGGTTTCCGCTGCCTGTTCGGGCATATCGAAATGCACCGACATGATGGGCGTCAACCCCCATTGCGGCGCGAGTTGATGGCAGTAATCGGCTGCGCTGATGATTTCGATGTCAAGTACTTTGGCGGCGGCGAGGAAATCGCTGTTGCGGTAAGAGGTGGTGGGAAGAAGGAGGAGTATCTGCTTCATTTATTAATTCCAAGCTGCCAAGGCACCAAGGACGCCAGTTTATTTCTAAAAACTCTGCAACTGCTGATGGGTTGGCTCGGCACAGCAATACCACGGCTCTGATAATCGGGGAATCGGTCGTTGATTTTTGGGCTTGGGCAAAGCAGGAACGGGAATGCCCAGTGCGGTATGCGCCATTTGCCAGATGCGTTCGAACGCTTCGCGACGCGGGAGCTTCTCCGATTGTTCAACCAGCGCTTGCACCTGGCTTTGCAGACGGTCCACCCGCGGGTCGCGGTGGCGCCACGGATAACCCAAAAGAATCGGGTCGAAGTCCTCGATGAGATCGCTAAAACCCGGCAATTGCAGCAGGTATGAGCCTTTTGGAATCAGCAGGCGGATGAAAAGTTGCACCGGGGGCACGCTTTCCACGAGATCGAGATCGGCGATGCGCCGCAACAGTTCGATATAACCATCGAGCGTCATCCACGGCGTGAATGCGACAAAAGTCGGAGCAAAAGCGATGCCGGCTTCGCGCATCAGCGCAACAACGCGGTTGAAGTCCTTACTCGAGTGGTTTTTGGCCAGGTATGCAAGAACGCGGTCATCCACTGATTCCACTGCCGAGGTAATGAACAGGCAGCCGGTTATTTTCAATTCCGGCAGGAGGTCCGCATGTTCGATGAGGTGCTGTACTTTGATAGTGGCGTCGTAAGTGATATCGGGAAATTTCCCGTGCAACGCGCGCACGATTTTCAGGGAATGGGTCGGGCCGTTGAAGAAATCAGGGTCGCCGAAGGAAATGTGCCGCGCCCCCATCGCTACCTGCTGGCGGATATCCGCAAGCACCACCTCCGCCGGCACAATGCGGAACTTGCCTTGGTACACCGGCACCACCGGGCAATGGCGGCATAGATGTTTGCAGCCACGGCTGGCTTCGGCAAAGCCAACCACTTTTTTTCTTCCGTCGGGAAGCTCCAGCCGGGTGTAGCGCTGCAATTCCGGAAGAATCGAACGCTCAGGGACTACAAAACCGATTTTATTCAGATTGACCACCGGCTCAACTTGCGTAGCAGAGGCTTGCCCGTTTCTGAGCCGTTGGGCCAGGCTTAGCAGTCCGGGCTCGAATTCACCACCCAGCACGGTTTGCACCCCGAGACTTCTCAAGAGCACTTCATTCATGGGTGCGTACAAGCCGTAGACGCACAGGTGCGCCCTGGGGGAAAGCCGTTTGATGCGCGGCAGCGCCTGTATTGCGATGCGCGTTGCAGTGTGCATTCCGACGTAAATGGCGACCAGCGAGGTTTCTGCCAGCTCCTCTGCATTGAGCTTTTGCAAGGAAAGATCAAGGCAGGCAACTGCAAATCCCTCGCGTTTAAGCCATGCCGCGGGTTCGGCCAACGCGAACGGTTGCCGCCCCAGCTCATAAGGGTTAATGAGAACGACTTTGAATGCGCCAGTGCGGCGCGATTGCAATCCGGGAGGATTAACCGTGACAGTGTCCACTGAGTTTTAAAACCTGTAGCCGCGATGCAGGGCGACGACTCCCGCGCTGAGATTGAAGTATTCGACGCGCTCGAACCCGGCCTGTTCCATCATCTGCTTCAGTTCCTCCTGCGAGGGATGCAAGCGGATGGATTCAGCGAGGTAGCGGTAGCTGTCGGCATCGTTCACGACGAGCTTGCCCAGAGCCGGCAGTACCTTGAACGAATACGCATCGTAGAGCGGCTGCAGCGGTTTCCAGATTTTGGAAAATTCAAGCACCAAAAGCCGCCCGCCGGGTCTTAACACGCGCCACATTTCCTTGAGCGCCAAATCCTTGTGTGTCATGTTCCTGAGACCAAAGGCAACGCTCACGCAATCGAAGTAATCGTCGGGGAAAGGCAGTTTTTCCGCGTCGCATTGTGCGACCGGCAATGGCAGCCCTTTGTCGAGCAGGCGGTCGCGGCCGAGCCTGAGCATGGAGTTGTTGATGTCGGTGAACCATATTGTGCCGCCTTCGCCTACGCGCTTGGCGAAGAGCACGCTCATGTCTGCGGTGCCGCCGGCGATGTCGAGCACACGGTCGCCGGCCTTGACCGCGCTCAATTCGAGTGTGAATCGTTTCCACAGCCGGTGCGCGCCCAACGACATCAGGTCGTTCATCAGGTCGTAGCGGTTTGCCACCGAGTTGAATACGCCTGCAACCAGGGAGGTTTTTTCCTCTTCGGCGACTTTTTGAAAACCGAAATCGGTAGGTTTACTCATCATTAAACTGGGAAAGAGTCAGCCGGGCAAACACGGAGGCAAATAATGAAATTATCCGCGCTTTCTGTGACCGGCAGATGATATTGTTTTGCATTGCTTTCCTGGGCGTTCCTATTTGGATTTAGGCCGGGACTCAAACGCCCCGGCAACCGGTTCGCGGCTTGCTCCCGCGGTTTCCATGCGCTTCAAGTATTCCTGCCACATACTTTCCTGGTTCACCCCCAGCGCGTACAGGTAATCCCAAGAGTATATGCCGGTATCATGGCCATCCGAGAAACACGGCTGCACTGCATAGCTGCCTACAGGTTCGATTCGGGTAATTTCGACATTTTTCTTACCGACTTGCAGTACTTCCTGCCCCGGACCGTGGCCGCGCACTTCGGCGGAAGGGGAATAAACGCGCAGAAATTCGTACGGAAGCTGGAAGATTTTCCCGTCGGAGAAGGAAATTTCCATTACCCGCGATTTCTGATGCAGCTTGATTTCAGTCGGGCTGGGGGTGCCTTTGTCGAGCCCTGCCATGATTTTTCCGCAAAAAAACCGCTGTTGCGTTCAGGAAATCATCATAACCGAGTCGGGGCAAATTAAAAATAACGTTCGCGTTGTGGTTTTCCTGCAGAGTTTTGGCGGACTTTATGCGCTGCCAAAGTCAACCTGCTCGTAGTCGCTGCCTTTCTCCATGAGCCTGGTGAGCTTCAGGCGCTGCGGTTCGCTGGTAAACACCTCGATGATCCGCCCGGTCTGAAACCACCCGCCGGGTAGAATCAACGAAGGTTCGATCTTCTGATCCGGCACATCCGGCAATAGAAAGGCCTGGACGTAGGCGGGCGGTACGCCGACTCCGACTGGCCGTACCGCAACGGGTTCGGGATTTCCCGGCAGAGTGCGCACGCCGAGATGCAATTCGCCGTTCTGCTTGAGAGTGAGCCATTGCACCACGCACAACAAAAATGTCTTCCCGCCTGCCGGACAAGTTCCGATGAGCTGGTGGAGCTGCACGCGTGACCCGCCCCCCTCCCGCGCCCGCACCAAGCCGAAACCCTCGGGTCCATCGTTTTTGGTTTTCCAGGATTCCAGGGCATAACCCATTTGCGAAGCCCGCACTTCTTCGCGTTGCTTGCTCAAGTGACCGAAGGTCGCCAGCTCTTCCTCCTCTTGTCGGGAGAGGTGCGGGGCTCCCGGCTGCTTGAACGGTTTGCCGCTCATAAAATAATGAATCGCCGGAATACCGATGCAAACTTGCACTGTATTCTCTATCTGACGGCGTGGTTTTACCGCCCCGCTGCCCGGTTTGCACCACTGCTGGTAAAGCAGCTTGAGCAGAGTCTCGCAGCCGGGTTGTATGCAATCTGTGCCGAGGCCGAGTTCCGCAGGCGGCCGCCCTTGTTCGAGCAGCACAATTCTCTTCAACAGGTTTTTAGCCAGGTCATCTACGGCAAGGTAGCGGGCCGACGCGGGAGCGCTTCCTTTGAGACGGAGCGTCACGCCCTGGTTGCCTTCGAGATCCACCGCCAGCATAAATGCGCCCTCAGGCGGCGCGGTTGTAATGCTGATTTTATCGCCCCATTTTTCAAGCCAGCGCTTGGCGAGTTCGAGCCGCTTGGGCGAGAGCGAATAGGGATTGCCAAGGCCGAGCAACAGCGCCTGTGCATAAGCTGCCGCGCAACTAGTGGGATTCGCTTCCCGGTTGAGATCGTCGCGCACCGCAGTATCGGCAAAGCCGTGTTTTTCGGCAAATGCATACAGCGCGTGCAGGTGCCTCCACCAATCCGGGACGACTTCCTGGTTGGTCAGGTAATACTCCAAAATGGATAATGTCGTGTATCGCACGCAGCGCTGGCACATGAGCGCGGCGTTTTTTCTCGCCTCTTCGCCGTCTTCGACGGCATCCTGCAGGCAGCGCTGATACGCCGCCCGCAGCGTCTGCCACAGTTCCACCACTTGTTTCCACAACGCCGCCTCCGTCGCAGCCAGCGGCAGCGGTTTGGTGGCGTATTTCTTTGCACACTCGGTCTGCACCAGTTCGACTGTCTCGCGCAGCTCTTCAAGCGTTTTGAGCCGCTCCAGGGGCCCCGTCCTGAATTGCAGGAAGCGTTTAAGCTCGGCAGTTAATACCGGCTGCGCCTGTGTAGGATTGGTGAGCGGCAATTGCTCAATCCAGCGCCTGCAGGAAGCGGCGTTGCTCAACTCTGTGGTGGTTCCCGGGCGGATGTCGGGAAGCGGCATCGGCAACATCTGGGTATCACTTTTTCAATGCGGGTTAAGCGTCATTTGCAAAGAGGCTTGCAGCTTCGCTTTAAAATCTCGTGGCAAGGCGTGCGGAGTGGAGCGCAGCTTTTGCCCCCACACCGAATTGGGAAAATGCGGATCATCCTGATAACGCGGAATTACATGCCAGTGCACATGAGGAGTAACATTGCCCAGGCTCGCCAGGTTGATTTTGTCGGGGATGAGCAAGTCGCGCAACACCTTCTCCACTGCGCATACCACGCGCAGCATGTGCTGACGTTCAATTTCGGCCAGATCGGTCATTTCGCGGGTATGCTTATCCCATATCACACGGCAGAATCCGGGATGTTCCGGGTCGTTGACCAGCACCACGCGGCATAGCATGTCCCGCCACATGATTTCGCCACCGGATGATGCGCATAGCTCGCAGCTCGTCATAGACACGTCATGCTGGATGGTTATTTATTATACCCCGATATCCCGCTTTATGAGGTCGTGGCGCATCATTTGAGCCAACCGCTTGGCTAGCGGACCACCGCGCTGAACACTTTTTTCAGGAGCTTGCCGCTGTAGTCGGCCGGGTTGCTGCGAATGGCTTTTTCCTCATCTCTCATTATCAGGAACAGCCCGTCCAGCGCTTTCTGCGTGACGTACTGCTCCATGTTCGGATGGTCGGTGAGCCCAAGCGCCGCGGCTTTGGCGGCATATTCATCATATTTTTTCACCACCCCGACTTGGCGCACGGTTTTGGTGACAATCGGCAGGAATTTGGCGCGCAGCTGGCTTTCGGTATTATTGCGGAAATACTGAGTCGCCGCATCGTCACCGCCGGTGAGGATGCCTTTGGCGTCCTGCATGCTCATTTTCTTCACCGCGCCCAGCAGCAGTGTCTTGGCCTCGGGCACGGCGGCCTCTGCCGCGCGGTTCATGCCGGTAATGAGTTCATCGGAATACTTGCCCAACCCGAATTTTCGCATTGCGGCGTCTATCTTCTGCAGCTTGTCGGGCAGCGGGATTTTCACGCGCTGGTTGCCGAGGAAACCGTTTTCCACGCCGAGTTTTGCTACTGCGGCGCTCGAGCTCTGGCTTAATGCTTCTTTGAGACCCGCGACCACATCTTTATTGCTGAGACTCGCAAGGTCAACTGCGTGCGCTGGCAGGCTGAACAGGATCCAGGCAAAAATGCCCAGCAGGGTACGCATGGATATCGCTCCTTGGATTAACGTTCTAGGCAACACCGTAAGTCTTGAACCATTGCTTAAGCCGCTTCCAGCCGTCTTCAGCCTGCTCCTTGCGGTAACTCGGCCGGTAGTCGGCGTGAAAGCCGTGCGGCGTGTCCGGATAGACCACGATTTCCGATTTACTTCCAGCGGCTGTGAGCGCTTTGCGCAGAGCCTCCACGGCATCGAGCGGAATGCCCGGGTCGGCGCCGCCGTAGAGCCCAAGCACCGGCGCCTTGAGCAGTCCTGCCATGTCGATCGGATTTTTGGCCTGGAGCTTGTTGGTTTTCCACAGCAGTGCTCCGTACCAGGCGACTCCGGCTTTGAGCTTGCTGTTGTGCGCCGCATACAACCAGACGATGCGCCCGCCCCAGCAGAAGCCGGTGATGCCAAGCTTGGCGGTATTGCCTTTTCCGGATTTTTTCGCCCAGGCGACGCTGGCATCCAGATCGGACATGACTTGCGCGTCCGGCACTTTGGATACGACTTGATCCAGAATCTGCTGAATATCAGTGAGCTTCGACACATCCCCCTGGCGGGCGTAAAGTTCCGGCGCGATTGCCAGATAGCCGAGCTTGGCTAACCGCCGGCATACATCTTTAATATGCTCATGCACGCCAAAGATTTCCTGCACCACCAGCACCACCGGAAACCTGCTGCCCTTGGCAGGCATGGCACGATAGGCGGGAATCTCGCCGTCCGGCACCGGAATTTTCACTTCGCCGGCAGTCAGTCCGCCGTCATCGGTGTGGATCGTTTGCGCAGATACGGGCCGGACGGCGAGCGCAAACCCGGTGGCCAGCATGCTCACCACAAACTCGCGGCGGGTGAATTCGGTTTTGGGCTTGAGGCTCAAGAATTGCGAGTCCATGTGCGGTTCCTTAGTTTTAAACAGGGCAATTTTACCTGCAATTGCGCAGTTTTGCGCGGTAGCGCGGCAGACGGACAGGTGCTAGGCTAGCTCAGGATTTGCAGCAAGGGGCAAGGGATGATCGCTGTCGAAAACGTTTGCAAAAGTTATGGCCGGCAAATCGCTCTTGCCCCGGCCAGCCTGGCGTTTCATGCAGGCACGACTGCACTGATTGGCGAAAGCGGCAGCGGCAAATCCACGCTGCTGCGGCTCATGCTGGGATTGATTCGACCCGACAGCGGCCGGGTTGTTTTCAATGCCGAGCCTTTGACTGCGGACAACGTGGAGCGCGTTCGCCATGCCATCGGCTACGTAATTCAGGACGGCGGCCTGTTTCCTCATTTGACTGCGCGCGACAACGTGATTTTGCTTGCTCGCTTCCTGCGGCGCATCCCATCCTGGATAGACGAACGGGTGAACCATTTGGCGGATCTGGTCAGGCTTCCGCCCGCCGTGCTTTCACGCTATCCGCACCAACTCTCCGGCGGCCAGAAGCAGCGCGTCGGGCTGATGCGCGCGCTGATGCTCGATCCCGAGGTGTTGCTCCTCGATGAACCATTAGGCGCGCTCGACCCGATCGTCCGCAGCGAATTGCAAACCGAGCTCAAAGGTATTTTCACGCATCTTGGCAAAACGGTCATTCTGGTGACGCACGATATGAACGAGGCGGCTTATTTGGCTTCCGACATCGTGCTCTTGCGTGATGGAAGGGTGGTGCAGCACGGCGCCCTCGATGATTTGCTGCATCATCCCGCCGAACCGTATGTGAGGCAGTTCGTCCACGCGCAGCGCTCATGGGTCGCGGAGATGCCGTGATGAACTCCAAAGCACTGTGCCTTTTGCCGCTGTTGCTTGCGTCCGCGGCCTTCGCCGAAGCTACGCTCGACATCGGCTCCAAGCGCTTCACCGAATCCTATATTCTCGGCGAAATCCTGACTCAAACCGCAAGCCGTGCCAATGAAGCGAAGGTGGCGCACAAGCAAGGGCTGGGCAATACCGGAATATTGTTTGCGGCGCTGCAAAGCGGGAGCATCGACATTTATCCGGAATATTCCGGGACCGTCTGGTTCGAGTTGCTGAAAAAGAACAATGCTGGCGATCTCGCGGCGCTCAACCGCGAACTCGCGCCGCTCGGCCTGGCGGCAGTGCCGCTGGGATTCGGCAACACTTACGCGCTCGCGATGCTGGATGCGCGCGCCACTCAGCTTGGCATCTCCAGCATCGGCGATCTTACCCGCAAGCCGGAACTGAAATTGGGATTGTCTCAGGAGTTCTTGAACCGCAAGGACGGCTGGCCACCGCTCAAAAGCGCGTATGCGCTGCCGTTCGACCCGCTCGGCCTTGACCACGGCCTGGCTTATGAGGCGCTGGCCAAAGGCAAGATCGATGTCATGGACATTTATTCTACCGACGCCAAAATCGCCAAGTACGGCTTGCGCGTGCTGAACGACGGCAAGCATTTTTTCCCTGCTTACGACGCGCTGCTGCTGTATCGCCTCGATGTGCCCGGCCGTTTCCCCAAAACCTGGGAGGCGTTGCAAAAGCTGGAAGGGCGGATTTCAGAAACGCAAATGGCGGCGATGAATGCTGAGGCGGAGCTCGAAGGCAAACCATTTACGGCCATCGCTGCGGATTTCCTTTCCGCGGGCGCAGGACATAAACCGGCCGGGAGCGCCGGGAGAAATTTTCTCACCCTGCTTTTTGCCGCAGATTTCTGGCGCTTGACCGCCGAACACTTGTTGCTGGTGTTCGTCTCGCTTGCAGGCGCGGTGTTGCTGGGCATCCCGCTGGGCATTTGCGCCGCGCACGCGCCTGCGCTGCGGCAGCCAATTCTTTCAGTCGTGGGAGTGATTCAAACCCTGCCGTCACTGGCGCTGCTCGCATTTTTGATTTCGGCTCTCGGCGCCATCGGCGTATTGCCGGCCCTGATAGCACTTTTTCTTTATGCATTGCTGCCGATTGTGCGCAACACTTATGCCGGGCTCGCGGATATTGCGCCCTCGTTGCAGGAAGCGGCACAGTCGCTGGGATTGCCTCTGCTTCCGCGCTTGCGTTTGATCGAGCTGCCTCTCGCTTCACGCGCGATTCTATCCGGCATCAAGACTTCGGCGGTCATCAATGTGGGAACGGCAACGATCGCGGCTTTTGTTGGCGCCGGCGGTTATGGCGAGCGCATTGTGCAGGGGTTGGCGTTGAATGACAGCGCGACGCTGCTTGCCGGCGCGATTCCCGCGGCGGCGCTGGCGCTTATGCTGCAAGGCGGGTTTGAATTGCTCGATCGCTGGCTGATTCCTGCCGGACTGCGGGAGAAGAGCCACTAAGTCGAAATAAACTAGGCTTATTAGTTTGTTGCCGGGGGCAGCCCGGCGGCTGGTGACTTTTTCTTGCTCGGCCAAGAAAAAGTCACCAAAAAGAAGGCCGCCCCGGTTCGCCGCCCTGCGGGTTTCCTCTGCTGCTCGCCAAGTTCGCGCGGCTGCGCAACTCGCACTTTGTGCTCAGACAGTGCTCGCCGACTTCCTCGCGCCTTGGCTGCGCTGCTCGGCGGCTCACAAGGGGGATTAAATCAAATTAAATACGCGTTGCCCCATGCGGCGGGCTAACTCGAAATTCTTGTTCTATTAAAAACGAATTTTTTACGGATTATTTCGGTTTCACGAATTTGAGGGTCATGCGGTCGCTCTCGCCGATCGCCAGATATTTCTCGCGGTCTTGGTCGCCGAGGCGCAACGTTGGCGGCAGCGTCCACACGCCTTTGGGATGGTCCTTGGTGTCCTTGGGGTTGGCGTTGATTTCCGATTTGGCCGCCAGCTGGAAACCGGCGCGCTGGGCAAGCTCAATCACATAGTCTTCGGTTACATAACCGCTGCGGATCATGTCTTCAAACGGCGTGCCGGGTTTGGCGCGGTGATCGCTTACCCCGAGGATGCCGCCGGGTTTCAGCACATCATAAAACGCTTTGAAAGCAGCGTCGGCGCTGCCGTCTTTTGCCCAGTTGTGCACGTTGCGAAAAGTGAGCACCAGGTCTGCCGCGCCGCGCGGGGCAATCGCGGTATATTCGGGCGCCTGAAGCTCAGTGTGGATGATCCTGTCGTAGATTTCCGGACGTTGCGCGAGTTTTTTCCGGAAATCCCGTTCGATTTCTCTGCGGAGGTCGGGAGTGGCTTTCAATTGCACGGCAAAACTCGCCTCATACAGCTTGCCTTTGTCGTGCAGTACCGGCGCGAGGATCTCCGTGTACCAGCCGCCGCCCGGCCAGATTTCCACCACCGTCATGCCGGGCTTCAATCCGAAAAACAGCAAAGTCTCCTTGGGATGGCGGTAGACATCGCGTGCCACGTTTTTCGCTTCGCGGTGATGTCCTGCGATCGCCTGTTCGAGCAGCAACTCGGTTTCACTTGCAGCAAAAGCCGGTGAGATGAAGCAGGCAAGCAGGGTAGAAAGCAGTAATGCGGTTTTATGCCGTTTCATGGTAGCTCCGCGGGAATTATCAAGCATACCTGATTCTGACCGGCTTCTGCCTGAATAGTGCAATTTGAAATCAGGCGGCGAGATCAAGCGCATGGAACAGCGTGGCGATACCGAGCGCAATAAAAAGTATTGCGGCAATATAGCGTATCGGCTTCATGGGAATGCGTTTTGCCAATGCCTCCCCCAGGAATACCGCAGGCACATCGGCAATGAGCATTCCCAGAGTGGTACCAAGCACCACTTCGATAAGCGTATCGAAGTGCGCCGCAAGCGCAACCGTGGCAAGCTGCGTTTTGTCACCCATCTCGGCGAGAAAAAACGCGATGAACGCGGTCGCGAAAACGCCGGCTTTGTGAACGCGCTGGTCTTCCTCCAGGGAGTCGGGGTGTAGGGTCCACAAGCCGAAAGCGATGAATGACAATGCCACAATCCAGTTGAGAAGGCTGTGCGGAACCAACTTTGCCAGCCACACGCCCAGCGAGCCAGCGAGCGTGTGGTTAAACAATGTTGCAGTAAGTATCCCGGCGATGATGGGATAAGGACGGCACAATCTTGCTGCCAGCACAAAAGACAGGAGCTGCGTCTTGTCGCCTATTTCGGCGGCAGCGACCAGCGCCGCGGAGGTCAGAAATACCTGCATCGCTCATCTTTGCGTAAAAGGCTGCCATTATACAGGCGTAATCCGCTTTACTCGACGACGTTGATCACCCCCGTCATGTTTTCGTGACCGATGCCGCAGAAATTGTCGCAATGAAAAGGGAAAGTGCCGGTCTTGTCAGGTGTAAGCTGCACTCGCGCGGTTTTGCCCGGTGGCAAATCGGCACGCAGGCCCAGATCGGGAATGTCGAATCCATGAAACAAATCCTGCGAAGTCAGCTCCAGAACCACCGGTTCGCCTTTCTTCAGCGTGATTTCGTTGGGGATATATTCAAACGCCTTGGCGGTGATCTTGATGACCCGCTCGGTTGGTTCAGCGGTTACGTAGCTGGCGGTTGAGGCAATGAAAGCTGACGCGAGCACAACGATGCCTATCCATAATGAGTTTCTGTTCATAGTTCATCCTTTCAGTACCGGATATTCGGTGATTGCGTATTCGGCCTTGTCCATTTCGGTTTCGACGCTCCTGAAGCCCAGGCCGCGGTAAGGCTGGGAAGCGTCCCACGGCAGCGGCTCGCGCTTGGGCTGCGAGCCCGGCGCAGGCAGCGGGAAAATCAGCGACTTTGCCGAATGGTGTGCGATGTGGCCGGTCATGTGGTGATGTTCCTGATGGATGTGGCCGTAGAATACCGTGACGTTGTTGAAGGGCATCAGAAGTTCGACCGCTTTCGCCCCGTCGCGGGTCGCCCAGTCCCATTGCGGATAAAGATCAAACAACGGCCGGTGCGTGAACACCACAATGCGTGCGTCTTTGTCCTGCTGCTTCAGATCAGCGTTCAGCCATTGCAATTGCTCGTCGCCAATTTTGCTGCCCGGATCGGAAACGTTATCCACTACGATGAAATGCACGCCCTTGTGCTCGAAGGTATAATGAGTCTTGCCGAAAAATTCCTGATACGCTGCGCCACGGTCGAGAGAGGCGTCGTGCTCGCCAGGCATGAAGCGGACGTTTTTGACTTTGAGCCCACTCACGATCTCGCGGAATTCGGCAAGCCGTTGCCTGCGTATTTTTGGATCATCGGTGGTGTGGGTAAGGTCGCCGGTAAACATGATGAAATCGGGTTTTTCGTTCAAGCTGTTCACTGCAGCCACCGCTTTTTTCAAGGTGCCTTTGGCGTCAGGGTTGACTGCCTCGCCCTCGAATCCCCAATGGGTATCCGAAAGCTGCACAAAATAGAAATCATCGTACGCAGCAGCGCCCGGTTTTCTTCCCGCGCTAGCGCAGCCGGCAAGGCCGGAAACAAACACCACGCCGCCCAGGCCCGCTAGTTTAAGAAACTGCCGCCGGTCCATTTGCTTTTTCATTTGAGTCTCCTTGTATCAAAGTTAAGGGGTCCTTAACTTGTATAACCGGATTCGCACCAGAAATATTCCCTGAAGTTGCCTTCAGGGAATAACTGAAAAAAAACCATCCAAATCTGAGGTATTACTGGCCGTCAGGGTTGCCGTCACTAGCCCGCAATTGTCGGTCAAGCCAGGTATTTGCGTTAGTATCCGCGCGCTGGGGGACAGTCATACTGGCTCCTTGATAAACAGAGGTGAGACGGTCCTGAAACGCAGGCGTGGGGGAACCATCGGTGCTCTGTAGCTGTTGCTCAAGCCACTTGCTCGCATTGATATCCGCGCGTTCGGTGCCGTCCGCCGCCAGTGCAGGCTGAAGAGCAGAGATCGAAAGCAGGGTGCCCAATGCAAGAGCTGACAATCTGTTCCTATTCGTAAACATTTTGAATCTCCTATATGAAGGTTGGTCGAGACGATTTGCCAATCAAACCGTCTCTACCCTGCATAACCTTTGGCGTGCGGCCAATATTCCCAGTATTCGTTTTAATTCGGTTTAGGGAATAAAATGAGTCAATACGTGGTAATACAGATATAGGAATAGCCTTGGCTGATAAGAACCGGCGCTTTGAAGAAATCGCGCTGCCGCATCTCAGCGCCGCTTACAACCTGGCGCGGTGGCTGACCCGCAACGATCACGACGCGGAGGATATGGTGCAGGAAGCATACTTGCGTGCTTTCAAGTTTTTCGACAGCTTCCGGGGAGAAGACGGGCGCGCCTGGTTGCTGGCCATCGTGCGCAACACCTGTTACACCTGGTTGAAACAGAATCGTATCCAGGAGCTGCATGATTCTTTCGACGAGGAGGCGCACGCCGAGGCGGACAGCAGCAGCGATCCGCAAGCGTTGATGCTGCAAAATGCAGACAAGCGCTTGCTTGACCGTGCGCTTGAAACGCTGCCGCTGGAGTTCAGAGAAATACTGATTATGCGCGAGCTTGAAGATCTTTCCTATAAGGAAATCTCGACGGTGGCCGACATTCCGCTCGGCACGGTGATGTCACGGCTCGCCCGCGCGAGGAAAATGCTTCGCGCTTCGCTTGAACGGATTATGTAGGAGGGATGAAATGAATTGCAATGAAACCCGGGATTTGATGCACGGCCACCTCGATAAGGAAATCGATTTGGTGCATGCCGTGGAAATTGAAAAGCACCTTGAGGGTTGCGCTGCTTGCAAGGCAGTTTACTCTCAGGAAACCGCTATGCGATCCGCTATTCGCGAGCGCGCGAGCTATTACGCGGCGCCGCAATGGCTTGAAGCGCGCATCCGCGCCGCGTTGCCGAAGCACGGCAAAAAAGCAATTGTTTTCGGACAGCCGAACTTAAACTGGCTGGGCTTTGCCGCTTCAATGGCTTTTGCGGTGGTAATTACCTGGGGAGTAGCGCTGCGTTTTAACGCGGCTTCCGATGACGAGATCCTTACCGAAGAAATCATCTCAGGCCACGTACGCTCGCTCATGGGGGATCATTTGGCGGATGTAGCATCCTCCGATCAGCACACGGTAAAGCCCTGGTTCAACGGCAAGCTGGATTTTTCGCCGGTGGTTCTCGATTTGACCACGCAAGATTTTCCGCTGGTTGGCGGCCGGCTTGATTACATCAACAACAGGCCGGTGGCGGCGCTGGTATACGGACATCGCAAGCATTTCATCAATCTTTTCATCTGGCCTGAAGAGTCGCGCGAGAAAAACTTGGTACGGACGAAAACCAAGCAGGGCTATAACCTGATTCACTGGAAGGATTCGGGAATGGCGTTTTGGGCGGTATCCGACCTGCAGGAGAAGGAGCTCATGCAGTTTGCGAGCCTGTTGCAACAGCCTGCCACTGCGCAGTGAGGCGCTATTTTTTCGGAATGTAAAGATCGGTGATGGTGCCTTCCGCCATTTCGGCGGAGAAAAACACGGTCTCCGACAGCGTGGGATGGGGATGGATGGTAAGCCCGATATCTTGCGCGTCAGCTCCCATTTCCAGCGCCAGCACGGTTTCGGAAATCAGCTCGCCAGCATTCGGCCCCACTATGCCCGCGCCGAGGAGCCTGTTGGTGGTTTTGTCGAACAAGAGCTTGGTCATGCCTTCGTCGCGTCCTTGGGCCAGCGCGCGTCCGCTCGCCGCCCAGGGAAATACCGCTTTTTCAAATTCGATGCCTTGCTCCCTGGCTAGAGTTTCGGTCAAGCCCATCCATGCCACTTCAGGGTCGGTGTAGGCAACCGAAGGAATGGTGCGCGCATCGAATGCCACCTTGTGTCCAGCGATGACTTCGGCTGCAACCTTGCCTTCGTGGCTCGCTTTGTGCGCGAGCATCGGCTCGCCGACGATGTCGCCAATCGCGAATATGTGCGGCACGCTGGTGCGCTGCTGTTTGTCCACCGGAATAAAACCTTTGTCGGTGACCTGAATACCGGCGTTCTCCGCGGCTATGGCATTGCCATTCGGCCGTCTTCCAACCGCTACCAGGACGCGGTCGAACAGCTGCGCCTTTGGCGCATTGTCGCCGTCAAAATGCACTTTTAGTCCGTCCTTTTGCGGTTCTATTTTTGCAGCTTTGGTTTTGAGATAAATTCCCTCGTAACGCTTTTCAATGCGTTTTTGCAGGGGTTTAACAAGATCGCGATCTGCGCCGAGCATCAATCCATCGAGTAGCTCCACCACGCTGATTTTCGAGCCCAGCGCGTCGTACACACACGCGATTTCAAGCCCGATGATGCCCCCTCCTATCACCAGCAATTTTTGTGGAATGTCCTGGATTTCCAGCGCGCTGGTTGAATCCATGATGCGCGGGTCGTCGGGAAAACCGGGAATCTTTGCTGCTTGCGATCCCGCGGCGATGATGCAGTAATCGAAGGACACGGTTTTCACGCCATCCTGAGTTTCCACACGCAGCATATGGGATGAAGCGAACTTGGCCACGCCTTGCAATACCTGCACCTTGCGCTGCCTGGCAAGTCCCGCCAGGCCTTTGCTCAGTTTGCCGGTCACGCTTTGCTTCCAGGCGCGAAGTTTGTCGGTTTCGATTTTGGGTTTGCCGAAACTCACACCTTTATGCGCCATTTCCTCCGCTTCACTGATGACCTTGGCTACGTGCAGCAATGCCTTCGAGGGAATGCAGCCGACATTGAGACAAACCCCTCCCAAATTGGGATAGCGTTCGATCAGCACCACATGCTTGCCCAGATCGGCAGCACGGAACGCCGCGGTATAGCCGCCCGGGCCGGCGCCCAGCACCACGACTTCAGCATGAATATCGGCAGCAGGTTTACCCGCCGCAACAGCGGGTGCGGCTTGAACTGATTTGGGGGATTCAGCGGGTGCGGCAGCTGCGGTGTGCAGCGTGAGAATCAGCGAGCCATGCGACACCTTGTCGCCGGTTTTGATCTTGACCTCTTTCACTACTCCCGCCTGCGGGGCGGGAATGTCCATGGTTGCCTTGTCCGATTCTAGCGTGATCAGCGGATCTTCCTTGGCGACGCTGTCTCCGGCTTTCACCAGGACTTCGATTACCGGAACATCTTTGAAATCGCCGATATCAGGGACTTTGACTTCAATAAGCTTGTTCATGGAGGCCCAGAATAATCACATAGGCAAAGAGAAAATCTGAAGCAATGGACAGGATTTACAAGATTTCAACGGATTAACAGGATAAATCCTATAAATCCTGAAAAATCCTGTTAGTCCTGTCTATTTTTTTCGTGTTTGTGGTTTGAAGCTTATTGCCGGATTTGACCGTCGCCGAGCACGATGAATTTCTGCGAAGTGAGCCCTTCGAGGCCCACCGGGCCGCGCGCGTGGATTTTGTCGGTGGAAATGCCGATTTCCGCGCCCAACCCGTATTCGAAACCGTCGGCAAAGCGGGTCGAGGCATTGACCATCACCGAACTCGAATCCACTTCGCGCAGGAAACGCATGGCGCGGCCGTAGTTTTCAGTGACGATGGCATCGGTATGTTGCGAACCGTAGGTGGCAATGTGCTCGATCGCCTGGTCGAGATTTTTCACAATGCGCACGCTTAGGATAGGCGCAAGGTATTCCGTATGCCAATCTTCCTCGGTCGCCGCTTTCATTTGCGGCACCAGCAAACGCGAGGCTTGATCGCCGCGCAATTCGACGCCCTTGTCCAGATAAATCTTGCACAGCTTCGGCAGCACCTTGGGCGCAATCGTTTCCGCCACCAGCAGTGTCTCCATGGTGTTGCAGGTACCGTAGCGCTGCGTCTTGGCGTTGTCGGCGATGCGCACGGCTTTTTCCACGTCGGCCTGGTCGTCAATATAAACATGGCACACGCCATGCAGATGCTTGATGACGGGAATGCGCGCCTCACTCGAGATGCGCTCGATCAGACTCTTGCCGCCGCGCGGCACGAGGACATCCACGTAATCCTTCATCGTCACCAATTCGCCTACAGCGGCGCGGTCGGTGGTTTCAATCACCTGTACTGCGGTTTCCGGCAAGCCCGCTGTTTTTAATCCTTCACGCACCAGTGCGGCAATGGCCTGATTGGAATGCATCGCTTCCGACCCGCCGCGCAGAATTGCCGCGTTGCCGGCTTTGAGACAAAGCCCCGCCGCATCCGCGGTGACGTTGGGACGCGCTTCATAAATAATGCCCACAACTCCCAGCGGCACGCGCATTTTCCCGACCCGGATTCCTGAAGGGCGGTAGCTAAGCCCGCTGATTTCGCCTACCGGATCGGGCAGCTGCACAATCTGCAGCAGGCCTTCGGCCATGCTGTCTATGTCTTTTGCAGAAAGCGTGAGTCGATCGAGCAGCGCGTCATCCAGCTTGTTAGCGCGCGCAGACTCCATGTCCTTGCTGTTTGCGGCAAGCAGGCTCTTGGCTTCGCGCCGGATCGCTTGCGCCATAACCGTGAGCGCCTTGTTTTTGGATTTCGTGTCGGCGCGGGCCATGAGGCGGGAAGCGGCGCGCGCTTCGCGCCCAATGCCCAGCATATAGGCTTTGATGTCGAGTATGTCCATATCAGCATATTGTAGCGCCGACCGGGCTGGAACAGAAACGCAATCCCAGTTGCAGGAACTCGTCCCAGATGTTGCCGCGAGCCAGGCCTTTGATCATGCGGTCAAGCCGCGCTGCGTGCAAAAGTGCGTCTTCCAGCACGTTCTTGCGCGAACGCGTTGCGGCGCGCTGCATGAGTTCCTGGCGCGCGCCCCAGACGCGCACGTCGCGCAACAGCTGCGGCAAGCTCTTGCCTCGCTCCAGGCCGCTTACGATTTTAAGCAATGTGCGGATGTCCTCGCTCACCGCCCACAGGATGAGCGGCGGCGCCACTCCCTCGCCGCGCAAACCCTCGAGAATGCGCGTGACACGCACCGTGTCAGCCATCAGCATCGCTTCGCTGAGTTTAAATACATCGTAGCGCGCGACTTCCAGCACGGCTTCCTTGACCTGCTCGAAGCCCAGTTTTCCAGGCGGAAACAGCAACGCAAGCTTTTGCACTTCCTGATGTGCGGCGAGCAGATTGCCCTCGACACGATCGGCGATAAACTGCAAGGTATCGGCATCGGCGCTCTGGTCCTGCAGCGCAAGACGCTCCGCAATCCACTGCGGCAACCGCGCCCGTTCCACTGGTTTGGCGCTTACCACCACGCCGTGGCTTGCCAGCGCCCCAAACCATTTTGAGTTCAATGATTGCCGGTCAAGTTTTGGCAGCACCACCAAACCCATAAGATCGGGCCCCATTGCAGAGCAAAAATCCTCAATGGCCTGCGCGCCCTCATTGCCGGGTTTTCCGGAAGGGACGCGCAGATCAATCAATTTTTTACCGGCAAACAGCGACAGGCTTCTGCTGCTCGTCGCAAGGCGCTGCCAGTCAAATCCGGCTTCGGCGGTGAAGATTTCACGCTCGGCAAAGCCCGCCTGCCTTGCCGCCGCGCGTATCAGGTCCGCGGCCTCCAGTGCCAGCAGCGGTTCATCGCCGTAAACCGTGTAGAGGGATTTCTGTCCGCGCTGCAAGTGCTGCTGGAGTTGTCCGGTGTCTATACGCATGTGATCATTGATGAGATAGGTTCTAGGAGGGTACTTTGACCGCGCTCAAGCGCCTCATCACTTGCTGCACGGCGTCGCTTTGCATGTCTTTGTACAAGAGCGCTTCTTCCGATTCTTTCGCCAGCACCTGGGTGTCGTTGAACGAGAAGTCGCGTTTCAGTACGATTTCGGTTTGCGGTATCCAGTCCTGGCCCTTATTGTCCTGCAGGCGGAAGGTGATGTGCAGCCGCAACTCGAACTCCCGCACGGTGCCGCCGCCGCTCAGGCTCAAGATTTGTTTTTCTCTCACTTCATTCACTACTTGCAGGATGGCTTGGGCATCCTTGGGATTATCGCTTAAGCGGGTGTTGCTTCCGGCGCGCACCGCGCGCTTGAGCTCAATGGCAAAGGCAGAAGTATCGGCGGCGTTGATGTACAGACTTTCGAAAGGAAAGGTCGCCTGGCCGCGCAATTGGAAGCCGCACGCTGATAGCAGCAGAATAAGTACACCCGTAAGAACGACACGCATGCTCAACCTTTTATCAGGTAAGGGGTAAGGAGTTAGGAGTGAGGTGTAAACCCATGCTTTATGCCCTTCACCCCTTACCCCTCACTCCTCACGAATTTCATACCACCACGTTGACCAGCCGTCCAGGTACAACCACCACTTTCTTGATGGGCTGACCACTCACGTATTTTTGCACGCCGGGGTGGGTCAGCGCCATTTTTTCGATGGACTCGCGCGTTGCTGCGCGCGGCACCCGCATGTTGCCGCGCAGCTTGCCGTTGACTTGCAGCACGAACTCAATCTCGTCTTGCTCCAGAGCCGTCTCGTCGACTGCGGGCCAGGGCGCATCGAGAATGTCCTCGCCGTAGCCGAGCTCGCGCCACAATTGGTGTGAAATGTGCGGCGTGATCGGGTAAAGCAGGCGCAGCAAGATCGAGAGACCTTCTTTAGCAACGTCGTCCTCCACGCCGAGCATCCGTTCCAGCGCATTCAGTATTTTCATCGCTGCCGAGGCCACCGTGTTGAACTGGTGCTTGGCCATGTCGTGGTTCGCCTGCTTGAGTACCGAATGGATTTCGAAGCGCGTGGCCTTCTGCAAACCGGGACGGATCGCTGGGCCACCACCATTCTTGAATTTCACGCCGTAGCTCCACAGCCGCCGCAGGAACCGTGAGGCCCCCTCGACGCCGGTATCCGACCACTCCAGCGTTTGTTCTGGTGGGGACGCAAACATGACAAATAGCCGCGCGGTATCGGCGCCGTATTCCTCGATCAGCGCCTGCGGGTCGACGCCGTTGTTCTTCGATTTCGACATGGTTCCCATGCCGCCGGATTCCACCGGCTTCCCGTCGGCTTTCAGTTTCACGCCGGTGCGCTGGCCTTTGTCGTCCATGCTGATTTCCACGTCGGCGGGATTGTAATAGGTGATGCGGCCGTTTGCTGATTTGCGGAAGAAAATTTCGTTCAGCACCATGCCTTGGGTGAGCAGGTTGGTGAACGGTTCATCGAGCTTGACCAAACCCAGATCGCGCATAACTTTCGTCCAAAAGCGCGAGTACAGAAGATGCAAAATGGCGTGCTCAATGCCGCCGATGTATTGGTCGACCTGCAGCCAATAGCGGACCCGCTCATCCACCATTGCGCGCTTCTGGTCGGGACAGGCGTAACGGATGTAGTACCAGGACGAATCCACGAATGTATCCATGGTGTCGGTCTCGCGCTTGGCTTTTTTATTGCACTTCGGACACAGGCAATCGTAAAACGAAGGTGTCTTGGCCAGCGGGTTGCCAGTGCCGTCGGGCACCAGATTTTCCGGCAGCACCACTGGCAATTGCTCGTCAGGGACCGGCACGTCGCCGCAGGATGCACAGTGAATGATGGGGATCGGCGTGCCCCAATAGCGCTGGCGCGAAATTCCCCAATCGCGCAGCCGGTACTGGACGCGCTTTCTGCCCAACCTTTTTTTATTCAGGGCCGCCGCGATCGCGTCTACCGCCTGCTGAAAATTCAGGCCCGAAAACTCGCCTGAATCAAAGTTGATGCCGTGCTCAACATAGGCCCCGGTGAGCGGCAGCTTGAGTGATGCCCCCACCGGCTTGATCACGCACTTAATGGGCAGGCGATACTGAGTGGCAAATTCAAAATCGCGCTGGTCATGCGCAGGAACCGCCATCACAGCACCCTCGCCATAGCCCATCAGCACGTAATTCGCCACCCATACCGGCAATTTCTCGCCCGAGAGCGGATGAATGACGAACAGGCCGGTAGCCATGCCTTTCTTTTCCTGGCCGGCAAGCTCGGCTTCCATGACTGCACCGCGCTTGCATTCCTCAATAAAGGTTGCAAGCTGCTGATTATTTTTCGCTGCGCGTGTTGCGAGCGGGTGCTCCGCCGCCACAGCGCAATAAGTCGCGCCCATCAAGGTATCGGCGCGCGTGGTGAAGACCTTGAGAGACTGCGCATGGTCATCATCGGCATAAGGGAAGGCGATCTCGACGCCTTCGCTTTTGCCGATCCAGTTGGCCTGCATGGTCTTCACCCGTTCCGGCCAGCCCGGCAGTTGTTCCAGCGCTTCAAGTAGTTCGTCGGCGTATGCGGTGATCTTCAAGTAATACATCGGGATTTCGCGCTTTTCCACCAGCGCGCCGGTGCGCCAGCCTCGCCCGTCGATTACCTGTTCGTTGGCGAGCACCGTCTGGTCTACCGGATCCCAGTTGACGATTCCGGCTTTCTTGTAAGCGAGTCCCTTTTCCAGCATGCGCAGGAACAGCCACTGGTTCCAGCGGTAGTAGTCAGGGTTGCAAGTGGCGAACTCACGCTGCCAGTCGATGGCAAAACCAAGCGACTGGAGCTGTTTTTTCATGTAGGCAATGTTGTCATAGGTCCATTTCGCGGGCGGCACGTTGTTCGCCATCGCCGCGTTTTCCGCTGGCAAGCCGAACGCATCCCAGCCCATCGGCTGCAGCACGTTGTAGCCTTTCATGCGGTAGAATCGGGTGAGTACGTCGCCGATGGTGTAGTTGCGCACATGTCCCATGTGCAGCTTCCCCGATGGATAGGGAAACATAGACAGGCAGTAATACTTGGGTTTGTCCGATTGTTCCACTGCGCGGAACGCCTTGTGCGCCTGCCAGTGGCTCTGTGCCTGACGCTCGATCTCCGCAGGCTGATAGCGTGCTTGCATAAGCAAAGGAATCCCTGCTATAAAAAGTTAAGAGCTTCTAACACGATGAAACGGATTTGCGTTGCTGGCCAAAAAGCGATGGATGCGCGACGCGAGGCGCAACTCGATGCCGGGACATCGAGTAAGCCGAGCAACAAAGCAGGCGCGCTTTTTGGCCGCAACCCACAGGGACGGCGCGGATTTCAGCGCATGCCTTTGTCGCTCGCCGCTTATTGGAGAACAACCCAACTGCGCGGCTCGCTTCGCGGCCTGCATCCGAAACCGACGCCGTCGCACTATTCGTTTCATTGTGTTAGAGGCTCTTGAAATTATACCTGATCGCCTGCAAGAAATCGGGATGTCTTCAAGGAGAATACCAAGTACAACAGCCGTCGCACTTGCGCTTAAGTTTCTTACTTGGCAGGATGGCCCGTGATGTTAAAGCGATTTTCGCGCAACGCATTAAAAAACTCTTATCGTAACAATAACGAAATGTAACTGTTGCTTATGATTTTTGGTGTACTATTTATGCAGCATAAAGTCTAGAATAACGCGGGTCGATTTCAGGAGCGAATGCCTCAATGTCGCGCAAACATCCGGTCATTGCGGTAACCGGTTCTTCGGGAGCGGGCACCAGCTTGGTCACGCAGACCTTCCAGCACATTTTCCACCGCGAGGAAATCAATGCCGTAACCGTGGAAGGCGACAGCTTTCACCGTTATGACCGCGAAGACATGAAGCGCCAGATCGCCAAAGCGGAAAAAAGCGGCGAGCGTGCCATCAGTCATTTCGGTCAGGAAGCCAACCTGTTCCAGGAACTGGAAACCTTGTTCCGCCAGTACGGTGAGAACGGCACCGGCAGAATGCGGCGGTATCTTCACAACGAGGAGGAAGCCGCGCCGTATAAGCAGGCGTCGGGCACTTTCACCCCATGGGAGCCGTTGCCGGAAGGCAGCGAACTCCTGTTTTACGAAGGACTGCACGGCGGAGTGGTTACGCAGGATGTCAACGTGGCCAAGCACGTCGATTTGCTTATCGGCGTGGTGCCGATCGTCAACCTGGAATGGATACAGAAGATTCACCGCGATATGCAGGACCGCGGCTACTCGATCGAGGTGGTGACGCAGACCATCCTGCGGCGAATGCGTGATTATGTTTATTACATCACGCCGCAGTTTTCGCGCACCCACATCAATTTCCAGCGCGTGCCGACGGTGGACACTTCCAATCCGTTCATCGCTCGCGACATTCCGACGGCGGACGAGAGTTTTGTGGTGATCCGTTTCCGCAACCCCAAGGGCGTGAACTTCCCGTATCTGCTCACCATGATCCACGATTCCTTCATGTCGCGGCCGAATTGCATCGTCGTGCCCGGCGGCAAAATGGGTTTGGCGATGCAGCTCATCTTTACGCCGCTTATTCTCGAGCTGATGGAAAAGAAGAAGCTCGGCTGATCCTGCTTCGGTCAAGTAACGGCCATCGCTTATAATGTTTGG
The DNA here is from genome assembly GCA_041495205.1 of Gammaproteobacteria bacterium. Taxonomy (GTDB): domain Bacteria; phylum Pseudomonadota; class Gammaproteobacteria; order Burkholderiales; family JAHFRG01; genus JAHFRG01. Next base: position 33,464 of record JBGQCF010000015.1, read on the forward strand.
TTTAGCAAACCGGCATTGAGCAGCCACGCATGTCCATTCTTTCCGGGTTAAATCCCCAGCAGCTCGAATCCGTCACCCTGCCCAGGCAATCTGCGCTGGTGCTTGCCGGCGCGGGCAGCGGCAAGACGCGCGTGCTCACCACGCGCGTTGCCTGGCTGATTCAGACCGGACAGGCCAGTCCCATGGGCATCCTCGCGGTAACCTTCACCAACAAGGCGGCGAAGGAAATGCTCGCGCGCATTTCAGCGATGCTGCCGATTAACACCCGCGGTATGTGGGTTGGCACGTTTCATGGGTTATGTAATCGCCTGCTGCGCGCGCACTACCGCGATGCCGGCTTGCCGCAACTGTTTCAAATCATGGATAGCGCAGATCAACTGGCACTGATCAGGCGCCTCATGAAAAGCCTCAACGTCGACGATGAGAAATACCCGCCAAAACAGCTGCAGTACTTCATTAACAACGCAAAAGAACAAGGCTTGCGCGCGGCCCAGGTTGAAGCTCTCGACGATTTTTCCCGCAAGCTTAACGAGCTTTATGCCGCCTACGACGAGTTGTGCCAGCACGAGGGCGTAGTGGATTTCGCCGAACTGCTGCTGCGCTCATTCGAACTACTGTCGCGCAATGAAATCCTGCGCGAGCATTACCGCGGCCGCTTCCAGCATATTCTGGTGGACGAACTCCAGGACACCAGCCGTTTGCAATACCTGTGGCTAAAACTGCTTGCGGGCAAAAACAATGCGGTTTTCGCAGTCGGCGATGATGACCAGTCTATTTATGCTTTCCGCGGCGCGAGTGCAGGAAACATGCTGAGTTTCGAGCAGGACTTCGGCGCAGCCACCGTCATCAAGCTTGAACAGAACTACCGCTCGCACGGCAACATCCTGGATGCCGCGAATGCGCTGATCCGCCACAACAAGGCGCGGCTCGGCAAAAACCTATGGACTGCCGAAGGGCATGGCGAGCCATTGCGCCTCTATGAAGCCGCCAATGACCTCGAAGAAGCGGGATTTATCGTTGAAGAAGTGAAAGCACTTGCAGCGGAAGGTGTCAAATTTTCTGACATGGCGGTGCTCTACCGTTCCAATGCCCAGTCCAGGGTGCTGGAACACGCGCTGTTTTCGGCATTGGTGCCGTATCGCGTGTACGGGGGCCTGCGCTTTTTCGAGCGCCAGGAAATCAAGCACGCACTCGCTTACCTTCGCCTCGTCGCCAATCCGGATGATGATGGCGCACTGCTGCGAGTAATCAATTTTCCGCTGCGCGGGATCGGCAGCCGCAGCCTCGAGCAGTTGCAGGAAGAAGCCCTGGAGCAGCGCAACAGCTTGTGGCAGGTGGCACTGAGCAGAACGCAGAATAAAGCGCGTGGAAAGGAAACAGCGCAGAAAAAAGGCATCGAAGGTTTTGTCGCCCTGATCGAATTGCTGCGCGAGGCCTGCGCCGGCCTGACGCTGCAAGAGGTGATCCAGCACGTCGTCGAACATAGTGGCCTCAAACAGCAGTACCAGGGACAGAAAGACGGCGCCGATCGTCTGGAAAATTTGGGCGAACTCATCAACGCTGCGGCCGGCTTCGTTAATGAGAGCGCCGAAGGGATCTCACAAAACATGTTGGTGGATTTTTTGGCGCACGCCGCATTGGAGGCCGGCGAGCGCCAGGCAGGAGAAGGCATGGATGCATTGCAGCTGATGACCGTGCATTCGGCAAAAGGTTTGGAATTTCACACGGTGTTCATCAGCGGCCTGGAGGAGGGATTGTTTCCGCACGAGCAAAGCCTGGTAGAAGCCGGTGGGCTGGAAGAAGAGCGAAGATTGATGTACGTAGCGCTCACCCGCGCTCGGCGCAGGCTTTACTTAAGCTTTTCGCAAAACCGCATGTTGCATGGACAGACGCGTTACAACATCGCTTCTCGTTTTGTACAGGAGATTCCCGAAAACCTGATGCAGCGCGTCAATACCGGGTTAAATGTTCAGAGTTCGGCATTCAGTGTTGAAAACAAGGACGCGGCTGTTCCCTCTCAACTCTCAACACTCAACTCTCAACCTTCAACGCCGTGGCGTATCGGACAGAATGTGCTGCATCCTAAATTTGGCGCGGGGGTGATAGTCAACGCCGAAGGGCGCGGGACGGACGCCCGCGTGCAGGTCAATTTTCACAAAGCCGGGGTGAAATGGCTGGCACTGGAATACGCCAAGCTGACCCCGGCTTAATCAGGTTTTGGTCTGGATTGAATTGTCAGAAAAAATATCTTTAAAGCTTATGTAGAGCGTTGGTATAAGTACCGGCAGCATTACCGCGAGCGCAATCATAAGCCGTGAGCTGAGGGAAATATTCATTATCCCCAGCATCAGCGCTATGATGACTTGTAAAATAAATAAAATAACACCATAAACCAGGAAGGGCAGGATATTTTTCAGACAGGCAATAAAGCTCAATTTCAGGGCAACCATTGCGTTTGTGTCACGGAGCGCCACCAATACGGGTGAAAGCCATAGCGCCATGGCTAATGGCACGTATAGCGCCAGCCCTATAAGCAAAGCCAACAATATCTGGTTTCCGTAAGTTGTGAGAGTCGCCATATCCAAGTTGCCTTGGCTGCTCGCCAACACTGCCTTTAGGGCTTCGCCTCCGGTCAGCGCCACTACAAATGCAATTAAAATTAACCCGACTAAGTTGACGCCACCAAGTGCAATCAGAGCGTTGGTATTCTTCTTGAAACCCGCGAACAGATGAGCGATCTCCAGCTCCCCGCCATCTTGCAGGGATTGGCAGCCCAGCATCAGCCCTCCCACAAACACGGGCAGGATTAAATTCAACACGAGTCCGAGAAAGGGAATTTTAATCAAGGTGTAAGAAATTGCGACTAGGATGGCGCACAGGACAACCCAAATCAAAGGGTTTTTCATGAACAAAGCAAAGCCATCAATCAGCCATTGCCAGCCCTGACCGGCGGCGACTTGGCGTGGTTCCATGATTCATCCCCTAGCTTATTGTTAGGAACCTCTGATTATGTCTCGCGTGAGCCGCGTTGCTGGCGAAATGGGGATGAAGGCAAGGCGCGAGGCGCAGCGAATAGCCCGTTCTTATTCGCAAGCCGAGCAACGAAGCGAGCGCCACATTTCGCCGCAACCCATTGGGACGGGGCTTGGCCTCGCACCATACTTTGTCGCTCGTCGCTGGTGTGCGGTCAAGCACACTTCGCTCCTCGCTTCGCGTCTGGGTCGAGGCCCAGCCAACCGTCGCGGCCATGTGCGACTTAATCAGAGGTTCCCTACTAAGTTACACCGTTTTGCGCAAGATTTGAAGCGCCGTCGCAACCGCGTGGGACTTAATCAGAGGTTCCTTAGCTCACGGCCAGACTACGCCGGATTTTCCGCTGGCGTGCTGCTTGAGAATATTCATGAAATGATTGGGGTCCTTGGCATGGGTGAGCTCCCCCGGCCGCGGCAGGTGGAAGTCATACAAACGCGAGACCCAGAAGCGCAGCGCCCCGGCGCGCAGCATCACCGGCCAGGCCTCGCGCTCGTTTTCGGTGAAGGGACGGCTGGCATGATAGGCGGAAAGCAGTGCCCGGGTATGCCCGGCGTCCAGTTCATAGCTTGCAGTCACGCACCAGTCGTTCACGGCGATAGCCACGTCGTAGAGCAGAACATCATTGCAGGCGAAATAAAAATCTATGACGCCGCTGATCGCATCGTTGTGAAACAGCACATTGTCGCGGAACATGTCGGCGTGAATCACCCCGCGCGGCAAATCCTGGTAACGGTAGAGAGACTGAAAGCGCAGTTCTTCCTTAAGAAGTTCCGCTTCAATTGGCGACAGAAAAGGCATGAGCTGCGGGGCGGTGGCGGTCCACCAGCGCGTGCCGCGCGGGTTTTCCATGCTCACCGCATAGGTTTGGCCCGCAAGATGCATGTCGGCAAGCAGCTCACCCACTTCCGCACAGTTCCCGGAAGTGGGGGTCTCTAGATCTTTGCCTTCCAGGTAAGTGACAATGCACGCCGGCTTGCCGTTGAGCTCACTTAAGAAGCTGTGTTGCAGATTGGCAATCGGATCGGGACAGGGAATGCCGTGGCTTGCCAGGTGCGACATCAGGTCGAGGTAAAACGGCAGTTCTTCCGCGCGCAATTTCTCGAACAGCGTGAGCACGTAACGGCCGTGAGTGGTATCCATGAAGTAATTGGTGTTCTCGATGCCGGCAGCGATACCGCGCAAGCCGGTGAGCGCGCCGAGCGAATAGTTTTTCAGCCACGCCGAGAGCTGTTCCGGGGTGACGGTGGTAAATACGGACATGGTTTATTAGTAATCAGCGGTCAGCAATCAGCGTTCGGCTGTTGGCAATTTGTCGAGATTAAGTTTTGCTGAAGGCTGAGAGCTGAACGCTTTAGAACTCAAGTATCAGCCACAATGGCACCTTGACCGGGTTGTCCAGATCATCGCGGCGGGTGAACTTGCCGTGGCCTGCTTCATCAATCAGGTAATAAGGGACGCCGTGGGACGGCGTGACCTTGATCATATAGAGCTTGCCGTGCACGCGGTATTCTTCCACGGTTTCCTTTCCGCGCTTTATGATGGTTACTTCAGGCTCCAGCGACTGGTCAATCTGCGGCTGCGGAGGCGGCGGCGCTTCCGGAAGAGGCTGCAAATCCTTGGGGCGGTCGCTCTGTGCATACGCGGACAGTGCAAGACAAAAGATGGCGGCAGTAATGAGGCGCATCGTTGTTGATTGATTACCTATCGAAGCGAGAGTACTAGTTTATCATTAGACAGGCGGTTACAGGTTAAGCTGGACTTCCCGCTCCTGCGCCGAAGGCTCGAAGCCGCGCTTCTCGTAATGATTGAATATCGCGTCCACCACTGCTTTGGGTTCGTTGATGACATGGATGAGATGCAGATCCTCGGCGTCCATCATGTTTTCCGCAACCAACACCTGCTTGAACCAGTCCAGCATGCCGCGCCAGAACGGTTCGTGCACGAGGATGATCGGCATTTTGCGCGTTTTGCCGGTCTGTACCAGGGTGAGCGCTTCCATCAATTCATCCAGCGTGCCGAAGCCGCCGGGCAGCACCACGTAAGCGCTGGCGAACTTCACGAACATCACCTTGCGCGCAAAAAAATGCCGGAACGTCTGGCTGATATCCTGGTAAGCGTTGCTGTGCTGCTCGTGCGGCAGCTGGATATTCAGGCCAATGCTTGGGCTTGTGCCGAAATATGCCCCTTTGTTGGCGGCTTCCATGATGCCGGGCCCGCCGCCGGAAATGACGCTGAAACCCGCATCCGACAGCTGCCGCGCGATGGCTTCAGCGAGCTTGTAATAAGGATGATCAGGTGCGGAGCGCGAGCTTCCGAAAATGCTCACTGCAGGGCGTATCGCGCTCAAGCGTTCCGTGGCTTCCACAAATTCTGCCATAATCGCAAATACGCGCCAGGATTCGCGCGCTGACCACGATTTTTCAAGAAATTCCGGGGTAATTGATTGTTGCAGCTTCTCTGGAAGGTTCATTTTGGAAATCCGTTTAATGAATGCAAAGTTTAATTTGTGCGGCCGGCCTCAATGAAAAACGCCTCCGGAAATTCCGCCAGGGAACACGGGGCACCGTCAAGCGGAACCAAAACACTGCTCCTGGTTGACGGCTCCTCCTACCTGTACCGCGCATTTCACGCAATGGAGCGGCAGGATTTGCGCAACAGCCGGGGCGATCCCACAGGCGCGATTTACGTCGTGCTCAACATGCTGCGCCGCTTGCGCAGCGATTACAAGGCCGATTATATCGCCTGCGTGTTCGACGCGAAAGGCAAAACCTTCCGCGAAGAGCAGTATCCTGAATACAAGGCCAACCGGCCTGCGATGCCGGAAGATTTGGCAGTCCAGATTGAACCACTCCACGAATGCATCCGTGCCCTGGGCTGGCCGCTGCTCATGATTGAAGGCGTGGAAGCCGACGATGTCATCGGTACGCTTACCACGCTTGCCGCGCGCGAGGGACTAAAGAGCATCGTTTCCACGGGGGACAAGGACCTCGCGCAGTTGGTGAACCCGCAGGTTACGCTCATCAACACCATGAGCAACGAAAAACTCGACGAGCAGGGAGTACTCGCCAAGTTCGGCGTGGAGCCTTCACGCATCCTGGATTATCTGACGCTGATCGGCGACAGTGTGGATAACGTGCCCGGCGTGGACAAGGTCGGGCCGAAAACCGCGGTGAAGTTGCTGACACAGTATCAAACGCTCGACAATGTAATGGCCCATGCTAATGATATCCCCGGCGTCGTGGGCGAGAATTTGCGCAAATCTCTTGACTGGCTTCCTCAGGCGCGCCAGTTGCTCACCGTCAAATGCGACGTGGCTTTGCCTGTTGCTCTTTCCGACCTTGCTCCGCAATTGCCCGACAGCGCAAAACTTGCCGAACTGTTCGAACGATTTGAATTCAAAAACTGGCTTAAAGAGAGTAAGGGGTTAGGCGTAAGGAGTAAGGAGTCAGATCAAACCATAAACCAGGTGGTGAGCCCAAGCCACTCATCTCTTACTCTTCACCCCACACAAAAGAATTACGAAACCGTTCTGACCGAAGCACAACTGGAAAAATGGCTGAAGCGTATTCACGCGGCGCAATTGGTGGCGGTGGATACCGAAACCACCGGGCTGGATCCGCTGCAGGACAAGCTGGTCGGGATATCATTCTCGGTGGAAGCGCACCATGCCGCTTATATTCCGCTTGCGCACCGTTATTCCGACGCGCCGGCTCAACTTGATTTCCATCAGGTTATACAGCGGCTCAAGCCCTGGCTGGAAGATCCGGGAAAACCCAAGCTTGGACAGAACCTCAAGTATGACAAGCACATCTTCGCCAATCACGACGTTGTGCTTTCCGGCATTGCGCATGACACCATGCTGCAATCCTATGTGCTGGAAAGCCACAGGGCGCATGACATGGACAATCTGGCGGAGCGCCATCTCGGCGTCAAAACCATCACTTATGATGAAGTGACCGGAAAGGGCGCCGGCCGGATCAGTTTTGAGCAGGTGGCAGTGGACAAAGCCACCGAATATGCGGCTGAAGACGCCGACATCACGCTGCAACTGCATCAGGCGCTATATCCGCAGATTGCTGCCGACCCCAAACTGGAGATGATTTACCGGCGTATCGAGATGCCGCTCCTCGAAGTGCTCTTTGACATGGAGAGAAACGGCGTGCTGCTGGATGTGAAACTGCTGGGGGAACAAAGCCGCGAATTGGGAAACAGGATGCTGGAACTTGAAACCGAGGTGTACCGGCTTGCGGAACAACCGTTCAATCTCAATTCGCCGAAGCAGATACAGGAAATCCTGTTCGAGCGCCACAAGCTTCCGGTGGTGAAGAAAACGCCCGGCGGCGCGCCTTCCACCGATGAAGACGTGCTGCAGGAGCTGGCGCTGAATTATCCGCTGCCAAAATTGATACTCGATTATCGTGGCTTGGCCAAACTTAAATCCACATATACCGACAAATTGCCGCGCATGGTGGATCCGGCCACCGGGCGGGTGCACACTAATTACGCTCAGGCGGTTGCGGTAACGGGCAGGCTTGCCAGCAACGATCCCAACCTACAGAACATTCCGGTGCGCACCCAGGAAGGGCGCAGAATCCGCGAAGCGTTTATCGCTGCTGCCGGCCATCAGATTGTATCAGCAGACTATTCGCAAATTGAACTTCGCATCATGGCGCATATCTCGCGGGATGCGAACCTGCTCAAAGCTTTTGCCGCAGGCGAGGACATCCACCGCGCCACCGCAGCGGAGATTTTCGGCATTCCTCCGAACGAAGTCGGGGCAGAACAGCGGCGCTACGCCAAGGTGATTAATTTCGGCCTGATTTACGGCATGTCGGCGTTCGGTTTGGCCGGCCAGTTGGGCATCGAGCGAACGGCGGCACAACTTTACATGGAACGTTATTTCGCCCGTTATACGGGGGTTGCGGATTACATGCAGCGCACCCGCGAACTTGCCAAGCAACAGGGTTTTGTGGAAACCGTGCTGGGTAGAAGGCTTTGGCTTCCGGACATCAACAGCTCCAACGGCATGCGCCGCCAGGGGGCGGAGCGCGCGGCAATCAACGCGCCGATGCAGGGCACCGCCGCGGATCTTATTAAACTTGCCATGATTGCGGTGCATGAGTGGCTTAAGCAAAGGCAGCTCAAAGCCAAGCTCATCATGCAAGTGCACGACGAGCTGGTGCTGGAAGTGCCGAATGGCGAACTCGGGTTGGTGACATCCGAGTTGCCAAAGCTCATGTGTGGTGTTGCCAGATTGGAAGTGCCGCTGGTTGTAGATGTTGGGTCGGGACCAAACTGGGAAAAAGCACATTAAGAGCCTCTAACATAATGAAACGGATTTGCGTTGCTGGCCAAAAAGCGATGGATGCGCGACGCGAGGCGCAACTCGATGCCGGGACATCGAGTAAGCCGAGCAACAAAGCAGGCGCGCTTTTTGGCCGCAACCCGCAGGGACGGCGCGGGTTTCGGCGCATGCCTTTGTCGCTCGCCGCTTATTGGGGAGTGACCCAACGGCGCGGCTCGCTTCGCGGCCTGCATACGAAACCGACGCCGTCGCATTATTCGTTTCATTATGTTAGAGGCTCTAAGGAACAGGATGACAAGAACTGCAAAAAAGCACACACTAATTTTCCCGTTTCTGCGGCTTGCTTGAACCCGTGGTTAAAAACAAACGCTTTCTGATTTTACTCGCGCTGGCTGCACTGCTTGCGCTACTGTTCGCGCAAGCGGTGTCGCAGGAGTCACCGGCGCCGCAGGTGACGTTTACTTCTCTGAAAGGCGAGAAAATCTCCATGCAGAGCCTGCGCGGCAAGGTGGTGCTGGTAAATTTCTGGGCCAC
>JBGQCF010000016.1:0-41553 GCA_041495205.1 Gammaproteobacteria bacterium
CGCTGACCGTGTCGCGGCAGCCGTCCCATGCGGGTTGCGGCAAACTGCGGCGTCTGCATCGTTGCGCTCCTCGGCTTCGTAGTCCAAGCTACGACCTTCGTCGCGCGCCTCGCAACCATCCGCATTTTGCCTGCAACGCGGCTCACGAAGGACTTAATCAGAGGTTCCATCAGAAAGGACAAGGATGAACATAAGACCAGCGGAGATTGCAGCTTATCTTGAGGCGCATCCGGAGTTTTTCGAGGAATACGCGGATCTGATTGCCAACATTTACATTCCGCACCCGCACGGCGGCAGGGCCATTCCGATCAGCGAGCGACAGATTCTGACTCTGCGCGAAAGGAACCATCAGCTCGAAGCGAAGCTCAGGGAATTGATCCAGTTCGGTGAAGAGAACGACGCCATCGGTGAGCGTGTGCACCGCATCGCTCTGGCTTTACTTAATGCCCGCAACCTGGAATCGCTGCAGCATACTCTGTATTTCAATCTGCGCGAGGATTTCGCCGTGCCGCACGTGGCATTGCGGCTGTGGGGAGTCAATACCAGTCATCAATTGCCCGAATTCAGCGTAGTAAGTGAAAAGTTGCGGATTTTTGCCGAAACGCTGACCGGTCCCCATTGTTGCGCGCAATTTGAAGGAACAGACTGGTTTGGCGAAGACGCGCCGAGGCTGCGCTCGTTTGCTTTGGTTGCGCTGCGTGCCGAGCGGGTGTTCGGCCTGCTCGCGCTGGCGAGCGAAGATTCCAAGCGGTTTTATCCGGAAATGGGAACGTTGTATTTAAAACGCCTGGGTGAACTTGCCAGCGTTGCGTTGATGCGCCACTTGATGTAAGGAGTGAGTGTGAGAAACAACGGCCTGGTGAAAGCCGGGTGCTCCGAGAACGATTATCTCGCGCGCTATTTGTCGTATCTTGCAACCGAGCGGCGCTTAAGCCGCTACACCTGCGAAAATTATGCTCGCGATGTCAAAGCGCTGCTGGAACTAGCCGGGCCAACCCCGCTCAAGGATTTGCAGATTCAGCATATCCGGCGCTATGTGGCGCAGCTCCACGCACGTGGATTGAGCGGCAAGACGCTTGCACGCATGCTCTCAGCCTGGCGCGGCTATTACCATTATCTGGCGCGCGACCACAATTTTTACCATAATCCCTGCCAAGGCCTGCGCGCGCCGAAATCGGCACGACACCTTCCTCATGCGCTCTCACCCGACGAAGCCAACCGCTTGGTGGAGATTCCTGTGGAGGGACCGCAGGCGTTGCGTGACAAAGCGATGCTGGAACTGTTTTACTCATCCGGCCTGCGCTTGAGCGAGCTTTCGGGATTGCGGGTGGACGATGTGAATCTTGGCGACGCCACAGTGCGCGTGACCGGCAAGGGCAACAAAACTCGCATCGTACCGGTCGGCAGTCACGCGATTGCCGCCATTCGCGCCTGGCTTGAAGAACGCAACAAATCGTTCGAGAGCCAAAGCGCGTTGTTTCCGGGCAAAAAAAATGGCAAGCCGCTCAGCCAGCGTGCCATTCAATATTGCGTGAGGCAATGGGCGGTGAGGCAGGGGATCAGCGGCAACGTGCATCCGCATGTACTGCGCCATTCGTTTGCTTCGCATGTGCTGCAATCGAGCGGTGATTTGCGCGCGGTGCAGGAAATGCTTGGGCACGCCAGCATCTCAACAACCCAGGTTTACACTCATTTAGACTTCCAATACCTGGCCAAAGCCTACGACAAGGCTCATCCACGCGCCAAAAAGAAGCCGTAACCATCAGTTTGCATCTTCGCTCTTGGCCATGCATAAACTGATTCTGAAACCGGGGCGCGAGAAATCACTGCTGCGCCGCCATCCATGGATTTTTTCAGGTGCCTTGGCGCAAATACAGGGCTCGCCTGAAGCGGGTGATACCGTTGAAATCGTTTCCTCGCAGGCAAAATTTCTTGCCTATGCGGCCTACAGCCCGCATTCACAAATCATAGCCCGGGTGTGGGATTGGAACCGGGACAGCCGCATAGATCAGAAGTTTTTCCATGGCCGCTTAACCCACGCCATCGCGGCGCGCCAGGCCCTCGTTCACGAAACCAATGCCATGCGGCTGGTGTATAGCGAGTCCGATGGTTTGCCCGGCCTGATCGTTGACCTTTATGGTGACAGCTTGGTCATGCAGGTGTTAAGCGCGGGCATGGAACGCTGGTATGAAACCTGCGCTGATATTGTGCTGGAATTAACCGGCGCAACACGGGTGTTCGAGCGCTCCGACGCCGAAGTGCGGCAGCTCGAGGGCTTACTTCCCCGAGTTGGGGCGCTGCGCGGTACAGCGCCTCCACAGCGTATCAAAATCGGCGAAGGGCGGCTTGAATTCTGGGTGGATGTGAGAAAAGGACAGAAGACCGGCTTTTATCTTGATCAGCGGGTAAACCGTGCGCGGGTTGGCCTGCTTGCTCGGGATAAAGAAGTGCTCGACTGTTTCTGCCATAGCGGGGGTTTTGCCTTGCACGCGCTCGCCAACGGCGCAAAATCGGTTTTGTCGGTGGATTCTTCTGCTGAAGCCTTGCGACTTGCGCGAGAGAATCTCGCTTTAAACAGTCTGCCGGAGGATAAGGCCGAGTGGTGCGAAGGCGATGTATTTGAAATTTTGCGTCGTTTGCGCGACCAAGCGAGGCGCTTCGACATGGTAATTCTCGACCCTCCAAAGTTTGCGCCCACTGCCGCGTCTGCCGAGAAAGCAGCGCGCGGTTACAAGGACATCAACCTGCTTGCTTTCAAGCTGCTGCGTCCGGGCGGCTTGCTCGCCACATTTTCCTGCTCCGGCGGAATCTCTGCCGAGCTGTTCCAGAAAATCGTCGCCGGCGCGGCGCTGGATGCAGAAGTGGACGCTCAAATCGTCGAACAGTTTGGCGCGGCGCCTGATCATCCGGTGGCGCTCAATTTTCCGGAAAGCGCTTATCTGAAGGGCCTGCTGTGCCGGATTACCGGTTAAATCGTTAACGGAGGAGTGTGTATGAAAGTCGCTTATATTTTTGCAACGCAAGGCCATACCGTTTCCTACAAGCTCGGCAAAATGATCCTGCCGCAACTTGAACATAATGCCCACGGCGCTGACGTGGTCGGCATGTTTTTCTTCGAGGATAATAATTATGTGCTGGTTAAGGGCGACCCCATCGGCGAGCGGCTGGCCAAGGTGGCACGGGCAAAAGGCATCCTGCTGATGGGTTGCGACCAATGCTGCTATGAGCGCAATATCGCTGACAAGCTGATTGAAGACGTGCCGATTGGTTGCTTTCCAAATCTCTATGAGGCGCTCTCGAAAAACATGCCGGATCAGGTTATCACTTTGTAAAAAACATACTGAACCATTTATCCGCAGGTGTTATAAATTGGCCGTTAGCGTTGGTTTTTCGCTTTTCATTAGGGCTGCATCCGGAGTTGCCTGAACACGAAAAACGAGCCAATCGTCACTGAAAAATATTCAACTTGGTTTCATGAAGTATATTTACGCCGGGGTGGAAAGCGTTATAGAATTACTTTAGGTTTTCGAATTAACCTCGGGATCGCATGTTTTAGATGAAACTCCAGCGCATCTTTGCATATACTTTTTTCGCAGTGGCCCTGCTGTTTGCACAGCAAGGCGCGCTCGCGCATGGAATTTCGCACTTTCTGTCCGACGAGGCTCCGTTACAGCAGGATAAGCCTCTGCCTCATTCAAAGGTGTGCGATAAGTGCATTGCCTACGCCGGAATAAACGGGGCACTGCATTCCGATAGTCCGATCATTCTGCTGCATGATGCAGACGCTGGGCTTTTTGCCAGTGTTGCGCATCTCTTCTCTTCCTTATCCTTCCTGGCTTTTTGCCCGAGGGCGCCCCCCGTTTTCCTCTGAACTGCTGACTGTAGGCGCAGCCTGGACCACGGGCTGCATTGTCGTTTTTTGGTTCGGAGGAAAAAGCCATGACCAAGCTCGTTGCAGCCGCGCTTTCGGCCGCCATAGCACTTGGCCTGCCGCATGCGGCCCGCGCCGCCAATGACGCGGAATTGCAGGCCATTCGCGAGGAAATCAAGCAACTCAAGCAAAATTACGAAACGCGCATCGAGGCGCTGGAAAAACGCTTGCAGGAAACCGAAGCCAAGGTGCAACAAGCCGAGGCGAGCGCGGCCCAGGCGCAAACTACGGCTGTCACCGCTGCGGTCCGGCCTGCCTCGGAGGGCGCATTCAATCCCGCGGTCTCGGTGGTTTTGCAAGGCACTTACAACAATTTTTCCAAGGATCCCGGCACGTTTCGTATCGGCGGCTTTATTCCGCCGGGAGGCGAGGGGCTGGGCAAGCGCGGTTTCAGCCTAGGAGAATCGGAACTCAACATCGCTGCCAACATTGATCCGTATTTCCGAGGTAACCTCACCGTTTCCTTGTCGCCGAACAACAGCGTGGAGCTCGAAGAAGCGTGGTTCCAGACGCTCGGGCTGTCCCACGGTCTTACCCTTAAAGGCGGACGCTTCTTTTCCGGTACCGGCTATTTGAATGAAATCCACCAGCATGCCTGGGATTTTGTCGATGCGCCGCTCGCTTATCAGGCATTTTTAGGCACCGGCGCGCGTGGCAATTACAGCGACGACGGACTGCAGCTTAAATGGATCGCGCCCACCGATTTGTTCATCGAGCTCGGTGCGGAAGCAGGGCGCGGCAAAAACTTTCCGGGAAGCGACCGCGACAAGAACGGCATCGGCTCCGCAGCTTTGTTTGGCCATGTGGGCGGGGACATCGGCGACAGTTACGCCTACCGCGCCGGGGTTTCCTACCTGTGGACTTCGCCGCGCGACCGGCAATTTAATGACCTCGATTCCGCGGGCAATGCGGTGGTGAACAGCTTCAGCGGCGACAGCCGGCTGTGGGTTGCCGATTTCGTCCTGAAGTGGGCGCCCAACCGCAATTCCACCGTTACCAACTTCAAGCTGCAGGGCGAGTATCTCCACCGCATCGAAACCGGAACACTCAATTTCGACGTGAACAGCACGGGCGTGCTCGGGACGCCGGTTGCGGGCGCGTACAGTTCGAACCAGAGCGGCTGGTACCTGCAGGGGGTCTATCAATTTGCCCCGCGCTGGCGGGTGGGCCTGCGCCACGACCAGTTGCAGGCGGGAACGGTCAACATTGCACAGGTGCTGAACGGCACACTCACGCCACAGGACTTTCCCACGCTGGTGGGCCACACCCCCAGGCGGAATACGATGATGTTCGACTACAGTCCGAGCGAATTTTCACGCATCCGCTTGCAGTTCGCCCGCGACGAATCAAGGCCTGACGGGGTAAAAGACGACCAACTGTTCCTGCAATACCTCTACAGCCTGGGCGCCCACGGTGCGCACAAGTTTTAAACCCATTTACGGATGAGGAAAGGATATAACATGAAGAGGGCACTTATATTATCGGCATTGGCGTTGTTATGCGCCATCAGTGAGGCCGCTTCGGCGGCACTCAATGTATTTGCTTGCGAGCCGGAGTGGGCGGCGCTGACGCAGGAGCTGGGCGGAGATAAAGTCAGCGTCTATACGGCAACCACCGCACTGCAAGATGCGCATCACATCGAGGCACGGCCGAGCTTGATCGCCAAGGCGCGCAGCGCCGACCTGGTGATTTGCACCGGCGCTGAACTGGAAGTTGGCTGGCTGCCGCTGCTGCTGAGTCAAACGGGCAACGGCAAAATCCAGCCCGGGACGCCGGGCCACTTGGAGGCGTCGAATTTCGTACTCAAACTCGAAGTTCCCAAGCTGCTTGATCGCGCGCAAGGCGACATTCATCCTGCGGGCAATCCTCACATTCATCTCGATCCGCACAATATTGCCAGAGTGGCAGAGGTAATCACCGATCGTCTGTCACAGCTTGATCCCGCGAACGCAGCAACTTACCAGGCCCGCGGCAAAGCGTTTCAAGAACGCTGGCAAGCGGCGATTCAGCGCTGGGAGCAGGAAGGGGCGCCGCTCAAAGGGGTACCAGTCATTACCCACCACAAAGACATGACGTATCTCATCCACTGGCTCGGCATGCGCGAAGTCGGTAACCTGGAGCCCAAGCCCGGTTTGCCGGCAACCGCGGGGCACCTGGCCGAACTCTTTTCCAACATGCAGCGCGACCCGGCGAAGGTGATTCTGCGTACGCCGTTTCAGGATGCACGCCCCTCAGAATTGCTGGCGAGCCGCGCGAACATTCCCGCCGTCGTATTGCCTTACACCGTGGGCGGAACCGACAAAGCGAAAGACTTGTTCGGCTTGTTTGACGATACTTTGCAACGCTTATTGCAGGCGGCCAAATGAATTTCAACGCGCTCGATTCAAGCATTCTTGCCCCGGCGCTCCTCGCGGGCCTGCTGGTGCTCGCCACCCATGTGCCGCTCGGAATTCAGGTTTTGAAGCGCGGCATCGTGTTCATTGATCTGGCAATTGCGCAAATTGCGGGACTGGGCGTGATTGCCGCGGATTTCATGGGTTTCGAGCCGCGGGGCTTCGCGGTCCAGCTTGCCGCGGTAAGCGCAGCGCTGTTCGGCGCGCTGCTGCTCACTTGGACCGAGCGGCGCTGGCCTGAAGTGCAGGAAGCACTGATCGGAGTCTTGTTCGTGCTCGCCGCCACCGGCGGCATTTTGCTGCTTGCGGACAATCCGCATGGCGGGGAGCATCTGAAGGATTTGCTGGTCGGCCAGATTCTGTGGGTGAGCTTCGCACAACTGATTCCGGTGGCGGTATTGACCGCGATAATTTGCATCCTGTGGTTCAGGTTCGAGCAAAAGCTCGGGCACACCGGCTTCTATCTGCTATTCGCGGTTTCGGTCACTGCTTCGGTGCAGCTGGTGGGCATTTATCTGGTGTTTGCCAGCCTGATTATTCCCGCTTTGGCTTCACGCCATTACACCCGTGGCCGCCTCGCTGCGGGCTATGGGCTGGGCGCGGCAGGTTATGCCATCGGCCTGGTGTTTTCCGCCTTGCTGGATCTGCCTTCGGGGGCAGTGCTGGTATGGGCGCTTGCCGCGTTGGGCATCCTGTTTTACGCGTTCCGAGGCAATGCACGCATGAAGCGCAACTCCTGACTGATGAAAGATAAGAAGCGCGCCCAGTCTGATCACTCTAAGGGCTGAGCAGGCGATGCTATGGGACGAAAAATTTAAAGGTCTGGCCGGAAGCGAGTACTCGTCGCGTGCTGTGAGCAACTGGAGCTGAGTTTGCTTGACGCTGTCAAGCTGAACCTTTAGGATTTCCGACTGATCCATGCCTTCCTCATCACACCGCCTTTTCGCGCGTGTCGCATTGTTTGCGCTGCTGTTCAGCGTGGTATCGCCCGCGCTTGCGGCATTGCGCTTTTACGGCAATGCGGAAGTTTTGGCGAACATCGTCAGCGTTCACCCGGCGGCGCACAACTCGGCCGAGCACCAGCATTCCAGCCACGCAAAATCCAAGGCGCACGAAATTTATTGCTCGTTTTGTCTGGACATGGTCTCGGTCAAGGTGCTCACGCTGGCTGCGCCGCATTTGCCGCTCTCCGCAATGGCGGCGGAACCGCCGTCCCGCGCTGTTCCAGGTAGCGCCGAACCGGCGCCCGGTTACTCTCCGCAACATTCCCGAGCTCCTCCCCCTATCTCCTGATCTGAGTCTGAGCCGGTCAGGGACGGGACATAACGTCGCGTCCTTTAAACTTGCCCCGCTGAGGCCATTACTCGATTTGGGTTTGCAATTGCGCCGCGGTGGCAGCGGCCTGAACAAAACTGCCCCAAGAGAGAATTGTGATCTATCTGAAGAAAAAAGTTATTGCCGCATCCCTGCTTTGCATGGGCGGGACTGCGTCGGACGCATGGGCATGCTCGAGTTGCGGCTGCACGCTGAGCACAGACTGGGCGAGCCAGGGTTTTACGGCCGGACCGGGATTCCGACTCGATTTCCGATTCGATTATCTCGACCAGAAACAGCTGCGAAGCGGTACGCGAACTGTGGACCGCGCGGGCCTGGCTTTGCCGAACGGCCAGGAGATTCAGCAGCAAACGCTGAATCGTAACTACACCGTGGCGCTGGACTACAGCACGAAGACGGACTGGGGCGTCAACGTCCAGGCTCCCTATTTCGATCGCTATCATACGACCATCGCGCCCGGGGACACCGAGATATCGACGTCGCACACTCAGAGCATCGGCGATGTACGGGTGATCGGGCGCTACCATGGCTTCACGGCCGACCACAGTGTCGGCATCCAGTTCGGCGTAAAGCTTCCCACCGGCAGCATCCACAACGATTTCATCAGCGGTCCCCAAGACGGCCAGCCGCTCGACCGCGGGCTGCAGCCCGGGACCGGAACCACGGATATTCTAGTGGGGGCTTATACCTTTGGGGCGCTCAGCCGCAATTGGGATTACTTCGTTCAGAGTCTGTTGCAGCAGCCGCTCAATTCCCGGGACGACTTCAAGCCCGGCACCGGAATCAACTTGAACTTCGGGGTGCGCTACGCCGCCTATGAATCGGTAACACCTCAGCTTCAGATCAACGCGCGGGTGGAGAGGCGCGATTCCGGGGCCAACGCGGACATTCCGAACAGCGGGGCAACGCTCGTGTATTTCAGCCCGGGTGTTACCTGGCACGTGAGCCACCAATTTCACGTCGCCACTTTTGTCCAGCTGCCGATCTACCAGCGCGTGAATGGTTTGCAGATCGAACCGCGCTACACGGCTTCAGTATCAGTGGGCTACCAGTTCTAGGCGCTCCATAAACACTCTCGCTTATCTGGCGGTCAAAAGGGGTGTGACGGTTTTCTCCAGACTGGACAAGTCAATTCCGGGATCGCCGTACCAGCCGTCCTTCCTGAGTATGCCGTTACGGTCGATGACGAAGGTGAGCGGAATGCGCCAGATGCGGCCATACTCCCTGAACTTAGAATCGCGCATCATGCCGGCCGGGAAGGTGAAGGCACGCATGACTTCGCGCACCTTTGGTTCGTCGGAGGGTTGGTCCATGCTGATGGCGACGAGCTCAAGTCCTTCGGCCTTATGCTTCTGGTAGTACGCTTCCAAGGCCGGCATCTCTGCGCGGCAGGGTCCGCACCAGGTTGCCCAGAGGTTAACAATGACGACCTTGCCCGAAGCCGCGGCCAGCGTAAAGGAATTGCCGTCCAGAAGTTTTACTTCGAAGGCCGGCGCCGGCTTGCCTTCCTCGATGGGATAGGCAGAAACCGCAAATCCGAAGCCGAGAATCAAGCCGAGGAGTCGAAGAA
The DNA here is from genome assembly GCA_041495205.1 of Gammaproteobacteria bacterium. Classification (GTDB taxonomy): domain Bacteria; phylum Pseudomonadota; class Gammaproteobacteria; order Burkholderiales; family JAHFRG01; genus JAHFRG01. Next base: position 9,230 of record JBGQCF010000016.1, read on the forward strand.
GTTGCACAGTGGATATCCTGGGATAAAAGTCAATATTTTACGATCCGCCTCACTTCGATTCCATGTTTGCCGGAGGGTTCACATGATCCGTGCAAAATGCACAACGGTCTAGCGCATTAAGAGCAAGGGCTTGAAGCCAAGCGCTTCCCCGATCCTGTTGGCGGTCTGTTGTGCTTCCTTGCGGCTGGCATAAGGGCCCGCGTGCACCCGGAACAATCCGTCCCTGGTGAAAATCGAAAGCGTTTCGCCCAGCCATGCGAGTTGCGAACGCAGCCGCGCCAGAAACTGATCGGCATTGTCCTGTGAGCCGAATGCGCCGAGCTGCAAATAAACACCTCCCGCTTCCGCGGCCGCCAGCACGATTTGGGCGGGAGGGGGCGGGGCGGGCTCCGCCGGTTTTGGCGCTTGCGCCACCAATGTCTCCGCGCCCGGTGTCACGCTTTCCACTTCAACCATGCCGCTGCCTTGAGCGGCAATGCCCAGCTTGTGAGCCGCGGCATACGAGAGATCTATAATGCGTCCGCTGTAGAAAGGCCCGCGGTCGTTGATGCGCACGACAACTGATTTATTGTTTCTCAGGCTGGTGACCCGGGCATAGCTGGGTATCGGCAAAATGGGGTGCGCCGCAGTCATGGCATACATGTCGTAAGGCTCGCCTGATGAGGTTTTCTGGCCGTGGAATTTTCTGCCATACCAGGAAGCGATGCCGCGCGCCTTGTAGGGAACCAAGCGGGTTTCGGGAACAAAGTTTTTGCCGAGGACGGTGTACGGCCGGTTGGCGTATTTGTTGAGCGGCTCGATGCGCGGTTCGGCGTCGGGTAGCGATTCAAGATTTGGCGGCGGATTTTCACCCGGGCCGTCGTCGAGATAATAACCTTTGCCGGGTTCTGAAGGGCGCTTGGGCGAGCTGCCGCAGGCGGCGAGGGCGAGCGCCAAGACGAAAACACACAAGAAGCGAAGAATAGATTTAATGCGCGCGTGCCTTTGCTCCCACTCTTCGCTCTTCACCTCTCACACCTCGCAGGCTTATGGAACCTCTGATTAAGTCCTCCGCGGAGCGCGTTTCTGGCGCAATGCGGATGATTGCAAGGCGCGCGACGAAGGTGCCTAGCCGTAGCTTAAGCACGAGGAGCGCAACGACGCAAGCGCCGCATTGCACCGAAACCCGGTCGGGACGGCTGCCGCGACACGGTCAGCGAAGCTTGGGGTGCGGGAGCGGCAGCATGAGCGCCCAGCTTAACAGTGTTTCTTGCGGCAGCTTGCGCTCCTTCCCGCTCCACGCTGCGCGAGTCCGAGTCCGGGGCGCCTTTTCGGGCGATCTGCTTTGTCGCTCGGCTTGCGAAGGGGGTCAACCATTCGCTGCGCCTCGCTTCGCGCATTTCATCCCGAAAAGCCAGCGTCGCGCCCACGTGGGACTTAATCAGAGGTTCCTCAGGTTTTAACCAACTTCTTGTGCGTCTGGATGCTCATCAAAATACCAAAGCCCAGGCAAATTGTCACCAGAGCCGTTCCGCCGTAACTTACCAGCGGCAAGGGCAAGCCGACCACCGGCAGGATGCCGCTCACCATTCCCATGTTGACGAATGCATAGGTAAAAAACGTCAGCGTGATCGCGCCGGCCATAAGCCGGGTAAAAAGCGTTGAAGCATTGGATGCGATAACCAAACCCCTGCCGATTACCAGCATGTAGAGGGCCAGCAGCAAAAGATTACCGAGCAGGCCGAATTCCTCGCTGAACACCGCGAACACAAAATCAGTGTGGCGCTCAGGCAGGAATTCCAAATGCGACTGCGTGCCGTTCAACCAGCCCTTGCCGGTGACTCCGCCCGAGCCTACCGCAATCGTGGATTGAATGGTGTGATAGCCCGCCCCCAACGGGTCGGTCGAGGGATCGAGCAGGGTAAGAATCCGTTGCCGCTGGTAATCGCGCAACACCGACCACAGCACTGGCAGACTGGCAAGGCCCAGCACCAAGATGGAGAGCATGATGCGCCAACTCAATCCAGCGAGGAACAGCACATAAAAGCCGGAGGCCGCAATCAGTATCGCTGTTCCCAGGTCCGGCTGACGCGCAATCAGGGCCACCGGAACCAGCAGCAGCATGATCGCCACCACATAGTTTTTAAAGCGCAGCGCTGTTTCGTGTTTGTCGAAATACCAGGCAAGCACCAGCGGCACCGCGATTTTCATGACTTCTGCAGGCTGGATGCGGGTCACCCCGATATGTAGCCAACGCCGTGCGCCGTTGACTACATCGCCAAACAGAGCGACTGCTATCAGCAACACCATTCCCACCGCATACATCGGCAGCGACAGGCGCATCAGGTGCTGCGGCGGAACGTTGGACACCGCCCACATCACGGCGAGCGCAATCAACATGCTTGCGAATTGGTTGCTGGTTTTGGCAAGGTTCTGTCCGGTTGCGCTGTAGAGCACGAACAGTCCCAGCAGCATCAGCAGGCATACCGTCCCGAGCAGAAAGCCGTCAATATGCGCGGTAAGATAATGCCATAAGCGTTTAATCATCGGTTTCTTGCTTTGCGTCAGGCGCAGGGATGGGGCTTTGCGGCCGTTTTCCCAGCAGGTAGAAGTCGAGCACCTGTCGTGCCAGCGGCGCTGCGGTGGCGGCACCGTGGCCGCCGTTTTCCACAAGCACGGCAAGTGCGATCTGAGGATTATCCGCCGGCGCATAAGCGATGAACAGCGCATGATCACGCTGCCGCTCATCCACCCGGCTCTCCGTGTATTTCTCGTTTGGCTTTAACGCGATGACCTGCGCGGTGCCGGTCTTGCCGGCGAACGGGTAGGCGCTGTTCGCGCCGGCGCGTGCCGCCGTGCCGCCCGGACCGGTCACATCAACCAGGGCTTTTTGAACCAATATCAGATTGTCCGGTTTGAAATTGAGGTTGTACAGCACTTCGCTGGGAATCATTTTTAATTGGTTGGTCTTGCTGTCCTGAATATAGCGCACCAAATGCGGACGGAAAGCAACGCCGTTGTTGGCGAGAATGGCGGTGGCATTGGCAAGCTGCAGCGGAGTGACCAGATTATAGCCCTGGCCGATGCCCACGCTCACGGTATCTCCGGCAAACCATTTTTCCTTGAAGCGTTTTAGCTTCCACTCCTGCGAGGGCAGCAAGCCCAGCCCTTCGCCTTCAATGTCGATGCCGGTCTTTTGGCCCATGCCGAACTGGCTGATGAAGTTGTGAATATTATCAATCCCGAGATCGTAGGCGAGGCTGTAGTAGTAGCTGTCGCACGAAATCACCAGCGATCTGTGCAAATCCACCACGCCGTGACCGCCGACTTTCCAGTCGTGATAGCGGTGGGTGCTGCCGGGCAAGGTGAAGTATCCCGGGTCGTTGATGGTGTATTGCGGACTGCGTTTGTTGAGCTCCAGTCCGGCCAGCGCCAGAAACGGCTTGAAAGTCGAGCCGGGCGGATATTGACCTTGCAGTGCGCGGTCGGTGAGCGGCTTGTCAGGCGAATTATTCAGTACTTCCCAGCTTTGCGGGTCGATGCCGTCCACGAACAGGTTGGGATCGAAGCCCGGCTTGCTCACGAACGCCAGCACCCCTCCGCTGGAAGGTTCGATCGCCACCAGCGCACCACGGTAGTTGCCAAATGCTCTCTCTGCGAATTCCTGAAGCCGCGCATCGAGCGCAAGCAGAAGATTGCTTCCGGAAACCGGGGAGATCCGGTTCAAAGTACGCACTGCGCGCCCGCCGGCGTCGATTTCCACCTGCTCGAAACCGGTCTTGCCGTGCAGCCGCGATTCATAGCTTTGCTCAATGCCGGTTTTGCCGATGTAATCCGAGCCGCGGTAATTGGCTAGCTCGCCTTTTTCCTCCAGCCATTGCAGGTCATCGTCGTTGATCCTGCTGATATAGCCGACGACATGCGACGCCATCTCTCCAAGGGGATAATGCCGGAACAGGCGCGCCTTGATTTCCACGCCGGGGAAACGGTAGCGGTTCACGGCGAAACGCGCCACCTCGACGTCGTTTAGCCGCGTGCGTATCGGCAGGCTTTCTATGTTCTTGCTCTCGTCGAGGAGCTTGCGGAAACGCTTGCGGTCCTTGGGCGTGATTTCCACCAGGTTGGCAAGCTGGTTGATGAGGGCTTCGAGGTTGTCTACCTTGGACGGCGTGATTTCCAGTGTGTACGCTGAATAGTTGTGCGCCAGTACCGCGCCATTGCGGTCGAGAATCAAGCCACGGTTGGGAACGATGGGCACAATCGAAATGCGGTTATTTTCGGCGAGCGTGCGGTAATGCTCATGCTGGATGACTTGCAGATAGAAAAACCGCAGAAACAACAGAAAGAACAGCAGCAGCGCGAAGCCGGCGGCAATCGTAAGTCGCAGCTTGAAATAATAGAGTTCGCGCTGATGGTCCTTCAGCTCTACACTGCGGTTCATATCTGGTCGGGTTCGGGCTTGAGGCGCAACAGAACCGATAGCAGCGCCGAAAGTGCGGGCCACAACAGAGAGCCGGTAACGCTGCTCAAAAAATATCCCCAGCCGATAAAGACTGCACCGCTGTAAACCTTGATCAACAGGATGGCAAGCTGCGTGATTAACAATACCGGCAGGATGTGCCACACTTGCTCGCGCAGGCCGAACAGCAGCACGCGGCGGCGCAGCATGATCGAGAGATAGGCGAGTAGCGAATAGGCGAACGCATGCTCCCCGAGTAACGTGGCATCCGCCACATCCAACAGCAGGCCCGTTCCCCATGCGGTGGCAATGCCCACCTTGCGCGGCCAGTGGATGCACCAGTAGACCAGGGTCAATGCGACAAAATCGGGTCTGATCAGGAGGCCGAAGCCCGACCACGGCAGCAGATTGAGGAAGAACGCAATCGCAAGGGTAAGGACGATGAAGCTGGTCTTCACCGGCAGCAGAAATTCCTGCGCTTGGGTGGCTGGGGCAGGTATCAATTTCCTCTCCTGGGTTTTTTCGCCTTGCTCCGGGTTGCGGGCGTCTGGTCTGTTAACGGGTTTTCGGGAATTTGCGGCTGTGATGATAGCACCAGAACATACCGGTATCGGTCAACTCCCGCGTTGGGCGTGCAGAGGATGCGTGCAAATGCGTAGGCAGCGTTGCGCTCGATTCTTGAAACCACCGCGACCGGCAATCCGTACGGGTAGGTTCCGTCTATGCCCGAGGTGACCAGCTCATCGCCGGTTTGGATTTCGACATTTACCGGCATGTAGCGTAGTTCCAGTTCATCCGACTCCCCCGCCCCGAACACCACCGCGCGCAGACCGTTACGCACCACCTCCACCGGCACCGTCTGCTCCTTGTCGGTAATCAGCGTGACTTCGCTCACGAAAGGATAAGCGCGCGTCACCTGTCCGATGACACCGATATCGTCCACCACCGCTTGGCCAGGCTTGATATCGTCCTGCCGGCCCTTGTCAATGACGATGCGTCGCGAGAACAAATCGCGTCCGGAGTAGAGAATTTCAGCAAGCGTTGCGTTACCCTGAAAACCGTCGCGGGCATTGAGCAGTCGCCGCAGGCGGTTGTTTTCCTCTTCTAATGCCTGATAACGCTGCAGCTGTGCCGCGTTCAGCAGGTTTTGCTGCTTGAGGCTGGCGTTTTCGTTGGTGAGATAAGACTGGGTGGCGAAGAAATCGCTGACGCGGTCCAGAAGCAGCCCCGGCGCGGTGGCGAGTTTCTGCAAAGGGTAGATGACTACCGACAGCGACAGCCGGAACGTTTCCAGGTACTTTAAGCGGGCGTCGGTAATGAACAGCAGCAGGGAGAGCAGCGTGAAAAAGACCAGGCGGGTAAGAGGGCTGGTGCCGCGTTTAAAAAGGGGCGGAAGCTGGGTGTCCATCAGTTTCGAGTCATGCGTTTCGAGTCCCCCGTCAGGTTCTGCAATGCAATTTGTCTAAATCCTAACGTTACTCGAAACTCGAAACCTAAAATCAATCATCGGCAAGAATATTGCCCAGTTTGTCCATTTTTTCCAGCGCCTGTCCCGAGCCACGCACCACGCAGGTGAGCGGGTCGTCGGCAACAATCACTGGCAATCCGGTTTCCTCCATCAGCAGGCGGTCAATGTCACGCAGCAGCGCGCTGCCGCCGGTCAGCACCATGCCTTTCTCCGCGATGTCTGCGCCGAGTTCCGGCGGGGTTTGCTCAAGGGCGGACTTGACCGCGCTGACGATGCTGTTCAAGGGATCGGTAAGCGCTTCCAGGATTTCGTTACTGGAAATGGTGAAGCTCCTGGGAATGCCTTCCGCAAGATTGCGTCCCTTGACTTCCATTTCGCGCACCTCACTGCCGGGGAAGGCGGAGCCGATTTCCTTCTTTATCGTTTCGGCGGTGGTTTCTCCAATCAGCATGCCGTAGTTGCGGCGAATGTAGCTGATGATGGCATCGTCGAATTTGTCGCCGCCCACGCGCACCGAGCCGGCGTAGACAATTCCGCCCAGGGAAATCACGCCGACCTCGGTGGTGCCGCCACCGATATCCACCACCATCGAGCCGGTCGCTTCGGCGATCGGCAGGCCGGCGCCGATCGCCGCCGCCATCGGCTCCTCGATGAGATAAACCTTGCTGGCGCCCGCCCCGATCGCCGATTCGCGGATTGCCCGGCGTTCCACTTGGGTCGAGCCGCAGGGCACGCTGACGATGATGCGCGGAGAGAGGCTGAACAACCGCGATTCATACGCCCTCTTGATGAACAGCTTGAGCATCTGCTCGGTAATAGTGAAGTCGGCGATCACGCCGTCTTTCATCGGCCGGATCGCGGTGATGTTGCCGGGAGTGCGCCCGAGCATCTGCTTGGCCGCCATGCCCACTTCCTGGATGATTTTTTTGCCGTTCGGCCCGCGATCTTGGCGGATCGCCACCACCGACGGTTCGTTGAGCACGATGCCCTTGCCGCGCACGTAAATCAGGGTGTTGGCCGTGCCCAAATCTATCGCTAGGTCGTTGGAAAAATAGCTGTTTAAAAATCCAAACATGTCAAATGTTCCGCTGAGTAAAGGTGAGTGCGTCTGCCAAATGAATTATGATACCCTATTATGCTTGATGATTTAAAGGTTTAAAAGGCCGCAAACGGCAAAATTTCGGGAAAAAAGGCACCCGCCCGCAAGGGCAATGGCTTATCAAGGTTGTCCATGTCCTTATCTCTAGACGATGTCAAACGCATTGCGTACCTGGCGCGTATCGCGATAGATGATAAAGAGGCAGCTGCCGTGCTCAAGCAGTTGTCGGGAATTTTTGCGCTCATCGAACAAATGCAGGCGGTGGATACCAAGGGCATCGAGCCGATGTCGCATGCGCAGGATGTGGTGCTGCGGCTGCGCGGCGATGCCGTGACTGAATCCGATCAGCACGAGTTATTTCAGTCTATCGCGCCTCAGGTGGAAGCCGGTTTGTATCTGGTGCCGAAGGTAATCGAATAATGAGTGAAGGAGCGGCTCGCGCTGTGGGCTGTGAACACGTGGCGAGGCGTTTTATCTTTACTGCTTCACTCGTTCATTTCATTTGTCCCTAATTTGCCGAATGCTTAACTTCAGTTTAAAAGAACTGTCCGGTCTGCTTGCTGCGAAAAACATTTCCAGTGCCGAGCTCACCCGTGAATTTCTCGCGCGCATTGCCAAGCTCAATCCCCTTTACAACGCTTTCATCACGGTGAACGAGGAAGCGAGCTTGCAGCAGGCACGCGCGGCCGATTCCAAGATTGCGCAGGGCCTGGCACAACCGTTAACCGGCATTCCCGTCGCGCAAAAAGATATTTTCTGCGCTAAAGGATGGCTGACCACCTGCGGCTCGAAAATCCTTTCCAATTTTATCGCGCCTTACGATGCCCATGTGGTGCAGCGGTTCAAAGAGACGGGGATGGTGAATCTGGGCAAGACCAACATGGATGAATTCGCCATGGGTTCATCCAGTGAGACTTCCCATTATGGGCCCGTGAAAAACCCTTGGGACGTGAAAACGGTTCCCGGCGGCAGTTCCGGCGGATCGGCATGCGCGATTGCCGCGCGCATGGCGCCGGCGGCGATTGGCACCGACACCGGCGGCTCGATCCGCCAACCTGCGGCGCTTTGCGGAATATCGGGAATAAAGCCGACTTACGGCGTAGTGTCGCGCTACGGCATGATTGCTTTCGCGTCCAGCCTTGACCAGGGCGGCCCGATGGCGAGAAGCGCGGAAGATCTTGCGCTGATGTTGAATGTCATGGCCGGGTTCGACGCGCGCGATTCCACCAGCCTGGAACGGCCGCCGGAAGATTACACCCGCGATCTGGCCAAGCCGCTTGCGGGACTCAGAATCGGCCTGCCCAAGGAATATTTTGCAGAAGGTTTGCGCGATGAAGTGGCGCGGGCGGTGGAAGCTGCGGTTGAACAATATCGAAAGCTCGGCGCGACAACTGTCGAAATCTCGCTTCCCAATACCAAACTTTCGATCCCGGTGTACTACGTGCTCGCTCCCGCGGAAGCCTCATCCAATCTTTCGCGCTACGACGGTGTGCGTTACGGCTACCGCGCGCCGCAATACCACGATCTCCTTGACATGTACCGCAAGACTCGCGCCCAGGGATTTGGCGCCGAAGTGAAGCGCCGGATACTCATCGGCACCTACGTTTTATCGCATGGCTACTACGACGCGTATTACCTCAAGGCGCAGAAGCTGCGGCGGCTTATTGCGCGTGATTTTGCAGAAGCGTTTAAAAAATGCGATGTCATCATGGGGCCGACCAGCCCGACCACCGCCTTCAATATTGGCGAGAAATCCGGCGATCCGGTGCAAATGTATCTTTCCGACATTTACACCATCGCGGTGAACCTCGCGGGTCTTCCCGGCATGTCGATTCCTTGCGGCTTCGGCAATAAAAAACTTCCGGTGGGTTTGCATGTTATTGGCAATTATTTCAGTGAAGCGCGCATGCTGAATATCGCGCACCAGTACCAGCAGGCGACAGATTGGCACAAGCGCATGCCGGAGGGAATCTGAGATGGAATGGGAAGTTGTGGTCGGACTTGAGACGCACGCGCAGCTTTCGACCGAATCCAAAATCTTTTCAGGCGCGTCTACCGGGTTCGGCAAGGCGCCCAACGTTCAGGCGTGCGCAGTGGACATCGCGCTGCCTGGCGTGCTGCCGGTGCTGAACAAGGCCGCAGTGGAGAAAGCCATCAGGTTCGGACTGGCCGTTGGCGCGAGCATCAACCGCCGCTCGGTATTTGCGCGCAAAAACTATTTCTATCCCGATTTGCCCAAGGGCTATCAGATCAGCCAGTACGAGCTTCCCATCGTGCAGGGCGGCACGATCAGCATCATGATTAAGGAAGGTGAAAAGATCGTGCGGCTTACCCGTGCGCACCTTGAAGAGGACGCCGGCAAGTCATTGCACGAAAATTTCAAAGATATGACCGGGATTGATCTTAATCGCGCAGGCACGCCGCTGCTAGAAATTGTTTCCGAGCCGGACATGCGCTCCGCTGAGGAGGCGGTCGCCTACGCAAAGGCTTTGCATTCCTTGGTACGCTGGATCGACATCTGCGACGGCAATATGCAGGAAGGCTCATTCCGCTGCGACGCCAATGTCTCGGTACGCCCCAAAGGTTCTGACAGGCTCGGCATACGCTGCGAAATCAAGAATCTCAATTCATTTCGCTTTCTCGAGCGCGCCATCGAATTCGAGGCGGCGCGGCAGATTGAAATCATGCAGAACGGCGGCATGATCGAGCAGGAAACCCGGCTCTATGATCCCGACAAGGACGAGACCCGCTCGATGCGTATCAAGGAAGAAGCGCACGACTACCGCTATTTCCCCGATCCGGATTTGCTTCCGCTTGAGATCTCCGAACAATGGATAAACGAGATTAGGGCGGCACTACCTGAATCTCAACAGGCGAAGCGCAAGGAATTCATGTCATTAGGGCTATCGGCTTATCAGGCGACGTTACTCACTGCGAGTCGTGAAATGGCTGAATACGCCACCAACACGGTATCGGGGGTAACCACAGCGGTGATACCAAGTCTTGCAAATATCATTGTTGGCCCGCTTAGTGCCAGACTTAACAAAGAAAACTTACCTCTTACGGAAATCCAAATCTCACCTGATCAACTAAAACAACTTGGTGAGCGCATACATGATGGTACGGTCTCAACATCGGCTGCGGTAACGGTGCTCGACATCATGTGGGCGGGCGAAGGCGATGCTGACACCATCATCGAGAAGCATGGCCTGAAACAAATCAGCGACGCTGGCGCAATCGAGAAAATCGTCGACGAAGTGCTTGCTGCAAACTCAAAGCAAGTCGAGGATTACCGCGCCGGAAAAGAAAAGGCTTTCAATTTTCTGGTCGGTCAGGTGATGAAAGCTACCAAGGGCAAGGCCAATCCGCAGCAGCTGAACGAAATATTGAAACGCAAGCTGGCCGGCTGAGCGATTACTGGCTGGCAGCAGGAGCGCTCTGGGTCAGTTCGATGTAACGCTTCTTGTCTCGCTCAAAGCGGGCGCGGATTTCATCCGCAGCTTTGTATTTTTGCGTAATGGCCATTTCCAGGTCCTGCTTGTTTTTTTCCAAAGCCTCAACGTCCTGGAGCAATCCCTCGGGCACCGGCTTGTTGACTTGGGAATAAGCTCCGGCTAGGTCGCGGCGTGCGTCCAAATCGGCCTGCACTGCTTTCTTTTGTTCCTGGATGTTTTTTATGATCAACTCGATTTGTTGCAGGTTGCGGTCGCGCGCCAGATCGATTTCCTCGACGTTGGAGTAGGTGTTCTTCAAGATTGTGTCTTTGCGCTTCTGTTCCGTCTCCTGCTTACGTTGTTTTGCCAGCTCGGCCTCTTTAGCCTTGCGCTCCTCTACGCTTAGCGCTGGATCATTCTTTTTGAGAATCACGCCGCGCTTGTTCATCTCGATATTGGCGCGGTCGCGGTATTCCAGAGGGATACTGTCGCCGTAATGGGTGACGCCATGTTCATCCACCCATTTATAGGTCGCCGCAAATGCAGAAAAGCCCGGTATGCCGAAGAGCATCAACAAGGCAACGTTCCTGAAAATACGCAATGGTTTAAGCCGCATTTGCACTGACACCGTATATCTGCCGGTATTTTTGTACCGCAAGCAAATTATGCACCAGTTCCTCCCTCGTTTGCAGATAGCTTAGCACATCGTCCAGCGTGATGATGCTGATAACCGGCAGCCCAAACTTCAGCTTTATCTCCTGCACCGCCGAGAGCTCGCCGCCGCCGCGTTCCATGCGATCCAAAGCAATCGCCAAGCCACACGGCGTGGCCCGGTTTGCGCGAATGAACTCCACCGATTCGCGAACTGAAGTGCCTGCGGAAATCACATCGTCGACGATCAACACCCGTCCCTTCAGCGGCGCCCCGATCAAGGCGCCACCCTCGCCATGGTCCTTGGCTTCCTTGCGGTTAAAGCAAAACGGCACATTATGACCATTTTGTGCAAGCGCGATGGCGGTGCCTGAAACCAGCGGAATCCCCTTGTAGGCGGGACCGAACAGCATGTCAAATTGTATTTTAGCGGAGAGAATGGCTTTAGCGTAAAATTGCGCAAGCCCAAGCAGCGATTCGCCGTCATGAAACGAACCGGCATTGAAAAAATACGGTGATAAACGTCCGGCCCTGGTTTTGAACTCGCCAAAGCGCAGCACGCTTTTACTTACAGCGAAGCGGATGAAATCCTGTCTGAAGTCGGACATTTTGGGGAACACACTTAAAAAACCAATCCCTCCGTCGTTATGTTACGCATAATCACCTTAAACCTCAACGGCATCCGCTCTGCTGCGACCAAGGGATTTTTTACCTGGTTGTCAAAATCTCACGCTGATATCGTTTGTGTACAGGAAGTGAAAGCGCAAGCTAATGACATGACCCCGCAAATGCTCAATCCGCCAAGCTACAAGGGATTCTTCCACTATGCAGAGAAAAAAGGTTACAGCGGAGTGGGGATATATTGCAAGGCCAAGCCGGATAAGGTGATTACCGGGCTGGGTATTGCCGATATTGACGCGGAAGGTCGGTGTCTGCGCTGCGATTTCGGAAATTTAAGCGTGGTTTCCATTTATCTTCCCTCCGGCTCGAACTCCGAAGAACGGCAAGCAGCGAAGTTCAGCTTCATGCAGAGATTCTTCCCGCACTTGCGCAAGATAGCCAAAAGCGGCAGGGAATTCATTCTGTGCGGTGACTGGAACATCGCTCACAAGGAAATTGATTTGAAAAACTGGCGGGGTAACCAGAAACATTCAGGCTTTCTCCCGGAAGAGCGGGCTTGGCTTACTCAAGTGTTCGGTGAGCTCGGCTGGGTGGATGTATTCAGGCGTCTGAACAAAAAGCCGGAGCAATACACCTGGTGGTCGAACCGCGGCCAGGCGTGGGCCAAGAACGTCGGGTGGCGCATTGATTACCATATCGCCACGCCAGGCATCGCGGGGCAAGCCAAGCGGGCGAGTATTTATAAAAACAAACGCTTTTCTGATCATGCGCCGCTTATCATAGATTATGACCACCCGCTTTAAGTCGCTTCATTCAAAACCGTGCAATCATCACCTGAAAAAATCAACCCCTACCTTGAAGTCTTTCGCAGCCGGCGCATCGCGGTTGTTTTGTTATTCGGATTTTCATCCGGCCTGCCGCTCGCGCTGACCGGAAGCACTTTGCAGGCGTGGCTCACGGTATCCAACATTGATATCCAAACCATCGCCTGGTTTTCCTGGATCGGCACGCCGTATCTCGTCAAATTCCTGTGGTCGCCGTTCATGGATCGCTTTGTCCCGCCGTGGCTCGGGCGCCGGCGCGGCTGGATGCTGGCCACCCAGCTTGGATTATTGCTTGGCATCATCGCCATGGGGCTGATGTCTCCTGAGGACTCACTGCTGCTGTTGGGGTTGTTTGCTTTGTGGGTGGCGTTTGCCTCCGCCTCGCAAGACATCGTGGTGGATGCCTACCGCACCGATTTGTTGAGCCAGCCTGAGCGCGGCATGGGCGCGGCGGTAAGCGTGCTTGGCTATCGCATCGCAATACTGGTCTCGGGCGGGCTTGCCCTGGTTCTCGCCGACCAGATCGGCTGGAGGGTTACTTATTTTTTGATGGCACTTGTTATGGGCGTAGGCATACTGACTTCGCTGTTTGCGCCGGAGCCGCAAACACCTGCTGCGACACCGCGTACTTTGCAAGCGGCGGTGGTCGAGCCGCTTAAGGATTTTTTCTCGCGCAAGGGCGCGCTGCTGTTGCTGCTTCTCATCATCCTCTACAAGTTCGGCGACGCATTGGCATCCACCCTCACCACCGCATTTCTCATTCGCGGCGCGGGTTTTTCACCAACCGACGTGGGTGTTATCAACAAGGGGCTGGGGCTCGCGGCGTTGCTGACCGGTGCGCTCATAGGCGGGGCGCTGCTCACGCGCATGAGCCTTTACCGCGCGCTGATGTGGTTCGGCTGGCTGCAGGCGATATCCATTCTCTCGTTCATGTTTCTTGCCTGGGCGGGGAAAAGCTATCCCTGGCTGGTGTTCGCGGTGGGGTTTGAGAATTTGGCGAGCGGCATGGGCACCGCGGCGTTTGTCGCGTTTGCCATGAGCCTGTGCAACCACAGTTTCAGCGCGACGCAATACGCGCTGCTCTCCGCTTTGGCTTCGCTAGGGCGGGTATTGTTCGGGCCGCTTACGGGGGAAGTGGTGGTCCTGATGGGCTGGGCAAATTTCTTTTTTATCGCTTTTCTTGCCGCGCTGCCCGGCTTGTGGTTGTTGTGGCTGTTGCGCAAGGAGATTCCCGCCATCGAAAAAAGTGGCTAGCTTTTATTTTTCCTTCTCGAAACGGTACACGGCAAGGCTGCCCAGCAGATTCGGCAGAAGCTTGATAACACTGTCGGCGGTTATCACCACCCGTTCCAGGATGCGTACCCCGCGCTCCGCGCAGAATGCCTCGAAATCCTCGATGGTGCACAGGTGCACATTGGGTGTGTCGTACCACTGGTAGGGAAGATTTTTCGATACCGGCATACGCCCATGGAACACCTGCCAGCGCGCGCGCCAGTAGCCGAAATTGGGAAAAGTGACGATGCCTTGGCGCCCCACGCGCAGAATTTCCTTGATGATGCTCTCGGTGTGGCGCATCGCCTGCAAAGTTTGCGACAAAATCACATAATCAAATGAATTTGACACGAAACCGGAAAGCCCGGTTTCGAGGTCATTCTGAATGACGTTCACGCCGTTCTTGACGCAGGCAAGAATATTGGCGTCGTCAATTTCCACGCCGTAGCCGCGAACTGAGAGCGATTGTTTGAGGTAGCGAAGCAGCACGCCGTCGCCGCAGCCGAGGTCCAGAACTTTCGAGTCGGGCTTGATCCAGGCGGCGATGGCGGCAAAGTCCGTTCGCTCCTTCAGTGCCGGATCGTGCAGAATTGTTTCGTTGAGTTCCACGCTGCTCATAGCTTGATGTTCTCGAAGTAGGCACGCAGCAGCGCGTGGTAGTGCGGGTCATCCAGCAAGAACGCGTCGTGACCGTGTTGCGCGTTGATTTCGGCGTAGCTTACGTCAAGCTCGTTTTCGAGCAAGGCTTTGACGATTTCCCGGGAACGCGCGGGGGGAAAGCGCCAGTCCGAAGTGAACGAGGCGACAAGAAATCCCGCCTTGGCGCGCTTGAATGCTGCAGTGAGGTCGCCGTTGTAATCATGTGCCGGGTCGAAATAATCCAGTGCCTTGGTCATTAACAAATAGGTATTGGCATCGAAGCGCGAGGCGAACTTGTCGCCTTGGTAGCGCAGGTACGATTCGATTTCGAATTCGACATCGAAATGGAAATTGTACGTTCCGGAACGCAAAGCGCGCCCGAATTTCTCCATCATCACATCATCGGACAGATAGGTGATATGGCCAAGCATGCGCGCCACGCGCAGACCGTTCCTGGGTATTACGCCATGCGCGTAATAGTTACCGCCGTGGAAATCCGGGTCGGTCATGATGGCCTGGCGCGCCACTTCGCTGAAGGCGATGTTCTGCGCCGAAAGCTTGGGCGCGGCGGCAATTACCAGCGCATGGCGCATGCGGTCAGGATAGGAAATCGTCCATTGCAGCGCCTGCATGGCGCCGAGGCTGCCACCGATGCTCGCGGCAAAACAATCAATGCCGAAATGGTCGGCAAGCCGCGCCTGCGCTGTTACCCAGTCTTCCACCGTGACTACCGGAAAATCCGCACCGTAGGGATTGCCGGTTTTGGGATTGATGCTGGAAGGCCCGGTCGAGCCGTGACAGCCGCCGAGATTGTTCACGCCGACCACGAAAAAGCGGTTGGTGTCGAGCGGTTTTCCCGGGCCGACCAAGTTGTCCCACCAGCCGATGTTGTTTGGGTCGTCGGCGTAATATCCCGCCACGTGGTGAGTGCTGGAAAGCGCATGGCAAACCAGCACGGCGTTGGTTTTGCCCGCATTCAGGGCGCCGTAGGTTTCATAAACGAGATCGTAGCCATCCAGCACCGCGCCGCACTTGCAGGCAAGCGGCGTGTCAAAATGCGCCTTTTGCGCGGTAACGACGCCGACCGAATTAGCGGTTGGAGGACGTCCATCCGTGGCGGGGTCAAATAGCTGGTTGGAAATGCTCGGATCCATTCACAAATTGTTATTTAACGTCGGTGATACGCATAAACGATGCGCACAAAATAAAAAACCCGCTTTGTTTGGCGAGCGGGTTTTACTTTTAGCTGTATTTGTTGAGCGCCCGCAAGCCGGTACAAATCGGCGCTTAGTTTCAGATTACTTTGGAGGTCGGCGTTTGTCAAGCGGACAGCCCGCCTCGCATTGCGAAGCGTGCTGATTATTTTTTGCTTTTTCGCCGGGTCTTTCTTGCGGGTCGAGTCGTTTTGACCTGGTACTCCGCGATCTTATTTATTACGAAAAATCGAATGTCTTCGCCGATTTGCAGGCTCTCCCGAATAAATCGCCGTTTGACCAAGCCGCCGGGAAAACCGCCCGCGCCGCCGAAAATCGGCGACATGTTTACAATCGCAGTAGGTTGGCCGTCGTCTATCTTGCAGTGTAAAAAACCAAGATCTTTTTTCCAGGACAATACTCGTTCATAGCGGTTGGTGTCATAGCAGAGCTGGAACGCGACAATTTCAGCTTCAGGTGATTGCCATGTAAACAAGTCGAAGTAATCGTTCCGGAACCAGCGGCGCACATGTCCGGCCTTGTCTTGCTTAAGGAACCTCTGATTAAGTCCTCCGCGGATTGCGTTGCGGCAAAATGCGGATGGATGCGAGGCGCGCGACGAAGGTCGTAGCCGGGACTACGACGCCGAGGAGCGCAACAACGCAGACGCCGCATTTTGCCGCAACCCGGAGGGACGAGGTTTTTCCGGGCGGTCTGCTTTGTCGCTCGGCTTGCCAAGGGGAGTGGCCATTGGCTGCGCCTCTCTTCGCGCATCCCATCCCGGAAAGCCGCCGTCGCAACCGCGTGGGACTTAATCAGAGGTTCCTTGACTTTATCTACAGCGATTTCTTGAAGCATGCTTCTTTCAGAAAATATTCTAGCTGTTCAGGCGGGATAGCAGCTCGCGAACTTTTTCCGGGTCGTCGGCCTTGAGTATTTTTTGTGTAAGCCCGGTGATTTCCGGGATGTTGGTTCTGAGCACTTGCTGCTTGACTGTGAGGAGGTATGCAGGATGCATCGAGAACTGGCGCAAGCCGAAGCCCAGCAGCAGCCGCGTGAGCGAAACATCTCCGGCCATTTCCCCGCACACCGCGATGGGAACGCCGGCTTTGTTTGCGGTCGCGATAGTTTGAGCGATCAAATGCAGTACCGCGGGATGCAGCTGATCATAGAGGTGGGCGACAGCGTCGTCCGCGCGGTCTATCGCCAGCGTGTATTGAATCAGGTCGTTGGTGCCAATGGAGAGGAAATCAAGTTTTTTAATGAACGCACCGAGCGCCAAAGCCGCAGCGGGTATTTCAATCATGCCGCCGATTTCAACGCGGCGGTTGTAGGGCATGCGGTCTTTGTCGAGGCTGGTCTTTGCCAGCTCGATGAATTGCAAAGTTTGGTTGAGCTCGGAGACGCTGGAAAGCATCGGGATCAGGATGCGGATGTTGCCGTAATTGGAGGCGCGTAGAATGGCGCGCAATTGCGTATGGAACATGTACGGCTCGGCGAGGCAAAGCCGGATGGCGCGCAAGCCTAATGCCGGATTGGGGCCGCGCTCGGCGTCATTGAAGCTCTTGTCGGCGCCCAGATCGAGCGTGCGGATGGTGACCGGCAGCCCGCGCATTTTCTGCGCTACTTTGCGGTACGCTTCCAACTGCTCGTCTTCGCTGGGCAAATCGGAACGGTTCAGGAACAGAAATTCGCTGCGGAACAGGCCGATGCCCATCGCGCCGTTCTCCTTCACCTGCTCGATGTCTTGCGGCAACTCGATGTTGGCTTGCAGTTCCACCGCCGCGCCATCCAAGGTCGTGGCGCGAGTAAGCTTCAGGCGTTTGAGTTTCTGCCGCTCGAATTCCCTCTGGGTCTGGCGCAGCTTGTACTCGGCGAGAACCTGCTTGTCGGGATTGACGATGACTACGCCCTGGGTGCCGTCTACCACCAGGATGTCTTCTTCGCGCACCAGCTGCCGCGCCTGGTGCAGCGCCACGATCGAGGGAACGTTCAGGCTGCGCGCGACAATCGCAGTGTGCGACATCGGCCCGCCGATGTCGGTAACGAAGGCGGCGAAGCGATGCTGCTTGAATAGAATGAGTTCCGCCGGACTCAAGTCATGCGCAACGAGGATGCTGTTCTGCTCGAGGTCGGCGGGCGGGGGCACGTGTCCCGGGTGGCCCATCAGCGCCTTAAGCACGCGTTCGCCTACCTGGAGCACATCGGCCTTGCGCTCGCGCAAGTAGGGATCTTCGATCTGGTCAAACCGCTCGAGCAGTTCGTCCATTTGCTGCTTGAGCGCCCACTCGGCGTTGCAGCGCTGTTGTTCGATGCGTTTCCGCGCGGCTTTGGAGATAACAGGGTCGGAGAGAATCATCCGGTGCAGGTCGAGGAAAGCGGCAAGCTCGGCGGGTGCGTTGGCCGCCATGTTTTCATGCAGGGTTTGAAGTTCTGTCTGCACTTCCTTGATCGCGGCGTCAAAGCGCGCGATTTCTTCCGCCACTTCTTGTTCGCGTACGGTGTAATGCGCAACCTCCAGCGTGGCGTGTGAAAGCAAATGCGCCTGGCCGATGGCGATGCCTTCGGATACCCCGATGCCGTGCATGGTGAAGCTCATTCGCCTTCCCCGAAATAATTGCCTATCAAATCCACAACCGCCTGCAACGCTTCGTTTTCGTCCTCGCCGCTGGTTTCGATTTTAATCGAGCTTCCTTTGCTTGCCGCGAGCATCATCACGCCCATAATGCTTTTGGCGTTGACGCGCTGGCCATTGCGCGACAGCCAAATATCGCTCTTGAAGCGGCCGGCAAGCTGGGTGAGCTTGGCCGCGGCGCGTGCGTGCAGCCCCAGCTTGTTTATGATGTCAGCTTCCCGTTGCGGCATTACAACTGTCCGTGGTGATGTGCAGTACGCCTTCGCAGCCGCCGGAGAGTGCTTTTTCCACTACCGTTTTCAGCGGCTCGTTGCGATAGGTGAGCGCGCGAATCAGCATCGGCAGATTGACGCCCGTCACCCCTTCCACTTTTCCGGGAACCAGCAGTTTGGACGCGATATTGCATGGCGTCGCGCCGTATAAATCGCTTAACACCAGCACGCCCTTACCCTGGTCGAGTTGTTTCACCAGCTTCAGGGCCTGCGGCAAGATCGCGTGCGGGTCGTCATGCACCGTCACCCCGATTTGCATCAATTCCGGCGGGCGGCTGCCCATGACATGGCTTGCGCAGTGGATCAGGCTTTCGCCAAGGGTGCCATGCGCGACAATCAGTATGCCCACCATTTCAGCTCCTAAATAAAAAACCCCCCAAGGAACCTCTGATTAAGTCCTCCGCGGATTGCGTTGCTGGCAAAATGCGGATGGATGCAAGGCGCGCGACGAAGGTCGTAGCCGGGACTACGATGCCGAGGAGCGTAACGACGCAGACGCCGCATTTTGCCGCAACCCGAAGGGACGGGGCTTTCCGGGCGGTCTGCTTTGTCGCTCGGCTTGCCAAGGGGAATGGCCATTGGCTGCGCCTCGCTTCGCGCATCCCATCCCGGAAAGCCACCGTCGCAACCGTGTGGGACTTAATCAGAGGTTCCCTTAATTTTACTCCAGCGTACACTTTGGAAGGTATCAATCAGGAAGGAGGGTTGGGGTGAGTGCGGGTTTGCTCCCACACTTCACGCCTTACCCCTCACGGTTTTTTCCAGCGCATCAATCATCATCCCCGCGACATTGAAGCCCGTTTGATCGGTTATCTCCCGCATGCAGGTGGGGCTGGTGACGTTGATTTCAGTGAGGTAGTCGCCGATCACATCGAGTCCGACCAGAATCAAGCCTTGCTTGGCAAGTTGCGGACCCAGGGCTTCGGCGATTTCCCGGTCGCGCGGCGAGAGCGGCTGCGCCACTCCGGTTCCCCCGGCGGCGAGGTTAGCGCGGGTCTCTCCCGGCTTGGGGATGCGCGCTAAAGCAAATGGCGCCGGTTTTCCGTCAATCAGCAGGACACGCTTGTCGCCCTTAACCACTTCCGGGATGTAGCGTTGCGACATGATGGTGCGTGTCCCGTGCTGGGTCAGCATTTCGATAGTGGCGTTGATATTCACATCGTGTTCGCGTATGCGGAACACGGACCGCCCCGCCATTCCATCGAGCGGTTTGAGAATCACGTCTTGGTGCTGCGCCAGGAATTTCAAAATCAGTTCGGTCCGGCGCGTAACCAGGCTTGGCGCGGTAAATGCATTGAATTTGGCGATGGCAAGCTTTTCATTGAAATCACGCAACGCCCTTGGCCTGTTGAAAACTCTTGCTCCCTGTGCTTCGGCGAGCTCCAGCAAATAAGTGCTGTAGATGTATTCCATGTCAAATGGAGGGTCTTTGCGCATCAGCACCGCATCGAAGCGCTCAAGTGGCATTACTTCAATTTCGCCTGCCCGGTACCAGTCGTCCTCATTCCCGGTCAGCGTGAGTTTGCGCGCATGACCCAACACCCTGCCCAACTGTAAAACAATGTCCTGCTGCTCCATGACGTAAAGCACGTGGGCGCGCGCGGCGGCTTCACGCATCATGGCGAAACTGGAGTCTTTATAGGGCTTGATTGAATCGAGCGGGTCGAGGATAAAGGCGAATTTCATGGGGCGGCGCTAGGCAGTCGCTTTCTCAAAGGCTTTTTCACTTTGCTCGAGCTCAACGGCGGCGGCGAGCAGCGCGAGCCTCGCAACTACGCCATAAACATAAAAACGGTTGGGCACGCAGCCAGGCTTGGTCGGATCGGGCAGCGAGCAGGGGCTCTCGAACGCCAATGGTACAAAATGCATTCCCGGCGAGTTGAGGTTTTCGTCCGTACCGCGGCTGGTGTGCACGCGGTAAAACCCCCCCACCACGAAATGATCAATCATGTACACAACCGGCTCGGCCACCGCCTCGTTGATGCTTTCAAACGTATAGACACCCTCCTGCACCATGACTTCAGTGACCGCCAGGCCTTCCTTCACCACCGCCATCTTTTTGCGCTGTTTGCTGCTCAAGCCCCGCACTTCGGAAGCATCCTTCACCGTCATGATGCCCATGCCGTAAGTTCCGGCATCGGCCTTGACTATGACAAAAGGCTGTTCCTTGATGCCATATTCTTGATATTTGGCGCGGATATCCTTTAGGATCTGCTCCACCCAACTGGCCAGGCATTCCTCGCCGCGGTGCTCTTGGAAATTGATTTCGCCGCAGGTCGCGAAATAGGTATTAATCAGCCAGGGGTCAATTCCGATGAGTTTGGCGAATTCCTCGGCGACTCGGTTGTAAGCGCTAAAGTGATTCGATTTGCGCCGCGTCGCCCAGCCGGCGTGCAGGGGCGGCAACACCGATTGTTCCAGGTTTTTTAAAATTTCCGGAATGCCCGCTGATAAATCGTTATTCAAAACCACCACGCAGGGGTCGAAATTGGCAAGCCCCAGGCGGTTACCTTTGCGCACCAGCGGTTCCAGCAGTAGGCTTTTACCATCCGGAAGCTTCAATTCCGTGGGTGCAGTGATTTCAGGAAGCAAGCTGCCGATGCGTACATTCATTCCCGCTTGGCGCAGGATGGATTGCAGAGTCGCGACATTTTGCAAATAAAAGATATTGCGCGTGTGACTCTCCGGAATCAGCAACGCACCCTTGGCGTCTGGACAGACTTTTTCCACCGCGACCATCGCCGCCTGCACACACAACGGCAGGAAATCGGGATTGAGGTTGTTGAATCCCCCCGGAAACAAATTGGTGTCCACCGGCGCGAGCTTGAATCCGCTGTTGCGCAAATCCACCGACGCATAAAACGGCACGCTGCGCTCCTGCCATTGGCCGTGCAGCCAGTGCTCGACGGTGGAAACCTCCTCCACCAGTTTTATTTCCAGTTCGGGCACATGCCCGGGAAGCGCAGCGGTTAAATGGGGAACAGCCATGGAAAATGCAGCCTTGAAAAAGGAAAGACTATTGTAACGGAAAGCGCACGGACGCGTCAGGCATGGAACCTCTGATTAAGTCCCGCGTGAACCGCGTTGCTGGCGAAATGGGGAAAATGGCAAGGCGCGAGGCGCAGCGAATAGCCCGTTCTTATTCGCAAGCCGAGCAACGAAGCCAGCGCCACATTTCGCCGCAACCCTCCGGGACGGGGCTGGGCGAGGCCCAGTCAACCGTCGCGGCCACGTGCGACTTAATCAGAGGTTCCTAAGCATGTGAAAAAAAGGGGCGCTTGCGCGCCCCTTCAGGAGGACTTTCTGTTATGACGTTTACAGCACTTGCTCGCCGTGTAAAACGATGTCCAGACCTTCGCGTTCCTGCTCTTCAGTCACGCGCAGGCCGATCACCATGTCGAGCACTTTAAGGATGATGAAGCTCACGATGAATCCGTAAATAAGAGTCGCCCCCACGCCCCATAACTGGGTGATCACGCTGCCGTCGACGCCGCTGATGTCTTTCACGTTAAATACCCCGGTGAGAAGGGCGCCGGTGATACCACCCACGCCGTGCACGCCGAAAGCATCCAGCGAGTCGTCATAGCCCAGCATTTTCTTGAGCGAAGTCGAGCCCCAGAAGCACAGGACACCCGCGGCGACGCCTATGACGAGCGAGCCAATCGGTCCTACGAAACCGGACGCCGGGGTAATTGCTACCAGCCCCGCCACTGCGCCCGAAGCGATGCCAAGAACGGAGGGTTTGCCTTTGACGATCCATTCAGCAAACATCCAGGCGAGCGCGGCTGTGGCAGTGGCGATTTGGGTCACCGCCATCGCCATGCCGGCGCGCCCATCGGCTGCCACCGCGGAGCCGGCGTTGAAGCCGAACCAACCCACCCACAGCAGGGAAGCGCCAATAATAGTCAGCGTCAAGTTATGGGGAGGCATCGCTTCCTTGCCGTAACCCACGCGCTTGCCCAGCACCAGTGCGCAGGCCAAGCCCGCGATACCGGCGTTGATGTGCACCACCGTGCCGCCCGCGAAGTCGAGCACACCCTTGGCGGCGAGCCAGCCCGAAGGTTCCCACACCCAGTGCGCGATTGGCGAATACACCAGCAGCGACCACAGGCCCATGAACCACAGCATTGCCGAAAACTTCATGCGGTCGGCGAACGCTCCGCAGATCAGCGCCGGGGTGATGATGGCAAAAGTCATCTGGAAGCACATGTACACCGATTCGGGTATGGTGAGCCCCAGATGGGAGACCGATACCTTGGAGCCGTTTACAAATATCATGCCGTTAAGCAGGAAACGGTCGAAGCCGCCGAGATAAGCGGTGCTTCCCGGCGTAAACGCGAGACTGTAACCCACGATCATCCACAGCACGGTCACCAGACAGGTAATGGCAAAGCTTTGCATCACGGTGGCCAGCACGTTTTTCTTTCTTACCATGCCGCCGTAGAAAAGCGCCAGGCCGGGAATGGTCATCAGCAGCACCAGCGCGGTCGAAGCCAGCATCCAGGCGGTATCGCCGGAGTTGATCTTGGCGACATCGACCACCACCGGTGCGGTGGGTGCCGCAGGAGCGGCAGGCGCGGCGGCCGGAGCAGCAGCTGGCGCGGCTTCAGGCGCTTTTTGTTCATCGGCCAGCGACAGACCGCTGAAGTTAAGCGCTGCAAATAAAAGCAGAGAGGTAAGTATGCGTTTCATGCTGTTCTCCTTATAGCGCATCAGCGCCGGTTTCACCGGTGCGGATGCGGATAACTTGTTCAAGATCGAAGACAAATACTTTGCCGTCACCGATCTTGCCGGTATTGGCGGCTTTCTCGATGGCCTCGATCACCTGATCGAGCATTTCTGATTTGATGGCGGCCTCGATTTTTACCTTGGGCAGAAAATCCACCACGTATTCCGCGCCACGGTAAAGCTCGGTGTGCCCTTTTTGCCGCCCAAAGCCCTTGACTTCGGTGACGGTGATGCCTTGCACACCGATGGTGGACAGGGCCTCGCGCACCTCGTCAAGCTTGAACGGCTTGATGATGGCTGTGACTAATTTCATGTTGACTCCTTAAAATAGTGAATGAGCGTCGGTGCTGCTTAAAACTTGAACAGTGCTTCCAAGGCGATGGACGTCTGCGTTTTACCCGCAGTCACACCGTTGGGGTCCACGAACGAAGACGCATTAGACCGATCCACCCGCACTTCGCCGCGCAGCTCGACGTTCTTGTTCGGAAGATAGGCATGGGTGTAAGTCACCTCTTTCCATTTTTGCACTACGCCTGTGCGGTAGCCGTCCTTGTCGTCGAAATACTCAAGCCGCAGCGAGCCGCGCCATTTATCGCTGAATTGGTACACACCATAACCTGCCACGCCCAGCCATCTGGCCGTGTTGTTGCCGGTGACATCAGCCGTGGAGGCGTTCTGTTGCATGGCCCAGTCGGGATTGAGGATGAGGGTCAGTTTATCGGTTGCGTTATATGTCGCAACTACATCCACCAGGCCGCGGTTGCCTGCGGCGCCCCCTGGAACCCCGGCCACTTGTTCCTTGCCGAAATGGCCTCCCGCGGACACGGTAAGGTTTTTGAGCGGCGCGAGCGTAGCACCCAGTTCAATAGTTTTCGAGCTGTTCATGTCCTTCAACTGGTCCCAGCCGTTATTGACTCCGAGCATCAGGCTCAACTTGTCATTGACGACATACATTGCGCGCAAGCCGGTATGGGTGAAGGGAATTGCATAACCGAACAGAATCGAGCGCGAGAAATTGGTGTCCTGCGTGGGGTTGATGACTTCGGCGCCAGCCGACGTCACAAACTTGCCGCCAATCACGGTCAACGGCCCCTTAGCGTATTGCACAAAGGCTTGCGTGGGATCGAAGTTGGTGGTGCCGCCTGACCCAAAAGAGTGAATGAGGTCGGCATCCTCACCTGCGGTCAGATTAACCAGAGCGCCGAAGCCTTCTTTCGGCTGCTTGGCGAGCGTGAACGCCGCTTGATTTACGCTGAACGAATCGCGCCTTGCGTCGAATACGCGGTTGTTCACACCGCTGGTGAACGTGCCGTTGCTGGAAAGATGCGAGTACGACGTGTCAAGGTAGCCATTGAGCGTAAGCCCCCATGCTTCCAAAACGTCATCGAGCGCGGGAATCGGAATTTTGGGTTTTGCCGGAGCATCCTCCGCCAAAGCCAAAGCCGGCATACTCAATAAACTCGCTGCGATCAGAGCTTGGGTGAGTTTTTTCATTTTGTTTCCTTTTTTGAATGGGAATGCAAAATTGCAGACTCCTCATAGCACACCGTGTGCCAGATTTGATTGTCATGCGAATCAGGTGGTTACGTGCTTCGGATAAATTTCCCGAAAAAACCGTGCACTACTTTAAAGCCGATTGAGAGAGCCGCGCACAGATACGGTGCGCACGAGGCGGCAAATTTGCTACACTCTTTGAAAACGCGAAGGAGAAAAATGCTGAATCCGAAAATGCTGGATGAGATGGGCAAAAAGATGGGCGAAATCCTTGCGCAGAGCCCGGCGAAGGATATCGAAAAAAATGCGCGCGCTTTGCTGGCCTCGCTGTTCTCCCGCCTCGACCTGATTACCCGCGAAGAGTTTGATGTGCAGCAGGAAGTCTTGAAGCGCGCCCGCGACAAGCTCGCCGAAATGGAAAAGCGCGTGGCCGAGCTGGAAGCGGGCTTGTTGCGGAAAAACAATAGACAGGATTAACAAGATTTTTCAGGATTCACAGGATTTTGTTAATCTGGTGAAATCCTGTTAATCCTGTCCATTTAATTCATGAGCCTTGCCGTCCTCTACAGTCGCGCCCTTTCCGGCATGGAAGCGCCGCAAGTAACGGTGGAAGTGCATTTGGGTTCCGGTCTTCCCAGTTTTACCATCGTTGGACTCCCCGAAGCCGAAGTGAAGGAAAGCAAGGACCGCGTGCGCGCTGCCCTGTTGAATTGCCGCTTCGAGTTTCCAGCAAGGCGCATTACGGTAAATCTGGCGCCGGCGGATCTTCCCAAGGAGAGCGGGCGTTTCGATTTGCCGATTGCCTTGGGAATACTTGCCGCATCCCATCAAATTCCATCCGGCAAGTTCGCGGATTATGAACTCGCCGGGGAACTGGCGTTGACCGGCGAGTTGCGCCCGATACGCGGCGCATTGGCGATGACTTATTCCGCCTGCCGCTCCGGCCGTGCTTTCATCCTGCCGCTGGAGAACGCTGCCGAAGCTTCGCTGGTAGAAGAAGCTGAAGTCTATCCAGCGACTTCGCTCCTGCAGGTATGCGCGCATTTCGACGGGCACGAGCCGCTCAAGCGCCATGTGGAAAAACCGCAGGCTGCCGCACCGCGCTATGACGATATGCATGAAGTAAAAGGTCAGGCGCACGCCAAGCGCGCGCTGGAAATCGCCGCAGCCGGAAGTCACAGCGTGCTGATGGTGGGGCCGCCCGGCACGGGAAAAAGCATGCTGGCTGCGCGTTTTCCGGGTATTTTGCCGGAAATGACCGAAGAGCAGGCGCTCGAATCGGCGACGATCCAATCGCTCGCGAGCGGCGGTTTTAAAATTGAGCATTGGAAAAAACGGCCCTACCGCGCCCCGCATCACACCGCTTCAGCTGTTGCGCTGGTGGGCGGCGGCGGCAATCCGCGTCC
Source organism: Gammaproteobacteria bacterium (assembly GCA_041495205.1). Classification (GTDB taxonomy): domain Bacteria; phylum Pseudomonadota; class Gammaproteobacteria; order Burkholderiales; family JAHFRG01; genus JAHFRG01. The sequence continues at coordinate 35,404 of JBGQCF010000016.1, forward strand.
CGGCGAGATTTCGCTGGCACTGCATGGCGTGCTGTTTCTTGATGAACTGCCCGAGTTCGATAGAAAGGTATTGGAAGTGCTGCGCGAGCCGCTGGAATCGGGGCGCATCACCATCTCGCGCGCCGCGCGCCAGGCGGATTTCCCGGCGCAGTTCCAGTTGATTGCGGCGATGAATCCCTGCCCGTGCGGGTATCTTGGGCATTTCAGCGGCAAGTGCAGATGCACGCCTGATCAAGTGGCGCGTTACCGCAGCAAGATTTCCGGGCCGCTGCTCGATCGCATAGACATTCAAATCGAAGTCCCCGCGGTGCCTGAAGAAGAACTGACCCGGCATGCGAGCGGCGAACCTTCCGGCGCCATCAAGGCGCGCGTCGAAGCGGCGTATCAGCAGCAGCTGGCGCGCCAGGGCCGGCCTAATGCGCAGCTTACCACCACAGAGATTGACCGCATTTGTATACCCGACACGAAGGGCCTGGAATTGCTGAAACAGGCAATCAGCCGCCTGAGCCTCTCAGCGCGCGCGTATCACCGGATTTTAAAAGTCGCACGCAGCATTGCCGACCTTGCCGGCGAAACAGCAATCCGCGTGGAGCATATTGCCGAAGCGGTGCAGTATCGAAGGTTTTTCGACCGGGTAACTTAGCCGGCCGCATTTGACTGAGGGTCGAATATGTTTCAAAGTTGCGCTCAATGCGAATAGCGAAGTTAAAAACGTTGGCGTTGGCTTGGCTTGCCGCCTCGCTTGCTTGGTCTTGCGCGGCGGTGAAGCCACTGGACAAAGACAGGCAAGAGCTCAATGCGGCAGAGGTGTGCTGTATGGGCTATGAGCAATTTAATTTCGTGCCGCTCAATGTCGGAGATTCAAAAAGCCTGACAATTAATCGCTCAAGCCCGGCCTTCCTGTTTGAAACCGGCAAGAGCTATTTCCAGGCGTTCCGGCTGCCTGTCGCGAACAAGCCCTATGCAGTCATTATCCAAAGTTATGTCATCGAGAACAGAATTCGTTTTGGAACGTCGTATGTTTTCAGCCCGGTGGTGGTATTCCTTGACGCAGGCTACCGCGTGATCCGCAGGCTGGATAAAAGCCTAAAGGCGGCGATCGACGCCGGCGACAGCTTGGGAACAGCCAATTTGGAGTTGCAAATACGCATCGATCCCCGATCCACGGAAGAGAGATTCATGGTCATTCATACCACCGCCGTGCTGCTTGATAAACCGACGATCTTGGGAGTGTACAAATATGCACGAGGGGGGACGATTGAAGACCATTACCCCGTGCCGAACGCGCCAGTCGGCGAGCTCAAGGTGAGCCTGACGTCTGCGATATATTAAATGGCCATAAACGCCGCCGCCGCAATAGAAAACTGGCGCGAGGAAAAACGCTCTGCTTATCTTTACCGCATGGTGGCCGCGGCCGAAGCGGGGAGTTCCCGCCAGGCGCTTTTTCTGGAACTTGCGGACGCAGCCGAAAACCAAGCGTTGATTTGGGCGCAAAAAATCCGTGACGGCGGCGGTAGCGTCCCGCAAGACTACGCGCCCGATCTGCGTGCGCGGGTGGTGGCTTTTCTCCTGAAGTTTTTAGGTCCGCGCCGCATGCGCCCGGCGCTTGCGGCGATGAAAGTGCGCGGCATGTCGCTTTACAGCAAAGATGAGCCCGGCCATGCGATGCCGCTGAGCCTAGAAGAAGTCGGCCGCCGCCATCGCGGAGTGGGAAGCGGCGGAAACCTGCGCGCCGCGGTGTTCGGCGTAAATGACGGCCTGGTGTCGAACGCCAGCCTGATTTTGGGAGTGGCGGGTGCGACCGCAGATAATGCCGTGGTCCTGCTTTCAGGTGCTGCGGGGCTGCTTGCCGGAGCGTTTTCCATGGCGGCGGGGGAATATGTTTCGGTACGCTCGCAGCGCGAAATGTATGAGTACCAAATCGGGCTTGAGCGCGAAGAGCTCGAGCAATATCCTGAGGAGGAAGCGGCGGAACTGGCGCTGATTTACGAGGCGCGCGGCTTGCCGAAAAGCGAAGCGCAGCGCCTCGCGGAAGGCGTTTTGACCGATCCGAAGAAAGCGCTGGATACGCTGGCACGCGAAGAACTGGGGCTCAATCCGGAAGAGCTCGGCTCGCCTCGCGGCGCTGCGCTGTCTTCTTTCTTTTCTTTTGCTTTCGGCAGCGCCATCCCGCTTTTGCCTTTTCTGTTTGCCGCCGGCGATAAGAGTCTTTTCCTTTCCATAGCGCTCAGCGCGATCTCGCTCTTCATCGTCGGCGCGATATTGAGCCTGTTCACCGGCCGCCGTGCGCTCTTCAGCGGTTTGCGCATGCTGGTCATTGGCGCCGCAGCCGGAGGCGCAACCTACCTGATCGGCAAACTGCTGGGCGTCAGTCTTGCCTGAAACTTGATGAAAGTTGACAAGGCGGAGACTACAAGGTAATTTGTCGCCCCAATGCGCCGATTTGATTTCAGCTTGCGGGCGCAGGAACCTCTCCAGAGGGGTTCCAAAAAATACTGCTAAAGCGAGACACAACCCGTCCGCGTTAAGCAGCACGGGTTTTTTGTTTTTATTGCGGTGATTTTTATCATGCAGACGCGCGCTTCACTACTCGAACAATTGCTCAAGCGACGCATCCTGATTCTGGATGGCGCCATGGGCACGATGATCCAGAGCCACAAGCTCGGAGAAAGCGATTATCGGGGGAGCCGCTTTGCCGATTTTCCGCACGACCTCAAAGGCAACAACGATTTGCTCACGCTCACCCAGCCGCGGATTATCCGCGATATTCATTCCGCGTACCTGCAAGCCGGGGCGGACATCATCGAGACCAACACCTTCAACTCCAATGCGCCGTCGCAGGCGGATTACCACCTGGAGTATCTGGTTTACGAGTTGAATTTGAGCGCAGCCAAACTCGCGCGCGACGTGGCGGATGAATTCACCGCCAAAACACCGGACCAGCCGCGCTTTGTCGCGGGCGCTTTGGGACCCACCAACAAGACCGCCTCGATTTCGCCGGATGTCAACGACCCGGGTTTCCGCAACATCACGTTTGACGCTCTGGTCGCGGCTTATAGCGAAGCCGTGCGCGGCCTGCTCGACGGCGGTGTGGACATTCTCTTGCTTGAAACCATTTTCGACACCCTCAATGCCAAAGCGGCGATTTTCGCAGTCGAGACTGTTTTCGAAGAGCTGGAAGCCGCCGAAGCAGGCAACAAAGTCATCGGCCAGCAGGCGGGTCGGCGCCGCGTGCCGGTGATGATTTCAGGCACCATCACCGACCAATCCGGGCGCATGCTCACGGGGCAAACCACCGAAGCCTTCTGGAACTCGGTGCGCCACGCGCAGCCGCTTTCCATCGGGCTTAACTGCGCTCTCGGCGCAAAACTGATGCGCCCGTATATCGAAGAATTGTCGAATATTGCCGACACATATGTCTGCGCCTATCCCAATGCCGGTCTTCCCGATCCGCTTTCTCCTACGGGCTTTCCGGAAGGACCGGAAGATACCGCCGGCTTCCTGCGGGAATTCGCGCAAAGCGGCTTTATCAACATCGTCGGCGGCTGCTGCGGCACCACTCCCGCGCATATCAAAGCGATTCATGACGCGGTGCAGGGCATTCCACCGCGCGTGGTGCCGAAAATAGAGAAAAAACTGCGCCTGTCAGGACTGGAACCGCTCAACATCGGCGATGATTCGCTGTTCGTCAACATCGGCGAGCGCACCAATGTCACCGGCTCCAAAGCCTTCGCGCGGCTGATTCTCAATGGCAACTATGGAGAAGCGCTGAGCGTGGCGCGGCAACAGGTGGAAAACGGCGCGCAGATGATAGACGTCAACATGGACGAGGCGATGCTCGATTCCAAACAGGCGATGGTGAAGTTTTTGAACCTCATTGCCTCCGAGCCCGACATCTCTCGGGTGCCGGTGATGATTGACTCGTCGAAATGGGAAGTGATTGAAGCGGGCCTGAAATGCGTGCAGGGCAGGTGTGTGGTGAATTCCATCAGCATGAAAGAAGGCGAAGCGGAATTCATCAAGCACGCGCATCTCGCCCGGCGCTACGGAGCAGCGGTGGTGGTGATGGCTTTCGACGAGAAAGGCCAGGCGGATACGCTCGCGCGCAAAATCGAAATCTGCACGCGCTCGTATCATCTGCTGTTGAAGGAAGCCGGCTTCGCCCCCGAAGACATCATTTTTGACCCCAACATTTTCGCGATTGCCACCGGGATTGAAGAGCACAGCAATTACGGCGTGGACTACCTCGAAGCAACGCGCGCCATCAAACGCGCGCTGCCGCACGCCAAGGTGAGCGGCGGCGTGTCCAACGTCTCGTTTTCCTTTCGCGGCAATGACGCGGTGCGCGAGGCGATACATACCGTGTTTCTGTATCACGCGGTCAAGGCGGGCATGACCATGGGCATCGTCAACGCCGGACAACTTGGCGTGTATGAGGAAATTCATAAAGATCTGCTGGAGCGGGTCGAGGATATTGTGTTGAATCGTCGCCCGGATGCGGCGGAGCGCCTGGTGCGCTTCGCCGAGACCGTGCAAGGGCAGGCGAAGACCGCCGTTGAAGATTTGTCGTGGCGCAAAGGCAGCGTCGGGGAGCGGCTCACCCACGCGCTGGTGAAAGGAATTGATGCCTTTATCATCGAGGATACCGAGGAGGCACGCGGTAAATACCAACGCCCGATCCAGGTGATAGAGGGGCCGCTGATGGACGGCATGAATGTGGTGGGCGATTTGTTCGGCTCGGGCAAGATGTTCCTCCCCCAAGTGGTGAAATCCGCGCGCGTTATGAAGCGGGCGGTGGCTCATCTCGTGCCTTATATCGAAGCGGAAAAGCGGAAATCAGGCGAAGTGCAAAAGCCCAAAGGCAAGATTGTAATTGCCACGGTCAAAGGGGATGTGCACGACATCGGCAAGAACATCGTCGCGGTGGTGCTGCAATGTAATAACTACGAGGTGATTAATCTCGGGGTGATGGCGCCTTGCGCCAAAATCCTGCAGACCGCGCGCGACGAGCAGGCCGATATCATCGGGCTGTCAGGATTGATTACACCTTCGCTGGAAGAAATGGCCCATGTGGCGAAGGAGATGCAGCGCGAAGGCTACACCATCCCGCTGTTGATTGGCGGGGCGACCACTTCGCGGGTGCATACCGCGGTGAAAATAGAACCCGGCTACCAGGGGGCCACCATCTGGGTGCCGGATGCTTCGCGCGCCGTGGGCGTGTGCAGCAAGCTGCTCTCCGATGAGCATCGCGACGGCTACATTGAAGGCATCAAGCAGGAATATGAAAAGGTGCGCGTGCAGCACAGGGAAAAGAAAGGCCAGCCGCTGCACAAGCTCGTTGAGGCGAGAAAAAACGGCCTGAAAACAGAATGGAAGCATTACGTGCCGCCAAGACCCGGTTTTACCGGTTTAAAAGCGTTTAAGGATTATCCTTTGCAGGAGCTTGTGTCCTGCATAGACTGGACGCCGTTTTTCCAGACTTGGGAACTCTCGGGCCACTACCCGGCGATTTTGCAGGATGAAGTCGTCGGCGAAGCCGCGCGCAATCTTTTCCAGGACGCACAAGCAATGCTGAAGCTCATCATCGAGGAAAAATGGCTCAAAGCCAATGCGGTGATTGGCTTGTTCCCCGCCAACTCGGTGAATAGCGACGACATCGAGATTTATGCCGACGAATCGCGCACCAAAGTGGCGATGACTTTTCACAACCTGCGCCAGCAGAATGTCAAGCCGCAAGGCAATCCCAACCAGTGCCTTGCCGATTTCATCGCGCCCAGGGATTCCGGCGTCAAAGATTACATCGGCGCCTTTGCGGTTACCGCGGGCATCGGCATCGATGCGCGCGTCAAGGCGTATGAAGAGAAGCATGACGATTACAACGCCATCATGCTGAAAGCGCTCGCCGACCGGTTTGCCGAATCTTTTGCCGAGCACATGCACCTGCGCGTGCGGCGCGAGTTCTGGGGTTATGCGCCGGATGAGAACCTGGACAGTGCAGCGCTGGTTGCTGAAAAATACCGCGGCATCCGCCCCGCGCCCGGCTATCCCGCCTGCCCGGACCACACCGAAAAGGGGGCGTTATTTGACCTGTTGCAAGCGCCGGAAGTCGGGATTACGCTTACCGAAAGTTTCGCCATGCTGCCGGCCGCA
>JBGQCF010000017.1:0-41224 GCA_041495205.1 Gammaproteobacteria bacterium
CTGTTCAGCATTTTCGGCGGCATTTACTATTGGCTGCCCAAGTGGACCGGCAAAATGTATGACGAAACGCTTGGAAAATGGCATTTCTGGCTGTCGATGATTTTCTTCAACATCGCCTTCTTCGTGCAGCATTTTCTGGGACTGGCCGGCATGCCGCGCCGCATCCCCGATTACGCGCCGCAGTTCGCCGAATTCAACATGATTTCGAGCATCGGCGCCTTCGGCTTCGGCCTGTCGCAGTTGCTGTTCGTTTACATCGTGATTAAATGCATCCGCAGCGGGCAGAAAGCTGCCGCTAAACCGTGGGAAGGCGCAGAAGGGCTGGAATGGACACTGTCGTCGCCGCCGCCTTATCACAGCTTTGAAACACCTCCGCTGGTAAAATGAAAACTGCGTCTTTCGCTCCAATACTGCGTTGCTCGCTTTACTCGAATGCTCATGTATTTCTCACATACACTCCGCTTCGATCAAAGCTCGCGCCTTGTCTTGAAGCGAAATACTTGTTTTCATCGAGAAACTAATGTGCAAAAAGACGGCGTGGCACATCGAGAGAAGGGCAAAAAAGTGAATACCGCGCTGATTCTGCTTTCAGTAGCCGCAGCGTTTTTAATCGGTTTCATTATCAGGCATTGGCAATGAGCGCAAATCAGGCGAATCGCGTGATGCTTAGGAAGCTGCTCATCGTCGCCGTGGCAATGTTCGGCTTCGGATTCGCCCTGGTGCCGTTTTACGAGAAGATCTGCGAAGTCACCGGGATTAACAACATCCTCAAGGCGGATGTGGTGGCGAAGAACACCCAGGTGGACACTTCACGCACCGTCACCGTGGAGTTCGACGCTAATACCCGGGCCCTGGCGTGGAATTTCCAGCCATTGCAGGTCAGCGTGAAGGTTCATCCTGGCGAACTGACGCAGGTGGCTTACGAGGTGAAGAATACATTGCCTTATGCGGTGACCGGACAGGCAATACCGAGCTACGGGCCGCAGCTTGCCGCTGTGTATTTCAAGAAGCTGCAGTGCTTTTGCTTTACGCAGCAGACCTTGAAAGCAAATGAAGTAAGGCAAATGCCAGTGGTGTTTGTAATTGATCCAGGTTTGCCCAAGGATGTGAACACCATTACCTTGTCGTATACTTTTTTCGAGGTGGATGGCGGCCGCAGGCAACCTGGCTAGATGGAACGTTGCCATCATGCATGAGGAGGCGGGCAAGCCGAGGAAGGCCACGGCTCTGCAAGCGGCAAAAGCGGTGTTTTGGGCTTTTTTCGGCGTGCGCAAAGGGAAGGATCACGACACCGATATGGTCAGCATCACGCCGTTGCAGGCGATTATTGCGGGGCTGATCGGCGCAGCATTGTTCGTGTTGAGCCTGATACTGTTGGTGCGCATTGTGACCAGTTAGCATTGGGCGGAACTAGGAATTCAGGAATAACAGGAAGAGGAGAGGACTCCATGACCCAACAACCTGGACGTTACTATGTGCCGGCGCCGTCGTATTGGCCGATTCTCGGCTCAATCGCGCTGCTGTGCATGGCGCTTGGCGCGACATTGTGGATGAACAAACATGCGGGTATCGGGCCTTGGGTGCTGGTGACGGGCTTTTCCATATTGATCTTCATGTTGTTCGGCTGGTTCGGTACCGTGATCCGCGAAAGCGAAGGCGGCAAGTTCAACAAGCAGGTGGACGGGTCTTTCCGCTGGGGCATGAGCTGGTTCATTTTTACCGAGGTGATGTTCTTTGCCGGATTTTTTGGCGCGCTGTTTTATATGCGCGTCCTTTCGGTGCCCTGGCTCGGGGATTTCGATCACAAGATTTTGTGGCCGGATTTCACCGCTCACTGGCCGGTGGCGGGGCCCGGGATCAAGGGACAGTTCACGCCCATGGCGGCATGGGGCATTCCCGCCATCAACACGCTGCTGCTGCTTTCGTCCGGCGCCACCGTTACCTGGGCGCACTGGGGAATGAAGCGCAACAACCGCCAGCAGCTCGTCATCGGGCTGATTTTGACCATCTTACTCGGCTACACTTTCTTGGGGCTGCAGGCATACGAGTACGGGCATGCCTACAGCGAACTCAACCTCAAGCTCACCACCGGCGCCTACGGCGCCACCTTCTTCATGCTCACCGGCTTTCACGGTTTTCACGTGACCATCGGCACCATCATGTTGCTTACTATCTTGGGCCGTTGCATTGTCGGGCATTTCAAACCCGAGCATCATTTCGGGTTCGAAGCGGTGTCATGGTACTGGCACTTCGTTGACGTGGTGTGGCTGCTGCTGTTTATTCTGGTTTACTGGCTGTAACGCGACCTGTCCTGCTCAAGGAGGAAAACGCAGTATACAAGCAACAACAAGGAGGAGGAGCCCCATGTTAGCAAGAAGGGGGACACTGACGCCGCACAGCGTTACTGTGCGGCGCTTTTTTTCTTACAGCCCCTGGGGTGAGATCAAGCCGAAGTAAAAGCCAAGCATCAGGAGGAGAAAGAGCACGATGGAAAGAGTGATGCGCACGGTAAGCGCTTTTACGGTGCGGTCGGATTGGCCTTTGTCCTTGATAAGGTAGTACAGCGCGGAGCCCAGGCTGAAGAGGATGACGGCGAGAAACAGGAAGACGATAATTCTCACGTGGAATTTCCCGGGAAAAAGTTCAGTTTAGACGATTCCTTACTCCGTTGCCAATCAAGATGCCTCATGGTTTTGAATTCAGACCCGGTCTGTGGTCCAGCGTCGCGGCCGGCGTAGTGTTGTTACTGACGTTCGGGCTGGGAAATTGGCAACTCGACCGCGCGCGTGAGAAGCTGAAGCTTGAGTCGCGCCTTGAAGAACTCGCCAAGCAGCCGCCGGTCACCGTGCCCGCAACCCAGGTTAACCCCGATGAGTATCGGTTCCGTAATGTCGAAGTGCAGGGACGTTTTGCCGAAGCCTATACGATTTATCTGGATAACCGCATTTATCACGGCATTGCGGGGTATCAAGTCGTCGTGCCGTTGCAAATCAATGACAGCCGGACTTACGTATTGGTAAACCGCGGCTGGGTTGTGAGAGCCGGGGAACGCCTGGACTTGCCAACGATACCCGTGCCGCAGGGGCAAGTGAAAATCAGCGGCATTGCGGTGATTCCAAGCAAGAAAATATTCGAGCTTTCCACACAAACGGTAGAGGGAAAAATCTGGCAGAACCTGGTGCTCGAGCGCTATCGCAAGGCGGTGCCGTTCGAAATTCAGCCGATCGTGATTGAACAGCAAAACGATACGGCAGATGGATTGGTAAGGGATTGGGAGCGCCCGGATGTGGGGGTTAACATGCACCGCGGCTATGCGTTCCAGTGGTTTGCACTGGCGCTCGCAGTGGTGATTTTATATGTGGTGTTGAATGTCAAACGCGCTTCACCGCGGCAGGGTTGAACTGCTTTTGATTATGCTGCTGTGCGCTGCGCCTGTAGTGGCGGCGTATGTCGCGTTTTACTGGTGGCAGCCGCAGGGAACCATGAACTACGGCGAGCTCCTGCCGCCGCGCCCGCTTGCGGACGCCGCCATGCAATTGGCGGACGGGCGGGCATTTCGCATGAGCGAACTGCGTGGCAAGTGGGTGCTGCTGCAAGTGGATTCCGCCGCATGCAACCAGAACTGCCGGCGGAAACTTTATCATATGCGGCAAGTGCGCCTCACCCAGGGCAAGGAAATGCAGCGCATCGAGCGCGCTTGGTTAATTGACGACAACGGCACGCCGCCGCAGGACCTGATGCAGGAATATGCGGGAACATGGTTGATACGGGGCGCAGGCAGCGCATTGCTCGCCGCGCTCCCCGCGCAGGTTTCGTCAAAAGACCATGTTTATGTGATCGATCCCCGGGGAAATTTGATGCTGCGTTTTCCGCGCGATGCGGACCCGCGCAAAATGGTCAAGGATGTTACGCGTCTGCTTAAAGTCTCCCGAATCGGATGATGTTTAGAAAACTTGTTTTAGGAGCCGCATTTCTTGCGTTTGCAGTCGTCGCGTTTGGCGCCTTTGTGCGTCTTTCCGATGCCGGACTGGGCTGCCCGGACTGGCCGGGTTGTTACGGCCATATTGCCGTACCTCAAAGCGCGGAAGCACGCGGCCTTGCTCAATTGAAATTTCCCGACAAGCCGTTCGATGACGCCAAGGCGTGGATCGAAATGATCCATCGCTATCTGGCGGGCACGCTGGGTTTGCTGATCTTGGGGATCGCTGTTTACGCATGGCGCAAGCGCGCCGAATTGCGGCAATCGCCTGCACTGCCCCTGTTTTTGGCCGGGTTGGTGGTGTTGCAGGCGCTGCTCGGGATGTGGACTGTGACGTTGTTGTTAAAACCGGTTGCTGTTTCCTTGCATCTCCTGGGAGGCATGGCTACTTTGGCTTTGCTGTGCTGGTTGACTCTGGTGCAATATGCGCCGCCGCAGCCGGTTAGTACCGATAAGATGAGAAAAATTAAATTCTCGGGCTGGATCGGGCTTTTGCTCCTGACATTGCAGATTGCGCTAGGCGGCTGGGTGAGCGCCAATTATGCGGCGCTCGCTTGCAGCGGCTTCCCCTTGTGTAACGGCAGCTGGGTGCCTGAAATGAATTTCGCGCAGGGCTTTCATCTCCTGCGCCAACTGGGAATGACCGCGGAAGGAGAACCCTTGTCCAACCCGGCGCTCAATGCCATACATTGGATGCATCGCCTCGGCGCCTTAATTGTTTTTTGGTATCTCGCGTTGCTGGCAATCGTCGCGCTGCGCAACCAAGGCCTGCGAAAATGCGGCGCGCTGCTGCTGGTCGTATTGTGCGTGCAAGTCGTCTTGGGTATTGAAAATGTGTTGTTAAGCCTGCCCCTGGCATTGGCGGTGGCGCACAATGCAGTCGCGGCGCTATTACTGATTGCCGTAGTGATGTTAAACTTCTATATCAACATGCCTAAGATTCAGGAGTGAGCATGGCTTCAAGCTTGACCTGGGAAAGAGCCGGTTCGCGCGTGCAGCAGTATTTAAGACTGTGCAAACCGCGCGTGGTGTCGCTGATCGTGTTTACCGCGGTCATCGGCATGTTTCTTGCCACACCCGGCATGGTTCCTCCGAAAATCCTGCTTCTTGCTACCCTGGGAATTGCGTTGGTAGCAGGCGCCGCTGCTGCGGTGAATTGCCTGGTGGAACAAAAAATTGATGCGGTCATGGCGCGCACCCGCGCCCGTCCGCTGCCGCGCGGAGAGTTGACTTCGCTGCAAACACTGGTCTTTTCAGGTGTGTTGGGCGGCGCCGGGCTGTTGTTGCTTTACCGGTTCATCAACCCGCTTACCATGTGGCTGACACTTGCCACTTTTGTCGGTTACGCGGTTATTTACACCATCATACTCAAGCCTCTGACACCGCAGAATATCGTCATCGGGGGCGCATCCGGCGCAATGCCGCCAGTGCTCGGCTGGGCCGCGGTGACCGGCGAAATTTCCTATGATGCATTGTTGCTGTTTTTGATTATATTTGCCTGGACCCCGCCGCATTTCTGGTCGCTGGCCCTGTATCGCAAGCACGAGTATGCCAAAGCAGGGATACCCATGCTGCCGGTAACCCACGGCGACAAATTCACCCGCCTGCACGTGCTGCTCTACACCCTGATCCTGATTGCGGTGAGCCTGCTGCCTTTTACCACCACCATGAGCGGTTGGCCTTACCTGTTAAGCGCCTGCGCGCTGGGAGGGATCTATTTGTACTATGCGGTAAGAATCTACGTGGACTACAGCGACAGGCTGGCACAACGCGCATTCCGCTATTCGATTATTTACCTCGCCGCGCTTTTCGCCGCGCTGCTGCTGGATCACTGGAGTTAATCCCGGTTTATTTTCCTCCTCATGAACAAATTGGTGCCGGCAGGGCTGCTGCTGGTCGTTTTGGGACTGCTCGCCGGATGTGACACCACCGCCAAAGTGGAGGCGTTCAAATCCACTGACATCACCGGCGCCGATTTCGGAAAAGATTTCCATTTGACGGATCACAACGGCAAGGCGAAAAGCCTTGCCGATTTCAGCGGCAAGGTAGTAGTGCTATTTTTCGGCTACACTCACTGCCCCGACGTCTGTCCGACCACGCTTGCTGAACTCGCACTGGTGATGAAGCAGTTAGGCGAGGATGCCAAGAAAGTGCAAGTGTTGTTTGTGACGGTGGACCCGGAGCGCGACACGCCTCAACTGCTTGCCCAGTATGTACCGTCATTCGATCCCGGCTTTTTAGGTTTGTACGGCGATCTTGATGCGACCGCAAGGACGGCAAAGGAGTTTAAAGTGGTGTATGAAAAAGTTGCCGGCAGCAGCCCCGAAAATTACACCATGGACCATTCCGCCGGCACTTACGTGTTCGACCAATCGGGAAAATTGCGCCTGTTTATAAGCTACGGGCAGGGGGCAACAGCGCTGCTGCATGACATCAGAATCCTGCTTGCGCAGAACACTTCTTAATTAGTCCCCATCACCGCTTTCATTTTAGTCAGCGCTTTTTGTTCAACCTGGCGGATGCGCTCGGCGGAGACCTTGAATTCCGCTGCCAATTCGTGCAGCGTCGCTGAATCTTTTTCGCGCAGCCAGCGCGCTTCGATGATGCGGCGGCTGCGCGGATCGAGACTCTCCAATGCGTGCTTGAGGCCGGTGCCTTGCAAACGGTTGGTTTGTTCGCGTTCCAGAATACGGGTGGGCTCAGTATCAGGGTCGCTGAGATAAGCGATGGGGCTATAGGTTTCCTCGTCATCGCCCGCCGGTTCCAGCGCCACATCGTGGCCGCTCAAGCGTGTTTCCATCTCCGACACCTCTGAGCTTTTCACGCCGAGCTGTTCCGCTATATCCCTGGTTTGCTCAAGGCGCAGGGGTTCCAGCCCTCGTTTCAAGCTGCGCAAATTGAAAAACAGTTTGCGCTGCGCCTTGGTGGTGGCGATTTTTACGATGCGCCAGTTGCGCAGGATGAATTCGTGGATTTCGGCGCGGATCCAGTGCACGGCGAACGACACCAGGCGCACTCCGCGCTCCGGGTCGAAGCGTTTTACCGCTTTCATGAGGCCGATGTTGCCTTCCTGGATCAGGTCGGCCTGCGGCAGCCCGTAACCCATGTAGCCGCGGGCGATGGCCACCACCACGCGCAAGTGTGAAACAACCAGTTGCCTGGCGGCTTCGAGGTCATTGTTCGCGCGTAAGCGCCGCGCCAATTCCAGTTCCTGCTCCCGGGTAAGCATAGGAAAGCGGTTGACTGCCCGGATGTAGTTCTCCAAGCTTCCTGCCGAGGATGGAATAGGTAAAGTGATCGTTTCCGACATTAGTTTTGGCTCCAATAAATTATTTTAGCACTCGCCGCATGTGAGTGCCAACAGCTCCGAAAAGTTCCAGCTAACGCGCTTCAATCTGATGTAAGTGCCTGCTTACTGACATCCAGGCACCCAGCCAACCCAGCCAAGCTGAAAACAACATCAAGCTCACACTATCCGATGTATTGGGCTGATTTAATTGGAAGTTTGCTGTGTAAAGCCTGGCCAGATCGGCAATCCCGATATTCAGCACTTGGATACTCACTGCAACGATAGCCCAAGCGACCACCCCACCCGCCAACCCCTGCAGAGCCCCGATGTACAGAAATGGCCGGCGAATGAAACGGTGGGTCGCGCCGATCAATTTTGCTACCTCAATTTCTTCTCGATGAGTGAGGATTTGCAGCCTGATCGTATTAAAAGTCACCGCCACCAAGGCGAAGCTCAACAAAACGGCAAGCAGCAGAATGACAAATTTGCCAAGCCGCAACAGCGCCTCCAGCCGCTGCGCCCACAGCGAGTCGAGCTGCACGTGTGCGGTGTTGGGCCAGGAGCGAAATTCATCGCGCAGCCTTTGCAAGGCATCGGCGGAAGAATCTTTAGCATGGATAATAAATGCGTCGGGCAGCGGATTTTGCGTGAGGCTCTGCACCACGTCGGCGATGCCTGCGGCTTTCTGCAGCTCGCGCAGCGCCTGGTCGCGCGGCACAAATTGGAAATTTCGCACCCCAGGATGGCTTTTCAGCCGCGCTTGGATCTGCGAGACTTCCGCGGAAGCTGTCTGCATACTCAAAAACAGGCTGATTTGCGGTTCGCCGCTCACTTGTCTGGACAAGCTCTCCAGGTTATTGAGCAATACATAAAGTCCGCCCGGCAAGCTGAGCGCAATGCCGATGACGCTGATATTGAGCAAGCTGGCAAACGGATTTTGCCTCAAGCGTTTTAGCGCAAGCCACAGGGTTTGCACATGCTGTGAAAGCCAGTTTTTCACAGAGCCAATTCTCCGCGATTGAGTTTCAGCAGCCGTGGGTTCAGGCGCATCAGCATCGCTTCATCATGACTGGCGATTATCACCGTCACACCCACCTGGTTGAATGATTTGAACAGCTCCATGATGTCGCTGGCATAGGCCGTGTCCAAATTGCCGGTCGGCTCGTCGGCGAGCAGAATGGCCGGGCGGTTGACAATGGCGCGCGCAATGCACAGGCGCTGCTGCTCGCCTCCGGAAAGCGTGACCGGAAACATTTTTTCCTTATCCAGCAACCCCACCTTGTCAAGCGCCGCGCGCACACGCTTCGCGCTCTCCTTGCGCTCAAAGCCGGTGATTTGCAGGGGAAGCAGCACGTTTTCAAACACCGTACGTTCGAACAACAGCTTGTGGTCCTGGAACACCAGGCCGAAATTGCGGCGCAGGTAAGGTACTGCGGCAGGGCGCAATGAGCTGGTATTTTGCCCATTGACGATGATGCTGCCGCGAGTGGGGCGCTCGATGGCGGCAATTAATTTGAGCAGCGTGCTCTTGCCGGCGCCGGAATGGCCGGTCACCGCCACCAGTTCGCCGAGCTGCATCGTGAAAGAGATGTTTTTCAGGGCATCGTAGCCGCCCGGATAGCGTTTGCACACCTGGCTCAGGCTAATCATGCAAACAAGGCCTCGACAAATTCCCTTGCGTCGAACGGACGTAAATCGTCGAGCTTTTCGCCGATGCCGATAAAGCACACAGGAACCGGCCGGGTCCTGGCTATTGCGGCAATAGCTCCGCCCTTGGCGGTGCCGTCGAGCTTGGTGATGATGAGTCCGGTCAAATCCAGCGCGTCGTCAAACGCCTTGACCTGATTGACCGCGTTTTGGCCGGTGTTGGCATCGAGCACCAGCAGGATTTCGTGTGGCGCGGAAGGCTCCGTCTTGGCGATCACACGCTTGACTTTCTTGATTTCCTCCATCAGGTGCAACTGCGTGGGCAGTCGCCCGGCAGTGTCTGCCAGCACAATATCGATGGCGCGCGCCTTCGCGGCATGAATTGCGTCGAAAATTACCGCCGCGGAATCACCGCCTTCCTGGGCGATGACAGTAACATTGTTGCGTTCGCCCCAGGTTTGCAACTGCTCGCGCGCCGCGGCACGGAACGTGTCGCCTGCGGCAAGCAAAACCGATTTTCCCTGCGTCTGGAAGTATTTCGCAAGTTTGCCGATGCACGTGGTCTTGCCGCTGCCGTTCACTCCCGCCAGCATGATGATGAACGGCCGGCTGCCGCTGGTATCGATGGATCTGACCAGCGGCGCGAGCAATTCCAGCAAGGACTGCTGCAAAGCATCGCGCAGTTGCGCCGCTAGTTGCAGGTTTTCGCGCTGCGCGCGCTCGCGCACTTTTTCGAGCAGATATTGGGTTGCCGCCACACCCATGTCAGCGCAGAGCAAGGTGTTTTCCAATTCCTGATACAAGGCATCATCAATCTTGCCGCTGCCTAACAGGCTTGCCAATTGTTTGCCTAACTGATTGCGCGTGCGTGCCAGGCCTTGTTTCAAGCGTGCCGCCCAGCTTGATGCCTCGTCAGCGGGCGTGCTCTGGTCTTGTTTCAAGAAACTAAACATAAGCATGTGTTGTCACAGAGCGCATACTCGAAATGATTTGGAATCCGGGTATAATTCTATTCCGAATTGGTCGAACTTAGGCTAAAAAATAATGATCGCAATTTCAAGATTTCCCACGCCGCAAAGTTTTGCGCTTATCTTCATTTTGGTTGGTTTGTTGCCGCATCCGGCTCGTGCCGCAGCCAGCGAGTATATGCTCAGCAACGCGCTTAAAGTAATTGTCAAGGAAGACCACCGCTCGCCGGTGGTGGTATCCATGCTGTGGTACAAGGTCGGAAGCATGGACGAAGTGAACGGCACGACCGGTGTGGCGCATGCGCTGGAGCACCTGATGTTCAAGGGCACGAAAAACGTGCCCAACGGCGAATTTTCCAAAATTATCGCCCAGGCCGGCGGGCGCGACAACGCTTTTACCGACAAGGATTACACCGCCTATTTTCAGCAACTGCACAAGTCAAGGCTCCCGCTGGCCCTGAAACTGGAAGCGGACCGCATGCAAAACCTGATTTTTTCCAAGGAAGAGTTTTCCAAGGAAATGAAAGTGGTGATGGAAGAGCGGCGCTGGCGCACCGACGACAAGCCCCAGGCGCTGGTATACGAACAGTTGCTGGCGACGGCTTTCGAAGCCCATCCCTACCGCAGGCCGGTCATTGGCTGGATGAATGATCTGGAAAACATGCGGGTGGAAGATGCGGCACAATGGTACCGCAGGTGGTATGCGCCGAATAACGCGACGCTGGTAGTGGTGGGCGATGTGAAGCCGGATGAAGTGTTTAGTCTCGCCCGGCGCTATTTTGGCGCCATCAAACCCAAAGTCCTGCCGATGCGCAAACCGCAGGAAGAACCGCAGCAAACCGGCATACGCCGTGTTACGGTAAAAGCGCCCGCCAAATTGCCTTACCTCATAATGAGCTACCACGCGCCGGTGCTGCGCGATGCCGAGCGCGACTGGGAGCCTTACGCGCTTGAGATTCTTGCCGGCGTGCTTGATGGCAACGAGTCGGCGCGGCTTAATAAATCCCTGGTGCGAGAAACGCAAATGGCCTCTTCCACGGGAGTAAACTATGACGCTACCGAGCGCGGGCCCGGCCTGTTTTACCTGGAAGGTGTTCCCAGCGAAGGCAAAACCGTCGCCGACCTGGAAACAGCGATACGCAGCGAGCTGCAAAAAATCATCAATGACGGCGTGACCAATGAGGAACTTAACCGGGTGAAGGCCCAGGTCATCGCCAATGAAGTATTTGAGCGCGATTCAGTTATGGCCCAGGCGCAGGAAATCGGCGCTTGGGAAATGTCGGGGCTGTCGTATAAAACGCTGGATATTCTGGTCGACAAACTGAACGCGGTGAGCGCGGAGCAGGTGCAGGCGGTGGCAAAAAAATATTTCAACGATGATAACCTCACGGTGGCGGTGCTTGACCCGCAGCCTCTCGAAAACAAAAAGCCGCCCAAGGCGCCGCAAGGATTAAGACATGACTAACATTTGGACGCGCTGCGGCCTGGTTTTGCTTGGCCTATTGGCCGGAGCTGGACACGCTTTTGCCATCCTGCCAATACAGAACTGGCAGACTTCGACAGGTGCTCGGGTCTATTTCGTGGAAAGCCACCAATTGCCGATGCTCGATGTAAGCATAGATTTTGCCGCGGGCAGCGGCCGCGATACGCCCGCCCAATCCGGCTTGGCGAGCCTTACCCGCCATATGCTGAACCTCGGCGCAGGCGCGCTTTCCGAAGACGAAATCGCCGAAAAGCTCGCTGACGTCGGGGCGCAGCTGGGCGGGCACATCGACCAGGACCGCGCCGGCATGACGCTGCGTACCTTGAGCAGCGCGCGCGAGCGCGACCAGGCGCTCAATGTCTTGTCGCGCATCGTGCAAAGGCCGGAGTTTTCTGAAAAGGTGCTGGGCCGGGAAAAGGCGCGCCTCGCGGCGATGCTGAAAGAAGCGGCGACCAAGCCGGAAAGCATCGCCGAACGCGCGTTCTACTCGCTCCTCTACGGCAGCCATCCGTATGCGCTGCGCATTTCCGGCGAAGTAGACAGCGTTGAGTCGCTCAAGCGCGATGATTTAGTGCAGTTTTACCGCACCCACTACACCGCAAACGATGCGGTAGTGGCGATTATCGGCGATGTAAGCCGCGAGACTGCGCAGGAAATTGCGGAAAAACTCACTGCGAGACTGCCTGAAACGGCTGTGCCCCTGCCTGTGCTGCTACAAGTTCCGCTTCCGGCGAAGGCGCAAAACCGTGAGATTCCGCATCCGGCGACGCAAAGCCATATTCTCCTCGGCTATCCGGGCATCAAGCGTGATGACCCGGATTATTTCGCGCTGATTGTCGGTAACTACATTCTCGGCGGCGGCGGGTTTTCTTCGCGCTTCGTCGAGCAGGTGCGGCAAAAACGCGGGCTGGCGTACAGCGTTTACAGTTATTTCATGCCGCTCAAAGAGCAGGGACCGTTCCAGATTGGCCTGCAGACCAAAAAGGAGCAGGCTGACGAGGCGCTTAAAGTGGTGCGTGAGACGCTGCGCGATTTCATCGCCAAGGGGCCGACCGAAAAGGAGCTCAAGGCGGCCAAGCAGAATCTGACAGGCAGCTTTCCTCTGCGCATAGACAGCAACAAGAAAATACTCGAGTATCTGGCGGTGATCGGTTTTTACCGGCTGCCGCTCAGTTATCTGGATGATTTCGTTCCGCGGGTGGAAAAAGTGACCGTGGAGCAGATTAAAAGCGCGTTCCAGCGGCGGATTAACCCGGATAGCATGGTGACGGTAATCGTGGGAGCGCCGGGCGCAGGCTGAACAGCGTCATGGGGACAAAGGGTAAGCTCAGAATCATCGGTGGCACATGGCGCAGCCGCATCATCCACTTCCCGGCAGTGGGCGGTTTGCGCCCGACCCCGGACCGCGTGAGGGAAACCCTGTTTAACTGGCTGGGCCAGGATCTTAGCGGCAAGACCTGTCTGGATTTGTTTTCGGGCAGCGGTGCGCTGGGGTTTGAAGCGCTATCCCGCGGTGCGCACAAAGTGGTGATGGTGGAAAAAAACCGCCAGGCGTTCCAGGCGCTGCGCGAAAATGCACAGAAGCTTGGCGCGCAAAACCTGGAACTGGTGCATGCTGATGCGCTACAATTCCTGAGCGCTGACCGGAACGCCTACCACATAATTTTTCTCGATCCCCCGTTCCGCGAGGATAACCTTCCCGGCGTGATGGCGGTTCTGCCGCAGCGGCTTGCCGAGGGAGGGCTGGTTTATGTGGAAAGCGGAAATGGTTGTGAGGCGCCGGGCTGGGAAGTATGGCGGCATGGCAGGGCAGGCAAGGTCAATTATCAACTGCTGAAATGGAAACAGCATGAATAAGGCGGTGTATCCCGGTACGTTCGATCCCATCACCCGCGGCCATGAAGACCTGGTGCGGCGTGCTGCGCACATTTTCGATAAAGTGATTGTCGCGGTCGCTGACAGCCACGACAAGCAGCCTTTTTTCACCTTGGCGGAACGGGTGAAAATGGCTGAGCAGGTTCTGGCGGATTATAAAAAGGTGCAAGTGATAGGGTTTTCCGGCCTGCTCATGGATTTTTTGCGCAGCCAGGGCGGAAACATCATACTGCGGGGTCTGCGCGCCGTTTCCGATTTTGAATTCGAATTTCAAATGGCGGGCATGAACCGCAGCCTGCATCCCGATGTGGAAACGATTTTTATGACGCCGTCCGATCAGTACATGTTTGTCTCGGCGAGCATGGTGCGCGAGATCGCCCTGCTGGGCGGCGACGTCAGCAAGTTCGTGCAGCCCTTGATTGCCGCAAAGTTAAGTGCCAAAATCAAAAAACGCTGAATGGTACGGTAAACTGCTATGGCATTAATGATTACCGATGAGTGCATCAATTGCGATGTGTGCGAGCCGGAGTGTCCCAACGGCGCGATTTCGCAAGGCGAGGAAATCTACGTGATTAACCCTGATCTTTGCACCGAATGCGAGGGGCATTACGCTACCCCGCAATGCGTTGCTGTATGTCCGGTGGACTGTATCCCGCTCAATCCGGATTATGTAGAAAGCAAAGAGCAGCTGTACCAAAAATACCTGTTACTCACTACGCAAAAAAGCACTTCTTCCGTCTAGTTCGGTGGCATTAACCGCTTCGGAGGCTAGGTCTGGCAGCGCGGGCAGTAAAAACTGGAGCGCTGTCCCTGCTTGAGCTGCCTGATGCGCGTGCCACATGCTTCACAAGGTTTTCCGCCGCGGCCGTACACCAGGCAGTGCAGCTGGAAATCGCCCAAATTGCCGTCGCAATCCGCAAAATCGCGCAAGCTGCTGCCGCCCGCCTTAATCGCCAGGCGCAGCGTTTTACGCACCGCCTGCACCAGTTTGCGGTAGCGCTCAGGGCCGATGCGGCAGGCCGAAGTCTTGGGATTGATATGGGCGCGGAACAGCGCTTCGTTGGCGTAGATATTGCCAACCCCCACGACCACATGGCTGTCCATCAGCGCTTGCTTGATGGCCACGCTGCGGCCGCGCATTTGCCGATACAGCCAGGCTGCGTTGAACGCGCGGGTTAACGGCTCGGGGCCGAGTTCCTTGAGCAGCGGATGGGTGAGCGGATCGCCGCTCGTCCACAGCACCGCGCCGAAACGGCGCGGATCCCGCAAGCGCAGCATCTCGCCGTTATCCAGCAGCAAATCAAAATGGTCATGCTTTTGCGGCGGAACCGCCTCGTTCAGGAAACGCAGGCTGCCCGACATGCCGAGGTGCACAATCAACGTGCCGCTGCCACAACCGATAAGCAGGTATTTGCCGCGCCGCGAGATGTTTTGGATTACCTGACCGCTGACCAAGCGCGGTAAATTCGCCGCGACTTGCCAGCGTAAGTCGGGATTGCGAACGGCAACCTTGGCGATGCGCTTCCCGCTTAAGCGCGGCTCGAGACCGCGCCGCGTGATTTCTACTTCCGGAAGTTCCGGCATAATATAAGCGCGGTCATTTTTCCGCTCTGGATGCGGCGGCGAACGGGTCGAGGAGGCGTCTTGCCACATCGTCGGGAAAACGATAAGCAATCATTTCATCATCGCGCAGCAATATCAATTGCGGTTGTTTTTGCAATATCTGCAGCAGCAAGCTGCCGCCCTTGTCAAGCGTAATCTTGATTTGCTGCGCACCCGGCGCCGGCTTGGCGGGCTCGCTGGCGATGCTGTAAGCGTGGCGCCATCCATCCGCGAAGCGGTTCAATTGATCCTGTGAGAGTTGAGCCGAAGCGGGGGACACGCTCCACGTGCCATTTACCCGCGTGAGCTTGTATCCCGGCAAATCGAAAGCAGTCGGTATTTCGGTATCGGCCAGCGGCTTGTGGTTAAGCAGATTGTTGAGCGGCATGGCGGCGGCAGCGCCGTAGCGCGGCGGCTCCAAATAAACGTTACCCGCCGTAGCCACATATTGGTCCTGAGTCAGCGGATTGAGCGCGCCGAATGTGAAGGTCTGCTCTCCCAGCGTCAAGCGCGCCTGCGGTTGGTCCAGATCAAAGCGCGCTAAATCATTCGTCGGGAAACGCTGCTTGCTGCTGGCGGAGAGAATGTCCAGCAGGCGATCCACCTGCACGGCGTCGGCGCGCGCCGTGAACGGGCTGGTGATGAACCAGCCGCCGTCGCGCTTTTCCAGGCTGAGCGCCGCGGGCTTGTCAATCGTGATGCGTTTGATATCCCCTGCTTGCAGCGTGGAAAGCCGGTATTCGATTGGCGCATTGCTTTGCGGATTGAAGTACAGCAACAAGCCTATGCCCGCTGTTGCAAGTAACAGCGCGAGATTCAGCCAGATCCTTGATTTCATAATTTGCGGCGGCGCCACCAAATTGCTCCCCCGGTCGCCAAAAAAATCAGCGGCAAGGCGACGAGAAAGCCAACGCTGATCAACGTCAGCGCAGTTTTACCGAGATTAAGATTGCTGTCCAGAGTGGCGCGCGCCTGAATCGTAATCAAGTTCTCATCCTGCGACAGCCAGTTGATGACGTTGACGCCCAGGTCGAGGTTGCCGGCGTTGCCAAGATAGCTGTTGGCGAGAAAAGCCCCGCTGCCGATTACCACTACCCGCTGTTCGCGTCCCGTGAGTTGTTTCACCAGAGCAACGCCTATCGGCACCGGGCCGGGGGTATCGCGGTTTTTGTCGAAGTGCACCTCTCCGTCCAGTTTGCCGGTTTCCACCCAGCCGCGCTGCGCCACTTCTATGAGCGTGGTGAATTGCCAATCCTGGTTTTGATTAACGCGCACCTCGCGAGCGAAGGGAAACACCGTGATCAGGTTGAAGCCACGGGTAATCGGGTGCCTGCCATAGCTGGAGCCCAGCGCCCACGTGGCGGGCGCATTGAGCTGTTGCGCCGCGGGATCTATCACTGCGCCGGCGGTGAGTTTAAGCCGCAGCATATCGGCGAGCGCTTGCAGGCCGTGCAACGGCTCAGGGTCAACCAGCCACAGCAGATTGCCGCCCTTGCCGAGATAACTTATCACCTTGGCAATTTCGCCGGGCAGCCAATCCACTTGCGGCTGGGTAATAACCAGCATGCTGGCATTGTCGGGAACTTCCTGCGCCTGCGTCAGATTCACGCTTGCGGTCTGGAACCCTTTGGCGGCAAGTTGTTTGCCGAATTCACCGAGGTCGTGATTGGCTTTGCCGTCCAGCTTTCTTTCGCCGTGCCCTTCAACCTGCATCACCAGCCGCTGCTGCGAGCGTGCCAGGCGCATCAGCAAATTGGTGAATGTTTGTTCATTGAGCGCGGTCAGGTGTTCGGATTTGGCGCCGAACTTGACCACCATTTCACCGTTGACCTGCACGCCGGCGGCGCCGGCAAGTTTTGGCTGCTCCACGGGATCCACAAATTCCAGCCGGATATCGGGTTTGGCGCGCTGATAGGGCATCATGAAATCCTGGATCAGCTTGCGCACATCGCCAAGCCGCGCATCCCGCGGCGTAGCAAATGCGGTGATGGTCAGCGGTCCATGCAGCTGCTTGAGCACGTCCAGGCTTGCCTGGGTCAATGAGTTGCGGCCGTTCTGGCTGATGTCCCACTGCATAGTGTGGTCGCGCGCCAGCAACGACAGCAGAACAACCGCTGCAATCAGCAGCAACACGAACAGGATGTTTTGCAGCAGTAACTGGATTCGGAGTCTTTTATTAACTTTCATAACTAGTTAAGTTGATGATGCCTTTAAAACGAGTATTTGGTTTCGAGACAAGGCGCGAGCTTTGATTGAAGCGGAGTGTATATGGAAATACATGAGCATTCGAGCAAAGCGAGCAACGCAGTATCGGAGCCAAAGACGAAGTTTTCAAGGGCCTCATCCGCGCAGACGGTCGGCATCTAGACGCTTTATCGCCAGCGCCAGGAAGGTCAAAGTAAAGAGCACCAGGAAAGCAACATCGGCGCTGTCAATCAAGCCGCGGTTGAAGCTTTCAAAATGCTTGAGCAGGGAAAACCAGTGCAACAGGCTTTCGGGGGTGCTCGCCGCAATATTGATCACCCAAAGGCCGAGCAGCGCGCCTAAAGCGCCGACGGCGGCAAGCACCGGGTGCGAGGTGAGGCACGATACATAAAGGCCCAGCGCGGCGTAGCACGCGCTAAGCAGTAACAGCCCCAACAGGTTGCCCGCCAGCAAGCCCAAATCCGGCGTCGTGCCGGCGTACAAGGACAACGCCATGAGCGCGCAGAGGCCAATCAGCGCGGCGAGCAACAGCATCAAGCCGATGAATTTTCCGACCACGATTTCAGTCATGGAAAGCGGCGCCGACAGCAGCAGGGGCATGGTTTGATTGCGCCGCTCTTCAGCGATAAGGCGCATCGAGAGCAGCGGCACTGCCATCAGCAGCACCACCGCAGCGCTGCCGAACAGCGGCGCGGCGACCACTTCGGTGGCGCCGGGCGGTTGGGTCAGCTGTACAAGTTGCGGCTGCAACAACAGGAACGTGTCCAACCGCGACAAAAAAATCCACGCCAGGATGAGTTGCACAATGGCGAGCACGATCCACGCCAGAGGGGAAGCAAACAGCGCTTTGAGTTCCTTGGCGGCGAGAGTGAAAATCATGGCGTTCATTCCTGCTGTGTGAGTTGCACGAACACGTCTTCCAGGCTCGCCTGTTGCCGGTTTATCTGGTACAAGCCCCAGCCCTGCGCTGCAGCGGCTTTCACCAATTCCTCGCTTGGGTCGGCGCCCGGCGCGAATTGGATGTTAAACAGGGTGTCGGTAACTTTTTCCACTGTGCCCACTCCGGCGACCTGGAGTTGCGCAGGAGGCGGCGGATTGCGCAAACCCAGCTGCAATGAGTGCCCTTCGCGCATCTGCCTTAAGGCTTCGATGCTGCCGCTGTACACGCCTTTTCCCTGATGCATGATGACCACGCGGCCGCACACGCTTTCCACCTCCGGCAGGATGTGGGTGGAGAGAATCACGCTGTGCGCGCCGCCGAGCTCGCGAATCAGCGTGCGGATTTCACGCATTTGAATCGGATCGAGTCCCACGGTAGGCTCATCCAGGATCACCACTTCCGGAGTGTGGATGATGGCCTGGGCAATGCCCACGCGCTGCTGATAACCCCGCGACAGGCTGCCGATCAGCTGCCTGCCGACTTCATTCAGGCCGCAGCGCTGTTTGGCTTGCTCTACGGTTTTTTTCAAGGCGGATTTGGCGACGCGGTGCAGTCTTGCGGCAAGCGTCAGGTATTCATCCACGTTGAGCTCACGATACAGCGGCGGGTTTTCCGGAAGGTAGCCGATGAGCTGTTTGGCGGCTTTGGGTTGGTCCAGCAAATCAATACCGCAGATGCTGATGCTGCCGGCGCTCGGCGCCAGATTGCCGGTCAGCATGCGCATAGTGGTGGTTTTGCCGGCCCCGTTCGGCCCGAGGAAACCCAGCACTTCGCCTTTTTTGAGTTCCAGGTTGATTTCCAACACCGCACCGCGCGCGCCGAACCAGCGCGAAAGCTGCTGTGCAAGAACCGTTGTCGTCGAAACTTGTTGAGTCATATGCGGAGAATGGCCGGATGCGCCCAAGTTCTCTTGTAGTGAACCCAAAATATACCTAATATGTCGGTAATATTGAAGAAGTCTGCATTATGACGTGTTTCTAAGCTTTTGATTCCGACTCTCTAGGACGGCGATGAACCCCAAATTGCTTATTTTGGCCATGCTGGCATTTCTCGTGGCGTGCGCCCAGCAACCTCTCAAAAGCACCAGCGCCGCCGCGACCGCCAATGAAGAAGAGCAGGAGGAGCAGCCGGCCGGCGCGGCGAAGAACCAGACTTTGCCCAAGCAGGAATTGAGCAAAGGCGTGCTCTACGAGTTATTGCTGGGCGAAATCGCCGGCCAGCGCGGCCAGCTTGATGTTGCGACCAAAGCGTACGTTGATCTGGCCAACACCACGCGCGATCCGCGCATTGCGCAGCGCGCCACCGAAATAGCCTTGTATTCAAAGCAGCCGGAGGCGGCATTGCAGGCGGCCAGGGTTTGGGCTGACGTAGATCCCGATTCCGCTCAAGCACGGCAGACGCTGGTGGCTTTGCTGATTAGCAGCCGCAAGCTGGAAGAAGCCCGACCCATTATCGAAAAGCTGTTTTCCGCCGAAGGCCAAAATGTCGGCGAGGGTTTCATGCAATTGAACGGGCTGCTGTCCAAGTACCCCGACAAGCCGGCAGCGCTGAGTTTGGTACAGGAACTGGCGCAACCTTACCCGCGCGTTGCCGAAGCGCATCTTGCGATAGGGCAGGCGGCGTGGAGCGCGATGCAGTTTGATGTGGCGCTGAGTGAAGCGCGCAAGGCTCTGGAGTTGCGTCCGGCATGGGAGCTTGCGGTGCTGTTTCAGGGGCAGGTTCTGCAGCATACCTCCAACAAGCTCGCGCTCGAATATATGCGCGGCTACCTCAAGAGCTACCCCAAGGCCAAAGATGTGCGCCTGAATTATGCGCGATTGCTGGTGGCTGAAAAAGACTACCCCCAGGCGCGCAGCGAATTCCAGAAGCTGCGGGCGGCTTTCCCGAATAATGCGGAAGTTTCGCTGGCAGTGGGTTTGCTGTCGATGCAACTCAATGATTTCGATGCGGCGGAAGCGAGCTTCAGGGAGGCGCTTAGCCAGAATTACAAAGATCCCGACAGCGTGCGCTTTTATCTGGGACAGATCTACGAGGAGCGCAAGCGTTACGACGAGGCGTTGCGCTGGTACGGCGGCGTGGGCGTGGGCGACCAGTATTTAAACGCGCAGACTCGCTATGCCGGCGTGCTGGCGAAGCAAGGCAAGCTTGCTGAGGCGCGCAAGTTTCTCAGCCAGATAGCGGCGCAGGATAATCAGCAACGGATGCAAATTATTCTCACCGAGGGACAATTGCTGCGGGAGGCGGCGCACTACCAGGAAGCGTTTGATTTGCTGGGACACGCGCTGGAAAAAAATCCCGATTACACGGACTTGCTGTATGACTACGCCATGGCGGCGGAAAAACTCAACCGGCTCGACGTGCTGGAGGCTAGTCTGCGCAAACTCATCCAGCTCAAGCCTGACTACGCGCACGCCTACAACGCCTTGGGCTATACCCTGGCGGACCGCACCGACCGCCTGGTTGAAGCCATGCAATTCATCGAGCAGGCGCTGCAGCTTGCCCCGGAGGACCCGTTCATCATAGACAGCATGGGTTGGGTGCAATACCGGATGGGGAATCTCAAGGAAGGGGCGACCTATTTACGGCGCGCATTCGCCGACCGCCCCGATCCGGAAATTGCCGCGCATCTCGGTGAAGTGTTGTGGGTTCAGGGCAAGCATGAGGAAGCCGAGATAATCTGGCAGACTTCGCTGAAAGACAATCCCGGCAACGAAGCGTTGCAGAATGTCATCAAGAAATTTGTCAACAAGTGATAAGGAATCTCATCAGAGGTTCCCGCGCTCATTGGCTTGCGCTTCTGTTGCTGCTTGGCGCGTGCGCCGCGCCCCCGCCTAAACCCGTCTCGCCAGCGCTGTCGCGGGCGCAGAGCCTGGCGGCCGCCCAGCGCTACGGTTTCCAGCTCTCCGGACGGGTTGCCGTCAAATACGATGGGAAAAATTTTTCCGGCGGCGTGCGCTGGGCGCATAACGGCAGCGGCGATGAAATCTGGATACTTGCTCCGCTCGGAAGCGGTGTTGCGCGCATCGTGCAGGACGCCGGCGGAATCAGCCTTACCACCACCGAGCAGAAAACCTACCGTGCGTTGGATGCAGAAAGCCTGACGCGCGAAGTGCTGGGCTGGAGCCTGCCGCTCTCCGGTTTGCAGTATTGGGTATTGGGGATTGCCGCTCCGCAAAGCGCCGCGCAAGCGCAACACGACGCGCAGCAGCGCCTGGCGCGCTTGAACCAGGACTCGTGGGAAATCGCTTACCTGCGCTACAAGCCCGAGCAAGAAAGCGGTATGCCCGCGCGCATCACGTTGAGCCGCGGCGATATGCAAATCAGCCTGATTATTGACGACTGGACAATTCCTTCCCTCGCACAATGAGCGACCTGCAAGCCTATCCGGCGCCCGCCAAACTCAATTTGTTTCTGCATGTCGTCGGGCGCAGGCAGGACGGCTACCACCTGCTGCAAAGCGTTTTCCGCTTTTTGGATTATGCAGACAGCCTGAGTTTCCGCGTGCGCGACGATGGTGTTATCAAGCGCGATTACACCCTGGCGGGCGTGCCGGCGCAACACGACCTGTGCGTGCAAGCCGCAAAGTTGCTGCAACGGACGGCGGATGCCCGGCTCGGTGTGGATATCATGCTGGAGAAGAAACTGCCGCTGGGTGGCGGATTGGGCGGCGGCAGTTCCGATGCCGCGACCACGCTCCTGGCGCTCAACCGTTTATGGAAACTCGGCTTCACGAGGGAAAAATTGCAGCACTTGGGGCTGCAACTGGGCGCAGATGTGCCGGTATTTGTGTTCGGTCAAAACGCATTTGCCGAAGGAGTGGGAGAAGTGTTGCAGGCCATCAGCCTGCCGCCGGCCTGGTATGTGGTTTTGGTGCCCAAGGTCAGCGTCTCCACCGCGGAGATTTTCGCTGATCCTGAATTGACACGGAACACGAATCGCATCAAAATAACCGCCTTTTCTACAGCGCGAGGTCATAACGACCTGGAACCTGTAGTCTGCCGCAAATACCCGCAGGTGGCGCAACATCTGGCATGGCTGAAGCAGTTCGGCGCGGCCAGAATGACCGGCTCCGGAGCCTGCGTTTTTGCGGAGTATGCGACGGAGAAGGAAGCGCGCGAAGTGCTGGCGCAGTTACCGGGGCAGATGAGTGGTTTTGTGGCGCGGGGCCTGGACCGGCACCCCTTGTCTGACCATGTCTTTTAGTACATTGGGGAGTCGCCAAGTGGTAAGGCACCGGATTTTGATTCCGGCATTCGTAGGTTCGATCCCTACCTCCCCAGCCAGGTTTGGATTCTCTATGGATGAAGCGGTCTCAAGCGATCGGGGGAAGCGGCGTGGCTTATGACAATTTGATGGTGTTCACCGGCAATGCCAACCCCAAGCTCGCCGAGCAGGTGGTGAAACATCTGAACATCCATCTCGGGCGGGCCACCGTCGGCCGCTTCAGCGACGGCGAAGTGATGGTGGAAATCCTGGAAAACGTGCGCGGCAAAGACGTTTTCGTGTTGCAGTCCACTTGCTCGCCGCCCAACGAAAGCCTGATTGAATTGCTGGTGATGGTGGATGCGCTGAAACGCGCTTCCGCCGGGCGCATCACGGCGGCGATCCCGTATCTCGGTTATGCGCGCCAGGACCGCAGGCCGCACTCGGCGCGGGTGCCCATCACCGCCAAGATGGTGGCGAACATGCTGACCAGCGTTGGCGTGGACCGGGTACTCACCATGGATTTGCACTCCGAACAAATCCAGGGTTTTTTCGACATCCCGGTGGACAATATTTACGCCATGCCGCTTTTGCTGGGCGATATCTGGAAACATGATTACCAGAATCTGGTGGTGGTCTCGCCCGATGTGGGCGGCGTGGTGCGCGCGCGCGCCGCTGCGACACCCCTGGAAGCGGATTTGGCGATTATCGACAAGCGCCGTCCCAAGCCCAACGTGGCCAAGGTGATGAACATCATCGGCGAAGTCAAAGGCCGCACCTGCGTCATCATGGATGACATGGTGGATACCGCGAACACGCTGTGCGAAGCGGCTGAGGCGCTGAAAGAACAGGGTGCAATGAAGGTGCTGGCGTATTGCACGCACCCGGTGCTGTCGGGAAAAGCGGTCGAGCGCATCGATAATTCGGTGCTGGATGAGGTGGTGGTGACCAACACCATCCCGCTGAGTGAAGCCGCAAGGAAATGCAAACGCATTCGCTGCCTGAGCGTAGCGGAACTCCTGGGCGAGACCATGTTGCGCATCAGCAACGAGGCCTCGGTGAGTTCGCTGTTTATGGAATAAAGTTTTATTATGACCTGCGGGTCGCGGACCGTGCTATTCAACTGGAGAGAAAAATGCAAGAAATAGAAGTCGCCGCAACATCGCGCACGTTGCAGGGAACAGGCGCGAGCCGCCGCATGCGGCGTGCCGGACGCGTGCCGGGAATCCTCTACGGTGGAAAACAGCAGGCACAGACCATCGAGCTGGACCATAATGCGCTATACCACCTGCTCAAGCTGGAAGCGTTCCACGCTTCGATTCTCAACATGAACCTGGACGGCAAAAAACAGCAGGTATTGCTGCGCGAAGTGCACATGCATCCCTTCAAGCTGCAGGTGATGCACGTGGATTTCCAGCGCGTCGCCAAGGACAAGAAGATCCACACCAAAGTTCCGCTGCACTTCCTCAACGCCGACATCGCGCCGGGAGTGAAAGTCGGCGGCGGTATCGTGAGCCACGTCATGAACGAAGTCGAAATCTCCTGCCTGCCTGCCGATTTGCCCGAATTTATCGAGGTTGATCTGAAGGATTTGGCGCTCGGCCACTCGGTTCACCTGTCCGAGCTCAAATTCCCCAAAGGAGCCGAGTCCACGGCGCTGGTAAGAGGCAACGACGCCGTGGTGGCGACCGTCCAGGTGCCCAAGGCCATCGTCATTGAAGAACCGGTAGTTGCGCCTACGGCTGAAGAAGCGGCGGCTGCCGAGGCCGTTGCGGCCGAAGCGGGTGCGACCACCGGCGAGAAGAAAGAAGGCGAGAAAGCGGCTGACAAGCCTGATGCTGGCAGGAAAGAAGGCGGCAAGCCGGAAGGCGGCAAGAAAGAGGGCGGCAAAGGCGAGAAAGCAGAAAAGAAATAGGCTGTTTAAGCGATACTTTGCAAAGCCCGCCATATTTCGCAGTGAAGTGGCGGGCTTTGTTTATGCGGAAGACATAATGTGAAACTGGTAGTCGGATTAGGCAATCCCGGCAAGGAACACGCGGCTGACCGGCATAATGCCGGATACCGCTGGCTTGCGCACCTTGCCAAAGGGGAACGGGTTTCGCTCAAGCTTGAGGCGCGTTTCAATGCCTTGCTGGGCAAACTTGCGCGCGATGGCGAAGAATGCTGGCTGATGCAGCCGCAAACTTTCATGAACGCAAGCGGCCGCGCCGTCGGCGCGTTCGCCAAATTTTACAAAATTCCCGCGCAGGAAATTCTGGTGGTGCATGACGAGCTCGATTTGCCGCCGGGGGTGGCGCGCCTGAAACAGGGTGGCGGCGTTTCCGGACACAACGGCCTCAAGGACATCGCTGCGCATCTGGGCACGCAGGATTTCTGGAGGTTGCGCATCGGCATCGGGCATCCCGGAGAAAAATCGCTGGTAGTGGATTATGTGCTGGACAGGCCGCGCAGCGAAGAAGCAAAGCTCATCGAGCAGGCTATTCATCAAAGCCTTGAAATCTGGCAGCTGATTGCCGAAGGCAAGCACCAGGCAGCAATGCTCAAACTGCACACAAAAACGTGAGGCGTAAGGGGTGAGAAGTGAGGGGTAAAAGAACACACCACGACCTTCAGGTCTGGCAGGAATCTATCCAGCTTGTGAAGGAAATTTATGCCACAACTGCTACCTTCCCTGCAAGTGAAACTTACTGGTTAACTAATCAGATGCGCCGTTCAGCCATATCGGTTCCCAGCAACATCGCGGAAGGCGCAGCAAGAGGTTCAAAAAAGGAATTTCTTCAATTTTTGACAATTGCTAGAGGTTCTTTGAGTGAATTGGAAACGCAAGTGATTCTTGCCAAAGAATTAGGCTTTATCAAGAATGACCATTCTCTGCATTCGAAAATTGAAAGCGTTTTTGGGCTGCTTGGCGGCCTAATAAATTCTCTGCGAAAGTCTTAAACAATCGTGCCTTCACTCCTTACCCCTTACTCCTTACTCCTCACATGTCCTTAAAATGCGGGATCGTCGGGCTTCCCAACGTCGGCAAGTCCACTTTGTTCAACGCGCTGACCAAAGCGGGAATCGCCGCGGAAAACTATCCTTTCTGCACCATCGAGCCCAATGTCGGCATCGTTGAAGTGCCCGATGCGCGGCTGCAAGCGCTGGCGGAGATCGCCAAGCCGCAGAAAGTGCAGCCCGCCATCGTCGAATTTGTGGACATCGCCGGCTTGGTCGCGGGCGCTTCCAAAGGCGAAGGACTGGGCAACCAGTTCCTCGCCAACATCCGCGAGACCGACGGCATTATTCACGTGGTGCGTTGTTTCGTGAACGAGAAAGTGGTGCACGTTGCAGGAAAAGTTGATCCAGTTTCAGACATTGAAACCATCCACACCGAGCTTGCGCTGGCGGATTTGGCGACGGTGGAAAAAGCGCACACGCGCAACGTCAAGCTCGCCAAATCCGGCGACAAGGACGCAATCAAACTGCATGGGCTTCTGGAGCAACTCCAGCCGCATCTCAATCAAGGCAAACCGGCGCGCAGCCTGGGACTGGCTAAAGAAAACCTGCAGCTCCTCAAGCCGCTTTGCCTGCTTACCGTCAAGCCGGCGTTGTATGTCGCCAACATCGATGAAAAAGGTTTTACCGATAATCCGCTGCTCGAGCGGGTCAATGAATATGCCGCTCGTGAGCGCTCGCCGGTGATTGCGATATGCGCGGCGCTGGAAGCCGAAATCGCCGATTTGCCGCTGGAAGAGAAGCAGGTATTTCTTGTCGACATGGGGCTGGAAGAACCCGGGCTTAACCGTTTAATCCGCGCCACGTATCAATTGCTGGGCCTGCAAACCTTTTTGACCGCCGGACCGAAGGAAGTGCGGGCGTGGACCATACATGTAGGCGATACCGCGCCGCAGGCGGCGGGGGTGATTCACACTGACTTTGAAAAAGGCTTCATTCGCGCCGAGGTCATTGCCTATGCGGATTACATCGCCTGCAAGGGCGAGCATGGTGCCAAAGAAGCCGGAAAAATGCGTCTCGAAGGAAAGGATTATGTGGTTAGGGATGGCGATGTTATGCACTTCCGCTTCAATATCTGACAGCTCGATGCAAAGCTACTGCGCGGCCGATCTGCGGTGTTGCGCGCTCGCTCAAGGCTCGCCGTACTCTCTTTGTACTGTCTCGCCTTTCGCTCGTCCGCGCCTAGCGTCTCGGCCTGCTCGCAACGTTTTGCATCGACCTGCAATGTGTTAAATTGTTGATCAAGAATTAACCCACATTCCTGGGGTAATGTTTTACCCCATAAACAGGGCCTAATTTAAAGTCAGGCCGCTGGCACGTTGTCTCTTTCGTTGGTACGTTCTGGAGGGTGCTCGTATGATTACGTCGTCACTTTTTCGATCTCTGACTTTTATCGGCAGCGCCATTCTCATTTTCCTTTATGCGGGCTGCACCCTCATGCAGCCGGAGAGCCGCCAGGAGCATATTCACCACATGGGGTCTGGTGTGATGCCGTTCGACCTCAGCAAGACAACGCATGTTTTCCAAATGACAGAGGAGGGCGGCATTCAACGAGTTCTCGCCAAAGACCCGGCCGACGTGAAGCAAATCGAGCTTGTCCAGCAGCACCTTCAGCACGAGGCGGAACAGTTTCAGAAGGGCGATTTCTCTGATCCGGCGGCCCTGCACGGCGAAGAAATGCCCGGGCTTAGAGAACTGGCCGCAGGCGCAGCACGTCTCACCGTAACGTATGTGTCCTTGCCCGCCGGCGCAGAGATTACCTTCGCGACGCAAGACATACGACTGGTGACCGCTGTCCATCAATGGTTTGGAGCGCAACTGTCCGAGCACGGCGCGGACGCTACGTACCGTTGAGCAAGCCTGATTTTCAGGCCATGTGACGGTGCGAACAGTCTTCAGCGCAGCCATCTGATTCGCCAGAAAACTATGAGCAGGCCAAGTACGATGGCGAGCATGAATCCCATCAGCAGATAGAAACTGCCCTCCCATTCCAGGAACGGCATGTGCTTAAAGTTCATGCCGAAGATGCCGGTCAGCAGCGTCAGCGGCATGAAGATGGTGGTAATCACGGTGAGTAGCCGGATCTGCAAATTGATGCGGTTGCTCAGACTGGTGACAAAAATATCCATCAGCCCCGCAATCAGATCGCGGATCGCGTCCAGCGATTCGACAACGTACACCGTGTGTTCGTAGAGGTCGCGCAAAAAAGGCAGCGTGTCGCGGTTAAACAATGTGCTTTCGCCGCGCGCGAGCAGCGAGACTACTTCGCGCAGCGGCCACACGGCGCGGCGCAGGAACAAGGTTTCGCGGCGGATGCCATGCAGCGTTCTCAGCAGTTTTTGCGTTGGGCGCGCGACGACCTCGGTCTCCAGCGCCTCCGCCTTTTCCGCCAGAGCTTCGAGGCTGACGAAATAGCGGTCGACAATTGCGTCCAGGAGCGAGTAGACAAGGTAATCCGCTCCTTGCTTGCGTATCTGGCCTTTCGCGTTTTTCAGCCGGTCGCGCAAGGGGGCGAATGTTCCAGTGGGTTTTTCCTGGAAAGTCAGCACGAACCCGTGGCCGAGGACTATGCTTACTTGTTCGGCGGTAACGCTGCGCGTAGCGGCATCGTATTCGAAAACCTTGGCGACGATGAAGAGATAATTCCCGTAATCCTCGACTTTGGGGCGCTGATCGGTGTTGGGAATGTCCTCCATCACCAGTGGATGCAGGTTGAAGCGGCGGCCGATTTCCTCAAGCAGCGCGGGTTCGTGTAACCCGTAGATGTTGAGCCACTGGATTTTGCCGGATGCGGGCGGTGGGATTTGTTCCACCCCGTCAGGCTGCTCTTCGCGGTAGGCGTCGGCGGCGTATTCGGTCAGCGTTACGGCCGGCCGCGCGGCCTTGGTTTCGGCCAGGTAAACCCTGGCGCCCGGGGACAGCTCGCTCTTTATGGAATGCTTGCGTGTGATGGGATTCTCCGGTTTCGACGCTTCCCGCCGTAAAGGATTTCTAAGTCACGTAGTGCAATGGTAACATTACGAGATTCGAAAGCGCAGCATCAGCAGCGGGGATATTCATGTCGGGCCACAGCAAATGGGCGAACATCAGGCATAAAAAAGCGGCGGCAGACGCCAAGCGCGGCAAGATTTTCACCCGGCTGATTAAAGAAATCTCGGTGGCATCGCGGCTCGGCGGCGGGGACCCGGCGATGAATCCGCGGCTGCGCCTGGCGATTGACAAAGCCAGCGAAAATAATATGCCCAAGGACAATGTCGAGCGCGCCATCAAACGCGGCACCGGCGATCTGGAGGGCGTGCATTACGAAGAGGTGCGTTACGAAGGCTATGGCGCGGGAGGCGCTGCGGTCATCGTGGATTGCATGACTGACAACCGGGTGCGCACCGTGGCGGACGTGCGCCACGCCTTCACCAAGAATGGCGGCAATCTGGGAACCGACGGCTCGGTGGCGTATTTGTTCAAGCATTGCGGCCAGCTGGTTTTCGCACCGGGCACCAATGAAGACAAGCTGATGGAAGCCGCGCTGGATGCCGGCGCGGAGGACGTGATTACCAATGATGACGGCAGCATCGAAGTAATCGGCTCGCCGCATGAATTTGTCGCAGTCAAGGAAGCGCTGCAAAAAGCCGGCTTCAAGCCGGAACTGGCGGAGGTGACCCTGAAGCCGCTTAATGACAATCCGCTTAAAGGGGGCGACGCGGCTCGCATGCAGAAACTCCTCGATGCGCTCGAGGTTCTCGATGACGTGCAGGAGGTTTATACCAACGCAGTACTCGGCGAGGAGTAAGGAGTGAGGAGTAAGGAGTAAGTGACAAACCCAAGATGAAACCGAAAAATCCAGTGACTCAAAACCCCTTACCCTTCACCTCTCACGCCTCACCGAATATACGCATTTTGGGCATTGATCCGGGATTAAGAGTCACCGGATTCGGCATACTGGATAAATCCGGAGAAAAGCTCAATTACGTCGCCAGCGGCTGCATCAAAACATCGGGAGGCGAACTGGCGCTGCGTCTCAAAATCATACTGGATGGCGTGAGTGAAGTGATAGCCCGATACCAGCCGCAGCAGGTGGCGGTGGAAAAAGTGTTCGTCAATGTCAATCCGCAATCCACGCTGCTTTTGGGCGAAGCGCGCGGTGCGGCGATCTGTGCGGCGGTGGGCAATGACTTGCCGGTTTCGGAATATACAGCGTTGCAGGTGAAACAGGCGGTGGTCGGCAAAGGCCACGCCAAAAAAGAACAGGTGCAGGAAATGGTGCGCAGACTTCTGCGCCTTCCGGGAAATCCCAGTCCCGATGCAGCCGACGCCCTGGCCTGCGCCATCTGTCATGCGCATGCGGGCCTGGGCAGGCTTGCGATATCGGGGTTGCGCATGAAAAGAGGGAGGCTGGTGTGAGGCCTCTGCAAAACGGCGTCTTTTGCGCCAATACTGCGTTGCTCGATTTTTTACATCGCTTACATACTACTTTGTATGCTGCGCTTGCAAACAACCTCGCGTCTTGTCTTGACACAAAATACTTGTTTTTTAGAGGCCTCAAATGATCGGACGCATCACCGGCAAGCTCATCGAAAAACGCCCGCCGTCACTGCTGGTTGATGTGCAAGGCGTGGGATATGAATTAGATGTGCCGATGAGCACGTTCTATCAATTGCCTGTGATCGGCAGCCAGGTAACGTTGCATACCCATCTTGTGGTGCGTGAAGACGCACATTTGCTGTTCGGTTTCGCCACCGAGCAGGAGCGCGGAGCGTTCAGGCAGTTGCTGAAAATCAGCGGCGTCGGCGCCCGCATCGCGTTATCCGTGCTCTCCGGTTTGAGCGTCGCCGATCTGGCACAAGCAGTGACCAATCAGGACAGCGGCCGGCTCACCAAAATTCCAGGCATCGGCAAAAAGACAGCGGAGCGTCTGCTCCTGGAATTGCGCGGCAAGCTGGAAATGACTTTAAGTCCCGGCGCCGCTCCCGCCATGTCCAGGAGCCAGGATGTCCTCAATGCGCTCCTGGCTTTGGGCTATAATGAGCGCGAAGCGAACTGGGCAATCGGGCAATTGTCCGATGGGCTGCCGGTTGCCGATGGCATACGCCAGGCCTTGAAGCTGCTATCAAAAGCGTGAGGAGTAAAGAGTGAGGAGTAAGGAGTAAAAAACCAAATGCACCTGCAAATACTTTCGCCCCTCACCCCTCACCCCTCACTCCTTACCGAATGATAGAAACCGACCGCCTGATTACCGCCGCACCGCTTTCTCCCCAGGAAGAAGCGCTGGAGCGCACGCTCCGTCCCAAGAGCTTAAGCGAATATATAGGACAGGAAAAAATACGCGGGCAGCTGCAAGTCTTCATCGAAGCGGCGCGCAAACGCCGCGAATCGCTCGATCACGTTTTGTTGTACGGCCCGCCGGGATTGGGTAAAACCACGCTTGCGCACATCATTGCCCGGGAAATGGGGGTGAATCTGCGCCACACTTCAGGCCCGGTGCTGGAACGCGCCGGGGATCTCGCGGCGATACTCACTAATCTCGAGCCGGACGATGTGTTGTTTATTGATGAAATCCATCGCTTGAGCGCCGTAGTCGAGGAGATTCTTTACCCTGCGCTCGAGGAATTCCAGATTGACATCATGATCGGCGAAGGGCCGGCGGCGCGCTCGGTAAAACTGGATTTGCCCGCGTTCACCTTGATCGGCGCCACCACCCGCGCCGGCATGCTTACCAATCCGCTGCGCGACCGTTTCGGAATCGTGGCGCGGCTGGAGTTTTATTCCACAGATGAATTGAAACAAATCGTGGCGCGCTCGGCGCGGCTGCTGAATGTGGAGGTCAGCGCCGACGGCGCGCAGGAAATCGCCAGCCGTGCGCGCGGCACGCCGCGCATCGCCAATCGCCTGCTGCGGCGGGTGCGCGATTACGCGGAAGTGAAAGCCAAGGGCGCAATCAGCCGCGAAGTCGCCGATGCCGGGCTGAAAATGCTGGATGTGGATGCCATCGGGCTCGACGTGATGGACCGCAAGCTGCTGCTTGCCGTGATGGAAAAATTCAGCGGCGGGCCGGTAGGAGTGGACAATCTTGCCGCCGCCATCGGCGAAGAGCGCGACACCATCGAAGATGTGCTGGAACCTTATCTCATCCAGCAGGGTTATTTGCAGCGCACGCCGCGCGGGCGCATGGCGACCGCCAGCGCTTACCGGCATTTCGGCCTGGCACTACCCAACAATGATGCGAGCGGCGATCTGTGGAAGGGATAGAACCCATATCGGCAATACCCGCGTGATGTATTGCGGTCTAAAATTCGATGCATGCAAGTCCCTGCGCGAGAGGGATGGGGTGAGGGTCTTTATGCTCCTTCCCGATGTCATCATCGAAAAACTCGGAAAAAAACCGTGAATATGAACGTCACTCAGGATTTATCTTTATTCGGCATGGTGGCTAACGCCAGCGTGCTGGTGCAGCTGGTAATGGCCCTGCTGCTGCTGGTGTCGCTGATGTCATGGTGGTACATCTTCCGCAAGATGTTCGTCATCGGCCGCGCCACCAGGCAGGCGGAAGAATTCGAGCGCGATTTTTGGAGCGGCAAGGATTTGAACTCTCTTTTTCAAAGCGCGGCGAGTACCAAGCGCAGAGCAGGCAGCCTGGAAAAAATCTTTGAAGCGGGTTTCCGCGAATTCAGCAAGCTCAAGCGCCAGCCGGGAATGGATATCAGCGTGGTGATGGACGGCACGCGGCGGGCGATGCGCGCCACCTACCAGAGGGAACTGGACCTCCTCGAAACCCACTTGTCATTTCTCGCCACAGCGGGGTCGGTGAGCCCTTATGTCGGGCTTTTCGGCACCGTGTGGGGAATCATGAACGCTTTCCGCGGTCTTTCCAATGTGGCGCAGGCGACGCTTGCGCATGTCGCACCCGGGATTGCAGAAGCGCTTGTGGCCACCGCCATGGGGTTGTTTGCGGCGATTCCCGCGGTGGTGGCGTACAACCGCTACGCGCGCGACATTGACCGCCTCGCCATCCGCTTTGAAAGCTTCATGGAAGAGTTTTCGAACATCCTGCAAAGGCAGACGCACGCATGATTGAACGCCGCCGCCCGCGCCGCCTGATGAACCAGATCAACGTCGTGCCTTATATAGACGTGATGCTGGTGCTGCTGGTTATCTTCATGATCACCGCGCCGCTCATCAATGCGGGGCAAATCGACCTGCCGCAAATCGGCAAAGCGTTGGCCCCGCCGGTGGCGCCGCTGGAAGTCGGCATCAAGGCCAACAAAACCCTGCTGCTGCGCGACCGCTCGACTTCGCCGTCGGAGCGCGTGGTGTCCCAGGAAGAACTGATTCAGGCGATCAAGGCGAAGCAGCGTAAAAATCCCGACCAGCCGGTGGTGATTGCCGCGGACAAAAACGTGCGCTACGAAGAAGTATTGAAAGTAATGGATGTGCTGCAGCAAAACCAGGTGAAAAAAATCGGGCTGCTGGCGAAGGCCAGGACCGGCTGATGAGGCCCACAGATGAACGCGAGCCGGGGCGGGGCGCCGCGGCCCTGCTTGCGGTGCTCATGCATATCCTGTTTTTCATTTTGCTGATATTCGGCATCAGCTGGCAAAGCAGGCACCCGCAAGCCACAGCCGTGGATTTATGGAGCGATCTGCCGCCTCCTCCACAGCCCGTTGAGCCGCCCAAACCCGCTCCTGAAGTCAAGGCGCCTCCTGCTCCCATGCCGGAAGCCAGACCCGAGCCGAAACCTGAGCCTAAACCTGAAGCTAAGCCAGAGCCGGTCAAGCCCGATATTCTGCTAAAAGAAAAAGCGGAAAAAGAAAGAGTCGAAAAAGAAAAAGCGGAAAAAGAAAAACGCAAGCTTGAGGAACAGCAGAAGCTCGCCAAGGCGAAGCGCGCGGCTGAAGCAGAGCAGCAGCGCCAAGACCAGATGGCAAAGGAAGAAGAAGAGCGAAAAACGAAGCAGGATCGGGAGGCCGCGCTCAAAACGTTCGAGACGGAGCAAGCTGCTACGAAGGCGGCAGCGCAAGACCGCCTTGTAAAAGACTACGTAGACAAAATCCAGGCCCAGATACGGCGCTATGTCGTGGTGCCTCCGGATATCCAGGGCAACCCTGAAGCGGTATACAAAGTGGTGCTGCTGCCAGGCGGTTATGTATTAAGCGCCACACTGGTGAAAAGTAGCGGTGTTCCTGCTTATGATGGCTCGATTGAGCGCGCCATTCGCAAGGCAGAACCTCTGCCTGTGCCGTCCGATCCTGTGTTGTCTCAGAAGTTTCGCGAATTGGAACTCAGGTTCCGCCCGAACGATTAAGTTATAATAGCGAGCGATGACCTTTGAAACTATAAAGCGCATTCACGCGAATGCCGCTTGGCGCGGCGCTTTGACAAAAATAATTTTCCTGCTGTTATTCCTTTGCGCGGGCCCGCTTCAAGCCGCGCTCACCATAGAAATCATCGGCGGCGGGGCCACGCAAATTCCGATTGCAATAGTTCCGTTTGCCGCGGAGCAGGGGCTGCCGCAGAGCATCACGCAGGTGGTGGGAGCGGATCTGGCCCGCAGCGGGCTGTTCAAGCTGGTGGACACCGGGGGCATTAACCCGCTACCGGTCGAGCCCGCCGATATCCGTTACGGCGACTGGAAGACGCGCGGCGCGGATGCGCTGGTAATGGGTTCGGTCAGACCGCAGGCGGACGGCAGGCTGGAGGTGCGCTTTCGCCTCATGGATGTGACGAAGCAGGCGCAGCTCGCCGGATTCAGCTACACCATTGCGGCCCAGCAGCTGCGGCTTACCGCGCACAAGATTGCCGACGTGGTGTATGAGAAACTCACCGGAGACCCGGGTGTATTCAGCACCAAGATCTGTTATGTAGTTAAACAGGGCAGCAAATATGAACTGCAAATCGCCGATGCCGACGGCTACGGTTCGCAGACCATAGTCACTTCAAACGATGCGATCATTTCGCCCTCCTGGTCCCCTGACAGCACCAGGCTCGCTTATGTGTCGTTCGAGCGCAAAAAAGCGGTAATTTATCTGCAGTCGCTTTTGACAGGGCAACGCACTTTGCTTGCGAATTACCCCGGCAGCAACAGCGCGCCGGCATGGGCCCCGGACGGCAAGCGTCTCGCCGTCGTGCTCAGCAAGGACGGCGTGTCGCAAATCTATCTCGTGAACCCCGATGGCGGCGGCTTGCAGCGGATCACTAATAGTGACGCGATTGATACGGAGCCCAATTTTTCCAGCGACGGCAAGTGGATCATATTCACGTCGGACCGCGGCGGAACGCCGCAAATCTACCGTATGCCGGCGAGCGGCGGCCAGCCGGAGCGCCTCACTTTCGAAGGAACTTACAACGTGTCCCCGCGCTTCAGCCCGGATGGAAAGAGTTTTGTCTTCATCCAGCGCGGCGGCGGCGGAGGTTTCAATATCGCAGTGGAGGATTTGGCGACGCGGCAGGTGCAGGTGTTGACTGATTCGTTGCTCAATGAATCGCCAACTTTTGCGCCGAACGGCAAAATCATCCTTTATGCGACAATAGACAATGTCCGCGGCATATTGGCAGCGGTTTCAAGTGATGGTAAAGTAAAACAGAGGCTTACCGTGCAGGCGGGCGATATACGCGAACCTTCATGGGGCCCTTTTTTGAAAGCACAATAGCAGGATTCCGTGTTAAATCAATGAAAGGAGAAAGAAAGTGAAGAGAATAATGTTAAGCATGCTGTTGGCGGGTCTGCTTGCCGCCTGTGCCAGCCAACAAGCGAAAGAAGAGTCAAAAGCCGGGGTTGAAGAGCGAACTCCGACCCAGCCTGAGGCCCAGCCCAGCACTGCGCCGGCGCAGCAGAAGTCTGTTGCAATGGATCCGCTTCATGATCCCAACAACATTCTCTCAAAGCGAAGCATTTATTATGACTTTGATAAATCCATCATCAAGGACGAGTACCGGTCTCTGGTGGAAGCGCATGCGCACTATCTGGCCGGTAACCGCTCCGCGCGGACGACCATCCAGGGCAATTGCGACGAACGCGGCAGCCGTGAGTACAACCTGGCGCTCGGCCAGCGCCGCGCAGATGCCGTGAAGAATGCGATGGCGGTGCTGGGCGCTGCAAAGAGCCAAATCGAGACCGTGAGCTTCGGTAAGGAGAAACCCAGGTGTGCGGAGCATAACGAGTCCTGCTGGTCGCAAAACCGCCGCTCCGACGTCGTCTATCAAGGAGAGTAATCCGTTTTGCGCGCTTTAGCAGCTGGCTTGTGCGCCCTCGTATTCGCGACGCCATGCTTTGCCGGCTTGTTCACGGACGACGAAGCGCACAAAAAAATCGCTTTGCAACAGCAGCAGATTCTGGAGCTGCAAACCCAGAACCACGCTCTGGAAGCGCGCATCATGAAGCTCGAGGATACCCTGAAAAACCAGGGCCTCCTCGAACTCGTGACCCAGATTGATACCCTGAAAGCCGAACTCAGCAAGCTCAGGGGACAAATCGAAGTCCAGGGTAACAGTATCGAATCCCTGGAAAAACGGCAGAAAGATTTTTACGTTGACCTGGACACGCGGCTTCGCCGCATGGAGCAAACGTCGCAAGCGCTCGCGCCTGCGCCTGATGCCGGGGGCGCCGCGCCCGGCAAACCGGCCGACGCCAGTGCCGCGGCGGAAAACCGCAGCTATGAAACCGCTTATAATCTTTTCAAGAGCGGGAATTACACGGGGTCAATAACCGCATTTCAGAATTTTCTCAAAACTTACCCATCAAGCAATCTTGCGCCCAGCGCGCAGTACTGGATCGGCAATGCCTATTTCGCCATGCGCGATTTCAAGAACGCAATTGCCAGCCAGCAGAAACTTTTGAGCGCCTACCAGGATAGCCAGAAAGCGCCCGACGCCATGCTGAACATCGCGAGCTCGCAGCAGGAGCTGGGGGACAGCGCAGCCGCGCGAAAAACGCTCAATGAGCTGATCGCCAAATATCCGGTGAGCGATGCCGCGGATAAGGCTAAGAAACGGCTCGGCACCATAAAATAGTTTCCATCATGACTGCAATCTCGGAACCACGCCTGCGCGAGCAGCTGCGCATCGCTGAAATTTTCTATTCCCTGCAGGGGGAAACCAGCCGCGCGGGGCTGCCCACGGTGTTTATCCGCCTCACCGGCTGCCCGTTGCGCTGCGGTTATTGCGACACCGCGTATGCATTCTACGGCGGGGAGGTCATGACGCTCGCCGCAATCGTGGCGCAGGTCGCCTCGCATCGGGCGCAATACGTGACCGTCACCGGCGGCGAGCCGCTGGCGCAGAAAAATTGCCTCCTGCTGCTGCGCGAACTGTGCGATGCGGGCTATTCGGTATCGCTCGAAACCAGCGGCGCGCTGGATATTTCGGAAGTGGACCGGCGCGTATCGAAAATCCTCGACATCAAGACACCCGGCTCGGGCGAAGTGGAAAAGAATTTGTGGAGCAATCTCGCGCATCTAACGCCGCAGGACGAAATCAAATTCGTGCTGTGCGATGAGCGGGATTACCTGTGGGCCGTGGCACAGCTGCGCGAGCGCAAGCTTGCGACGACCTGCCCGGTGCTGTTTTCTCCCGCCTACGGCACGCTTGCCGAAGCGGCTCTGGCGGGCTGGATTTTGCGCGACCGTCTTCCGGTGCGGATGCAGATTCAGCTGCATAAGTATCTGTGGGGCGACGTTCCGGGACATTGAGCAAAACGGCGTCTTTGGCCTCGATACTTTGTTGTTCGCTTTGCTCGAATGCTCATGTATTGCTCATATACACTGCACCCTGGATCACGGCGGCGAAGCTCGGGGCGGAGACAGGGTTGCTGCGCGCCGCAAATGGTATTGCTTGACCAGAGTGCTTGGCGCCGCTCCCGCACTCGGCTTCGCTACCGTGTCGCGGCGCCCTTCGATCAAAGCTCTCGCCTCGTCTCGAAGCCAAATACTTGTTTTGCAAATCACACGGATTTATTTAATCTCGGATGGCTAATCTCCCAATGAAAAAAGCGGTTGTACTTTTATCCGGCGGGCTGGATTCGGCCACCACGCTGGCTATCGCCAGGGACCGGGGGTTCCAGTGCCATGCGCTGACTGTGGATTATGGCCAGCGCCACCGCGCCGAGCTTAACGCCGCCGAACGCATCGGCAGGGCGCTTCAGGCATTCGAGCACCGCATAGTCCCGCTTGATCTCACTGTGTTCGGCGGCTCGGCGCTGACCGACAAAACAATTGATGTTCCGCTTGTACCTGTAACCGGAATTCCACCGACTTATGTGCCCGCCCGCAACACCATCATGCTGTCGCTCGCGCTGGCGTGGGCGGAGACGCTCTCAAGCCGTGATATTTTCATCGGCGCCAACGCGGTGGATTACTCCGGTTATCCGGATTGCCGTCCCGAATACATTGCCGCCTATCAAAGCATGGCGAATCTCGCGACCAAAGCGGCGGTCGAAGGCCGCACGCTCTCCATTCATGCGCCTCTCATCGCCTTATCCAAGGCTGAGATTATCCGCTGCGGGGCGGCGCTGGGCGTGGATTTCGCCGAGACGGTTTCCTGCTACCAGGCAAGCGATGACGACGGCCTGGCGTGCGGGCAATGTGATTCCTGCCGTTTACGCCGCGCCGGATTTGCAGCCGCCGGCATTCCTGATC
The DNA here is from genome assembly GCA_041495205.1 of Gammaproteobacteria bacterium. Classification (GTDB taxonomy): domain Bacteria; phylum Pseudomonadota; class Gammaproteobacteria; order Burkholderiales; family JAHFRG01; genus JAHFRG01. The sequence continues at coordinate 37,812 of JBGQCF010000017.1, forward strand.
CCACGCGCTATACAGCTTGACGCAAAACTGTTGCGCGGCCGACCTGCGGTGTTGCGTGCTCGCTCAAGGCTCTCCGTACTTTCACTGTACTGTCTCGCCTTTCGCTCGCCCGCGCCTAGCATCTCGGCCTGCTCACGACGTTTTGCATCAATCTGCTAGACTCCTACAATTGCATTAGAACCCTTCCACTCTTTTCGAGGTTTTGCAGGTGCAGGCAAGTGCTCATTTGACGAGTATTGTTGCGTGGGGCGGCTTTGCGCTGGCGTTCATTTTCGGCGCGGTGGGGCACAAAGCCAATTTCTGCACCATGGGCGCAGTGTCGGACATGGTCAACATGGGTGACTGGGGGCGTATGCGCATGTGGCTTTTGTCCATCGCAGTGGCCATTCTTGGCGCCAATGCCCTGCACGTGCTGGGATACGTGGATTTGTCCAAATCCATTTATCAATCGCCCAATTTCACCTGGTTCGCGCATATTCTCGGCGGTCTTATCTTCGGCGTCGGCATGACGCTCGGTTCCGGCTGCGGCAGCAAAACCCTGATACGCCTCGGCGGCGGCGACCTGAGATCGCTGGTGGTGTTTGCGTTTTTGGGAATTTCTGCTTACATGACGCTCAAAGGATTGTTCGGCGTGTGGCGGATGGCTTATATCGAGCCGGTCGCGGTTAATTTTCTTGCTCAAGGAATAAACGGGCAGGACCTGCCTTCGCTGTTGTCGGGAGTGACCGGCATCGGTAAACAAAGTCTGCAGATTGCAGTGGCCGCAATCCTTGCCGCGGCGATTCTCGCTTTCGTTTTTAGCGATAACCGTTTCCGCAGCAACCGGGAATACATTCTTGCCGGAGTGGCGGTGGGACTGGTGGTGGTGGGGGGATGGTATGTCACCGGCCATATCGGTTATGCCGAGAATCCCGATACGCTGGAGATGACTTTCTTCGGCACCAACACCCGTGCCGCCGAATCGTTGACTTTTGTTGCGCCGCTGGGCTACAGCCTTGAGCTTCTGATGCTGTGGAGCGACAGCTCGCTGCATGCGAGTTTTGGAATCGCCGCGGTTGCCGGGGTGATCGCGGGATCGTTCGCTCACGCTGTTGCCAGCAAAAACTTCCGCCTGGAAGGTTTCCGCGATGCCAAGGACACCGCCAACCACATGCTGGGTGGAGTGCTGATGGGTTTCGGCGGCGTGACTTCGCTGGGTTGTACCATAGGGCAGGGAATTACCGGTTTTTCCACGCTGGCGCTGGGCTCAATCATCTCTTTCTTCGCCATCGTGGCGGGCGCTGCGCTGACCATGAAATATCAATATTGGAAAATGCCGCGGGAAGCCTGATGCGCCGAGCAAGCTCAGACTCTGGCACTCAAGTTTATTTGCGCTGAACGCGCGGAAAATATAAAATTCAACGTTTTATTTGTTTTATTTGTTTTATTTTGGGTCGTTAGCTCAGCCCGGTAGAGCAGCGGACTTTTAATCCGTTGGTCGGCGGTTCGAATCCGCCACGGCCTACCAACATCAGGGCTGCAGAAATGCAGCCTGTTTGTTTTATGGTTCCGTGAAAAACCACTCCGGCCGCAACTTCTCACGTTTCAATAGGCGGTAATACGAGAAAAGCAATGAATGGTAATATTCGGCTTTCAGGCGTCCGTGAGGCGAAACAACATGCGTAAAATTGGTCCCATTCGACTCCCGGATTGGTTGGTGGGAATTTCCTGGCGCGATCTCGCAGTTACGGTCGTTCCCATTCTTCTGCTAACCCTCGTTGCGATCGGGGCCGGCTTCTGGTATGTGCAGCCTGCACCACCCAACACCCTCACTATCACCAGCGGCCTCGAGAGCAGCACGTTCCGGACCACAGCCGAGAAGTACCAAAAGATACTGGCGCGCAACGGCGTGAAGTTGAAGATCCTGCCATCGGAAGGATCACTGGAAAATCTCAAGCGGCTGAACGATCCTTCGTTTCATGTTGATGTCGGATTCGTTCAGGGTGGCGTGGCCGCCGGGATGGCCACCGATAAGCTGGTTTCGCTCGGGAGCATCTTCTATGAGCCGCTCGCGGTTTTCTACCGCGGCACTGCGCCCGTGGACCGGATTTCCGATTTTAGCGGCAAGCGGCTGGCGATCGGCCCGGAGGGCAGCGGGACGCGGTCGCTGGCCTTGGTCCTGCTCAAGGCAAACGGCATCGAAGCCGGGAGCACGACCACGTTGCTGGATCTGAGCGGAGAACAGGCGGCGCAAGCTTTGCTCGAGGATAAGGTTGATGCCGCGTTCCTGATGGGCGATTCCGCCACGCCGGCGCTCATGCGCAAGCTGTTGTGGACGCCGGGAATCAAGCTGTTAAATTTCGCGCAGGCGGACGCCTATTCCCGCCGCTTCCGCTACCTCAACAAGCTGGAACTTCCGATGGGGTCCTTCGATTTCGGCAAGAATATTCCCGCGCAGGATTTCTATTTGATCGGCCCCACGGCCGAGCTCGTCGCCCGGGAAGATTTGCATCCGGCGCTGTCCGATTTGTTGATTGAAGCAGCGCAGGAAGTGCATGGCCGTGGCAGCCTCCTGCAGCGCGCGGGTGAGTTTCCCGCCCCGATCGAGCATGAATTTCGCATAAGCGACGACGCAACTCGTTACTATAAATCAGGCAAGAGTTTCCTTTCTCGCAATCTGCCGTTCTGGGTAGCAAGTCTGGTGGACCGCATGCTTGTGATATTGGTGCCGATCATCATTTTCTTGATCCCGGGATTGCGGCTGGTCCCAACTCTCTATCGCTGGCGCATCAGGTCGCGCATCTACCGGTGGTACGGTGCGTTGCTGGCACTCGAACGAAACATGCGTTTGTACTCGGCGCCCGAGAAGCGGAAGGAGATGCTCAAGCAGCTCGACAACATCGAGGACGCCGTCAACAAAATGAAGATGCCGCTGCCCTTTGCCGATCAGTTTTACGGGCTCCGCGAGCATATCAGGTTTGTGCGAGACCGGCTTACGGACAACTCGGCCGTCGGTTAGTTTTCCTCGTGGGCAAGCGCCATAGAGCCACAGAACAGGCTCATGAAAAACACGGATAGTGTGCGGAGGCGATTTTCATAAAAATCTCTGCAGCGATGGTCGGGAAAAAAATCGGACACCCACGTTGTAGGTGCCCTTGTCAAAGCCGGATTACTTCTTTCAAGCGGCTGAGTAGTAACTGTAGCGTTATTCCTTAGTTTTGCGTCAGCACGATGTGCTCGTCGCTCTTGGCCAGAAGCGCGCGGTAACTCATGAGATCGTCCTCGTCCATGACTTGAGCGAACATCGGACCAGCCCCTGCCACGGGTTGCGGGTTGGGCCCGACTGCAAACGTAGTGCCCAAACCGGCATAGAGATAGTGGTCGCCAAACGCCCGCTTGAGCGCCGTGAAGGTTGGCTCGCCTGTGCAATGGCC
>JBGQCF010000018.1:0-40731 GCA_041495205.1 Gammaproteobacteria bacterium
CGATGAATGCGCGACGCGAGGCGCAGCTCGATGCCGGGACATCGAGTAAGCCGAGCAACAAAGCAGGCGCGCTTTTTGGCCGCAACCCGCAGGGACGGCGCGGATTTCGGCGCACGCCTTTGTCGCTCGCCCGCTTGTTGGAGAATAACCCAACGGCGCGGCTCGCTTCGCGGCCTGCATCCGAAACCGACGCCGTCGCACTATTCGTTTCATCATGTTAGAGGCTCTAAGACCGCCATGTCAGGCATCACCCTTGCCTTATCCAAAGGCCGCATTTTCGACGAGACTTTGCCGCTCTTGAAAGCGGCAGGCATTGTCGCGCTCGACAATCCGCAATCCTCGCGCAAGCTGATACTTGCCACCAACCGCGCGGACATCCGCATCATCATCGTGCGCGCGTCCGATGTGCCCACTTACGTTCAATACGGCGCTGCGGATCTTGGCATCGCCGGCAAGGACGTGCTTGACGAGCATGGCGGCGCCGGGCTGTACCAGCCGCTGGATTTGAATATCGGCCGCTGCCGAATGATGGTGGCTGTGCCCGCGGGTTTTGACTATGAGAGCGCAGTGCGGCAGGGCGCGCGGCTGCGTGTCGCCACCAAATACCTGCAAACCGCGCGCGAGCACTTTGCTGCGAAAGGCGTGCATGTTGACCTCATCAAGCTCTACGGCTCGATGGAGCTCGCCCCGCTTACCGGGTTGGCCGACGCAATCGTGGATCTGGTAAGCACCGGTAGCACGCTGAAAGCCAATAACCTGCAGGCGGTGGAGGAAATCGCGCCGGTTTCCGCCAGGCTCATCGTCAACCAGGCGGCGCTGAAACTGAAACGCGAGGCAATCAGGCCGCTCATTGATGCATTTGAAAAGGCGGTGAGCCGTGGCTAAGCTCAGGCGTCTTTCGACAGCCCAGCGCGATTTCGAACGCAGGCTTAAGACGCTGCTTGCATTTGAAGCGGCGCTGGATGCCAAGGTGGATACTGCCGTGGCCAAAATCCTCACCGAGGTAAAAAAGCGCGGGGATGCCGCATTGCTTGACTACACGCGGCGCTTTGACAAGCTCAAAGTGAAAACCGTGCGCGAGCTGGAATTGCCGCGTGCGCGCCTCGCCGCCGCTTTGCTTATGCTGCCCACACCGCAGCGGGATGCTCTGGAAGCCGCGGCGGCGCGCATTCGCGCTTATCACGAAAAGCAGCTTGTCCAATCCTGGAACTATCGTGATGCCGACGGCACATTGCTTGGCCAGCAAGTGACGCCTCTCGAGCGAGTGGGCATGTATGTTCCCGGCGGCAAGGCGGCTTATCCGTCCACCGTGCTGATGAATGCGATTCCCGCCAGAGTGGCGGGAGTGCGCGAGCTCATCATGACGGTTCCGACTCCCAACGGTGAGCGCAACGATTTGGTGCTTGCTGCTGCCGCAATCAGCGGTGTAGATCGCGTGTTTACCGTTGGCGGCGCGCAGGCGATAGGCGCGCTGGCTTATGGCACCAAGACCATTCCGCAGGTAGATAAAATCGTCGGCCCGGGCAACGCTTATGTCGTCGCGGCGAAGCGGCGCGTGTTCGGCGTGGTCGGCCTCGACATGGTGGCCGGGCCTTCTGAGATTCTGGTGATTTGCGACGGTCAAACCGATCCCGACTGGGTGGCGATGGATTTGTTCGCTCAGTCCGAGCACGACGAAATGGCGCAGGCTATCCTGCTTTCCCCTGACGCAAAATTCATAGATGCGGTTGAGGGAAGCATCAAACGCCTGCTGCCCTCGCTGCCGCGCCGGGAAATTATCCGCACTTCCCTCGAAAAACGCGGTGCGCTGATCGAGGTGAGGGATCTCGAAGAAGCATGCGCTATCGCCAACCGTATCGCGCCCGAGCATCTTGCGCTCTTCGTTGAAAACGCAAAAAGCTGGGCGGCCAAAATCAACAATGCCGGTGCAATTTTCATCGGCCGCTACAGTTCGGAGGCTTTAGGCGATTACTGCGCCGGGCCGAATCACGTGCTGCCGACTTCGCGCAGCGCGCGCTTTTCCTCGCCATTGGGCGTGTACGATTTCCAGAAGCGCTCCAGCGTCATCAGCGTATCCAAGGAAGGCGCGGTAAAACTCGGCAAAATAGCGGCGGAACTCGCCATGGGAGAGGGTTTGCAGGCACACGCCAGGTCCGCCCAATACCGCATGAAATAGCGGCGCAACGCATTGCAACCATGGCCAAATCTCCTGAACAGCTCATACGCGATGATATTCGTGCGTTGAGCGCCTATCACGTGCCGGAGAGCACGGGATTGTTGAAGCTCGATGCGATGGAGAACCCGCATGCCTTGCCTGCGCTATTGCAGGCTGAGATTGCGCAATTGGTGAGCCGCGCCGCCATCAACCGCTATCCCGATCCGCAGGCAAGCCGGCTGAAAGCGCGGCTTCGCGAAGCAATGGAAATTCCTTTGGACATGGAAATCATGCTCGGCAATGGTTCCGACGAGCTGATTCAAATGATCGCTTCGGCGGTCGCAAAGCCGGGCGCAAGCTTGTTGAGCGTGGAACCCACATTCGCCATGTTCCGCATAATTGCAGCCTGCGCCGGGCTGCGTTACGCAGGCGTGCAGCTCAATCGCGACTTCACGCTGGATGTCGAGGCGGTTATTGCTGCAATCAACCGGTACCAGCCAGCAGTGATTTTTATCGCGTATCCCAACAACCCGACGGGTAATCTGTTTGACCGTGAAGGGCTGTCGCGCATCATTAAGGCGGCGCCGGGCTTGGCGGTGGTGGATGAAGCATATCATGCGTTTACTGATGAAAGTTTCATGCCGCGCCTCACCGGTTACCCTAATCTCCTCGTGATGCGCACGCTTTCCAAACTGGGAATGGCGGGATTGCGGCTGGGCTTTCTGGTAGGGCGCACGGAGTGGATTACACAACTGGAAAAGCTGCGTTTGCCGTATAATATAAATGTGCTGACACAAACCGTTGCCGAAAAGATTTTGCAGCGCATGGATGTATTGCTCGAACAGGTGCGGGAGATCAAGTCGCAGCGCGCAAAACTATTTGCGGAATTGTCGGCGCTGCCAGGAGTGCAGGCGTATCGCAGCGATGCGAATTTCATTCTGTTCCGGGTATCCCGGGCAGATGAGGTGTTTAAGGGGTTAATTCAACGCGGAATCCTTATTAAGAATCTCAACCGCAGCCACCCGCTGCTGGAAGACTGCTTGCGGGTGACGGTCGGCACGGCACAACAAAACCGGCAATTCATTCAGGCGCTCACAGAAACCCTCATTCCCTAAGATCCTACTTTTTCAACAAGGCACCCATGCGCAAGGCACAGGTTACCCGCAATACCCTGGAAACCAAAATCGGCGTGAAACTTAATCTCGACGGCAGCGGCAAGACGAAACTTTTCACCAGGGTCGCCTTTCTCGACCACATGCTGGATCAGGTGGCTCGGCACGGCTTGCTGGATTTGGAAATTTCAGCGAAGGGTGATTTGCAAATTGATGCGCATCACACCGTGGAAGACATCGGCATCACTTTCGGCCAGGCTTTCCTCAAGGCGCTCGGCGCGAAAAAAGGCGTGCGTCGCTTCGGCCACGCCTACGTGCCTCTGGATGAGGCCCTGTCGCGCGTGGTGGTGGACTTATCGGGTCGGCCGGGGCTGGAATACAACCTGAAATTCACCCGTGCCCGCATTGGCGAATTTGATGTAGACCTGGTGCACGAGTTTTTCCAGGGCTTTGTCAATCACGCCCTGGTGACGCTGCACATTGACAACTTGCGCGGCAAGAACGCGCATCATCAGTGTGAAACCGTATTCAAGGCTTTTGGGCGGGCGTTGCGCATGGCTTGCGAAATCGACCCGCGCAATTCTGGCAGACTGCCTTCGACCAAAGGAAGCTTGTAAGCTAACGCAATATCAATGATTGACATCGCAGTAGTGGATTACGGCATGGGCAACCTGCGCTCGGTGGCGAAAGCGCTCGAGCATGTTGCTCCTGACGCACAAATCAGCGTTACTGATTCCGCACAGCAGATTCGCGAAGCTAAACGCGTAGTATTCCCCGGTCAGGGTGCGATGCCGGATTGCATGCGCGAGATGGAGGCGCGTGGCCTGCACAAGCCGCTGCTCGAGGCCGCCGGAACTAAGCCATTTCTCGGCATTTGCATCGGGTTGCAGATGCTCTTCGAGTGGAGCGAGGAGGGCGGCGTCGAAGGACTGGGTGTGCTCCCCGGTAAAGTGCGGCGCTTCCCCAAGGACGCTATGGTTGACGATAAAGGTGCGAAGCTGAAGGTGCCGCACATGGGTTGGAACCGGGTTGAGCCGCAAGGGACACATGCGCTGTGGGCGGGAATTTCACCGGGCAGCCGTTTTTATTTTGTCCACAGTTATTACGTCGAAGCCGGCGACGCGCGGCAGGTGGCCGCTGTGAGCCGTTATCCTTTTGCCTTTGCCTGCGCGGTGGCGTGCGATAATATTTTCGCGGTGCAATTCCACCCGGAGAAAAGCCAATCCGACGGCTTGCGTTTACTTGCCAACTTTGTAAACTGGAACGGGACGGCTCATACCCAGGTTTGATGCGTGTTTTCCACAAAATGCCGGTTTGTGTTGTATTATTTTAATCGTGAAATCAAAATCCGCTAGGCGGGTCAACCGCGTCTGATTGCTTTACTCCCGAATTCGAAGCGATGCTGATCATTCCTGCCATTGATTTGAAAGACGGGCAGTGCGTGCGTTTGAAGCAAGGCTCGATGAAAAACGTCACGGTATTTTCCGACGCTCCCGGAAAGCAGGCGAGAAAATGGCTGGAGCAGGGCGCACGACGTCTGCATTTGGTGGACTTGAACGGGGCTTTTGCCGGCAAGCCCAGGAACGAAGCGGCGATCAAGGAAATCATCGCTGCCGTGAGCAATGAAATCCCTATGCAGCTGGGCGGGGGCATTCGCGACCTGGAAACCATCGAGCACTATCTGGACGACGGTATTACTTACGTCATCATCGGCAGTGCCGCAGTGAAGACGCCGGGCTTCCTGCGCGAGGCGTGCTACGCTTTTCCCGGCCACATCATGGTCGGGCTCGATGCCAGGGGCGGTAAAGTGGCGGTGGACGGCTGGTCTAAAGTCACCGGCCACGACGTGGTGGATCTTGCCAAGAAATTCGAGGATTACGGCGTGGAGGCGGTGATTTATACCGATATCAGCAGGGATGGCATGTTGAACGGCGTCAACATCGAGGCCACGGTGGAACTCGCGCGCGCGATCACGGTTCCGGTGATCGCAAGCGGCGGTCTGGCCGGTCTGGATGATGTGAAAGCACTGTGTAAAGTGGGGGCCGAAGGCATCATGGGCGCTATCACTGGACGCGCGATCTACCAGGGTACCCTGAATTTCAAAGCTGCTCAGGCACTGGCTGACAAATTAAGTGCAAAAGCTTAGGCCACAGAGATCGCAAAGGTCGCAGAGCCGGTTTCTTCGTTCTGCGCTTTGTGGCTAAGGTTTTTTAATGGGCCTCGCCAAACGCATCATCCCCTGCCTGGATGTCACCGGCGGGCGCGTGGTCAAAGGCGTTAATTTCGTGGGTTTACGCGATGCCGGGGATCCGGTGGAAATCGCCCACCGCTACGACCAGCAGGGCGCGGACGAACTCGCTTTTCTCGATATTACTGCCAGCTCCGATTCGCACGGCCTGATTCTCTCCGTCATCGAAGAGGTGGCGGCGCAGGTGTTTATCCCCCTGACGGTGGGCGGCGGCGTGCGCTCGGTGGCGGACGTGCGCAGTCTCCTCAATGCCGGGGCCGACAAGGTCAGCATCAACACTTCCGCAGTACAAAATCCGCAACTGGTGGCGGACGCGAGCAACCGCTTCGGCGCGCAATGCATTGTGGTGGCGATAGACGCGAAACAGGCGGGCGATGGCGCAAAGCCGCGTTGGGAGGTGTTTACTCACGGCGGGCGCAAAGCCAGCGGCCGTGATGCGGTAGAATGGGCGAAGCAGATGCAGGCGCTGGGCGCCGGTGAAATCCTGCTTACCAGCATGGACCGCGATGGCACAAAGAACGGTTTTGATCTGGCGCTCACCCGGGCGATTTGCGACGCAGTGGACATCCCGGTGATAGCCAGCGGCGGCGCGGGTAATTTGCAGCATTTGGTGGAAGCAGTGCTGCAAGGCAGGGCAGACGCGGTGCTGGCAGCGAGCATTTTCCACTATGGCGAATACACCGTGCTGGAGGCCAAGCAATACATGGCGCAGCACGATATCGAAGTCAGGTTGTGATGAGATGGGTTCATGGCTGATAGTTGGTTAAACAAAGTAAACTGGACGCATAACGGCTTGGTGCCGGTGGTGGTTCAGGAGGCGGGCGGCGGCAATGTGCTGATGTTCGCCTGGATGAACCGCGAGGCACTGAAGAGCACCGTGAACAGCGGCGAGGCGGTGTATTGGTCACGCTCGCGCAAAAAATTATGGCGCAAGGGCGAGGAATCCGGGCATGTGCAAAAAGTGAAGGAAATCCGCCTCGATTGCGATCAGGACGTACTGCTTCTTACGGTGGAACAAATCGGGGGGATAGCCTGCCATACCGGAAGGCATAGTTGTTTTTTTCAGAAATTGCAGAGCGGAAAATGGGTGGTAACCGATCCAGTCATCAAGGAATCTAAAGAGATTTACCAAAAATGAGCAGCGCCAATATATTGCAACGCCTCGCCAAGACCCTGGAGAGCCGCAAAGGCGCGAGTCCGGAAGATTCTTATGTTGCCAGGCTTTACGCCGGCGGGCCGGATGCGATACTGAAAAAAGTCGGTGAAGAAGCTTCGGAGACCCTGCTCGCGGCGAAAGAGGGTGATAAACTACACATTGTGAAGGAAACCGCGGACCTATGGTTTCACTGCCTGGTCATGCTGTCATATTACGGGTTGACGCCGGATGACGTGCTTCAGGAATTGCAGCGGCGCGAGGGTGTTTCGGGATTGGCGGAGAAAGCGGCACGCAAAAAAGGCAAGCCCTAGGAATGCGCAGACGGAGAATAAATGGAGAACTGCATTTTTTGCAAGATCGTGAGAGGGGAAATCCCGAGCAAGAAGGTCTATGAAGACGACGAGGTCCTCGCTTTTCACGATATCAACCCGCTAGCGCCGGTGCACTTCATGGTGATACCGAAGCAGCATGTTGATTCGCTTGCGCATGTCAGCGGGGCGCACAACGATGTATTGGGAAAAATCATGGTGCTGGCGCCGAAAATTGCTAAAGAACAAGGGTGCAAGGATGGTTTCCGCACCATCATCAACACCGGTAGAGTGGCGCGGCAGGATGTGTTTCATTTGCACATTCACATCATCGGCGGACCTGAGGTACTGCCGCCCATGCTGTACCGCCCTAAGCCGGCGTAAATTAGAGAGCCTCTAACATGAATGAAACACCTTTGCGTTGCTGCCCCGAAAGATGCGGATGCTAGGCGCGAAGGCGCTGCGCTACTCGGTAGTAACGCAAACCGAGCAACGCCGCAGACGCGCTTTTGGGCCGCAACCCGCAGGGACGGCGCGGAGCTCAAGGCATGCCATTGTCGCTCATCACTGGTTTAGAATTACTAAACGGCGCGGCTTGTTGCTTCGCGGCTTGCACTTGATCCCGCACTGTCGCAACATGCGTTACATTATGTTAGAGGCTCTTTTAGGAGTTGAACATGGGCTCTATTAGCATTTGGCATTGGTTGGTTGTTTTGCTTATCGTGCTCTTGATTTTCGGCACCAAGAAGCTGCGCAACATAGGCACCGATCTGGGCAACGCGGTGAAGGGATTCAAGGACGGCATGCGCGGCAACACGGAAGAGGATAAGAGCGAGCAGCAGATCCAGCCCCCGGCCACCGGCAAGACCATAGAAGGCGAAGTTAAAGACAAAACCCAAACTAAGGCGTGAGGTGTAAAGAGTGAGGAGTAGGCCGTTCTGGACCCCTTTCACTACTAACGCCTCGCCCCTCACTTGCCATGTTTGACGTTGGCTTTTCTGAAATACTGGTGATCGCCGTGGTGGCGCTCATCGTGATTGGCCCGGAGCGGTTGCCGAAGGTGGCGCGTACCTTGGGGCATTTGTTCGGGCGGCTGCAGCGTTATGTTGCCGAGGTGAAGGCCGATATCGACCGCGAGATGCAGATGGAGGAATTGAAGAAGCTCCAGTCCAGCATGCAGGAAGCGGCGCACTCCGTTGAAAAGTCGATGAGTGAAGGCGTGCGCGATACCGAGACGCAGATCAAGGCAGTCGCCGAAGATGTAGAAAAGACCGGTGAGAACGCGGCGCCATCATCTTCGATCTCCAATCTGGAGTCGCCGTCTGTTAATCCGCACAAATAACCTTAAACCCACCGCCAGTCCCGACGTATCGCGCTGACTGATGGCCACTCCAGATACATTCATTTCTCACTTAATCGAGCTGCGCGACCGGCTGCTGCGCTCTATTCTTGCAGTAGTACTGGTATTCCTGTTCCTGTTTCCGTGGGCGGGTGATATTTATGCGCTGCTCGCGCTGCCGATGCTCAAGGCGCTGCCCCAGGGCGGGCAGATGATCGCGACTGATGTGACCACGCCGTTTTTTGTGCCGATGAAGGTGACGATGATGGCCGCAATCGTCATTGCGCTTCCTTTTATTCTTTACCAATTTTGGGCTTTTGTCGCGCCGGGGCTGTACGCCAATGAGAAGCGCCTGGTTGGCCCGCTGATCATCGCCAGCACGCTGTTATTTGTGTGCGGCATGGCATTTGCTTACCTCTTGGTGTTCCCGGTGGTGTTTGGGTTCATCATCGGCATCGCGCCGCAGGGCGTGGCGGTGATGACCGATATCGGCAAGTACCTGGATTTCGTGCTCACTATGTTTGTTGCGTTCGGGATTACTTTCGAAGTGCCGGTGGCGGTGGTACTGCTGGTGAAAATAGGCGTGGTAAGCGTCGCACAGCTCAAGCAAGTGCGGCCCTATGCCATCGTCGGCGCGTTTATCATCGGCGCCATATTCACCCCGCCCGACGTGGTTTCCCAAATCATGCTCGCGGTGCCGCTGTGGCTGCTGTATGAACTGGGGATTGTGGTTGCCGGGTTTGTCAGCAAACCGGCCGGTGCAGTGGAAGATTATCGGCCGCTCACCGAACCAGACACGGATAATATCGAAGCAGGCAAAAAGAACGGCAGCGGGTAACCGTTAACCGACTCGGTTATTCCTCATCCTCATCGTCCAAGTCCTGGACCGTGGGTTTTGGCCTTTTGCCAACGGTAATTTTAAGCTGCACCTCGGTCTGATTGCGCATCATGGTAAACGCAGCCGATTTCCCCGGCGGCAGTGCTGCAATCAAGTTAAGCATGCTTAAGGAATCGGTAACCGGTTTGCCTTCCACAGCCAGAAGGATGTCACCCGGCTTGACCCCCGCCTTGTCAGCAGGCCCGCTTTTCAGCACGCCTGCAATCAAGGCCCCGTTGGTGTTGGGCAGCTTGAATGACTCGGCCAATTCCTTGGACAAATCCTGCGCTTCAACGCCTATCCAGCCGCGCACGACACCGCCGCTCTTGATGATCTGTTCCATCACCTGCTTGGCGACACTGGTGGGAATCGCGAAACCGATGCCGAGCGAGCCGCCGGTTCTGGAATAAATAGCGCTATTGATTCCAATCAGATTGCCCGTAACGTCCACCAGCGCCCCGCCTGAGTTCCCGGGATTAATCGCGGCGTCGGTCTGGATAAAGTTTTCAAACGTGTTGATGCCGAGATGACTGCGGCCGAGCGCGCTGATGATGCCCATGGTCACGGTTTGCCCGACACCAAAAGGGTTGCCGATGGCCAGCACCACATCGCCGACGCTCGCTTCTTCGGAACGCCCGAAAGTGATGGCGGGCAGGTTTTTCATGTCCACTTTCAATACCGCAAGGTCGGTTTCGGGATCGGTACCGATGACGCGCGGGGTAGCCTTGCGCCCGTCAGCAAGCAACACTTCGATTTCGTCGGCCGCGTTCACTACATGGTAATTGGTGAGGATGTAGCCCTGCGGGCTTACAATCACACCGGAGCCGAGGCTCGTGCTACGGCGCTTTTCATCGAGGCGGTCGCCGAAGAAATGCCGGAACAGAGGGTCGTCCAATAGCGGATGGCGCGGCACACGCACTTCTTTGCTGGTGAAAACGTTGACCACCGCAGGCATGGCTTTTTTCGAAGCATCCCTGTAGGTGGTAGCTTTTCTCGGTCCGGGATCCGGCGCCGCTTCCTTGAAGGACACAACATTGCCGCCGCGCCAGCCGGGGGGCAGCAGTTCCGGTTTCAGCGTGGTGACCACAAACACCACCGCGAGGCAGATGGTCGCGGTCTGGGCAAATATCAGCCAAAACTTGCGCATATACAGGTTTACCGTAGGGTTAAGTTGAACCTATTATTATCGCGCAAACGGCGTTCTCCTAAAAGTGAGTATTTGACAGGCTTTGCCTTCCCGGAGCAGGTTGCTGGCGCAGCGCTTGTGTACAGATTCCCGCTATGCCTGTAGCTGCTGAAATTGCTTCCTGAACTCCATCGGATTCGCAATGTAGGGGAATGGCTCGTTCGTTCCGCCGGTGCCGATGACGGTGATCGAGCCATACCCAAGGATACGCCCCCAGATGCCCTGATCCACGATTACGGACTCAACCTTCGACAGGTTCATCTCAAGAGTGTGTCTGGAGATTAGCCCCACCTTAATGATGATGCGTTTGTTGGTGATGGCGAACTCGCTGGTGGCCCGGGCAATGAGCGGAGCTATGAAGAGTGTCAGCAGAGCTTTCAGCGAAAAGAAAACTATCCAGTGCAGCCTAGTTTCATAGGCTATGTGCTCGTCCCTGATGAGGTTGCTTTCAACATACTTGGTCATTGTTGTTTCCTTTCGTGTTGCAAGTGCTGTTGCCGCCTGGCGTAACCGAGCTAAGGGGTATGCCGCTCACGTGCGCATCCCCTCGAATTGCGGGTTAGATTCTCTGCGTGAGCGCATAAATAGGCTTAGAGTCAATTAACTTGTTAACCTGAAACAATTTTTGCCTCGCATTCTAACATTCGCCATGCCTAGGGGCGATTTAGGTTTTTGCACGCCCGCAATCCGCAATACCCCGACCGGAATCGTTGTAACTATATAATTTAAAGCATCTTTTTACAGCTTCCCCATCCTGTTTTAGCACCATGGGATTTAAGTTTCCTTTTCGATTCAGGTAAAATGATCAAATTTTTAGTCTCCGCAACAGGGAATCGTTGAATGACCGATGACAATCAGGTGGATCGCGGCAAACGGCGGTTTCTCATCGCCACCACCACGGCGGTGGGCGGAGTGGCGACCGTTGCTTCTGCCGTGCCGTTTGTCGTTTCCATGATGCCCAGCCAGCGGGCACTCGCCGGCGGCGCTCCGGTGGAAGTGGATATCAGCAAAATCGAGGTGGGAGCAAAGCTTGATGTGGAGTGGCAAGGCAAGGTGGTGTGGATCATTAACCGCACCAAGGAAATGCTCGACACGCTCCCGACTCTCCGCGACAGGCTGGTCGATCCCGATTCTGACGTGCCCCTGCAGCCGAAATACTGCAAAAATCTCACGCGCTCGATCAAACCCCAATATTTCATAGTGGTCGGGATTTGTACCCATCTGGGCTGCTCGCCGACTTTCCGCAAGGAAGAGGGAGCGGCTGACCTCGGCGCCGACTGGCCGGGCGGCTTTTTCTGCCCCTGTCACGGCTCACGCTTCGATCTCGCCGGTAGAGTGTTCAAGGGCTTTCCCGCGCCGACTAATTTGGTGGTTCCACCGCACAAGTATCTCAGCGACAGCAAGATTTTCATCGGCGAGGACACCAAGGGAGCCTGACATTGAATAACAAACTGACCGCTCTCATCAACTGGGTGGACGAGCGCTTTCCGCTGACGGCCACATGGAAGACGCATCTTTCCGAATACTACGCACCGAAAAATTTCAACTTTTGGTATTTTTTCGGCTCGCTCGCGCTTCTGGTGCTGGTGATGCAAATCGTCACCGGGATTTTTCTGACTATGAATTACAAGCCGGATGCGAATCTAGCGTTTGCCTCGGTGGAATACATCATGCGTGATGTGTCTTGGGGCTGGCTGATCCGCTACATGCATTCCACCGGCTCATCGATGTTTTTCGTGGTGGTGTATCTGCACATGTTCAGGGGCATGCTCTATGGCTCCTACCGCAAGCCGCGCGAGCTCCTCTGGATTTTCGGCATGCTGATTTACCTGTGCCTGATGGCGGAAGGGTTCTTCGGCTACCTGCTGCCGTGGGGGCAGATGTCATACTGGGGCGCGCAGGTGATCGTCAACCTGTTCGACGCAATTCCCTTGATCGGCCCCGATCTTGCGTTGTGGATACGCGGCGACTATGCCATTTCCGACGCCACGCTCAACCGCTTCTTCGCGTATCACGTAATCGCGGTGCCGCTGGTGTTGCTGGGATTGGTGGTGGCACACCTGATCGCGCTGCACGAAGTAGGCTCGAACAATCCGGACGGCATCGAAATTAAGAAACACAAGGACCCGAAAACCGGCATTCCCCTCGATGGCATCCCTTTCCACCCGTATTACACAGTGAAAGACATTGTGGGAGTCGTGGTTTTTCTTATCGTATTCTCGGTCATCGTGTTCTTCATTCCGGATATGGGCGGTTATTTCCTGGAGTACAATAATTTTATCCCGGCAGATTTTTTGAAAACTCCTGATCATATTGCGCCGCTCTGGTATTTCACGCCGTATTATTCCATCCTGCGCGCCAATACCTTCAATTTCTTGTGGGTGCCCGCCAAACTTTGGGGCGTAATGTTCATGGGCGTCGCGGTCATTATCTTTTTCTTCCTGCCATGGCTTGACCGCAGCCCGGTCAAATCAATCCGCTACCGCGGCCCGATCTACAAGACGGCGCTGACGCTGTTCGCTATCAGCTTCATCGTCCTCGGCTATCTCGGTACGCAGCCGGTGAACGAGATACGGACGGTAGTAGCGCAAATAAGTACCGTTATTTACTTCCTGTTCTTTATCCTGATGCCGTGGTACACCAAAATAGACAGGACCAAACCGGTACCGGATAGGGTGAGGTAATGAAGAACATTCTGCCGGTTCTGCTGCTTGCCCCTTTTGTGGCGTTTGCCTCAAGCGATATCAAGCTTGACCCGGCGCCGGTGAATTTGCGAGACACGATTTCCTTGCAGCGCGGCGCGCACATTTTCATTAACTATTGTCTGACCTGTCACAACGCCGCCTACATGCGCTACAACCGCCTGCAGGATTTGGGGCTCAGCGAGCAGCAGATCAAGGATAACCTGATGTTCGCCGTCGCCAAGCGCGTGGGAGACACCATGACGGTGGCGATGGACAAAAACGATGCCAAGGACTGGTTCGGCACCACGCCGCCCGATCTTTCCCTGATCGCCCGTTCGCGCGGCGCGGATTGGCTTTACACCTATCTGCGCAGTTTTTACCGTGACAACACCACACATACCGGCTGGAACAACACGGTGTTTCCGCTGGTCGGCATGCCGCATGTGCTGCACGAGTTGCAGGGAGTTCAGGCGCTGAAAACAGAAGTGCAGACTGATGCGCACGGTCACAAGCATGAAGTGCAAAAAATGGTGCTGGAGAAACCGGGGATGCTGACCCCAGCCCAGTATGACATGCTGGTTGCCGACCTGGTGAATTATCTGGTGTACATGGCGGAGCCGGCCAAGACTTTCCGTACACAGTTGGGGATTTTCGTGCTGTTTTTCCTGGCCATTGCGTTTGTCGTGACTTACATACTGAAACAAGAATTCTGGAAGGATGTTCATTAGAAGCATCGTGAACATGAGAAACAGATCCAGCCAACAAAACAGTGGGCGATATCAGTTATGATGACCTTATACTCCGGGACGACTTGCCTTTTCAGCCACCGCTGCCGCATCGTGCTCTACGAAAAAGGCATGGATTTTCAGATTGTGGATGTTGACCTCTACAACATGCCGGAGGATTTGGCGGTAATGAATCCTTACAACCGGGTGCCGGTTCTGGTGGAGCGGGATTTGATACTCTATGAGGCTAATATCATCAACGAATATATTGACGACCGATTTCCGCATCCGCAATTGATACCCGCCGACCCGGTGATGCGCGCGCGGGCAAGATTATTCCTGTTCCGGTTCGAGCTGGAATTGTTCTCGCAGATAGACGCGATCGAGCAGGGCAACCAGAAAACGGCAGACAAGGCGCGCGCGGTGATTCGCGACAACCTGACGCAGATCGCGCCGGTGTTCGTCAAGCAGAAATATATGCTGGGCGAGGAATTTTCCATGCTGGACGTGGCGATCGCGCCACTACTGTGGCGGCTTGACCATTACGGCATACAGCTCGGCAAGCAGGCCGCACCGCTCATGAAATACGCAGAGCGCCTATTCAGCCGGCCGTCTTTTATCGAGGCGCTCACCGCGCCGGAAAGAGTGATGCGCAAGTGAAACAGCTCTCCAACAAACCTTATCTGGTTCGGGCGCTCTACGAATGGTGCGCTGACAGCAGGTTTACACCCTATCTCACGGTGCGCGTAAACGAGCGCACGCGCGTGCCGATGGAATACGTGAAAAACGGCGAGATCATTCTTAACATCAGCCCGGATGCAACGCGTAATCTTACCTTGGGCAACGACCTTATCCAGTTTTCCGCGCGTTTTAACGGTGTCTCTCGCGAGTTGTCCATTCCCATGGAAACGGTGAACGGTATTTTCGCCAAGGAAAACGGCCAAGGCCTGTTTTTCAACGATGTGCCAGGTGCGACCGAACAAGCTGCCGGCGATGACAATTCACCGCCTTCCACTCCCAACGGAAAACCACGCCTGCAAATCGTCAAATAAGGCAGGTTTTCGTGGCCGGCCTTCGATCTATTTCTTCTTCAATTGCTGGGGCCTGCTCGAAGTTCTATAATCAACTTCCGCGCCGGCATAGCTCAGTTGGTAGAGCAGCTGATTTGTAATCAGTTGGTCGAGGGTTCGATTCCTTTTGCCGGCACCACTTTTTCTCTCTTAATAAAAATGCCTGACAAGCTGACCGAAGACGCGCTGCACTACCACCGCTTTCCCACTCCCGGAAAAACCGAAGTCGTCGCCACCAAGCCGCTTGCCACCCAGGCCGATCTGGCGCTCGCTTATACACCCGGCGTGGCCGTGCCCTGCCTCGAAATCGCCAAGGACCCGAACACGGTATTCAACTACACCGGCCGCGGCAACCTGGTTGCGGTAATTACCAACGGCACGGCAGTGCTGGGGCTCGGGCCCATCGGGCCGCTTGCAGCCAAGCCGGTTATGGAAGGAAAAGGGGTTCTCTTCAAGAAATTCTCCGGCATCAACGTCTTCGACATAGAAATCAACGAGCGCGACCCGGACAAGCTGGTGGACATCATCGCCAGCCTGGAACCTACTTTCGGCGGCATCAATCTCGAAGACATCAAGGCGCCGGAGTGTTTTGAAATCGAGCGCAAGCTGAGAAGCCGCCTCAAAATCCCGGTGTTTCACGACGATCAGCACGGCACCGCGATCATCGTCGGCGCGGCGGTGCTAAACGGCTTGCGCGTGGTGGGCAAAGACATCGCCAAGGTCAAGCTCGTATGTTCGGGCGCAGGGGCGGCGGCGATTGCCTGCCTTGATCTTCTGGTGAGCCTGGGTTTGCGCAGGGAAAACGTCATTGCCGTCGATACCAAGGGTGTGGTGTATGAGGGCCGAGCCGAGGCAACTGACCCCAGCAAAGCACGCTACGCTGCAAAGACCACGTCGCGCACCTTGGGTGATGCGATAATTGGCGCCGACATTTTTCTTGGGCTTTCCGGTCCCGGCGTGCTGAAGCCGGAGATGGTGAAGCAGATGGCGAAGCGGCCGTTGATTCTGGCGCTCGCCAATCCCGAGCCCGAAATCCGACCGGAAATCGCCAAGGAAGCGCGTCCCGACGTGGTGATCGCCACCGGCCGCTCCGATTATCCTAACCAGGTCAACAACGTTCTGTGCTTTCCTTTTATTTTCCGCGGCGCGCTGGATGTCGGCGCCACTACCATCAACGAGGATATGAAACTGGCCGCAGTGCACGCCATCGCCGATCTTGCGCATGCCGAACAGTCCGACATCGTGGCCATGGCCTACGGCGAGCAGAACCTGAGCTTCGGTCCGGAATATCTCATTCCCAAGCCTTTTGATCAGCGGCTTATTCTCAAGATTGCGCCGGCTGTGGCCAAGGCGGCGATGGATAGCGGTGTGGCCACGCGGCCGATTGCCGATTTCAATGCCTATCGCGATCGGCTCATGCAGTTCATCCATCGTTCGGGCCTCACCATGAAGCCGGTGTTAGAGGCGGCGAAGCAATCACCGAAGCGGCTGGTGTACTGCGAGGGCGAGGATGATCGCGTGCTGCACGCCGTGCAACAGGTGATCGACGAAGGATTGGCAAAGCCCATCCTCGTCGGACGTCCGGCGGTTGTTAACGAGCGTATTCAGAAGCTGGGCCTGCGCATCCGGCCCGGAATGGATTTCAAGCTCGTCGACCCAGAAAACCTCCCGCAGTACCAGGAGTATTGGAATACCTATTACAGCATAATGCAGCGCCGCGGTGTTTCCATAGAATATGCACGCCGCGAAGTGCGCCGGCGCACCACGCTGATTGGCGCGCTGATGCTGCACATGGGAGATGCAGAAGCCATGTTGTGCGGGACCTTCGGGCACTACCAGTTGCATCTTGATTTCGTTATGGACGCGCTGGGACTGCGCACGGGTGTGCACAACGCAGCGGCGATGAACATGCTGCTGCACCCCAAGGGCACATTCTTCATCTGCGATACTTACATTACCCCGGACCCGACCGCGGAGCAGATTGCGGAAATGACCATACTCGCGGCGGAGGAAGTGCAGCGTTTTGGCATAACGCCGAAAGTGGCGCTGCTGTCCCACTCCAGTTTTGGCAGCGTTGACACGCCATCCTCGCGCAAGATGCGCGAAGCACTCAAGCTGCTGCAGAAGCTCGCGCCCGATCTCGAGGTCGAGGGCGAAATGCACGGCGATGCTGCGTTGTCGGAAGAGATTCGCAACCAAGTGTTTCTCAATTCGCGGCTGCAGGGACGCGCCAATCTGCTCATCATGCCAACGCTGGACGCTGCTAATATTTCGTTCAACTTGATCAAGATGCTGGGTGAAGGCATCACTGTAGGCCCGATTCTGCTCGGCTGTGCCAAGCCGGTTCATATACTCACGCCTACTGCCACGGTGCGCCGCATCGTCAACATGTCCGCGTTGGCGGTGGTGGATGCCAACGCGGAACGTTTCGAGCAAACCAGCCTGAAACTCTAAATATTAAGAACGGCAATGAAGATACACGAATATCAGGGAAAGGAAATCCTGAGGAAATACGGCGTCGCCGCGCCGCGCGGCATGGCCTGCTTTTCAGTTGAGGAAGCGGTAAAGGCAGCGCGCGAACTCGGCGGCAAAACGTGGGTGGTTAAAGCGCAGATCCATGCCGGCGGACGCGGCAAGGGAGGCGGCGTGAAAGTCGCGAAGTCGCTGGATGAAGTCAAACTATATGCTAGCCGGATTCTGGGAATGCGGCTGGTGACGCACCAAACGGGACCCGAAGGGAAAATCGTCAAGCGCCTGCTCATCGAAGAGGGCGCCGATATTAAAAAAGAACTTTATATTGGCATGGTGGTGGACCGCGCGACGCAACGCGTGGTGCTGATGGCAAGCTCGGAAGGCGGCACCGAAATCGAGGAAGTCGCGGCGAAGACACCGGAAAAAATCCATAAGGTATTCATCGACCCGATGTCAGGATTGACCAACAGCGACGCTGAAGAAGTGGCGCGCAAAATCGGTATTCCCGAAGTGGCTGTGGCGCAGACGCGCAATTTTCTCAAAGGGCTATACAAGGCGTTTGACGAAACTGATGCATCTCTTGCGGAAATCAACCCGCTGGTTCTGACCGGGGACAACCGCGTGCTGGCGCTGGATGCAAAAATGAATTTTGACGACAACGCGCTCTACCGACACCCCGAGATCGTGGCAATGCGCGATCTAGATGAAGAAGATCCAGCGGAAATCGAAGCGTCAACGCACGACTTATCCTACATTTCTCTGGATGGTAACATCGGCTGTCTGGTGAACGGCGCGGGCCTCGCTATGGCGACCATGGATATCACCAAGCTCTACGGCGGCTCGCCTGCCAACTTTCTCGACGTCGGCGGCGGTGCCTCCGCCGGGAAAGTGACCGAAGCGTTCAAGATTATGCTGAAAAATTCCAAAGTGAAAGCGATTCTCGTCAACATTTTCGGCGGCATCATGAAATGCGACGTGATCGCAGAAGGCATTGTCGCCGCTGTGAAACAGGTGCATCTTAACGTGCCGCTGGTGGTGCGGCTGGAAGGCACCAATGTGAACGTGGGAAAGAAAATCCTTGCCGAATCGGGATTGCCCATCATTTCCGCAAGCAATATGGCGGATGCTGCGCAAAAAGTTGTTGCCGCCGCGAATAGAAAGTAAGAGAGTGAATTGGGCGAGAAGATAAAAAAAGGAGTCCCAAAGTTAATGGCAATTTTAATTAACAAAAATACGCGGGTGATAACCCAGGGCATTACCGGCAAAACCGGGCAGTTCCATACGCGTATGTGCCGCGACTATGCGAATGGTCGGAACTGCTTCGTCGCTGGCGTGACCCCCGGTAAAGGCGGGCAGGATTTCGAGGGAATCCCGATATTCAACACGGTGCGCGAAGCCAGGGAAAAAACCGGCGCCACCGTTTCGGTGATTTATGTTCCCGCGCCATTTGCCGCGGCAGCGATAGATGAAGCGGTGGAAGCCGACCTCGATTTGGTGATTTGCATCACCGAAGGCATACCGGTGCGCGACATGATACGCGCCCGCTACAGGATGCGTGACAAGAAAACCGTCCTCATCGGGCCGAATTGCCCTGGCGTGATCACGCCGGATGAAATCAAGATTGGCATCATGCCGGGGCATATTCACGAGAAAGGCCGTATCGGTGTGGTCTCGCGCTCCGGCACGCTGACCTATGAGGCGGTGGGACAGTTGATGGAGCAGGGACTGGGGCAATCCACCTGCGTCGGCATCGGCGGCGATCCGGTGAACGGACTCAAGCACATTGATGTCGTGAGGATGTTTAATGAAGATCCTGATACCGACGCGGTGGTCATGGTGGGCGAAATCGGCGGCACCGACGAGGAAGACTGCGCACGCTGGATCAAGGCCAATATGCAAAAACCGGTGGTTGGCTTTATCGCTGGCGTTACCGCCCCGCCCGGGAAAAGAATGGGGCACGCAGGCGCCATTATTTCCGGAGGCAAAGGAACCGCGCAGGAAAAGTTGGCCGTAATGGAGGAGTGCGGGATAAAAGTTACCAGCAATCCCGCCGAGATGGGGAAATTACTCAAATCGGTGCTTTAAGGCCAACTTTCGGTGGAGGCTAACATTTCGTGAAGCGCAATGTTATGCCGGAACCAAAAGCTCATGGTAAGTAAGGAGTGCGGGATAAAAGTTACCCGCAATCCCGCCGAGATGGGGAAATTACTCAAATCGGTGCTTTAAGGCCAACTTTCGGTGGAGGCTAACATTTCGCGAAGCGCAATGTTATGCCGGAACCAAAAGCTTATGGTAAGTAAGGAGTGCGGGATAAAAGTTACCCGCAATCCTGCCGAGATGGGAAAGTTGCTGAAGTCAGTGCTCTTAAGTTTGCAACAGTTTTCTTGACAGTTTCTGCTTGCTGTCCCCGCAAGCTGCCGCAAGTCGTAAAAAAATTCGTATAATTCGACAGTGTAGCTTGAACTAGTACGTGGGCATGAAAACTGGGTGCGGAATCAAAGTTTTGCATAGAGAGGAGTGTTGATGGCCGGAGATAAGCCCGTAGGCAGTCGCTCGAAACAGCGGAGCGTGCGCGCCACTCCCAAGGGCCGTAGCGTCGATTCTGCCGCGCTGGCGGAAGTACAGGCGCTGCTCGGTAATGAATCGCGTAGCTGCGACCTGCTGATAGAGCATTTGCACAAAATCCAGGACCACTACGGCCATATCTCGTCCCGTCACATCGTGGCGCTGGCTGCCGAGATGAGGCTCGCGACCACTGAAGTTTACGAGGTCGCGACGTTTTATCATCATTTCGATGTCGTCAAGGAAGGAGAAAACACGCCGCCCGTGTTGACCATTCGCGTGTGCGATTCGCTTTCCTGTGAATTGGCCGGCGCGCAACAGTTGATTTCCGAACTCAAGCACGCCCTAGGCTCCGCAGTAAGAGTAATTCCCGCGCCCTGCGTTGGGCGTTGTGAGCAGGCGCCGGTGGCGGTGGTAGGGCAAAATCCGCTGGCGCACGCCACCATAAGCCAAGTGCAATCCGCGGTTAACGCCAAGGCAAGCAAATGCCCGGTTTCTCCATACATCGGCTACGAAGAATACCGCAAACATGCCGGCTATCAGTTGCTGGTGGATTGCGTAAAAGGTGATCACGAAGCGGAATCGGTGATCAAGATCATGGAAGACTCAGACTTGCGCGGCTTGGGCGGCGCAGGCTTTCCCGCTGGCAAAAAGTGGCGCATCGTGAGGTGCGAGCCCGCACCGCGCCTGATGGCGGTGAACATTGACGAAGGCGAACCCGGTACGTTCAAGGACCGCTATTACCTGGAACGCGATCCGCACCGTTTCCTGGAAGGCATGCTGATTGCGGCGTGGGCGGTGGAGATTCACGAAATCTATATTTATCTGCGCGATGAATACGCCGGCTGCCGCGAAATTCTCACCAAAGAACTTGCCAGCTTGACTACAAATCCTCCGTGCCGACTGCCGAAAATGCATTTGCGGCGCGGCGCTGGCGCCTACATCTGCGGCGAAGAATCGGCGATGATTGAATCCATAGAAGGCAAGCGTGGCATGCCGCGGCTGCGTCCGCCGTATGTGGCGCAGGTTGGCCTGTTTGACCGGCCGACGCTTGAGCACAATATGGAAACGCTTTATTGGGTGCGCGACATTCTGGAAAAGGGCGCCGAGTGGTTTTCCTCGCACGGCCGCCACGGCCGCAAGGGTCTGCGCTCGTTCTCGGTATCCGGGCGCGTGCAAAAACCCGGTGTGCATCTCGCGCCCGCCGGCATCACCGTGCGCGAACTGATAGACGAATTCTGCGGCGGCATGCCGCCAGGACACGAGTTTTATGCTTATCTTCCGGGCGGCGCATCGGGCGGCATTCTGCCGGCGTCCATGGGCAATATTCCAATGGATTTCGATACTTTTAACGAGTATGGTTGCTTTATCGGCTCGGCGGCGGTGATTATTTTGTCAGACCGGGACAGTGCTGCGGTGGCGGCGCGCAACCTTATGAAATTCTTTTCCGAAGAATCGTGCGGACAATGCACGCCGTGCCGTGTCGGCACCGTCAAGGCGCTGAAGCTTATGGACGCGCCGAAATGGAATCAGGAACTGCTCGAAGAACTCTCAGTTGCCATGGCCGATGCTTCAATTTGCGGGCTGGGACAGGCAGCGCCCAACCCGGTGCGCTGCGTGATGAAATACTTTCCGAACGAAATCGTGTGAGGCGGCAGGAGAAACCCATGAATGCGCCGATGGAGCAGGCCGTCAAACCGGAAGTGGTGGTGTTCAAGCTGAACGGCAAATCCGTCACCGGTTTCAGCAACGAGAACATAATCGAAACAGCCGAGCGTCACGGCGTGGAGATTCCGCGTCTCTGCTACATGCCCGGGCTGCGCCCGGACGGAAACTGCCGTGTCTGCATGGTGGAAATCAAGGGCGAGCGAATATTGGCGCCTTCCTGCTGCCGCACTCCCAAGAAGGGCATGGAAGTGTTTTCCGACAACCCGCGGGCCCAGGCGTCGCAGAGAATGGTGCTGGAGTTGCTTCTCTCCGACATGCCGCGGCAATCCTATACTCTCAGCTCCGAGCTTGAGCTGTGGTCAAAAAAACTCAAGCTCGGAAAACCGCGCTTCAGCCCGCGCCAGCAACCGGCCGCCGATGTTTCCCACCCCGCCATTGCAGTGAATCTCGACGCCTGCATCCAGTGCACGCGCTGCCTGCGCGCCTGCCGCGAAGAACAGGTCAACGACGTCATCGGCTATGCCTTCCGCGGCGAGCATTCCAAGATCGTGTTCGACCTCGACGACCCGATGGGCGAGTCAACCTGCGTCGCCTGCGGCGAATGCGTGCAGGCCTGTCCTACCGGCGCGCTCATGCCGGCCCGGAGTGTGGGCTTGCTAAAGCCGGACAAGACCGTGGATTCGGTTTGCCCCTATTGCGGTGTCGGTTGCCAGCTCACATACCATGTCAAGGACAATAAGATTCTTTACGTGCAAGGACGAGACGGCCCAGCGAATCATGGCCGGCTGTGTGTGAAAGGCCGTTACGGTCTTGATTACGTAAGTCATAAACAACGACTCACCAAGCCACTGATTCGCCGGCCGGGTTTTCCCAAGTCCGCCGATTTCGTGATGGATCCGGAAGACGTGCTGAAAGTCTTCCGTGAAGCGAGCTGGGAAGAAGCCCTCGGTCTCGCCGCGGGCAATTTGAAAAAAATCCGCGATGCCCAAGGCCCGCAGGCGCTCGCCGGCTTCGGTTCGGCCAAGGGCTCGAACGAAGAAGCGTATCTGTTCCAGAAACTGGTGCGCACCGGCTTCGGCAGCAACAATGTGGATCACTGTACACGCCTGTGCCACGCCTCCAGCGTGGCAGCGCTGCTCGAGGGCATCGGCTCGGGCGCGGTGTCGAACCAGGTCAGCGACGTTCTGAAAGCGGAAGTGGTGTTTGTAATCGGGGCCAACCCGACGGTGAATCATCCCGTAGCGGCCACCTGGATCAAGAATGCGGTGAAAAAGGGCGTGAAGCTCATCGTTGCCGATCCGCGCGGCTCGGAACTCGCGCGTCACGCGGCTTACTTCCTGCAGTTCAAACCCGACACCGACGTTGCGCTGCTGAATGCCATGATGCACACCATCGTGCGTGAAGGGCTGGTGAACGAGGAGTTCATCAAGAACCGTACCAGCGGTTACGAAGAACTGAAGAAAAACGTTGAAGGCTACAGCCCTGAAGCTATGGCGCCGATTTGCGGTGTTCCCCCAGCAACGATCAAAGAGGTGGCAAGGCTTTACGCTACCTCGAAAGGGTCGATGATCTTCTGGGGCATGGGCATTTCGCAGCATGTGCACGGCACCGACAATGCGCGCTGCCTGATCGCGCTCTCGCTGCTCACCGGTCAGGTGGGGCGTCCGGGCACCGGGCTGCATCCCTTGCGCGGCCAGAACAACGTGCAGGGTGCGTCCGACTCCGGGCTGATTCCGATGATGTACCCCGACTACCAGCACGTGGACAACAAGAACGCGCTCGATGTGTTTGAGAAGCTGTGGGGTACCAAACTCGATCCCAAGCCGGGCCTCACGGTGGTGGAAATCATGAACGCGGTGCACGCCGGGCAAATTCGTGGCATGTATATCATGGGTGAAAATCCCGCCATGTCCGACCCGGATCTCAGGCATGCGCGCGAAGCGCTGGCCAAACTCGAGTGGCTGGTGGTGCAGGACATTTTCCTCACCGAAACTGCGTACCTCGCCGACATCATCCTGCCGGCTTCGGCGTGGCCGGAGAAAACCGGCACGGTCACCAACACCGATCGCATGGTGCAGCTCGGCTGGCAGGCGTTGGATCTTCCGGGCGAGGCAAAACATGATCTATGGATCATTCAGGAAATCGCGCGACGCATGGGGCTCGATTGGAATTACCCGGGGCCGAAGGACGTGTTCAATGAAATGCGCAAGGCCATGCCTTCCATCGCCGGCATTACTTGGGAGCGGCTTGAACGCGAGACCTCTGTAACTTATCCCTGCGAGCACGAAGGCGATCCCGGCGAGCCGGTAGTGTTTACCGACCACTTCCCGACAGCAAATGGCCGCGGGCGATTTGTGCCGGCAGACATAATTCCCGCAAACGAACGGCCGGATCACGATTTTCCGCTGGTGCTGATTACTGGCCGGCAGCTTGAGCACTGGCACACCGGCAGCATGACCCGCCGCGCCGGCGTGCTTGATGCGATTGAGCCCGAACCGGTGGCTTCACTCCATCCTTTAGATTTGGAAGCCATCGGCGTGCAGGCGGGGGATGTGGTTACCGTGGAATCCCGACGCGGGGAAATTTCGCTCTACGCGCGCGCCGATGACGGCACGCCGCACGGCACGGTGTTTATTCCCTTCTGCTTCTACGAGGCGGCGGCGAATCTGCTGACCAATCCGGCGCTCGACCCTGTCGGCAAAATACCCGAATTCAAGTACTGTGCGGTCAGAGTGAAACGCGGTGGGCGGAAGCCCGAGCACGCAAGTTTTGGTGGCGGACAAATGCTCGCCATATAATTTGCTGGTAATTCGACCCGGGTTGAGCCATTCCCGCCATTGCAACCCGGCTTACCGGATAAACCAGAACATGCCCTGCAAGCCGTCTCAATCGCAAGCGGATTAGAGGGAAACCGTTTTTCAAAGAAAGGGTGCATTCATGCTGACAGACATCGAAATCGCGCAAAAAGCCAAGATGCGGCGCATTACTCAACTGGCAAAGGAAAAACTCGGGATAGACGAAGTACATCTCGAGCCTTATGGCCATTACAAGGCCAAGATTTCCCTGGATTTTGTTGACAGTCTTGCCAATAAGCCCGACGGCAAGCTGATTCTGGTGACCGCCATAACTCCCACCCCCGCGGGCGAAGGCAAAACTACCACCACAGTGGGACTATGCGATGCGCTGAACCGCATCGGCAAAAAGACGGTGCTGTGCATACGTGAGCCAAGTCTCGGCCCGGTGTTCGGCATTAAAGGCGGCGCTGCGGGCGGTGGGTACGCGCAAGTAGTTCCTATGGAGGACATCAATCTGCATTTCACCGGCGACTTCAGCGCGGTCGGTCTTGCCAACAACCTGCTTGCCGCGGCGATAGATAACCATATCCACCACGGCAACGCGCTCGGGTTGGATGTGCGGCGCATCACTTGGCGGCGCGTTGTGGACATGAATGACCGCGCGCTGCGAGATATCGTGATTTCGCTGGGAGGGACGGGCAACGGTTACCCGCGCCAGGATGGGTTTGACATCGTGGTGGCATCCGAAGCAATGGCGATATTCTGTCTTGCCACTTCGCTTAAAGATTTAAAGAACCGCCTTGGCAACATCGTTGTCGGCTATACGCGGGAGCAAAAACCGGTAAGGGCACGCGAACTCAAGGTGGACGGCGCAATGACAGTGCTATTGAAGGACGCACTGAAGCCGAACCTCGTGCAGACCCTCGAAAACAATCCAGCTTTCATCCACGGCGGACCGTTTGCCAACATTGCCCACGGCTGTAATTCAGTGATTGCCACCAAAGCAGCGTTGAAGCTCGCGGATTACGTGGTAACCGAGGCTGGATTCGGCGCCGATCTGGGGGCGGAAAAATTCATCGACATCAAGTGCCGCAAAGCAGGATTGCGTCCCTCCGCGGTGGTGCTGGTCGCCACACTTCGAGCGCTTAAATATCACGGCGGCGTGGACCTCAAGGAACTCAATAAGGAAAACCTTCCAGCATTGGAAAAAGGCATCGCCAATCTGGAACGCCATGTGCACAATGTGCGCGACCATTTCGGTTTGCCATGCGTGGTCTCGATCAACCGCTTCAACTTCGATACGCCGGCCGAGATTGAGTTGCTCAAAAAGAAGATGGCGCACCACGAGGCGCCAGTGATCCTCGCCACGCACTGGGCGGAGGGCGGCAAGGGGGCGGAGGAGCTGGCGCGCACCATGGTGGGCATTGTTGATAAGACGCCCGCGGGCTGCAAGTTTGTTTACGAAGAATCGGCCCCTCTGTGGGACAAGATGAAGATGATAGCCACCAAGATTTACGGCGCTGCGGACATCGCGGCGGATGCCAAGGTGCGCGCGCAAATCCAGAAGCTGCAGGAAGACGGCTACGGCCATTATCCAGTATGCGTAGCCAAGACGCAGTACTCGTTTTCCGCCGATGCCGGTTTGCGCGGCGCGCCTTCCGGTTATGTCATGAACATACGCGAAGTGCGGCTTTCCGCAGGCGCTGAATTCGTGGTGATGATTTGCGGAGACATCATGACCATGCCGGGACTGCCCAAAGTGCCTTCGGCGGAGAAAATCGATCTTGATGATGATGGTAAAGTGGTAGGGTTGTTCTGAACCAGTATAAATCGTCGCGTCAGTGCGGGCGGGACCCACCAGCTCTTTACTTACGTGGCGGCGACGAGCGGCCCGCCGGTCAAGCGTGCCAGTGCAGAGCTGGTCTAGAGGCAGCTGGAAATCGAGGAGGAAACGCGAATCATGGAATTCCTGAACGAGCTGCAGACCGCCGCGTTCTGGACCGGGTTGCTGGCCATCATCTGGGTCAACATCATCCTGTCGGGGGACAACGCGGTGGTGATCGCGCTCGCTGCGCGCTCGCTGCCCGCGCGCCAGCAGACGAAGGCGGTCATCTGGGGCGCCGGCGCGGCGGTGGTACTGCGGATCATCCTCACCATTGTCGCGGTCGAATTGCTCAAGCTGCCCTGGCTCAAGTTGATCGGCGGCGCACTGCTGCTGTGGATCGCGGTCAAACTGCTGGTGCCCGAGGACGGCGGCGAAGGCGACGTCGAATCGAGCGACAATCTGTGGGCGGCGATCAAGACCATCCTCATCGCCGATCTGGTGATGAGTCTGGACAACGTGATCGCCGTGGCGGCGGTGGCCAAAGGCAGCATCGTGCTGCTGATCCTCGGGCTGGCGATCAGCATCCCGCTGGTGGTCTTCGGCGCGACCATTCTGATGAAACTCATGGGGCGCTTCCCGGTGATCGTCACGATCGGGGCGGCGCTGATCGGCTATGTGGCCGGCGAAATGTTGGTGACCGACCCTGTCGTGGTCGTATGGTTCACGGCCAACGCCCAGTGGATGATTGACATCGAGGTTTTTTCGATACTCGGCGCTAAGTTCGAACTGTCGGGTGCCGGGCTGATCGGCGCAGCCATCATCGTCACGGTCGGCAAGTGGATAGGGAAATGGGTGGCGAAGGAAGAAGGCATGGTGGACCTGGCGGTCGAGGAACAAAAGACCAAGGCGCCGCATTGACCCTGCGAGCGCTGTCGGCCTCAAGATCTGAATAAATTATCGGGAGCGATGCGGATGTTGAAAATGCTTATGCCGGTGGACGGTTCGGAGTCCTCGATCCGTGCGGTTGACCAACTGATCAAGAAGTTCGGTTGGTACAAGGACGGGGTGGAAATACACCTGCTCAACGTCCAGCACCCGTTTCCCGCGCATGTGGCCTCCCATCTCGGGCACGACAAGGTGCAGCAGTACCACCGGGAGCAAGGGCTCGCCGCCTTGGCGGACTCGCGCAAGAAACTCGATGCCGCGGGCATCAAGTACCACTACCATATCGGGATAGGCGACGAGGCCGAGGTCATCTGCAAGTATGCAAAGGAAAATGGGGTTGTCCAGATCTTCATGGGCACACGCGGCCTGGGTTCGGTATCCGGCCTGCTCCTGGGGTCTGTCGCCACCAAGGTGATCCACCTGACGGATTTGCCGGTACTGCTGGTGAAGTGATCGCGCAATGGGCGCCTTCGCCGTTTATTGACGGAAGTTAAGAGTTTTAATCTGATGATGTATTATGGGAGCTTCTCTCATAAAGATGTAAGCTGTTCCCGTAGAGACGCATTTGGAAACTAACCGGAATATCCCTGCTCGCCAAAAGGAGATCAAACATGAAGATGAGTCTTAAACAATTCACAATGACGGTATTCATTGGCAGCGCCATTGCCATGGCTGCGCCCGCAACGGCTTGGGAGCCGACAAAGACCGTCGAGTTCATCGTACCTGCGGGCACAGGCGGCGGTGCAGACCAAATGGCACGCTTCATCCAGGGCATGGTGGCCAAGCACGAACTGATGAAGCAGCCCATGGTGGTGATCAACAAGGGGGGCGGCGCGGGAGCGGAAGGTTTTCTTGATGTCAAGGATGCCAAGGGCGACCCGCATAAGATCATCATCACCCTCTCCAACCTGTTCACCACGCCGATGGCCACAGGAGTGCCGTTCAACTGGAAGGACTTGACACCGGTATCGATGATGGCGCTCGATGAGTTCGTGCTCTGGGTCAACGCGGACACGCCCTACAAAACCGCTAAGGAATACATAGAAGCAGCCAAGGCTGCCGGCCCCGGCAAGTTCAAAATGGGCGGCACCGGCTCCAAGCAGGAGGACCAGATC
Source organism: Gammaproteobacteria bacterium (assembly GCA_041495205.1). Classification (GTDB taxonomy): domain Bacteria; phylum Pseudomonadota; class Gammaproteobacteria; order Burkholderiales; family JAHFRG01; genus JAHFRG01. Next base: position 28,243 of record JBGQCF010000018.1, read on the forward strand.
ATCACGGTCTCGATTGAGAAACAGACCGGCGCCCAGTTTACCTACATCTCCTACAAGGGCGGTGGCGAGGTCGCGGTGCAGCTGGTAGGCAAGCATGTTGACTCCACCGTCAACAATCCCATCGAGGCAGTCGCTCAATGGCGTGCCGGCTCGCTGCGGCCTTTGTGTGTATTCGACAGCCAGCGCATGCCATACAAGAACAAGATCACGGAAACCATGTCGTGGTACGACATCCCAACTTGCAAGAGCTCGGGGCTCGACGTCGAGTACCTGATGCTGCGCGGTATTTTCATGGCCGGTGGCGTCACCGAGGAGCAGCGCAACTTCTACGTCGGTCTGCTGAAAAAGGTGCGCGCGCTGCCGGAATGGCAGGAATTCATGGATAAGGGCGCGTTCAACCAGACCGCCCTCATCGGCGACGACTATAAGGCTTGGGTGGCACAGGAGGAGAAGCGGCATTTTCAGCTGATGAAGGACGCAGGGTTCCTCGCCAAGTAACCCCTGAACGACGCCCGGTGACCCCGGGCGTTTCCTTTTCCCACTCCGGACGGCTTCGCGGGGCAATCGCCGCAGACGAGCATGGATAACGAGAAATCAAAAGAGCGTTCGGCCGCGTCGGTGCGGTCCGTGGAAATCTGCGTCGCGGCTCTTATCGTCATTTTCGGCGCGGTCATCGCGCTTGACAGCTACCGGCTAGGTGCGCGGTGGGGGGACGACGGCCCGCAGGCCGGATATTTCCCGTTCTACGTCGGGCTGCTGATTCTCGGCTCGGCCGTAGTAACGCTCGTGCGTGCGCTGCGTGCTGCAGCGCTGGCTTCAAAGTTGTTCGTATCGCGCGAGCAGCTGAAGCTGATCATGGTGGTGCTGGTGCCGACGATCGTCTATGTCGCCCTAATCGGATCCCTGGGCATCTACGTGGCGTCGGCGCTTTTTATTGCCTTGTTCATGCGGTGGCTCGGCAAATACTCCTGGATCAAAACCGTGCCGGTGGCGCTGGGGGTCAGCGTCGCGTTCTTCCTCATCTTCGAAGTGTGGTTCGCGGTACCACTGCCCAAAGGGCCGCTCGAAGCGGCATTAGGCCTCAATTGAGTAGTTGGGTAGCCAAAATGATCGTGAACCGCGTCCGCGCCGACGCGGGCCACGGGAGCTGAAATGGAAGACCTCAACGCGCTGCTACAGGGATTTGGGGTCGCGCTGTCGCCTTTCAACCTGCTGCTGATGCTGATAGGTGTGGTACTGGGCGTCATTATCGGCGTGCTCCCCGGCCTGGGCGGGGCAAACGGTGTTGCCATCCTGCTGCCGCTGACCTTCACAATGGCGCAACGGCCCGGGGGCACCACTTCGGCGATCATTCTGCTTTCGTGCATCTACTGGGGGGCGCTGTTCGGCGGCGCCATCACCTCGATCCTGTTTAACATCCCCGGGGAGCCCTGGTCGGTGGCGACGACCTTCGATGGCCACCCCTTGGCGCAGAAGGGGCGGGCCGGCGCCGCGCTCACCGCAGCGTTCACCTCATCGTTCTTCGGTGCGCTGGTAGGGGTGATCATGATCACGTTCCTCTCCCCGGTGGTGGCGAAGTTCGCGCTGGCGTTCGGGCCGCCGGAATATTTCTCGGTCTATTTGCTGACCTTCTGTGCCTTCGTCGGCATGAGCGGGGAGAATGCGTTCAAAACTATCGCCTCAATGATGATCGGTTTCGCGCTCGCCGCTGTCGGCCTGGACAGCGTCACTGGCACATTGCGTCTTACTTTCGGTTTCACCAGTCTGCTGAAGGGGTTCGACTTCCTTATCGCGGTGATCGGGCTGTTCGGCATCGGCGAGATCCTGCTCACACTGGAAGAAGGACTGGCATTCAAGGGCGCCGACGCGCGCATCAATATGAAGGTGGTGCTCGAAACCTGGCGCGAGTTACCGCGCTACTGGGCGACCTCCCTGCGCAGTGCCGTGGTGGGTTGCTTCATGGGCATCGTGCCAGGCGGTGCCACCCCCGCCTCCTTCATGAGCTACGGGGTGGCGCAGCGCTTCTCGAAGGACGGCCATAAATTCGGCACCGGCAAGGTCGAGGGCGTGGTGGCGCCAGAGACGGCGGCCCATGCCGCTGGAACCTCAGCGCTGCTGCCGATGCTCACGCTGGGAGTACCCGGCTCGCCCACGGCGGCAGTACTGCTGGGTGGTCTGCTGATTTGGGGTCTGCAACCGGGGCCGCTGCTGTTCATCGAGCAGAAGGACTTCGTGTGGGGCCTGATCGCAAGTATGTACATTGGCAACATTGCCGGGCTGATCGTGGTGATGACCTGCGTGCCGCTGTTTGCAGCGATCCTGCGCATTCCTTTCTCAATCATTGCGCCCGTGATCATGGTGATCTGCGCCATCGGCGCCTATACGGTGCACAACTCGATGTTCGACGTCTACCTGATGGTAGTATTCGGTGTACTCGGCTATGTGTTCAAGAAGCTTTCATATCCGCTCGCGCCGATGGTACTGGCGCTGGTGCTCGGTGACCGCGCCGAGGAGAATTTCCGTAACGCCATTAAGGGATCGCAGGGTGATATGACGGTGTTCTTTTCGAACAGCCTGGTCGGCAGCCTCACGGGGCTGGCACTGTTCTTATTGTTCTGGCCCCTAATTTCGATGCTGTGGCGCAAAATCCGTGCTGCGGCAAGCGCCGGCTGAATTACCTGGCGGGCGTGGATTGACGATTTAAAGAAGCCTGTTACCTACGAGCCGGGTGGTGAAAAAGCCCCGGCCTTTTCGTTTCTAGATCTTACCGCGCTTTTTCCGACAGTTCAGGATTTCCGGCGACAAAGCGATTGCGCTCGCGGCGCGCCTTTTATTATCGCAACTAGCACATGGCTTGAATCGGCTCATGGCAATGCTTGATGGTCTTTCTTAGTACCGGATTAATGTTTGATTTCTTTGAATTTTGTCTTTTAACAGCATTATTCCGGGAATAGATGCCGTAAAATTGTTGTACGCCGAAACCGATTTGCCGGCAGACGGTTGCGCTTTACGATGCAGAAAAACGTATACTTTACAAATGAATATCGTAAAATGCGCAAAGTAAACCTTAAAAGCTCACCTACAAAAAAATAATAGGTAGTTCAGGGATGAAAAAGCTCGCATTCTGGAAGGCCGACTGGTTCCTCGTGCTGATCGTCGCCATAGTGCTATTTTTCTTGGGTGGCGGCGATCTGATTCAAAGCTTGGAGCGCAAGGCCTATGACCTCGGGGTCAAGGCATCGTCGTCGCGCAATCCGAGCGAGAAAGTTGCGGTAATCGCGATTGATGATCAGAGCATTGCCAACATCGGGCGCTGGCCATGGTCGCGCGAAGTGCACGCGAAGATGATAGACCTTCTTGCGGCCGCCAAGGCCAAGGTCATCGGCAACACCGTGTTTTTTTCAGAGCCCCAGGTTGACCCGGGACTCAATTACATCAACAAGTTTTCACAGCTGTATGCGAATTCAAGTTTAAAGAACCTCGCAGACCCGGCGGTGCAACAAGAACTTTCCCAGATTGACGCGCTGCTCAAGGAAGCCGAGCAGAATCTCAACACCGATCGCAAGCTCGCGGAGAGCATACAAAAGGCGAACAACGTCTTGCTTGCCATGTTGTTCCAGCTCGGCGATCCTCTCGGCAAACCCGACCAACCTTTGCCCGAGTTCATGGCAAAGAACCAGCTTTCCAAGGTCGAGGATAACATCTCCGCGGCATCCAACGGCCTGCTTCCTTACCCCACGATGGAGGTACTTATACCGCTCGCCGAATTCGGTAAAAATGCGGTGGGCATAGGGCATTTGAACGCCAATCCGGACGTGGACGGTGGTATCCGAACTGAGTCGCTGGTGCTGCGCTATTATGAGCAGTATTTTCCATCCCTGTCGCTGATGCTGGCGGCGAAAAGCCTCAACCTCCAGCCGAGCGACATCGTGGTACGACTGGGCGAAGGCGTCAAACTCGGCAGCCTGAAAATCGCCACCGATTCCTATTTGCAGATGTACGTCTATTTCTACAAAGACCGGGATAATCGGCCGGCCTTTCAGGTGGATTCGTTTTATGATGTTTACACCGGCAAAATTCCCGCCGAGAAATACCGCGACAAAATCGTGCTGATTGGCGCCACTGGCGCCGGCATCGGCGCGGTGCAAGTTACGCCTATCTCACCGGCGATGGCACCGGTGCTGACGCTCGCGCATTCGGTCTCGAGCATCCTCAAGGAAGATTTCTTTGTCGTGCCGACCTGGGCTCCCTGGGTGGAGAAGCTGGTGTTCCTGGTGATCGCGCTCTATCTAATCTTGCTGCTTCCCAGGCTCAAGGCGGGAATGGGGGCAATCATTACCTTTGCCTTGCTTGCGGCCCTGCTTGGCACGCATTTCGCGCTGATGGTCGGCAAGACGACATGGCTGCAGCTGATGCTGCCGGCGACGTTGCTTTTGGTTGGCCATTTGCTGCTTACCACCAAGCGCTTCCTGGTGACCGAAAGAGGCAAAGAGAAATCCGAAGCGGAATCGGCGGAGTCGAACCGCATGCTGGGGCTGGCGTTTCAGGGACAAGGCCAGCTTGACATTGCTTTCGACAAATTCCACAAGCTTCCCATGGATGACAGTGTCATGGACCTGCTGTACAACCTGGCGCTGGACTTCGAGCGCAAGCGCCAATTCAACAAAGCAGAATCGGTGTACCGCCACATGAGCGAGTACAACCCCAAGTACAAGGACCTGGTACAGAAACTTACACGCGCCAAGCAGATGTCGGAGACCGTGATTCTCGGCGGTGCCGGCGCCAGCCACCCGGGCGGCACCCTCATTCTTGAAGGCGGGGGTGTGGAAAAACCGATGCTCGGCCGCTATCAGGTGGAAAAAGAGCTGGGCAAGGGCGCGATGGGCGTGGTGTATTTGGGCAAGGACCCCAAAATCAGCCGCGTGGTAGCGATCAAAACCATGGCACTTTCCCAGGAGTTTGATGCCGACGAGTTGGAAGACGTGAAAACGCGTTTCTTCCGCGAGGCCGAGACAGCCGGGCGCCTCAACCATCCCAATATTGTGACCATTTTCGATGCCGGGGAAGAGCACGATCTGGCGTATATCGCTATGGAGTTTTTGAAAGGCCAGGATCTGGTGCCTTATACCAAGCCGGATAACCTGCTTCCGCTTCTAAAGGTGATGAGCATCGTCGCCCGGGTTGCCGATGCTCTGGCTTATGCGCACACTCAGAACGTAGTTCATCGCGACATCAAGCCGGCGAACGTGATGTACGAGCCGGGGAGCGACATGCTTAAGGTGACCGACTTCGGCATTGCGCGTATTACCGACTCCAGCAAAACCAAGACCGGTATGGTGCTCGGTACGCCTGCGTACATGTCCCCGGAGCAATTAGCCGGGAAAAAGATAGACGGCCGTTCGGATCTGTTCTCGCTGGGGGTGAGCCTTTACCAGTTGACGTGTGGGAAATTGCCGTTTGAGGGCGATTCCATGGCGCAACTCATGTTCAAGATTACCAACGAGCCGCCCACCGATATACTGAGCATCAATACGGATTTGCCGGAGTGTGTGGTCGCGATTATCAACAAGGCTCTGGCCAAGCAAGTCGAGGAACGCTATCAAACGGGCGCGGAAATGGCGCAAGCGCTCAGGCAATGCGTGGCAAGCCAGGAAATGGTGGATATCAGCGTTTGAAAGGGGCTCATGGACCTGAGCAAGGCTCTGGAAGTTGCTACTGCCACCGATCCGGGCATGGTGCGCTCGCATAACGAGGACAGTATCGCGGCGGATGCCGCAAGCGGATTTGTTATCCTCGCCGATGGCATGGGCGGGTATAATGCCGGTGAAGTGGCGAGCGGCATTGCCACTGCCTTGCTTGGCACCAACTTGAAACAGGTCCTGGCGAGCGTTGAGCCTGGCGGGATTGAGACGGAGAGCGGTGAACCGCTGGCAGTGAAAATACTCAGGGAGCAGATCGCGGGCGCCAATGCTTCGATTTACCAGGCAGCGAGAAGCCAACCGCAATATGCCGGCATGGGCACCACCCTGGTGGTCGGGTTGTTTTATGATAACCGCTTAAGTGTAGGGCACATCGGCGACTCGCGTTTGTACCGCTTGCGCCAGGACGAATTTAAGCAGATTACCCGGGATCATTCGCTGTTGCAGGAACAAATTGACTCCGGCATGATTACCGAACAGATGGCGAAGCTCTCCCACAACAAGAATCTGGTGACGCGCGCCTTGGGAATAGATCCCGAAGTCGAGCCCGAAATTCATACCCATGAGGTGGAGGCGGGCGATATCTACTTGTTGTGTTCGGACGGGTTGAGCGATATGGTGGAGGACGGTGAAATTAGTCTTACACTGTCGAGCCTGCAAGCCAATGTGCAGCTCGCATCACAGCAGCTGGTGCAAATGGCCAACGATAATGGCGGGCGCGACAACGTGTCGGTGATTCTGGTTCGGGTATTGCGCGATTTTCCTGCTAGGACGGACCGGATAAGCCGGTTATTATCATGGTTCAGGCAAGCGAAGGTGTGAGGAACTTATGGCGAAGTTGATTCTCAGCATGGACAACCTGGTGTTGAAGGAGATTACCCTCAACAAGGAGCGCACCACAATTGGCCGCAAGCCGGGCAACGACATCCAGATAGACAATCTCGCGGTGAGCGGCGAGCATGCGGTCATCGTCACCATACTCAACGATTCGTTCCTGGAAGACATGGGCAGTACCAACGGCACCCTGGTGAACGGCAACATGGTGAAAAAGCATTTCCTGCAAAACAATGACATGATTGAGCTCGGCAAATACAAGCTCAAATACGTCAATGAACAGCAAAGCCAGAGCACTGGCGGCGATTTTGAAAAGACCGTGGTGATACGCCCCAAGCCCATGCCCAAGGCGGCGGAGGGGGCGCCGCAGAATTCACAGACTACTCAGCCGATGCGAGCGCAACCGCCGGACACCGTTCCCGGCTCGGCATTCGCAGCCAAGCCTGCCGCAGAGCCGAAGCCCGTTGAGCACAAACCGGTGGTGGCCGAAGCAAAACCGGCAGCCGAAGCCAAAACGGCTGCAGAAGTCAAACCGTCAGCTGAAATGAAACCAGCAGCAGAAACCAAACCGGCTGCAGAAGTCAAACCGATAGCAGAAACGAAACCAGCGGCTGAAGCGAAACCGGCAGCTGAAGCGAAACCGGCAGCTGAAGCGAAACCGGCAGCTGAAGCAAAACCTGCAGCAGAAGCCAAGCCCAAGTCTGCTGAGCCTAAACCCGTTGCGGCAACAACAGAGCCCAAACCCGCTCCTGCGTCAGGCGCCAAACCCAGCCCGCTTGCCGCGATCCAGATACTCACCGGCCCGAGCGCGGGCAAGGAACTGGACTTGACCAAGAGCCTCACCACTTTGGGCAAACCAGGCGTGCAGGTCGCGGTAATTACACGCCGACCGCAAGGCTACTTCATCACCCATGTTGAAGGCGCGACTTTCCCGCTACTGAACGGCAAGACTCTCGATGCCCAGGCGCACCTCTTGAACGATCACGACATCGTCGAGCTGGGGGGAATCAAAATGGAATTTTTCTATAAAGTTGCGTGAACTGCGGCAAGCTGAAAAGAGAGGAACCGACAAGCGCAGTGCAGCGGGAATTACTGCCGCCCCAAAAGAACATGCTGCAGCGGAAAACCGCTCTTACGTGCGACTTGGCTCCCGGGTTTTGCGTCAAGTGCTCAGCTGTGTTGCTTGCCCTCGGATCTATTATCTTCTGTTTCTTCTAGCCCGCGTCACGCAGGCCTTCCTTTTCCTGTGCCAAAAGAAGGGGGCCGCTTGTTGGATCTGAAAAAGCACTCGTTGCGCATCTTTTTGGGGTTGGCAATTACGCTGGTGTTTCTCGGCCATGCGGCGAAGATTTACGAGTTCACCTTTTTCCACCAGTTGGATGCAATCATTTATGACGCACGGCTGCGGCTTACCATGCCGCGCACTGTGGACGATCGCATCGTGGTCGTGGACATAGATGAAAAAAGCCTGGCCGAGGAGGGCCGCTGGCCGTGGCGCCGCGACCGCTTGGCGCTGATGGTGGACAAGTTGTTTGACCATTATGGCGTGGCGGTGGCGGGTTTTGACGTGGTGTTCGCGGAGAAAGACGAGAGTTCGGGCATCGCGGTTTTAGAGGATTTGTCGCAGAAGCAGTTCAGGGACAATCCGCAGTTTCAAAATGCGCTCGCGCAAGTGCGGCCGCAGCTCGAATACGACAAAATATTCGCCGCGAGCCTGAAAAAGCACCCGGTGATACTCGGTTACTACTTTTCAAACGATGAAATTGCCGGGAAATATGCAGCGGTAAATGCACTGCCGCAGCCGGTGTTGTCTGCGGGCACGTTCGCCGGCAAGAAGATAGATTTTATTTCATGGAACGGCTACGGCGCCAATCTCTCTGAACTCCAGCAGGCTGCGGCCGGCGCCGGGCATTTCAATCCACTCACTGATTTCGACGGTGTGTCACGGCGCGTGCCTATGCTCGCCGAATACAAGGGCGCCTACTACGAACCCCTGTCGCTCGCCATCATGCGTACTTTGCTCGGTTTTCCCAAGGTTGAACCGGACTATCCTGCTCAACAGGTCTGGACCCATGGCTATTCCGGTCTCGAGGGGCTGAAAGCAGGCCCCATCCGCATTCCGGTGGATCAAAACGTTTCGGCGCTGATTCCCTATCGCGGCGCGCAGGGGAGCTTCAAGTACATTTCGGCTACTGATGTGCTGAATGAACGGCTCAATCCCAGCGTGCTCAAGGATAAGATTGTGCTGGTCGGCACTACAGCGCCCGGCCTCAAGGATTTGCGCTCCACGCCGGTGGGCGTGGCTTATCCCGGAGTGGAAATCCACGCCAACCTGATTGCCGGCATGCTCGATGGCAATATCAAGCAAAAGCCGCCTTATGTACTGGGCGCAGAAGTGGTGCTGGTATTCTTCATCGGAGTGGCGCTGACACTGTTGATGCCTCTGCTGAATCCGATAATGGCGACACTTTTTACTTTGATCGTCTTGCTGTTTATGCTTGCCACCAATATCATGGTCTGGCAGTACGGCAACCTGGTGCTGCCTATGGCAAGTGGGTTGTTGCTGATCCTCGCGCTGTTCGCCCTCAACATGTCTTACGGCTACTTCACAGAATCGCGTATCAAGCGGCAGTTCACCGAACTGTTCGGACAATATGTCCCGCCGGAACTGGTGGACAAAATGAGCGAGGATCCGAAGCGCTACAGCATGCAAGGCAAAAGTCAGGAATTGACGGTGTTGTTTTCCGATGTGCGCAACTTTACCTCGATTTCCGAAGGCTTGGAGCCAAAAGAGCTGACGGCATTCATCAACGAGTATCTTACCGCGATGACCCGTGTCATCCGCTCGCACCACGGCACGCTGGACAAATATATCGGGGATGCCATCATGACGTTCTGGGGTGCACCGGTGAACGATCCGGACCACCCGCGCAACGGGGTGATCAGCGCCCTGGAAATGCAAATTACCGCGCAGCAATTGCGCGAGCAATTCAAGCTTCGCGGCTGGCCTGAAATCAGGATAGGTGTTGGCATCAATACCGGCGTCATGGTGGTGGGCGACATGGGTTCAGCGGTGCGCAAGGCGTACACGGTAATGGGCGACTCGGTCAACCTGGCCTCGCGGCTGGAGGGGCTGTGCAAGGAATACGGCGTGGGCATCATCTTGAGCGAAATGACCAAGAATGCGGTCTCGGGTATTGTGTACCGGGAACTCGACCGAGTGAGGGTAAAGGGCAAGGACGAGCCGGTGCATATTTACGAACCGCTCGGGTTTGAGGGGCAGGTAGACAAGGCAATGTTGGATGAACTAAAGCTGTTCCAGCGGGCGCTGAAACTTTATAGGACGCAGAACTGGGACATGGCGGAGCTGCAACTCATCAATTTGCAGAAAATGGCGCCGACCGTCCAGTTGTATCAGCTGTTTCTGGATCGCATCAAACAGTTTCGCGCCGATTCTCCGCAGGCGGATTGGGACGGCGTTTGGGTGTTTGAAAGCAAATGATGGAACTTCTAATTGAACCGCACGCGTGCGGTTCAATTAGAAGTTCCTAGAGTGGATTAGTTGGATTGGCAGGGCTAAAATCAGCGGAAAGCAATCTTACGTGGTGCGGGAACGAAATAGGCTACCCATGAAGCTCAGAATACTCGGATGCAGTGGTGGAATCGGCGGGCAGTTGCGCACCACCTCTATGCTCCTGGATAATGATATTTTGATTGACGCCGGCACAGGGGTGGGTAATCTCAGCCTTAAGCAGCTCATGCGGATCAATCATGTATTCGTTACGCATTCGCATCTTGACCATGTCAGCCATATACCCTTTTTGGTGGATACCGCGGGATGGATGCGTAACAAGCCGATCACCGTGCACGCGACGCTGGAAATCCTGAAGCAGCACAACCAGATTTTTGTCTTTTAGGCGGGCAGAGCGCCGCGAAAAAATGAGGTTTAAGCCATGAGTACAGTATTTCAAGCACAGCCGGTAACGAAGGATGTTCTCACCGAGAAACTGAATTTCACTCGAAAACTGCAGGCGGTCACCAACAAGATTCACGCCGCTTACAATATTGATGAAATCATGCTGGAGGTGAGCCAGGACATTTGCTCCCTGTTCAATGCAGACCGTCTCACCATTTACACGTTGGCTGAAGACAAAACTTCGATTATCTCCAAGGTGAAAACGGGGCTCAATTCGTTCAGGGATTTAAAACTGCCGATTAATGAACAAAGCATAGCCGGTTTCGCTGCGATGAAAAAGAAACCCGTCAACGTCGCGGATGTTTACGACGACAATGAATTGAAAGCGCTCAGCCCGCAATTGAGTTTCCTCAAGGAAGTGGACAAGCGCACGGGTTACAGAACCAAACAGATGCTGGTGGCGCCGGTATTGGATGCGGGCAGCAACGATCTCATCGGCGTGGTGCAGATCATCAACAATAAGGGGGGCGTGCCGTTTACTTCGGTGATGGAAGAGGGTGTGACATTTATTTGCGAGACGCTTGCCATTGCCCTCAAGCAGCGCCAGCAGCCACAACATGCGGTACGTACCAAGTACGATTACTTGGTCGCGGATGCCGTAATTTCAGCGGAAGAATTCGAACTCGCAACCCGTTCAGCGCGCAGGAAGAACATAGATATTGAAGACGCGTTGATTGACGAATTCCAGGTCAAGCTCCCTTCGCTGGGGCAATCGTTGTCGAAGTTCTTTCAGGTACCGTATGAGCCGTTCCGCGCCGACCGGATAAAGCCTCTGGATTTGCTGAAAAACCTGAAGCGCGATTTTGTCCAGAGCAGCCTGTGGGTGCCAATCGAGGAAAGCAAGGATGGTTTGACGATCCTCACCACCGATCCTGAGCGGATCAAAGGCTCGAAGGTGGCCAATAACGTGTTCCCCAAGCACAAACTGGTCTACAAGGTATGCACCAACCGCGAGTTTATCAGCACGCTGGATTTGTTTTTTGGAGCGGGCGGGATGGATGCCGCGTCAGTGGGCGAACTCCTGTCGGGAATGGACGACGAAATAATGGAGGGAGAAGGCGCTGGCGAGGACGATGTTTCTGCGGCTGCGGACAACGAACTGGTCAAGCTGGTCAACAAAATTATCGTGGAAGCGTACCATCAGGGCGCGTCGGACATTCACATCGAGCCCTATCCCGGGAAAGCCAAGACCGAAATCCGTTTCCGCAAGGACGGCACGCTGGTGCCATACATCGAAGTTCCGGCGAGTTACCGTAATGCCTTGGTGACGCGGATCAAGATCATGTGCGATCTCGACATCTCGGAAAAAAGAAAACCCCAGGACGGCAAGATCAAATTCAGGAAATACGGTCCGCTGGATATCGAACTGCGGGTAGCCACCATACCCTCGCAGGGTGGGGTGGAAGATGTGGTGATGCGTATTCTTGGGGCAGGCGAGCCGATCCCGATGGAGAAGCTGGCTTTAAGCGCACGCAACCTGAACACCCTGAAAGAGGTGATCGCCAAGCCTTACGGGCTGTTCTTTGTGTGCGGCCCGACGGGTTCAGGTAAAACCACCACCCTGCACTCGGTGCTGGGCTATATCAACACCCCGGAAACCAAGATCTGGACTGCGGAAGATCCGGTGGAAATCACCCAGAAAGGCCTGCGCCAGGTACAAATGAACCCGAAAGCCGGGCTCACTTTCGCCGTAGCGATGCGGTCGTTCCTGCGCTGCGACCCGGATGTCATCATGGTGGGTGAGATGCGCGACAAGGAAACCGTTTCCACCGGCATCGAGGCTTCGCTCACCGGCCACCTGGTGTTTGCCACGTTGCACACCAACAGCGCGACGGAGTCCATCATCCGCCTGCTGGACATGGGCATGGACCCGTTCAATTTCTCGGATGCGCTGCTGGGGGTGCTGGCGCAGCGTCTGGCCAAGCGCCTGTGCTCCAAATGCAAGCAGGCCTACACGCCGAACCAGGACGAATTGAAAGC
>JBGQCF010000019.1:0-39381 GCA_041495205.1 Gammaproteobacteria bacterium
GCGAGGCGCACGCGAAGTGGGGTTTACCGTGCTGTCGATGAGCCTCTCACTGATCGCGGTGTTCATTCCCATCCTGCTCATGGGTGGCATCGTGGGCCGGTTGTTTCGCGAATTCGCCGTCACCCTGTCGGCAGCGATCCTAGTGTCGCTTGCGGTATCGCTCACCATGACGCCGATGATGTGTGCGCGGCTGCTGAAGCAGGAAACAAAGCGCAAGCAAGGGCGCTTTTACCAAGCAAGCGAGCGGGCGTTCGCCGCGCTGCTGCACTGGTACGAAAGGACGCTCGCCTGGGCGCTGCGGCACGGGCGCTTCATGCTGCTGCTGCTCGCCGGCACCGTCTGCCTCAACATCTACCTGTACGTGATCGTACCCAAGGGCTTCTTTCCTCAGCAGGACACCGGACGACTGATCGGCAACATTCAGGCAGACCAAAGCATTTCGTTCCAGGCGATGCGGCAGAAGCTTGCCGATTTCATGGAGATCATCCGCCAAGACCCGGCGGTAGAGAGCGTGGTCGGCTTCACCGGCGGCTCCCGTGTCAATTCGGGCTTCATGTTCGTCTCACTCAAGCCGCTCAAACAGCGCAAGCTGTCGGCAGACAAGGTGATCGAGCGGCTGCGCGGCAAGCTCGCGCGCGAGCCCGGTGCGAGCCTGTTCCTGCAACCGGCGCAGGACATCCGCGTGGGCGGGCGGCAGAGCAGCGCACAATACCAGTACACGCTGCAGGCCGATGACCTTGACGACCTGCGCACCTGGGAGCCGCGCATCCGTCAGGCCTTGGGCAAGTTGCCGGAACTCACCGACGTGAACACCGATCAGGAGGATAAGGGCCTGCAGACCTCGCTCATCATCGACCGCGACACCGCCGCGCGCCTCGGCGTCTCGCCCAAGCTGATCGATTCCACGCTTAACGATGTATTCGGCCAGCGCCAGGTCTCGACCATCTACAATCCGCTCAACCAGTACCGCGTGGTCATGGAGGCCGCGCCGCAATACTGGCAAAGTCCCGCGACGCTGAACAACGTCTACGTGAGCACCGGTGGCGGGGCGCAAGTGCCGCTTTCGGCTTTTGCGCACTACGAATCCACCAACACGCCGCTCGGCGTGAACCACCAGGGCCAGTTCGTCGCATCCACGATCTCGTTCAACCTGCCGGTTGGCGTATCGCTCTCGGACGCAACGCGCGCGATTAACGAGGCGGTGGGCCGCCTGGAAGCGCCGATCTCGATTCACGGCACCTTCCAGGGCACGGCGCGAGCATTCCAGGCATCGCTCGACAATCAGCCGTGGTTGATCCTGGCGGCGCTGCTCACGGTCTACATCGTGCTCGGGATTCTGTATGAAAGCTATGTGCATCCAATCACCATCCTCTCCACCCTGCCGTCGGCGGGCGTGGGTGCAATTCTTGCGCTGCTTGCGTTTCATACCGAGTTCAGTATCATCGCCCTGATCGGAGTCATCCTGCTAATCGGCATCGTCAAGAAGAACGCGATCATGATGATCGATTTTGCACTCGACGCGGAGCGTAGACAGGGGCTTGCCCCCGAGCAGGCGATTTACCAGGCCTGTCTGTTTCGTTTTCGCCCGATCATGATGACGACCATGGCTGCGCTGCTGGGCGCGGTTCCGCTTGCAGTCGGTTTTGGCGAGGGGGCGGAGCTGCGCCGTCCGCTTGGCATCTCGATTGTCGGCGGACTGATTGTGAGTCAAATGTTGACGCTTTATACAACGCCGGTTGTGTATCTCTACCTGGACCGCTTCCGTCTCTGGTGCAAGCGGGCGTGGACCAACCGCACAGTCCTGCCGACAACGGATGCGATCAGTTGAAGAGGTTGTGGAGGTTTTATGAAACTGCATGACATGAAACTTGTTGCGCTGGCTGCGCCTTTGATGCTGCTGACAGCCTGCACAGTCGGTCCCGACTATGTGCGTCCCGCCGTTGACGCGCCGGCTGCTTTCAAGGAAATGGATGGCTGGAAAACCGCGCAGCCGCGTGACCATGAATTCAAGGGAAAGTGGTGGGAAGCTTTCAATGACCCGTTGCTTAACGACCTCGAAGAACAGGTTAACATTTCCAACCAGAATCTGGCGCAGGCAGAGGCCCAGTATCGGCAGGCGCGCGCGCTGGTGCAGTCGGCGCGGGCAGGTTATTTCCCGACTCTCTCGGCCAACGCGTCCGAATCACGCTCCCGCGCCTCTTCCAGCTTCAGCAGCAAGCAGCTGCAATCAACTAATCCCGTTACTCGCGGCATAACGAACAACTATCTGTTGTCGCTGGACGCGGTGTGGGAAGCGGATTTGTGGGGCCGGGTTCGCCGCACGGTGGAGTCAAACGAAGCAAGCGCGCAAGCAAGCACAGCGGATCTCGAAGCCGCACGGCTTTCCGCGCAGGCCGAGCTGGCGCAGGATTATTTGCAGCTGCGCGCTCTGGATACCCAGAAGCAGCTGCTTGACAGCACGGTGGCCGCTTACGAGAAATCTCTGCAGCTCACCCAAAACCAATACGCAGCCGGCATTGTCGCTAAAGCGGACGTGATCCTGGCGCAGACCCAGTTGAAGAGCACGCAGGCTCAGGCCATTGATACCGGTGTGCAGCGCGCGCAGCTGGAGCACGCCATTGCGCTTCTAATCGGAAAACCGGCGTCCGTTTTTTTCATCTCCCCGACTCCGCTCACCGCCACTTTGCCTGCGGTGCCGATCGGCATGCCGTCTGACCTGCTCGAGCGCCGCCCCGATATCGCCGCAGCCGAGCGGCGGGTAGTCGCGGCAAATGCGCAAATCGGAGTAGCCAAGGCAGCCTACTTCCCGAGCCTGACGCTTTCCGCTTCGGGCGGATACCAAAGCTCCAGCATTGCCAACTGGATTACGCTACCGAGCCGATTTTGGTCTGTCGGGCCGGCACTGGCGGAAACTCTGTTTGATGGCGGCCTGCGGCGCGCGCAGACTGCGCAGGCCATTGCCGTTTACGATGCCAACGTGGCAGCTTATCGCCAGACCGTGCTGACGGGATTCAAGGAAGTGGAAGACAACCTGGCGGCACTGCGCATCCTGGAACAGGAAGCTGTAGTGCAAGACGAAGCCCTGCAGGCCTCCCGACAAGCCGTGGTGCTGACGACCAACCAGTACAAGGCCGGAACCGTCACTTACCTCAACATTGTCACGGTGCAGGCCACGGCGCTGAGCAACGAAAGGTCGGCAGTCGATATTCTCAATCGCCGATTTGCCGCGAGCGTACTGTTGATCAAAGCGTTAGGTGGAGGCTGGAATTTGTCGGATGTTGCCATCGAACGCATATCCGGCAATCAACCCTGAGTAACCGGCCGCGAGGCAAAAATAATATAAAACGGCCTGAAGCAAAAACACCACAAGCCGTTGACATGTTTGGCGCGCCCGGCAGGCAACGCTGGAAAATTGTTCGCAGGTCATAGGTTCGAGCCCTACTCGGCGCGCCGACACTCAACGCCGGCTATCGACCCAAAGCGGTCATTCCCGCTGATTGTTAATCCGCAGGTCGGGGTTCGAGTCCTTGTCGGGGAGCTGTCCTACGGATCAACAAACGAAGAAATATTATGCTCATCTCGCGCATGCGCGCATGCGGGAAAGCATAAATTAATTTTGTCTCCCCACGCAAAATAATCAAGTTGATTGCATTTGATTTAGATCATATCGCTGCGCAGCAAATTATTTTACTGTTTGACTTTCCCGGTCCCGACATGTCAGTACTTTTCCAGCTTTTTTCTCGGTCGGCCCCCGGCATGACATGGAAGCCGCTCTTCAGGCCCAGACGTATCTTGGAATGGTCGATGACCGTACCGCTTCCCGCGCTTAAAATTTTCTGTAGAATGTCATATCGTGACTTGTGTTTCCGTGACGCCGCAGCAGAACGGCCACCCGCTGATCGCTGGTATCGCGGGGCCAATCGCCGGGGGCGGTGAAAGTTCTTACATGCAAGAAGATGTGAAGAAAAATAAAAAAACATGAGTGTTTTATCAAAATGAGCAGATCGATACTGAACGTGCGGCACAACCTAAGGGAATCGGATCGGGGATTGCGCTATGTCCGGGAGAGCTTGGGAAAAATGGACTTTATGACCGCTTTGAGGGCAGTTCCACTGGGAAGCACGTCATGATGACAGCGCCGACTTACGGGAAGTGGTGCGATCGCAAGTTGTGGACGGTGCACGAGGCGATCTGCCTGCTGTTGGCGATAGAACCGGAAACCCCGTGGCTCAGGGATTCTCACAGCGTTGGGGGCGCCGACCCGCTGATCGAGGCGCTCGAGCAATATGCCGAACTTGTCCGCGAAGCGATGATCGGCGGCACTCTGAAGCCGTTCAGCCGGGACGATCTGTCGCTGGCGGTGCCGGACCGTCGCGTAAACCCGCGCGAATTTCTCGAGTGGGCTCAAAGCCGGCAAATTGCTATCCCGAACGAGCTGGCCCCGGTGCTGGAGCAGGACCCGTTGCGGCGTCTGGCGGAGGGAATTGCAGGCGCCGAGTTGAGCGCCCGGCATCATTCCCGGCGTATCGTCGACCGCTTCCCGGATGCGCACGAGCAGGTCCTGGGCGCAGCACTTGCAGCGCTCAGGAGCTTTCCCGAACGCTGTCGCGATGTCGCAGGCATACGGCGCACCATCGAGGACAATGCGTCGTTGATCTGGCCGGATACCCACAAGCTTCCGCTGCGAGCGGACGAAGTAGAGCGCCTGATCGGCCGCTGGCTCGACCGCCTGGGCTGAGAGACTATCTCCGGCCCTTCCCTACAACACACGTGGAGACATCATGACCACCATTGTTACCGACAACTGCAAAGGATGCCGCTTCACCGACTGCGTCACGGTGTGCCCCGTTGCCTGTTTCCACGCTGACGACAACATGCTGTATATCGACAATCTGGTGTGCATCCAGTGCAGCGCTTGCATTCCGATATGCCCGGTGCACGCCATCTATGCCGATGACGACATCCCCGAGGACCAGCGCAACTGGATCGAGATCAACGCCGAGCGCTCGCAGGCGCTCCCCGTGATAAGCGACAAGCAGGATCCGCTGCCCGGGGCGGAGGAGCGCAAGACGGCACTCGGCTACTGATACCAGCCCGACTATGGATGCGCCAAGAACCGCGGGCAACCCACTTCGCGTGGCGGTGGTGGGTGCCGGTCCAAGCGGCTTCTACGCCGCGGAGGCACTGCTCAAGAGCGGTCAGACCATACGCGTTGACATGATCGAACGGCTGCCCGCGCCCTATGGGTTGGTGCGCTATGGCGTGGCGCCGGACCATCCCAAGCTCAAGGAAGCGATCCTGGTCTACGCTACGATCGCGTGCCTGCCCCACTTCAACCTGCTGGGTAATGTCGCGGTCGGACGCGACGTGACGGTCGAAGAGCTGCGCGCCCATTATCACGGCGTCATTTTTGCCTGCGGAGCGGAAACTGATCGCCATCTCGGCATCCCCGGCGAGAATCTCCCGGGCAGCCATACCGCCACCGAGTTTGTCGCCTGGTATAACGGCCATCCGGACTATCGGGAGCGTAGCTTCGACCTCTCTGCAGAAGTCGTGGCCATCATCGGTCAGGGCAACGTTGCGGCAGACGTGTGCCGCATCCTCGCCAAGTCGGTCGATGAGCTCAAGGCCACAGACATCGCAGAGCATGCCCTGGACGCCTTGGCGGCGAGCCGCGTGCGGGAGATACATGTCATCGGGCGGCGCGGCACGGCGCAAGCCAAGTTCACCAACAAGGAACTGAAGGAACTGGGAGAGTTGCCCAGCTGCGATGTCATCGTCGATCCGCAAGACTTGGAACTCAATGCCGCAAGCGTCGCTGAACTCGAAGTCAAGAGCAACTTCGTGAGTGCGAAGAACGTCGAGATCTTTCGCGCGTGGGCCGCGCGCGGCCCGACCGGCAAGCCGCGTCGCATTGTCTTTCACTTCCTGAAGAGCCCGGTTGCGATCACGGGCGCCGCACGCATGGAACAAGTCGTGTTGGCGCGCAATCGGCTCGAAGGCGCCCCCCTCCAGCAAGTGGCGCGGGAAACCGGTGAAACCGATCCGCTGCGGTGCGGTCTGCTGTTCCGCAGTATCGGATATTCCGGAGTGCCGATCCCGGGCGTGCCGTTCGACGCCCGCCGGGGCGTATTCCCGACCCAGGACGGGCGCATTGTAGATGGCAGCAGCGCCGTGGTGCCGGGGCTTTATGCGGCAGGCTGGATCAAGCGCGGACCGACCGGGATCATCGGCACCAACCGGGCCGACAGCATAGCCACAGTCAAGTCGCTGCTCGCCGACCTTCCCCGCTTGGCGCCCACGGCGAAAGCCGGCTCTGAAGCTCTGGAGCCACTGCTTGCGGCGCGCGGCGTGCGCGTCATAAGCCTCGCTGACTGGCTCAAGATTGACGCAGCTGAAGTTGCGCGCGGCCAGCCCAAGGGCAAACCGCGCGAGAAGTTCACGCGCGTGGCCGAGATGCTTCAGTGCCTCGCCGGTTCTTGACGGTGCGGGTCAGCCTATGTTCGAATGTGGGTAGCTATAAGGAGAAAACCATCGTGCCTGAAACCATGACACTGATCGGCGGACGCTCGTCGCGGCAGGGCACTTCGCTCTGTGCCGGCAAGCTCGAAGCCGAATACATCGAGGTCACTTCCACGGTGGAGATGAACGCGGAGGATATGGCGCGGCTCGGCCTCAAGGACGGCGACCCGGTACGCCTGCGTAGCGCCAGCGGCGAGGTGGACGTGCGTTGCAAGGGGCGAACGACCAAGGACTTGCCCTCCGGACTGCTGTTCATCGCCTATGGCCCGCTTTCCAGCCGGCTGATGGCAAGCGACACGGCCGGCAGCGGCATGCCCATCTCCAAGCACATCGCGGTAACGGTAGAACCGGTCTCCGGGTAAGGCCAGGAGAGACGCACATCATGAGCGACAACATCCGCATCATCAATGACGCCACCTGCACCTTCTGCGGTTGCGTATGCGACGACATGCACCTTACCGTGGATCTGGACGCCCACAAGATCACCAAGGCGGAGAACGCCTGTGTGCTCGGGCGCGCTTGGTTCAAGGAGCATGGTATCGAAGAAAACCGCCCGTTCGCGCTCATCGAAGGGCGCGAAGCGAGCACCGAGGAGGCAATCGAGGCCGCCGCACAAATTCTGGCCAATGCGCGCTTTCCATTGATCTATGGATTATCCGACACCACTTGTGAGGCGCAGCGCCAAGCTGTGGCGATCGCCGACATGATCGGCGGCAACATAGATACCACCACTTCGGTTTGCCATGGCCCGTCCGGCATGGCATTCGAGGGAGTCGGGGAAAGCACGGCGACCTTGGGCGAGATCCGTAACCGCGCCGACCTCCTGGTATTTTGGGGGGGCAATCCGGCGGAGTCCCATCCGCGCCTGTTTACGCGCTATACGGTGACAGCCAAGGGGATGTACATCCCGCGGGGCAGGAAAGACCGCACCGTGGTGCTGGTGGACGTGCGCCGCAGCCCGAGCGCGGCGGTAGCGGACATCTTCGTGCAGGTGAAACCACAGCGCGATTTCGAGGTGCTGTGGGCGCTGCGTGCACTAGTGAAGGGGCGGCGGGTAGATCCCGCGATCGAGCAGGTGACCGGCGTCCCTCTCGCCACACTGGAAGACCTCGCGCAGCGCATGAAGAACTGCCGCTTCGGGGCGCTGCTGTTCGGCATGGGGCTTACCATGACGCGGGGACGGCATTTCAATTCCGGGGCGCTGCTTGCGCTCGCCACCGATCTCAACGAATACACCCATTTCGTGGCCAAGCCGGTGCGCGGCCACGGCAACGTCACCGGTGCGGACAACGTGGTGTCATGGCAGACCGGCTTCCCGTTCGGCGTTAACCTGGGGCGCGGCTATCCGCGTTTCAACCCGGGCGAATTCACGAGCGTGGACCTGCTGGGGCGGGCCGAAGCGGACGCGGCACTCATCATCGCCGCCGATCCCGCTGCCAATTTCCCGCAGGGCGCCATCGAGCACCTGAAGCGCATCCCCGTGATCGTGCTGGATCCCAAGACTACTCACACCAGCAAGCTCGCACGGGTGGCGTTCACGACTGCGACCTATGGCATCAGCGTGCCCGGTACGGTGTACCGCATGGACGATGTAGCCATTTCCCTGCGGGCGGCGTTGCCGTCGCCCTACCCGAGCGACGAGGAAGTGCTCACCCGGATCAAGGAGCGAGTGCGCGAACTGCTCGGCGGGAACCGCGTTCCCGCAATGGGCGCCGCATAAGGGCGCCAGACAATCCCGGAGCCATCATGCTGCACATCGCAAACGGTCGCGTGTATGACCCTGCGAACGGCGTCGATGGCGAAGTTCGCGACATCTACGTCGCCAACGGCAAGATCGTGAAGGACGTCCCACCGAAGGCGAGGCGAATCGATGCCAAGGGACTGGTGATCATGCCGGGCGGCGTAGACATGCATTGCCATATTGCCGGCCCCAAGGTCAACCTCGCGCGCAAGCTGCAGCCGGAGGATCACCGGCACGACGTGCACCCGCGCACGGCGTTCACCCGCTCCGGCGTCGGCGGCACAGTTCCATCCACCTTCGCCACCGGCTACCGCTACGCACTGCTCGGTTACACCACTGCCATGGAGGCGGCAGTGCCTCCCATAGGCGCGCGCCACACGCTGGAGGAATTCCACGACACGCCCGTCATCGACAAGGGCTTCTACATACTGATGGGCAACAACGTGCTGCTCTACAAGCTGCTGGAACAGGGACGGCGCGAGGAATTCCGCGAAGCGCTCGCGTGGTGGCTCGCGGCGACCAAGGCGTACACCGCCAAGCTCGTCAATCCCGGGGGCGATGAGGCCTGGAAGGGCCGGCGCAACGCCAACATCACGAAGCTGGACGAGAAGATAGAGTCGTTCGAGTTGACGCCCCGGCAAGTGATCGGAGCGATGATCGAGGCGGTAGACGAGCTGGGATTACCGCACCCGGCGCACATCCACTGCAACAACCTCGGCCACTCCGGAAACTACGCCAGCACCCTGGAGACCATGCGCATTGCCGAGGGGCATCGCGCCCACATCGCGCATATCCAATTCCACAGCTACGGCGAGGTGCCCGGCAAGTCCAGCCACAACCCGACTTCGCGGGCGAAGGAAATCGCCGAATACGTCAACACGCACCCGAACATCAGCGCCGACGTGGGCCAGGTGATGTTCGGCAAGTCGACGATCATGACGGCGGACGCGCCGCTCGCCTACATGCTTTCGCGCTATGCCGGTAGCAAATGGGTGAATTCCGACACCGAGCACGAATCCGGGTGCGGCATCCTTCCCTTCGCCTACCAGGACACCGTGTATACCCATGCCCTGCAATGGGCGATCGGGCTCGAATTGTTCCTGCTCTCGAAAGATCCCTGGCGCATGGTGTTCTCCACCGACCATCCCAACGGCGGCTCGTTCATGAGCTATCCGCGGCTCATCCGCCTGCTGATGGATCGCGAATTCCGCAAGCAGGAGATGCGCAAGATCAATCCGAGGGCGTTGCGGCAGACCGCGCTCGCCGATGGCCTGGACCGCGAGTACACGCTCCAGGAGATCGCCATCGTCACCCGCGCCGGCCCGGCACGGTTGCTGGGCCTCGCGAACAAGGGGCATCTCGGGCCAGGAGCGGACGCCGATATCACGATCTACGACGAAGACGAGGACAAGGAGCGCATGTTCGGGGCGCCGCGCCACGTCATCAAGGACGGGCAGGTGATCATCGAGGACCACGAGTTCCGGGCGGAACACCAGGGGCGAATGCTGCATGTGTCTCCCGATTACGATCCGAAAATTGTGGAGGTGATCCGCCCGTTCTTCGAAGATTACTATTCCATCCGCTTCAATAACTATGCGGTGGACGACAGCTACCTCGGGACCCACGAGGTCATTCCGACGCTCAGGCAGCGCTCGGCTTCGAGTGGACCGGCTGGAGGGTGAAGGTCATGTTTTCTCCCAGGGACGTTGGCGCCGCGCTCACTCGCGGCGACTGGAAATGCTGATCAACGGCGTTACTGTCGTGGACACCTTTGCCGAGGCGTTCGCCATGTCGGGCGCACGGGTGCTTATCACCGCCGAGAACGAGAAATGGGCGGCAGCGGCGGCGCGCACCATGACCGGCTTCGCGACCTCGGTAATCGGCTGCAAATGCGAAGCCGGCATCGAGCGCGTGGTCCCTGCCGGAGAAACCCCGGACGGGCGGCCGGGAGTGATGGTGCTGCTGTTCGCCACCAGTGCCGAGGGTGTGGGCAAACGCCTGGTCGAACGCATCGGGCAGTGCGTCATGACTTGCCCCACCACCGCCTGCTTCAACGCCCTGGCGAGTGAGAACACAGTAGTAGTTGGTGGCCTGCTGCGCTATTTCGGCGACGGCTTCCAGGCAGCCAAGCTTCTCGACGGGCGCCGCTTCTGGCGCGTGCCGGTGATGGACGGAGAGTTCGTCGTGGAGGAACGCTTCGGCGTTCAGCCCGCCGTCGGCGGCGGCAATCTGCTGCTTTTGGGCGAGGACATGTTGCCAACACTTGCCGCAGCGGAGGCGGCGGTCGATGCCATGCGGACGGTCCCCGGCGTGATCCTGCCGTTTCCGGACGGCGTGGTGCGAAGTGGCAGTAAGGTCGGCTCCCGTTACAAGTCAGTCATCGCATCCACCAACGATGCCTATTGTCCGACGCTGCGGGCGGTATCGAAGGCAACTGAACTTGCCCAGGAGATCGGGTGCGTACTCGAGATCGTCCTCGATGGCCTGGACCTGGAGGCAGTCCGGGAGGCCATGCGGCGCGGAATCGCAGCGGCGGCGCAACCGGGGATACGTCAAATCTCCGCCGGCAATTATGGCGGCAACCTGGGACAGTACAAGATCGAGCTGCGCAGCCTGCTATAGGGCGCAGATCGAATCCGCAGCATGGGCCACCCACGCAAGGTTATGACATGAGCCTCACGCTTACCCTCCACACCCAACCGGATGTTCCTCTCGAGGCGGAGACGCTTGTCCCGCAGCGGTTCGAAGGAATGACTGCCGCGCAGGTCGCCGCTGCCAAGGTCCTTTACGGCAACCAGCAGGCCGCACTCGGGGATTTCTTCCGGGTCGAAGGCCGACCCGACGGCGAGTTGCGCGTCGTCGGCGATGTTTTTCGGGTAAAGATGATTGGCGCCGGCATGACGCACGGCCGAATCATTATCGAGGGCAACGCCGGAATGCA
The DNA here is from genome assembly GCA_041495205.1 of Gammaproteobacteria bacterium. GTDB lineage: Bacteria > Pseudomonadota > Gammaproteobacteria > Burkholderiales > JAHFRG01 > JAHFRG01. The sequence continues at coordinate 11,205 of JBGQCF010000019.1, forward strand.
TCTCGGTGCCGCTATGAGCGGCGGCGAAATTTTGGTCGAGGGCAACGCCGCAGATTGGGTGGGTGAGGAGATGTCGGGCGGGCGGATCGTGGTGAAGGGCAACGCCGGCCATCTGGTGGGCAGCGCATTGCGCGGCGAAAGCGTTGGCACTCGCGGTGGGGAGATCATCGTCCATGGCAACGCCGGCAACGAGGTCGGCAGCGGCATGCGGCGCGGCCTCGTTGCGGTGGGTGGGAACAGCGGTGATTTCACTGGGGTCAACATGCTGGCCGGCACTGTAGTGGTCCTCGGTCGGCTCGGAATGCGGACCGGCGCCGGCATGAAGCGCGGAACGGTCGCCTCGTGCCAGCCGGCGGAACTGCTACCCACCTTCGGCTACGCATGCACCTACCGTCCGGTGGCGTTGCGACTGGTGCTCGGTTACCTGCGCGGACGGGGGCTTGCCATCACCGATGAGCAGTTCGCCGGGCGCTACCGCCGCTGGAGCGGGGACGGAGTCGAGACAAGCCGCGGGGAAGTATTGCTTCTGGAGGAAGGCTGATCGGCGCGCGTAAAATTCAGCATACTCGTTGCAAAGTACCCTAGACAAGGTGTGCGTCCCCTTTTCTTCTTTCGTTTCCCCCTACAACACACGTGCCACAGAAAAGTTACGCTGATCCTATTTATTTATTTTTTTGTTCTTATTAAACGTCTCTTTCGTTTCCTTCTGAAGGTTCGACGGAAGCGCAGTCCAAACCAAAGCATTTATCTTTTTTTGTTGCACCACTGACATAGCGCGTCAAAAACGTTAGCTTGTTGTGGCGCGCCCGGCAGGAATCGAACCCGCGACCCCTTGGTTCGTAGCCAAGTACTCTATCCATCTGAGCTACGGGCGCTTGAAGCGAAATTATAGCAATCCCTGGTAGGTTAAGAAACAGAATGAGATTGTGGGTAGTGGGTCAGTTAGATAAGAATAGGCCGTTCGCCCTGATGCTTCGACAAGCTCAGCACTAAAGGCGGTCGAAGCCTGTCCCGAGTACGTCGAAGGAGTGAACGGCCGTTCATGGTTCAACAGGCTCACCACGAAAGCCAGAAGACGGCTAGCGCAGCCCCAATTTACTCTCAGCGCCAATACGCAGTAACCTCGCGTGACTCATCTCCTATAGCGCAGCCTGGGCCATGCCGGTGAAAAGGCACAGCACCAGGATTAATTTCGCCATTGCAGTAATTGAAACAGATTTGGAGTGGTTGCTGCTTGTGGAAAATTCCTTCTTTCAATTTTTCCGATCGCATATCTAGCATGTGACGCCCCCCGGACGGGCGCGCCTTATTTTTCGGCCAGCGTTTCCGCTCGGGCGTTAACCGTCTTGTAGCCGATCTTGGGGTCCTTCGCCCAGAAGGGAACCAGTCCCCACTGGAACATTTCTGCGCTTCGTGGAAGCCCTGCCTCTTCCTTCACCGCGAACACCCGCGTACCCGGTGCGATGTTGTAGCGCGCCCCCACCTCCGTTGGGTGTGTCGCAAGCCAGAACTGAAGAGCAATAACCTTCGGATCAGCGTGCAGGGCGTAACGGCCGCACATTTTGAGCGCCTCTGAAGATTTATATTTGCTAAGATTACCCCAATTGTTACGGGCGATTAAATCTCACATGATTGACCAGCCGCTTGCCATCGTCGACGTCGAAACCACCGGCGCCACCCCAAGCCACGACCGCATCACCGAAATCGGCATTATCCGAGTTGAAAACGGACGCGTGCTCGACGAGTGGAGCACCTTGGTCAATCCGGAAACCCGTATCCCGCCGGCAATCCAAACCCTGACCGGCATTACCAACGCGATGGTCGCGAAAGCACCCACGTTTCGTGTACTGGCGGGAGAAATGCTTGCGCGACTTGAAGGAAGACTTTTCGTGGCGCACAACGCCCGTTTTGACTACGGCTTCATCAAAAACGAGTTCCGGCGCATTGACGTGGACTTCAGATCAAAGCTCCTTTGCACAGTCAGGCTTTCCCGCAAACTGTACCCCGACTATTTCCACCATAACCTGGACGCGATTATTGAACGCCACAGCCTGGATTGCAGTGCGCGCCACCGTGCTCTCGGTGATGCCAGGATTCTGTGGCAGTTCCTGGAGCGGGTCAATACAGATAACGATCCGCAAGATTTTGCTGAAGCCGTGCAGCTTCAAACCAGGCGGCCCAACCTTCCAGCCGGGCTTGATGCGGCGGCATTGGATGAAATTCCGGACGCGCCGGGAGTCTACTTGTTTTACGGAAACAACAATCTGCCGCTTTACGTCGGGAAGAGCGTCAATCTTCGCAGCCGGGTCCTGTCGCACTTTTGCAGCGACCACCGATCCGGCCAGGACATGAAAATATCCCGGCAGGTGACTCGGGTCGATTATGTCGAGACGGCGGGCCCGCTGGGCGCACTTCTAAAGGAATCGCAACTCATAAAGCAACTGATGCCTATTTATAACCGGCGGCTGCGCAGCCAAAGCGATCTACGGTCTTTTCGGGTCATTGCCGATCCGAAATCGGCGTGCATCGTCAGCCTGGTAAGCGGGCAAGATATCGATCCGCGCCGTTTGAACGACCTTTATGGCCTGTTCAAGTCCAAGCGCAACGCCACGGAAATACTACGCGGACTTGCAGCAGAAAACCTGCTGTGCCTCAAACGCCTTGGACTCGAGAAAAGCCAAGGCCCCTGCTTTGCCTATCAGCTAAAACGCTGCAAAGGGGCCTGCGTCGGCGCTGAAACCGCTCTCGCGCATGATCTTCGTCTGTATAAAGCCTTGCTTCCGCTCAAGATCAAGTCGTGGCTGTTCAGGGGAAAAATCGCTGTTCGCGAGCAACACGCGACCAATGGGCGCGTCGAAATGCATGTGTTTGAACATTGGTGTTATCTCGGCACCGCGTCAACCGAACGCAGCCTACCAGATGTTCTGGGAGACCGTGAGGACTTGGCATTTGACGCCGACGTGTACAAGATTCTGGCCAGGTTTCTCGATCAAAAGCGAAATCATGCTGATGTAATTTCAATTGACGACTAACAGAGTAAACTATCCGAGTCACCCCGGTACAAAACGGCCGCTCAAGTCACGCTCATGCGCTCCACGGAGCGGAAGGCACCGATTGTTGATTTCCTGACCGAAGTTAGAGGATCTCCCTATGTATGCTTCCAAAGCTTACGCCGCCCGAACCGGGACGTCGCCGCTGGCGCCGTTTTCCTTTCAACGCCGCGATCCCCTCCCGCACGATGTGCAAATCAAGATTCTCTATTGCGGCGTGTGCCACTCAGACCTGCATCAGGCACGTAACGAGTGGCATAACACGATTTACCCCTGTGTGCCCGGTCACGAGATCGTCGGACGAGTGGTGAAAGTCGGCGCCCACGTCAAGAAGTTCAAGGAAGGCAATATTGTTGGGGTCGGCTGCCTGGTCGACTCGTGCCGAACCTGCGAAAGCTGCAAGGAGAACCTGGAGCAGTTTTGCGAGAACGGCGCTGTCTTCACTTACAACAGCGAGGACAAGCATAGCGGAGGCCTTACATATGGCGGGTATTCCGACAGCATCGTTGTGGATGAAGCCTTCGTGCTGCGAATCTCGAACGCGCTCAATCCGGCCGCCGCGGCACCCCTGCATTGCGCGGGCATCACTACGTATTCGCCCCTGCGCCACTGGAACGTGGGCAAGGGACAGAAGGTCGGCGTTGTCGGCCTGGGCGGCCTGGGTCATATGGCCGTGAAGTTCGCGAATGCGTTCGGTGCACATGTTGTGCTGTTCACCACCTCACCCAACAAGACGAATGACGCGCTGCGCCTCGGCGCGCACGAGGTGGTCGTTTCGAAAAACGAAAACGAGATGAAGAAGCACCTCAACAGCTTCGACTTCATCCTCGACACGGTGTCGGCGCAGCATGACATCAATGCTTATCTGGCGTTGTTGAAACGCGATGCCACTTTGACGCTGGTCGGCGCGCCAAACGCGCTGCCGGTCGAACCCTTCAATCTGATCTTATTTCGCCGCCAGTTCGCCGGCTCGCTGATAGGCGGCCTCAAGGAGACGCAGGAGATGCTGGACTTTTGCGCGGAGCACGGCATCACCTGCGATGTTGAACTGATCCCGATCCAGAAGATCAACGAGGCTTACGATCGCTTGCTCAAGAGCGACGTGAAATACCGTTTCGTGATCGACATGGCTTCGCTAACGTAGACTGGTTGGCGGAGAGAGAGGGATTCGAACCCTCGATAGAACTTTAAAGGTCCTATACTCCCTTAGCAGGGGAGCGCCTTCGACCGCTCGGCCATCTCTCCGGAAGATGCCACAGGATACCGGCTTTGCCGACATCCCGTCAAAAATCACGGTACTTGATCCAGTTCGAAAACCTTATGCAGGGCACGCACCGCGAGTTCCATGTATTTTTCGTCAATCACCACCGAAATCTTGATTTCCGAGGTGGAGATCATCTGGATGTTGATGCCTTCTTCCGCCAGCGTGCGGAACATTTTGCTGGCAATCCCCGCGTGCGAACGCATGCCGACTCCCACTGCGGAAACCTTGGTAATCTTGTCATCCCCCGTCACATCGCGCGCGCCGATATGCGGCGCCACCTGTTTTTTGAGGATGCCCATGGCCTTGGCGAAATCATTACGGTGCACGGTAAACGAAAAGTCAGTCATACCATCGTGGCCTACGTTTTGCACAATCATGTCCACGTCTATATTGGCCTCGCTTATCGGCCCCAGTATCTGGTAGGCGATGCCGGGACGATCGGGGACGTCGAGTATCGTGATTTTGGCTTCGTCTCGGTTAAAAGCGATGCCTGAAATGATGGCTTGTTCCATGTTTTCATCTTCCTCAAAAGTAATCAGCGTGCCTTCGCCGGCTTCCTCGAAGCTGGAGAGTACGCGCAGTTTGACCTTGTATTTTCCGGCAAACCCCACCGAGCGGATCTGCAGCACCCTGGAACCGAGGCTTGCCATTTCCAGCATTTCCTCGAAGGTGATGGTTTTCAGGCGCCGCGCTTCCGGAACGATGCGCGGATCGGTGGTGTAAACACCATCCACGTCGGTATAAATCTGGCATTCGTCGGCCTTCAATGCCGCCGCCAGCGCCACACCGGTAGTATCCGATCCGCCTCGCCCCAGGGTGGTGATATTGCCCTTCTCATCCACACCCTGGAAGCCGGCCACCACTACCACGTAGCCGGCCTGCAAATCGTTGCGCAGATTGGTTTCATCAATATTCAGAATACGCGCCTTGGTGTGGGCGTTGTCGGTGACAATCTTCACCTGTGCGCCGGTGTAGCTGCGCGCCTTCAGCCCGAGATCCATCAACGCCATTGACAGGAGCGCTATGGACACCTGCTCTCCGGTGGATACCATGACATCGAATTCGCGCGGATCAGGGTGCGCCTGAATCTGCTTGGCGAGATGGATAAGCCGATCGGTTTCGCCGCTCATGGCGGATACCACCACTACAATCTGGTGGCCTTGCGCCTTGAAGCGGGCGACGCGCTGCGCCACGCTTTTTATGCGCTCGATATTCCCTACCGAAGTACCGCCGTATTTCTGTACGATCAGCCCCATGCTGCTTTCAAGGAAAAAATTTAAAGGGCGGCATTTTACCTTATTTCAAGGCAAAAAACGAGGACAACCGCTCCCAGTTGCGTGTTGTTGCACAGACGAAGAAAAATAATTACATTAATCGAAGCGCGAATGCGGAAAAACCACACGCAATCCTAATCCGGAATCCACCCGCCATGAGATTATTCGGCAAGATCCTCAACCCCCGGGAAATACGCCGCAGAATGGGGCTTAACCAGCAGCAGTTCTGGAGCAAAATCGGGGTCACGCAAAGCGGGGGTTCGCGCTACGAGAACGGCCGCAATATTCCCAAGCCGGTAAGGGAATTGTTGCGGCTGGTACATGTGGAGCGGATTGACCTGGACAAAGTCAAAAAAGAAGACTTTCAGGTCATCGAATACATGAAGTCCTCGCATCCCGACCTTTATAAAAAGCTGAAAAAAGCCGCCCGCGCAAAAACCAGGCGGGCAAAAAGTTGAAATCACGGACTCACCCTGACCGGCAAACCCAGTAAGCGTATCGCGCGCGCGAATTCATCCAGCCACTCTTTTGGCAATGCCGAAAGACGCGGCGCCTGTGGCTGCATTGAAGGACGCGCCAATCCGTAAAGTAACACCCCTTCCACCGCCACTCTGTTGCGTTTCAGGTCTCCTACGAACTTAAGGTAGGCCGTCCGTTCCGCCGGAGAGGGCGGCTTTGCGTCGAGTGCAAACACACAGGTCTGCAGCCAAGTCGGGCATAATGATGCGGCGATGCGCAGGTTTTGCAGAATTTTCTCCGGCGTTGTTTGAGTGCCGTTTATCCGCCGCATGCCCGCAGTGGTCGCCGAATCCAGCTTGAACCACACTTCGCCGTTAAGCTTTTTCATTTTCATCAGGCCTTTTTGCACTGTCGTGCGATGCATCAGGCTGCCGTTGGTGATGAGCACCAGCTTAATCTTGTTTTTCAGCCCGCAATCCTCCATCACCCGCCCTATCAGATCCACAACCTCGGCAAACTGTTTAGAGCTGGTCGGCTCGCCGTTGCCTGATACCGCGATATCGTTGATGCGGCGCGCTTCAAGCGGCACTTTACTTTCCATGAAATCGCCCGATTGCAATTCGCGCAAAAAACCGCGCAGCTCACTGTCGAGCTTGTGCAGTTCAATTGCCGGGGCCGCGCCGCGCTTGAGATTGGGAACCTGGCAATAAATGCAGCGCCAGTTACAGGCATTGTTGGGATTAAGGTTAATTCCCACCGAGACGCCGCCCGCCCTGCGTGAGATGACCGGGTACACATAAGTCAGCCCTGCGGATTCACGGCTGTGGTCAGAAATGCTGAGTCTTTGCGTTGCCGGCATGAGTATCGGGCACATAAATGGGGCGCACGTGAGAATGTTATAATTCCCAGACATTATGAGCGAATCCAGAACAAGATGCTAATCACCCGCCGCCTGGAATTCGATGCCGGGCACCGCATTCCCGAACATGACAGCCAGTGCCGCCATTTGCACGGCCACCGTTACGCGATTGAAATCACGCTTTCCGGCGATGTCATCGAAAAGAAAGGCGCCCCGGAAAACGGCATGGTGATGGATTTTGCACTGGTTGGAGATATTGCGAGAAAGCATTTGGTTGAAGCCTGGGATCACGCTTTTCTAGTCTTCAGCGGAGACACCGCGGTCGTCGATTTCCTAAATTCGCTTCCGAAGCATAAAACCGTTTTGCTTAAGGCCACGCCTACCGCGGAAAATCTGGCACTGGAAGCTTTCAGGATTCTCTCCCGTGCTTACCAGGACAACTACGGCAACCATGTGCGCCTCGAACGCATCCGTTTATATGAGACACCGAACTGCTGGGCGGATGCGGTAAGAGCGGACCTGAAATGAAAATCCTGGTGCTGGGCGCGGGAGCGGTCGGCGGCTATTTTGGCGGCCGGCTCGCTGAAAGCGGCGCCGATGTGATTTTCCTGGTCCGTCCGCGGCGCGCCGCTCAACTCATGGAACACGGCTTGGTGGTGCGCAGCCCTCACGGCGACATCAAGCAGAAGGTCGCCTGCGTGCTGCCTGAACAGCTGGCCCCGGGATATGATTTCGTTATCCTCGCCTGCAAGGCTTATGACCTTGAGAGCGCAACAAGCGCCATCGCTCCCGCGGTTGGAAAAGGCACTGCGATTCTGCCGTTGCTGAACGGCGTGGCCCACATGGAGATGCTAAGCAAAAAATTCGGCGCGGAGCGGGTGCTGGGCGGGTCCTGCCAGATTGCCGCAACGCTCACGGAGAACGGCGAAATTCATCACCTTTACCCGGTGCACAAAATCATTTTCGGCGAGCGTTCAGGTGTGAAAAGCGCCCGCTGCAAAGCTCTTGAGGCCGAGTTCGCAAAGACTTCCGTCAGTTACCTGCTCAGCGAAACCATTGATCTCGACATGTGGGAAAAATTCGTGTTTCTCTCTGCGCTCGCCGGAACCACCTGTCTGATGCGCGCATCCATCGGCGCCATTATGGAAACAGCCGAAGGCGAAGCGATAGTTTTGGAAATGCTGGACGAATGCAAGAACGTTGCGGTGGCATCAGGCTACGCGCCGCGGGAAGAACATCTGGCGTGGTCGCGAAAGGTGCTGACCGAGCGCGGCTCGGTGATGGCGGCTTCGATGCTGCGCGATGTTGAGCGCAATGGCAAGACGGAAGCCGACCACATAATCGGCGACATGCTGCGCAGGGCGCGTAAGCACAAGCTGCAAACTCCCCTGCTGCGCCTGGCTTACTGCAATTTGCAAGCCTACGAGGCAAGACAAAGCAAAACCTAGTCAGGAAATATCCGTCTCTGTCCACTAGAGTATTCATAGCACCGAAAACGACATCGACCCTATTTATTGTGTGGCCCGAGTATGCAATTAGCCAAGCCTGACCTCTTTGTCATCACCTCTTTGTTCAGAACTCAACGCAGTTCGTGACTTTACGGATTGCCGGTGATAGGATTTTGGGCCGATGATAGTCATGAAGAGCTGACCGACCTCATTTTTGTCGCCGACTTCCCTGATGAAAACTGTTAACCGCTCACTGCTGCAGCCACAGTACGCTAAGCTCCGCGCGCGAGTTGCCTATGCAACAAGCCGGGGGACGATGATCCAAGGCCATACGGAGGACGTACTATCGTCTTCTTTCGGAGAGAAACTAAAGGGGCGCGTACATTTGCTTTTTACCTCACCGCCATTCCCACTGAACAGAAAGAAGAAATATGGGAACGAAACCGGGGAAGCATATGTGGAATGGCTAGCGGCTTTTGCGCCTGTGTTCCGCGAGCTGCTCGCTCCCAAGGGGTCAATCGTCCTAGAGATGGGCAATGCGTGGGAACCTGGTAAGCCGGTCATGTCGACATTGGCGCTTAAGGCGCTCCTCGAATTTTTAGAGCGTGGCAGATTTTATTTATGTCAACAATTCATCTGCTATAACCCGACTCGGCTTCCGAGTCCGGCGCAGTGGGTGAATGTGAAACGTATCCGGCTAAAGGATGCCTACACCCATGTATGGTGGATGAGTCCGGTTACTGAGCCTGAGGCTGACAACCGTAGAGTGCTCAAGCCTTACAGTACGGCTATGCTTGATCTCCTGCGTCGTCAGAAATATAACCATGGTCCTCGTCCCTCAGAACATCACATTGGAGCTACGTCCTTTCTCAAGAATAACAATGGAGCCATTCCTCCTAACGTGCTAACGATTAGCAACACCAGAGCCACAGATGACTATCTTAGATACTGCCGTGCTCATGAGCTCCAGCCACATCCTTCCCGAATGCCTAATGACTTGGCCGATTTTTTCATCCGCTTTCTGACTACACCGCGCAGCCTTGTCTTTGATCCCTTTGGAGGCTCGAATACCACTGGGGCAGCTGCGGAGAAGCTCAAGCGGCGGTGGCTAGCCATCGAAGCAAACGCGGATTACATAAAAGGGTCAAAGGGAAGATTCCCACGTAACGTATTAAGGATGAGCAGATGACCCCTGAAGAACTACTAACAGCGTTACGCGCTGCTACTACCCCTGCCGAGGTTGAAGTTGCATTGGACGCTTGGGGAACATCCAACACAGCGTGGAAACCCGTGGGCAATCGCGAGAACAATCGTGGAACAATCGAAGCGGCTGCGGACCCGGGACGGTCGCTGGTGGAGCGGCTGACTAACGGTATTGATGCAGTATTGGAATACGAGCACTCTACCCATGCAGGGATACCAAACGCGCGTAGTCCTAAAGATGCGGCTGCCGCTTGGCTGGGCATTCCGGATGGCGGCCTGAGCGATCTGAGTCAGGCCGAGCGCCAGCGAATTGCCAAGCGGGTAAACGTGACCCTTCTAGAAGGCGTGGCCCGAAACAAGCGTGTGGTGGAGATTGCGGACTTGGGAATTGGTATTGCTCCAGAAGACATGACCGGAACGATCCTCAGCTTGAACGAAGGGAACAAGCTCACCAAGCACTACCTGGCTGGGTTGTATGGCCAGGGTGGTTCGAGTACTTTCGCAGTCAGCGACTATACACTGATTGCGAGTCGAGCCAACGAGCAAAGGCCCGTAGGCTTTACAGTAGTGAAATTTCTAGACCTCCCAGCCGACTTGTTCCGCACCGGGCACTATGTGTATCTCACTGACCACGGCATGGTCTTCCGGGCCCAAGTGCTGGCTGGACAGTTTCCGCGTGGGACCATAATCAGGCACATCGGTTACGACCTGACGAATTACTCTGGTCCTCTGGGCCCGAACAGCCTGTACGGATTGCTGAACACAGTGTTGTTCGACCCCGTGTTACCAGTGTGGCTGGATAGCCGGGTGCACAACTACCGCCGCGTCATTAAGGGGTCCCGTAATGCCTTGAACGGGGCAGTGGACGAAGGAGACGAGAGGCGAGCTGGCCCGACCCTTGCGCACAACGTGCGTTTGTTCTTCGTGAACATCGGTGAATTCGGGCGAGTCGGAATCGAGTACTGGTTGCTCGAAGCGCCCACGACGGAAAACAAAGTACCAAGTGCTGCATTCGTGAATCCCAAGAAACCCATCATCCTTACGCTGAACGGACAGAATCAGGCAGAGCTGTCTCAACTCCTTATCCGGAAGCAAGCTGAACTCCCTTACCTCGCGCAGCGTCTCATCTGCCACATCGATGGAAATCATCTGACTCCACAGGCGAAGCGCGCACTTTTCGTCTCGAACCGTGAAGACGCCCGGCGAGGGATGGTCTATGATCTGATCGAGCGCGAGCTCATCAATACGCTCAAATCAGACGACGAACTAACCCGCCTCAACAATGAGGCGCGTGAACGCGGTCTGCGGACTCAGGACGAGACGGCAACGCAGCAGATGCGAAGTGAGGTTGCCCGACTGCTGCGGATTCATGGACTAAACCTCACAGAGCCTTCGGGTAGCGAGCCCTCAGCCGCAGGGACGCATCCGGACGTGCCCTCTCATCCCAGACCTGGGCCGCGACCGCTGACCCCAATTCAGCTTAACGAGCCGCCTACGTACATTAATTTTGTCTGGGACGTCGACGAAGCTATCAGATTCTATCCAGAACAACGTCGGTATGTCCGGATCGCGACCGACGCTCACAGCAGCTACCATGATGCCAATAACCCAGTCCGCTCCCGAATCAATCTCATCATCACGGGCCAAGATCTTCGCTTAGTGGGGACCACGCCGCTTCAAGGTGGCCGGATGCGTATTATCCTCGAAGCCGCAACGAGTGCGAACATTGGGGCGAACGGAAACGTCCGAGTCGAGCTGACGCGGCAGGGATTGCCCACCCTTTCGGACGCCCGGGATTATACCATCCAGGCTCGGCCTCCAGCGCAGCCAGCTGCAAGGCGGGTCAGTCTGCCGCCATTCGACGTGCGACCCGTGGAGGGCCCAAACGATCCCATGTGGGCACAACTGGGGTGGCCGGATGAGATTAATAAGGTGGCGTCCGCCGCCGAGATGGAACAAGGGACTTTAGTCGTGCATTACTCGACAGTTTTTCCGAAGTTCGCGGACAAGCGGTGCGCCCTAGAGCGTCGTGATCCAGCTTTGGCAGGATCGTTCACAAGACGGTACGAAATTTGGCTTGCAGTGCATGCGCTGATTCTCCACGCTGACCAAGAAGCTGCTGCACATGGGCCAGAACTCCCTGAGGGTGAGGGAAATGGGGAACAGGAACGGGCAGAACGGGCAAGGATGGCCACTCTATCAGCCCTTTTTGCTGCACGTGAGGTGGAATCACCCGTAGGAGTGACTGAGAGCGAATGAAAGACAAGCGGACGGACAAGTTCTTCTATTGTTGAATACAGTCATGGATATTCCTGGCCGCGTATTTCTTGATACGAACGTAGTGAACTTTACTCTCGATTGGGGCGAAGCGATCTTTGATGGAGGTGAGATACCGGACTACCTCCCTGCACAGGTTGGAGCAGATATCCTTGCGCTCCGTGACATCTTTCTGACGGGGCAGCGAGCTTCTTGGCAGCTAGCCATTTCTCCGCAGACCTATAACGAGATTCAGGCAACCTCTGATCCGGAAAGGCGCGCTGCACTGGAAAGGTGGTTCGGTGAGCTTTGGTTCTACTGGCGGAAGTTTTTCGAGCAAGACGATCTTTCCGACCTTGATGCCGAGTCACTAGCAAAACGTTTGGTTCCAGCTCAGTTCCTCGCCGCGTTCCCGCAGTCTTCTGACAGGGAACTCATCGCTTATGCTGTTGCGTATGGATGCGATGCCTTCTGCACGCGAGATCGGAAAACAATTCTTCGCCATCGCCACGAATTGAACGGACTGCCGCTTCGGATTTTTACGCCTGCGGAGTGGTGGGCGGCTATTGCCCCCTACGCTGGTTTGTGGGTATGACTTAAATAAATCAGCAAACGCATAAATGGCATGTACAAATGGGGGCAGGTCTTGAAATATCAGTTTTGTCATTTGCCCACCTCCCACCGAACGTGCAGATTCAGAGACAAATTCTTTTTAAGCATTTGTGACTTGAATTGGCGGAAGGTGTGAGATTCGAACTCACGAGAGGCTTGCGCCTCTGCCGGTTTTCAAGACCGGTGCCTTAAACCGCTCGGCCAACCTTCCGTTCATCACTACTGGATACCTGCCGGTTTTAGCTCCGGCATAACCTGCAAGCAGGTTAGCCTTCACTGGAGCAGGCTGCGCATGCTCCAAGACCGGTGCCTTAAACCGCTCGGCCAACCTTCCGTTCATCACTACTGGATACCTGCCGGTTTTAGCTCCGGCATAACCTGCAAGCAGGTTATGCCTTCACTGGAGCAAGCTGCGCGTGCTCTAGAACCGCCGCATTCGACCGGCCCCTCATCTCAATCTTCTCCCGCCACGCGGGAGAAGAAGCAAATGTCCCCTCTCCCGCAAATGCGGGAGAGGAATTGGGTGAGCGCCACCAACTCTCCGGGGGCTGCATCATAACTCTTAACGCCTTGTTTTAGCTAGATTCCATTTTTGTGCGGCTTGCAACTTTCACCCGGGCCGAGTAGTCTTAAGCACTGAGCATGTGCTCAAGTTTACCAAGGAGCAGTTTCGATGCAACCGGATATTCAGGCAAGTTCGCAAACGACACAACTAGCGCTGATCCAGCACAAGGTATTGCGCAATACCTACATGATGCTGGGGTTGACGATGATTCCAACGGTGATCGGCGCGATCGCCGGAACCGCAACCAATTTCTCATTCCTTGCGCAATACCCGATCATGGGGCCGCTGCTGATGCTGGCGGCAATGTTCGGGCTGATGTTCGCGGTGGCCGCAACCCGCAACAGCATCTGGGGTGTGATATTGCTGTTGGCCTTCACTTTTGTGATGGGCTGGTGGCTGGGACCGATGCTGCAATATGCCCTGCAATTCAGAAACGGCGGGCAATTGGTGGGAGTGGCCGCCGGGGGAACCGGGTTGATTTTCTTCACCTTGGCGGGAATCGCCACCGTGACCAGGAAGGATTTCAGCTTCATGGGCAAGTTTCTTATGGTCGGGCTGATTCTTCTGATTATCGCTTCCATCGCCAATCTGTTTTTCCAGGTTCCCGTGGCCTCCATGACGATTTCAGCGCTGGTGATTCTGCTGTTCTCAGGTTACATCCTGTATGACGTGAGCCAGATCGTACATGGCGGCGAAACCAACTACGTCATGGCCACGCTGAAAATCTATCTCGACATCTATAATATCTTCGTCAACCTGCTGAACCTGCTATTGGCTTTTTCCGGTCAGCGGGACTAAACGCAAGCAACTCATGTAAAAGGCGGGCATGTGCCCGCCTTTTTATTTTGCCCGCTCGAATAGCGCGATGGATTCGATGTGCGAGGTATGCGGAAACATGTTGACGACCCCCGCCGCCTTGAGCTGGTAATTTTTTGTGTGCACCAGCACCGCCGCGTCCCGCGCCAGCGTCGCCGGATTGCAGGAAATATAGACGATGCGCAACGGTGCGCTACCGCCTAGCGCTTTCACTACCGCCACCGCGCCATCGCGCGGAGGGTCAAGCAACATCTTGTCAAAGCGACCGTAGCTTGCCAAAGAAGCCTCGGTCACTTCAAACAGATTTGCGACATGGAAATCGGCTGTTTCCAATAATCCATTCCGCGCGGCGTTTTCCGTGGCGCGGCGCGCAAGCTCCGGATCGCCCTCTATACCCGTCACAACCGCCCCGCTGCGCGCTGCCGGCAACGTGAAATTTCCCAAACCACAGAACAAATCGGCGATCCGCTCCTGGGGCGCGGGATCAAGCAATTGCATGGCGCGACGCACCAGCATGCGGTTCATGGCATGGTTGACCTGAGTGTACTCGGTGGGATGAAACGCCATGGCCAAGTTGAACTCGGGCAGCGTGTAATAAAGCCCGGGCATATTCTCCGGGTAAAAAGCATGCGCTGATTCCGGCCCTCCCGGCTGCAGGTAAAACTGCACCCGGTGACGGTCGGCAAATGTTTTGAGTGATTCCCTGTCGCCATTATTCAGCTCATCCAGGACGCGCAGCACCAGCACATCTACGGCTTCCCCTATCGCCAATTCCAGTTGCGGTATTCGGTCGCGCAGCGACAAACCACCGATTAACTCGCGCAATGGTTTAAGCAGCTCTGATATCCGGCGGGGCAGGATTTCGCAGCTTTGCATATCGGCAACAAAGCTGCTGCGCTTCTCGTGAAAGCCCACCAGCACGCCGCTTTTCTTCGCCACATAGCGCACCGCAAGCCGCGCGCGCTGCCGGTATTCCCATGCCGGTCCGTAGATCGCCGGCAACAGCAATTCCGCTTTGACTTTGCCGATGTGCCGGAGATTGTCTTCAAGTATGCGCTGCTTCGCCGCTACCTGAGCTTTTGCATCAAGATGCTGCATGCTACAGCCGCCGCATGTGCCAAAGTAGCGGCAGCGCGGCGCAACCCGCATGGAGCTTGAGCGCAGGATGCGCTCCGCCTTGCCTAGCTCGTAGTTCGGCTCTTTACGGTACGCCGAGAAAACGACCGTTTCGCCCGGCACCGCATCTTCGATAAAGGCAGCCTTGCCTTCAACATGTGCGATGCCGCGGCCTTCCTGATCCAGGGATTCAATAACGGCTTCGGTAAACAATCGCAAATCCTGGAATCAGGCGGTGCGCCATGCGCTCAGGAATTCGCGCCAGTGCGGCTCGGAGTTCTTGCTCAAGTTCGCACGCACCAGTTCGCATTCGCTGCGGTACTGCTCATTGCTGAACGATCCGCGCACCAATTGAAAGCGCAGATAAAGCAGGTAGGTATTCGCGGCGTCGGTCTCGCAGTAATTGCGGATCGAGTCGGTTTTGCCTTTCTGGTAGGCATCCCACACTTTTGACCCATCCATTCCCAGCTTGCCTGGAAAGCCGATGAGTCTGGCCATATCATCCAGCGGGACGTAATTGCGCGGCTGGTAAAGCGCGAGCAAATCCATCAAATCGAGATGGCGCAGATGATAGCGGCTGATGTAGTTGTTCCACTTGAACTCCTTGTCGTCCTCGCCCAGGTTCCAGTAGCGCGGAGCGGGAATCCCGTGAATCAGGCTGCGATAATGCAGTACCGGCAAATCGAAACCGCCGCCGTTCCAGGACACCAGCTGCGGAGTGTATTTTTCGATGCCGTCGAAAAAGCGCCGGATCAGATCAGCTTCCGCGGCCTTTGCATCACCTAAAGACCAGACCGTGAAGCCGTCCCGGTCACGCAGGACGCAGGCAATGGCCACCACGCGATGCAGATGCAGCGGCAGAAAATCGCTGCCGCTCGACTGGCGGCGGCGCTGGAAAGCCATTTCGGCAATGTCGTTCGCTGCGATCTCCGGACCCAGCGCGTGGAGCCGGCGCAAACCCTCGACGTCCGGAACCGTCTCGATGTCAAAAGCCAGAACAGGCGTCATTGATTACGCCGGGAACACGCCGGTGGACAAATAACGGTCGCCACGGTCGCACACGATGGACACGATCACCGCATTTTCCACTTCCGCTGAAACCTGCAGCGCCGCCCACAGCGCGCCGCCGGAAGAGATGCCTGCGAAGATGCCTTCTTCGCGGGCGAGCCGGCGCGTCATTTCCTCGGCGTCCTGCTGGCTCACCTCAATGACGCGATCAACCCGCCTGCGGTCAAAAATTTTAGGGAGATACGCTTCAGGCCACTTGCGTATGCCGGGTATTTGCGAACCTTCCGTAGGCTCGCAACCGATGATCTGGATCGCCGGGTTTTTTTCCTTGAAGAAACGCGAGCAGCCCATGATGGTGCCGGTAGTACCCATGCTGCTCACAAAATGGGTAATCTTTCCATTAGTGTCGCGCCAGATTTCAGGGCCGGTGCCTTCGTAATGGGAGAGCGGATTATCCGGATTGGCGAATTGATCGAGTATGATGCCCTGCCCTGCCTCACGCATGCGCTCGGCGGTGTCTCTCGCCGCCTCCATCCCCCCTTTTTCCGGCGTGAGCACAAATTCTGCGCCGAAAGCCCGCATGGTCTGCCGCCGCTCCACGCTCAAATGCTCCGGCATCACCAGCACCATGCGGTAGCCCATCATCGCCGCCGCCATCGCCAGCGCGATCCCGGTATTGCCGCTGGTCGCCTCGATCAAAGTATCCCCCGGTTTAATGTCACCGCGCGCTTGGGCGCGCACGATCATGGAAAGCGCCGGGCGGTCTTTCACCGACCCTGCCGGGTTATCGCCCTCCAGCTTGACCAGGATGGTGTTGCTGGTTTTTCCGGGAATGCGCTTTAACCCAACCAGCGGGGTATCGCCGACAAATTGCTCGATGGTTTTATACATGCAGTTCTTTCAAAAAGCATCGACCATTATCATACCCGGTGCTGCGTCGAAGATGCCAAAGTGGGCTGGGAAGCGCACTTATGCCTGTTTCAGCAAGTGCTCGACATAGCGGGCAACACCCTGCTGCACATTCAGGAAAGGCTCGTGATAGCCGGCGCTGCGCAAGGCGCCGATATCCGCCTGGGTATAATTCTGGTACTTGCCCTGCAGGATTTCCGGGAAAAAGGTGTAATGAATGATACTCTGCCCTTGCATTTGCTTCAGGCTCAGATGGGGCTCACCCCCGCGGCAAGCATTGACCGTGGCCACTGCCACTTCATTGAAGGTCTGTGACGCCCCGGTGCCAACGTTGAAAATCCCCGATTTCTCGGAATGATCGAGGAAAAACAGGTTAACTTTGATGACATCCTCAACCGATATGAAGTCACGCCGCTGCTCACCATCAGTGTAGCCTCCGCTGCCCTGAAACAGTTTTACCTTTCCGGTTGCGCGATATTCGTCGAAGAAATGCAACGCAACGGATGCCATTTTTCCCTTATGGCGCTCGCGGGGACCGTAAACGTTGAAATAGCGCAAGCCGGCAATTTGCGCGCTGCGTTCTACCAGCCTGCGCCGTGCCATTTGGTCAAATAAAAACTTGGAGTACCCGTAAATATTAAGCGGCGCTTCATGTTCGCGCGCTTCCTTGAATACCTCGCCTGCGCCGTATACCGCGGCTGAGGAAGCATAAATAAAAGGCACGTCTTCGTTCTGGCAATACTCCAGCAGCTGCACCGAATAACTGTAATTGTTCCGCATCATGTAGCGGCCGTCACTCTCGGTGGTATCGGTACACGCGCCCTGGTGCAGTACGGCGCTGACCGCGTCATCGAATTCCCCTTCAACCAAGCGCTCGAGAAAAGCGTCCTTATCGAGATAATCGGCGATTTCGCAATCAACCAGATTGGTGAATTTGTCAGCGTGTTTCAGCTCATCCACTGCAAGGATGTTGGTTTCGCCGCGCTGATTTAACGCTTTGACCAGATTTGAACCGATAAACCCGGCGGCTCCCGTTACAACCGTGTAATTCATCAGTCTTCCTTAATTCCCAAACAGCTCTTCACGATACACCGCCGCCGTGCCGAACTTGCCAACCACGATGCCTGCGGCACGGTTGGCGATACGCACCGCATCAGGCAAATCCGCGCCGCTTGCCAGCATCACTCCCAGCGCGGCAATCACCGTGTCCCCGGCGCCGCTTACATCAAAGACTTCGCGCGCCTGCGCCTGTACCTTCAGCATGCCGCCGTTACTGAACAGCGTCATGCCCTCCTCGCCTCGGGTCACCAGCAGCGCCTTGAGATTGAGTTTTCGCATCAATTGCCGGGCCTTGGCGGCGAACTCTTTGTCGCTTTTCCAGACCCCCATCACCTGCTGGAATTCGGCGCGGTTAGGGGTAAGCATGGTGGCGTTGCGATATTGTTCGTAGTCGTTGCCCTTGGGGTCGACCAGCACTACCTTCCCGGCGCGGTTGGCAAGCGCAATCATGCGCGCGATGTGCTTGAGCCCCCCTTTCCCGTAATCGGACAGGATCACCACATCACATGCAGGCAGTTTTTTTTCAAAGTCGGCGAGCTTGGAGGCAAGCACTTCATGGCTGGGCGAGGTCTCGAAATCCACTCGAACCAGCTGCTGGTTGCGCGCTACCACTCGCAGCTTTACCGTAGTCATGATGCTACGGTCATGGTGCAACAAGGCACGCACGCGATTGCGCTTGAGCAGATTTTCCAGCCTGGCTCCGGGCTCGTCCACGCCCACGACCGAAAGCAGGGTCACTTGCGCGCCAAGTGCTGCCGCATTGCATGCAACGTTTGCCGCACCGCCCGGTCGCTCATCTTCCTTCTTTGTGTCAATTCTTACGATGGGTACCGGCGCCTCAGGCGAAATGCGCTCGACCTCGCCATACCAATAGCGGTCGAGCATGGCGTCGCCAACCACCAGCAGGCGGGCTTTGGCCAGCGCGGCGGGGGAGATTTTTTTACGGGTGTTTGTTTTTTTCATTTTTGTTTTTCAGTCTTGGTAATTTCCTGGTTAATTTCCTGCAATGCCTTGAGCGGGTCCTGCGCTTGGGTAACCGGCCTGCCGATCACCAGATAATCCACCCCATTGAGCACGGCCTGGCGCGGTGTCACTACTCGCAACTGGTCGTCATGACCAGCCTGTGCCGGCCTGATGCCGGGAGTGACCAGGCAGAATTCCCTGCCAAACTGCTTTCTTAACCGGGGTGCTTCATGCCCCGAACAAACCACACCGTCCGCGCCGGATTGATGCGCAAGTCCCGCAAGCCGCAGCACCGCATCATCAATCCCGCCGCCAATTCCCAGTTGCCCGAGGTCTCCGCGATCCAAGCTGGTCAGCACAGTGACCGCAATGAGCAGCGGCCGCGGATTGACCCTATCCAGAGCTTCGCGTGCTGCTGCGAGCATAGCTCTTCCTCCCAGCGCATGCACGCTCAGCATCCACATGCCGAGCTTGGAAGCCGCCTTGCATGCCTGCGCGACGGTGTGCGGAATGTCGTGAAACTTCAAATCCAGGAACACGCCGAATCCACGCTGCACCAACTGTTCAACCAGTTGCGGACCGGCGGCAGTGAACAATTCCTTGCCTACCTTTAAACGGCAGGCGCGAGGCTCGACCCGGTTCACAAACTGCAAAGCGGATTGCGCGTCGGCATAATCCAGCGCAACGATGATCCTGGGTTCATTCATGCCGCCAGCTCGTCCTCTTCGGTCCTGCGCGGCGGATAAGTCTCCCAGCCCCCGCAAGCCGGGCAACGCCAATAAAACTGCCTTGCGCGGAAACCGCAATTTTCACAGCGGTACAGGGCCAGGCTGCGGGTGTGGCTGTGCACCAGATTTTTCATCAGTTCCAAATCATGACGGCGCTCAAGCGGCGCCTCCAGCATTTGCGCTTCCAGGAGCTTGTCCAAACCGAGCAAAGTGGGGGCGCGCTTCATCTCATAACGCACCAGCTGATAGGCGGGCTCCGCGCCTTGTCGCGTCAGGGTTGCCTGAAATACCACGTTCAACAAATCCAGCGATGGATAGCTGGATAGATAACCGCGCAGCAATTGCAGCCCTTCATCCGGTTTGTCGAGATGCCGGTAGGCATTGAGCAGCTTTTCCGCAACCAGCGAAAGATACAGCGGGTTTTGCGTTTCGATGCGCTTCCAGGCCTGTATTGCAGATTCATACCGCTTTTCCAGCATCTCCAAGTCGCCCAACAGTATGCTGGCGCGCACGCATTTGCGGTGAGCCGCCAATGCCGCATCCAGATGAGGTCTGGCATTCTGCGGCCTGGAATGCATGATTTCATGAGCTGCCAGCTCGCAGTAAAAATTGGCGATTTCTTTCTGGTGCGACTGGTTGCTGGTTTTGTCGAGCTGCTGCGCAATTTGAATTGCCTTCAGCCAATCTTTTTCCTGCTGAAATATTTCAAGAAGATGCTTCGATGCCGCTTCCCCATGCGGCGTGCTTTGCAGCTTGGTGAATAATTCTTCTGCGCGGTCGAGCAGACCCGCCTTGAGATAATCCTTGGCCAGCTCGAACATGGCGTTCAGTTTTTGGTCCTGCCCGAGGTCCGCGCGCTCCGCCAGGTTCTGATGCATGCGTATGGCGCGCTCAACCTCGCCACGGCGCCGGAAAAGATTGCCCAAGGCGAAGTGCAGTTCCACCGTTTGCGGATCAACCTTGACCACCTCGATAAACGCTTCTATCGCCTTGTCCGGCTGCTCATTGAGTAAAAAATTCAGCCCCTTGAAATAAGACATCGGAAGCGCGCGCGATTCCGACAGCAGCTGCTTGATGTCAATGCGCGCCGCAATCCAGCCCAGGCCGAAGAACAGCGGGAATGCGAGCAGCCACCAGAATTCAAATTCCATCTTAGTATTGAATACTGCGGAAGGATGTATCCAGGAACATCGGATCGGCAAAATTAAACATTATTGGGCGGTTTGTCTGTTCTCTTGCTCTTTCAAGCGCAACTCGCGTTTGAGCGTCAGCATCTCGCGTCTTTGCTTGAAGAGGTAACTCAGACTGGCGACGATCCCCACCGCCGCGCCCGCGCAGAAAAAAACCAGCAGGATCAATACCAGCGGCGCCTGCCATTCGTAGCCAAGGTAGTAACGTAATACCGCAGTTTCGGTATTCTTCACCGCAAAACCGAGCAACAGCAGAAACAAAATAATTTTAAACAACCACGAAAGGTATCGCATATCCCCGCGACGAAACCCAATATGTAACAAAGGCGGCATCCTGCAACATGCCGCCTTTGGATTGGCTAACGACAACGCTTCTTATTTCTTATCATCAACGCGTTCACGCAATTCCTTGCCCGCCTTGAAATGCGGCACATATTTTTCCGGAACTTTCACTTTCTCCCCGGACTTCGGATTGCGCCCGATACGCGGCGGGCGGTAGTTTAAGCCAAAGCTGCCAAAACCCCTGATTTCGATACGGTTGCCCTGTGCCAGGCTTTTGGTCATCGCATCTAAAACCATTTTCACGGCAAGTTCCGCATCTTTTGCCACCAGTTGCGGATAACGCGCCGCCAATTTAACAATCAGCTCGGACTTGGTCATGAGTCTTCCTTCATTGTTCGGTATTTTTCACATCCAGCTTCGCTTTCAGCAGCGCGCCAAGATTGGTGGTGCCGGTAATGGCAGCGCTTTCAGTCGCCACTTTCTGCATTGCTTCCGATTCTTCAGCCAAATCCTTGGCCTTGATCGAAAGATTGATGCTGCGGTTCTTGCGATCGATATTAATAATCATGACTTTGACCTCATCGCCTTCCTTAAGATGAGTGCGGATGTCTTCAACCCGATCGCGAGAGACTTCAGAAGCGCGGAGATACCCTTCTACATCGGTATCCAGCGCAATCACCGCGCCTTTGGCGTCAATCGATTTCACCTTGCCGGTCACGATGCTGTTTTTGTCATGCGTGGAGATATAGCTGGTAAAGGGATCGCCGTCCAGTTGCTTGATGCCCAGCGAAATGCGTTCGCGCTCGACATCTATGGATAACACCACCGCTTCAACTTCATCGCTTTTCTTATAGTTGCGCACCGCCTGTTCGCCGGGCTGCGCCCAAGACAGGTCGGATAAGTGCACCAGCCCGTCTATGCCTCCCGGCAGGCCGATGAATATACCAAAATCGGTGATGGACTTAATTTGCCCGCGCACCCGGTCGTTCTTTTTGTGGTTGAGAGCGAATTCTTCCCATGGATTGGGCTTGCACTGCTTCATGCCCAGCGAAATGCGGCGGCGTTCTTCATCTATCTCCAGAATCATCACTTCCACTTCATCGCCGAGCTGCACCACGCGGGACGGGTGAACATTCTTGTTGGTCCAGTCCATCTCCGACACATGCACCAGACCTTCAATGCCTTGCTCGATTTCCACGAATGCGCCGTAATCGGTGAGATTGCTCACTTTGCCGAACAGGCGCGTGCCCTGCGGATAGCGGCGGGAGAGTCCGACCCACGGGTCATCACCCAGTTGTTTCAGCCCCAGCGACACACGGTTCTTTTCCTGGTCAAACTTGAGCACCTTGGCTTCCACCTCATCCCCCACGGCAAGCATTTCGGAAGGATGGCGTATGCGGCGCCAGGCCAGATCGGTGATATGCAGCAAGCCGTCAATGCCACCCAAGTCCACAAACGCGCCATAATCGGTGATGTTTTTTACCACGCCCTTGACCACTGCACCTTCCTGCAAGCTTTGCAAAAACGCCTGGCGCTCCGCGCCTTGGCTTGCTTCGAGCACCGCGCGGCGCGATACCACCACGTTGTTACGCTTGCGGTCGAGCTTGATCACCTTGAATTCCATTTCCTTGCCTTCGAAGGGATTAGTGTCCTTCACCGGGCGGATATCCACCAATGAGCCGGGCAGGAAAGCGCGGATGCCGTTCACCATGACGGTGAGCCCGCCTTTAACTTTGCCGTTGATCAATCCGCGCACCACAGTGCCTTGCTCGAGGGCCACTTCGAGCTGGTGCCAAGCGGCGAGACGTTTGGCTTTTTCGCGCGACAGCCGGGTTTCGCCATGTCCGTCTTCCAAAGCCTCGATGGCGACTTCGACAAAATCACCGGGTTTGACTTCAACCTCGCCTTTGTTGTTTTGGAATTCTTCTACCGCAATAAAACTTTCGGATTTAAGGCCGGCGTTCACCACCACATAATGCATGTCCACGCGCATGACTTCGGCGGTAATCACCTCGCCGATGCGCATTTCCTGATGGGTCAGGCTTTCTTCAAATAACGCGGCGAAATTTTCAGGACTATCTGAAGCCGGGGAAGCAGTAACTGTCATTACACTAACACCTGTAAGCCCGTCCTGGCGACGGGGGTTGGTTAAACACAGCCTGGGTTTTGGCAAACCTCGGGCACTTAAAAACTCACGATACTAGAGCGCGATACCTTGCGATAACTTCGGCAACCGATTCCTCGACGCCAAGCGCGGTGGTATCCAGCAAGCCGGCACCGGCATCCTGCCGCAGGGGAGCAATCGCGCGCTCGCTGTCACGGGCGTCGCGTTCTTTAATCTCCTGCAAAAGGGTTGAAATGCTAGCATACATTCCTTTTTCCATCAACTGTTTATATCTGCGCTCGGCACGCGCTTCGGGGCTGGCTGTGAGAAAGACCTTAAGCCTGGCATCGGGAAATACCGTGGAGCTCATGTCACGGCCTTCAGCGACCAAGCCCGGAGGCTTGCGGAATGCGCGCTGCCTGTTAAGCAAAGCCAGCCTCACTTTGGGAAGCGCTGCGACTTTGGAAGCGCCCGCTGCGCAAATTTCAGAGCGGATTTCGTCGGTAATCCGCGCGCCGTCCAGCAAGATCTCTTCGCCCTGAAACTCCGCCGGAAGGTTCTGTGCCAGTTTGGCAAGCGCTGCCTCATTATCCAGCGCGACCCCGCGCTTTTGCGCAGCCAACGCCACCAAGCGGTAGAGCGAACCGCTGTCCAGATAATGAAACCCCAGCTCGCGCGCTACCCGCTGCGCGACGGTGCCCTTGCCTGAGGCCGAAGGGCCATCTATGGCGATGACCGGGATATTGCCAAGCTCTCTCATAAAAGATCTTTTCACCGCAGAGGACGCCGAGGTAAGGAATGGAAAACTATTTTCTTGGCTTTCCTCTGCGTTTTCAGCGTCCTCCGCGGTCAAGGTTTTCCGAAATTTTTAATCCCGCCGTCAGTGCAAGTTGCACGAAACCGGGAAAAGAAGTCGCCACATTGGCGCAATCACTGATGATGATAGGGCCTGCGGCGCGCAAAGCGGCAATTGCGAATGCCATGGCCACGCGATGGTCGGAATGGCTTTCGACTGCTCCGCCTGAATAAGCCCCGCCCCGGACACGCATGCCATCAGGAGCAGGCTGCGCCGCAACGCCCAGCTTGCGCAGCCCGTCCGCCATCACCTGGATGCGGTCGCTTTCCTTCACCCTCAGCTCTTCCGCGCCGGTAAGCACCGTTTCCCCTTCGGCGTTGGCCGCTGCAACGAACAATACCGGGAATTCATCTATTGCCAGCGGTACCAATCCACGAGGAATTGCGATGCCTTTAAGAGGGGAATGGCGCACTCGCACGTCCGCCACTTCTTCACCCGCGATGTTACGCTGATTATGTAAAGTAATATCCGCTCCCATCAAGCGCAAAATCTCGATCACTCCGCTGCGGGTGGGATTGACGCCGACATGCGTAAGCGTGATATCGGAACCCGGCGCGATGCTTGCCCCGACCATGAAAAACGCAGCTGATGAAATATCCGCCGGCACTTCGATGTTTGTTGCTTTCAATTTCCTGCCGCCACTCACGCAAATTTTGTTGCCGTCGCGCTCCACCACACAGCCGAAGCCCTGCAGCATGCGCTCGGTGTGATCGCGGGTCGGCGCCGGTTCGATGATACAGGTGCGTCCGCTTGCATATAGACCTGCGAGCAGCAGCGCGGATTTCACCTGTGCGCTCGCCACGGGCATTGCGTAATTGATCCCGCGCAATGCGGATACGCCGCGCAGCTTGAGCGGCGGCATGCCGTTGCGCGCGGTGACAATATCCGCCCCCATTTCCCGCAAAGGAGCCGTTACACGCTGCATGGGCCGTCGGCGCAAACTGTCGTCCCCCGTCAATTCGCAATCAAAGGACTGGCCGGCCAGCAAGCCGCACAGCAGGCGCATCGAAGTACCTGAGTTGCCGCAATCCAGAACTTTTTTCGGGGCTTTCAGACCGCGCAACCCTGCCCCGTGCACCAGTACTTTCCCCTGTGCGGGCCCGTCAATGCGCACGCCCATGGCACGCAACGCATTCATGGTGGCAAGCGTATCTTCGGCTTCGAGAAATCCGCTGATTTCAGTCACGCCTTCGGCGATGGAGCCCAGCATGATGCCGCGGTGAGAAATGGATTTGTCGCCCGGTACACGCATCTTGCCTGAAAGCGCGCCGCCGGCCTCGACGTGATAATTCAGCGGCATACTTATTTCTTTAGGAGCCTCTGATTAAGTCCCACGCGGTTGCGACGGAGTTGCAATCCGGGTGCAGGGCGAGGCGTGAGAAGCGCCGTTTGGTGGAGGCCAAACCAGCGACGAACAACAAAGCCATGTGACCGGATTGCCCCGTCCCTTCGGGTTGCGGCAAAATGCGGTGTCTGCATCGTTGCGCTCCTCGGCTTCGTAGTCCGGGCTACGACCTTCGTCGCGCGCCTCACATTCATCCGCATTTTACCAGCAACGCAATTCGCGGAGGACTTAATCAGAGGCTCCTTAGCCACTTCTGCCGTGCATTGCGTGCGCGGGTAAGGATTCTTTCCAGCGCCTTGCCGTCGCCTTTTTGCAGCAGCGTGGCCACCTGTTTTAATTGTTTTTGGTAGTCCGCCAATACCTTGAGCAGAATTTTGCGGTTAGCAAGTGCAATATCGCGCCACATTTCGGGAGAACTGCCGGCGATGCGCGTGAAATCGCGAAAGCCGCCCGCGGCGTATTTGAAAAGCTCTTTTGCATTGGGCTTGCCGGCAATGACATTCACCAGTCCGTAAGCGAGAAGATGCGGTAAATGGCTTACTGCGGCAAACACCTCGTCGTGCCGGCGCGGCGTCATTTCGCTGATTTTTGCCCCGCACACAAGCCACGCGTCCTTGACCCGCTTCAGTGCTTTTTTATCGGTCTCCCTGAGCGGTGTGATAACCAGATTGCGGCTCTGGAACAAATCCGCGGTCGCCGCCCGCACTCCGCTGAGTTCTGCTCCCGCAATCGGGTGCGCCGGAACAAAGTTTTTGAGGTTCTTTGAAAAGTTTCTCCGGGCAAAAGCCACCACATCCTGCTTGGTGCTGCCTGCGTCGGTCACTATCGTATGCGCCGAGAGATGCGGCGCAATCCGCTTCATCACGGCCTGCATCCGCCCCGCCGGCACGGCGAGCAACACCAGGTCCGCGTCGCGCAAAGCACCGGGAATACTTGCGCCGATTTCATCAATCACGCCGCGCTTCAGCGCTAGACGCAGATTGGCCTCACTACGGCCAAAGCCGATGACATGACGCACCGCCCCGGCACGTTTAAGTGCCAGCGCAAACGAGCCGCCGATTAGGCCGACGCCAAAAATCACCAGCTTGTTTAACAGGGATTTCGCCATTTCATGCCGCTTCGCGCATTAAGTTTTCTAAGGTCTTAAGAAATTTTTCGTTTTCTTCGGGCAGGCCAATACTCACCCGCAACCATTCAGGCATCCCGTAATCGGCAATGGGACGCACGATTATCCCGCGCCGCAGCAGGCGTTGATATAAGGCGCTTGCATCACCCACATGGAAACACACAAAATTTCCATAGGACGGAATAAAGCGGATTCCCAAGCGCTTAAAGCTTTGCGTGATCTGCCTCATGCCATTCTGGTTGAGCTGGTAGCTTTGCTTGACAAATTCATGGTCATCGAGCGCCGCAACTGCAGCCGCCTGCGAGGCGCTGTTGACATTGAACGGCTGGCGCACCCGGTTCATCAAATCGGCCACTCCAGCATGCGCCAGAGCATAGCCCACGCGCAGGCCGGCCAGTCCGTAGGCTTTGGAGAACGTGCGCGTTACGACCAGATTGGAAAATTCCTGAAGCCAGGTCACGCTCGGGGTTTTCAGCTCATCAGGCAAATATTCGTTATACGCCTCGTCCAGCACCACCAGCACTTGTTTGGGCAGGCGTCGCAAAAAAACCAACAGCTCAGCGGCCGAGAGCAGCGTGCCCGTAGGATTGTTCGGATTGGCGATGAACACGATGCGCGTTTGCGCAGTCACCGCTTGCAGCATCACCTCCGTATCGTGGCCGAAATTTTTTGCCGGCGCCTCGATTCCTTGCGCGCCGCACGCCTGCGTGGCCAAGCGATATACGGCAAACGCATGTTGCGAGTAAACCGCTTGCGTTCCAGGTGAAAGAAATGCGCGCGCCGCGAGTTCCAGCACATCGTTCGAGCCGTTGCCCAGCACAATCTGCTCAGACTTGACTTTGAGCCGGGCGGACAGGGCTTGCTTCAGCGCGAAACCATTGCCGTCGGGGTAGCGTGCGATTTCAGATAACGCCTCGCGTATCGCAGCGAGCGCCTTGGGACTGGCGCCCAGCGGGTTTTCGTTGGATGCGAGCTTGACGATATCTTTCAGCCCCAGCTCGCGCTCGAGTTCGGAAATCGGCTTCCCCGGCTGGTAAGCCGCCATGGCGCGGATATAGGGGGGAGCAAGGTCACATAAATCCATAGTTATCCGATACCTTAACTATCACCACTTGGTTTTCATGGATGCATGTTAGGAGTAAGGGGTGAGGAGTAAGGGGTAGACTCAGAATCGACGTGGTTAACGGGTTTTTACCCCTTGCCCCTCACTCTTCACTCCTTACCAGGTCTCAAAGCACCGCCGCGGGGTACGAGCCGAGGATTTTCATGAAAGCGGCTTTTTCGCCAAGTTCGGCAAGCGCCTTGGCCACATTTTCTTCCTGCTGGTGCCCTTCGATGTCGACAAAGAACACGTATTCCCAAAGCCCGGTGCGCGAAGGGCGCGACTCCAGCTTGCTCATGCTCACGCCATAACGCGCAAGCGGCGTCAGCAACTGGTGCACCGCTCCCGGAATATTTTTGCTGGACATCACCAGCGAGGTCTTGTCTTTTCCGGAAGGCGCGGCATCATGCACGCCGAGTATCCAGAAGCGCGTGGTGTTGTTCGGCTCGTCTTCGATATTCTTGGCCAGGATGTTCAGGCCGTAGCGTTCAGCCGCCATTTCTCCTGCAATCGCGCAACTTCCCTTATCCTTGCCCGCAAGGCGCGCCGCTTCGGCGTTGCTCGCCACTTGCACACGCTGAAC
>JBGQCF010000020.1:0-36508 GCA_041495205.1 Gammaproteobacteria bacterium
CCCTGCGGGTTGCGGCCAAAAAGCGCGCCTGCTTTGTTGCTCGGCTTACTCGATGTCCCGGCATCGAGCTGCGCCTCGCGTCGCGCATTCATCGCTTTTTGGCCAGCAACGCAAATCCGTTTCATTATGTTAGAGGCTCTTTATCTAAAAAACGCATTTTACCGCAGAGAACAGGCGGCGCGGAGAAGTTTTCTTTGAAAATCAATGCGCGCGGCGGATGCGGGCACCCAGCTGCGATAGTTTCTCTTCTATACACTCATAGCCCCGGTCAAGGTGATATGCGCGGTCCACTACGGTTTCACCGCGCGCGACCATTCCCGCGAGCACCAGGCTTGCCGAGGCGCGCAAATCGGTGGCCATGACTTTGGCGCCATCCAGTTGCGCGACGCCTTGCACCATTGCGGTATTGCCTTCGACCTCGATCTTGGCTCCCATGCGCCGCAGCTCCTGGACATGCATGAAACGGTTTTCAAAAATCGTCTCGGTGACGGTGGAAGCACCGTGCGCCACGCTGTTCAACACCATGAACTGCGCCTGCATGTCGGTGGGGAAACCCGGATAAGGCGCAGTGCGCACGTTGACCGCTTTGAGTTCCCCGCTCATCTTGATGCCCACCCAATCTTCTCCCGTCTCGATCTGCGCGCCCGTTTCGCGCAGCTTCTCCAGCAGCGCATCGAGAATATCCGACCGGGTATCCTTGAGGCGGATGTGCCCGCCGGTGGCCGCTGCCGCAATCAGAAAAGTACCGGTTTCAATGCGGTCGGACATGATGCGATAACCCGCGCCGTGCAGCTTGCTCACGCCTTCGATGGTGATCACGTTGCTGCCCGCGCCGCGAATGCGCGCCCCCATGGCATTGAGGCAATTCGCCAGATCCACCACTTCCGGCTCACGCGCCGCGTTTTCAATCACTGTGGAGCCTTGCGCCAGAGTCGCCGCCATCATCAAGTTCTCGGTGCCGGTGACCGATACCAGATCCATGAAAATGCGCGCGCCCTTCAAGCGCTTCGCCCGCGCATGGATATAGCCGTGCTCGATGACGATTTCAGCGCCCATCGCCTGCAGGCCTTTGATGTGCAAATCCACCGGCCGCACGCCGATCGCGCAACCGCCAGGGAGACTCACCCGCGCCTCGCCGGCGCGCGCCAGCATCGGTCCCAGCACCAGGATGGAAGCACGCATGGTTTTCACCAGCTCGTACGGTGCAACCGGATTGCTCAAACGCTCCGCAGTAAGCTCAACCTCCATTTTCTCATGGAGCGACACTGCGACGCCCATTTGCCCTAGCAGATTGAGCATGGTGGTAACATCGTGCAAGTGCGGCACGTTCTCGATTTTCAGCGGCTCGCGGGTCAGCAGGCTCGCGCACAGTATCGGCAGGGCGGCGTTCTTGGCGCCGGAAATCCGTACCTCGCCTGAAAGCGGCGCGCCGCCTTGAATGATTAGCCTGTCCATTCTTCCGGACTATAAGTCGTCATTGACAGCGCGTGAATCTCCTCTCGCATCCTGTCACCTAACGCGCGGTATACGACCTGGTGCTGCTGCACCCGGCTCTTGCCGCGAAAAGCGGCGCTCACAATGACCGCTTCGAAATGCTGGCCATCGCCCCGCACTTCGACAAATTCGCACGGCAGATTGTCTTGAATGTAACTTTTGACGTCTTCGGGCTTAACCATAAGGATGTTTAATAGCGCAGCTTGTAACCGATTTTGAGCAACCACAAGGTAAACAATGATAAGACTAAGAAACAGCTAGCGACAACGGCGATGCTCAAGCCCGGCGCAACATCGGAAAGCCCGAAGAAGCCGTAACGGAAGCCGTCAATCATGTAGAAAAAAGGATTGAAATGCGACGCCACCTGCCAAAATTGGGGCAGTGAATGTATCGAATAAAACACCCCGCTCAGGAAGGTCAGTGGAATGATGATGAAATTCTGGAACGCAGCAAGCTGGTCGAACTTGTCGGCCCAGATGCCGGCGATGATCCCCATGGCGCCGAGGATTCCGCTTCCCAGAAACGCGAACAGCAACACCCACAACGGGTATGTTAACGGCACTGCGACAAACCACAGCGTGACCGCGAACACCCCCAAACCCACCAACAACCCGCGCACAATCGCCGCCAGCAGGTAGGCCAGGAAAAACTCCCAGTGCGACAGCGGCGGCAGCAGGATAAAGATGATATTTCCGGTGATCTTCGATTGAATCAGGCTGGAGGAGCTGTTGGCAAAACCATTTTGCAGCACGGTCATCATCACCAGCCCTGGCACCAGGAATGCGGTATAGCTGACACCTTCATAAACCTGCACGTGCTCTTCCAGAACGTGGGAAAAAATCAGCAGATACAACAGCGCGGTCACCATCGGCGCCAGTACGGTCTGGAAACCTACTTTCCAGAAGCGCAGCAGTTCTTTGTAGAACAGGGTCGGGAATCCGCGCATCAGTGCTTGCTCATTATTTTCACAAACACTTCTTCTAGGTCGGGCTGGAGTAACTCGATTTCCTGCGCCGCGATGCCCGCTTCGCGCAGCCGCGACATGATTTTTTCCAGTTCCGCATAATCTGGCAAAGCCAGTGTATAGCTTGAATCACTGCGCTGCATGAGCAAAGACTGCAAATCGGCGGGCAGGTGATCCGGCGACAGGCGCAACTTGATTCGGTGTTCGGAAAAACTTTCCAGAAGATTTTTGGTGGTGTCGAGCGCGACGATTTTTCCCTGCTTCAGCATGGCAATGCGGCTGCACAGTGCTTCCGCCTCTTCCAGATAATGCGTGGTAAGCACAATGGTGTGTCCGCCAGCATTGAGTTTTCTGATGAACTGCCAGAGTCCCTGGCGCAGCTCCACATCCACTCCCGCAGTCGGCTCGTCGAGCACGATGACCGGCGGCTTGTGCACCAGCGCCTGCGCCACCAGCACGCGCCGCTTCATGCCCCCGGATAAAGCACGCATGTTGGTATCGGCCTTGTCAGCAAGGTCCAGATGGTGAATTACCTCATCAATCCAGCCGCGATTGTTTTTAATCCCAAAATAACCGGATTGGATAGTGAGCGTCTCGCGAACCGTGAAAAAGGGATCGAACACCAGTTCCTGCGGCACCACGCCGAGCGCACGCCGCGCCTCGCGATATTGGGTGGAAACGTCAAAACCCATTACCTCAAGCTTCCCGCGGTCGGCGCGCGACAACCCGGCGAGGATATTGATGAGCGTGGTTTTGCCGGCGCCGTTGGGTCCCAGGAGCGCAAAGAACTCGCCCTGCGCAATCTCCAGGCTTACATTCTTCAGCGCTTGAACCGCGCCGAAGCTTTTATGTACCTCTCTGATTTGAATTGCGGGAGTCATGTATCGCGGTGAGGCGTGAAACCGGGGAGAAAACCAAGAAACCTGATTGTTCGTTTACCGATAGCCCTACTCCTTCGGTTCTTAGCTCCCGCCACAAAAGGGTATTAATTCCAGTACACCGTAGACCGAGGCAAGGCTTTTCATATTATCCGGCATATTGACTACGCACAGTTGCAAGTTGCGGCTTTTGGAAACGCGCAGCCATTCAAGGACCATGCTGATGACGGAGGAATCAACCTCTTTCAGCCCACTGAAATCGATTTGCTTAAGTTCCGCGTTGAACTCCTGCAGGCCCGCCTCGAGCACCGACATCACGTTACCCATGGTGACCGGGCCCTGCACCCGTAACCGGCTGCCGTCGCGAACAATCATTTTTTTTCCGACCGCACCTGCAGGTTGGCCGGTTTTTCCTCGCCGCTTTCGAGTCTTTGATTCTTGTCCATCAATGTTTTAATCAAGCCGTCTATGCCCGAGCGGTTGATTTCATTGTTGAAGGTACTGCGGTAACTCGTCACCAAACTGACCCCGGCCACGACCACGTCGTAAACCTTCCAGCCTTGCGGCGTTTTTTCCATGCTGTAATCAATTATGATCGGCTGGCCGTTGGGCTGGCTGATTTGCTGTTTCACCACCAAATCGTTGTCTCCGGGCTTGGTATCGGCGGGCTTCACTTCAATGGTCTGGTTTCTGTAGGAGTTGAGCGTAGTGGAATAAGTGCGCACCAGCAGAGTGCGGAATGCATTCACCAGCGCCTGTTTCTGCTCAGGCGTGGCGCTGCGCCAGTTCTTGCCTACCGCGAGCTGGGTGATGCGGGCGAAATTGAAATGCGGCAGGATTTTCACTTCCACCAGATCCAGCATTTTTTTGCGGTCGCCGGCCTGGATATCTCGGTCTTCTTTGATGATCTTCAGCACTTCATTGGAGACATCCCGCACCAGCACGTCCGGAGGCACGATGTCCGCGGCCAGCGTCAAGCCGCCTGCGAACGCCGTCAGCGCCAGTAGTAGTTTGGGGATAATTTTCATTTCTTGTCACCTTCAGCCTTGTTGAACAAAAACTGGCCAATCATCTTTTCCAGCACTATCGCAGACTGGGTTTTCTTGATGGTTTCTTCCGGACGCAGAAACTCGCTGTCGCCTCCCGCATCCAGCCCCACATACTGCTCGCCGAGCAAACCGGAAGTGAGGATGCTGGCAAAAGTGTCCTTGGGAAACTGATAACGTTTGTCGATGCTTAAAGTCACTCTCGCCACGTAGTCCTTGTTGTCAAAGTGGATTTCGCCAACGCGCCCGACTAACACGCCGGCGCTTCTCACCGGAGCACGCACTTTTAAGCCCCCGATGTTCTCGAAATTGGCATACAGCACGTAATTATTACTAGACAAGCTGAAGCTGCTAAGGTTGCCGACTTTGAACGCCAGCATGATCAGGGCGACGATTCCGGCAAAGACGAATGCGCCTACCCACAAATCGAGCGTTTGTCGTGCATGTCGCCTTTCACCGTAACTATTGCGTTCCATCACTACCCTCCAAGCGTCAAGGCCGTCAATACGAAATCGAGCGCGAGTATCGCCAGCGACGAGGTGACCACGGTGCGCGTGGTGGCACGCGACACGCCCTCCGCGGTGGGAACGCTATCGTAGCCCTCGAACAGCGCGATCCACGTCACCGTGAAGCCGAACACCACGCTTTTGATCGCGCCGTTGAGCACGTCTTTGAACACATCCACCCCTGCCTGCATTTGCGACCAGAACGCGCCTTCATCCACGCCGATCAGCACCACGCCGACGAAATAGCCGCCGAACACGCCGACCATGCTGAAGATCGCGGCAAGCATCGGCATCGAGATTACTCCCGCCCAGAAGCGCGGCGCTACCACGCGGGCGATCGGATCCACCGCCATCATTTCCATCGCGGAGAGCTGCTCGGTGGCTTTCATCAGGCCGATTTCGGCGGTAATTGCGGTGCCGGCGCGCCCGGCAAACAACAACGCAGTCACTACCGGCCCCAGCTCGCGCACCAAAGAGAGCGCGACCAGCAGGCCCAGCGCCTGCTCAGACGCGTATTTCTGCAGGGTATTGTAGCCCTGCAGCCCGAGCACGAAACCGACGAACAGCCCCGACACCACAATGATAATCAGCGAATAGACACCGACGAAATAAATTTCGCGGGTGACCAGCCTAAAGCGTCGGAAGCTGGTTCCGGAACGGATAAGCGTGGCCCACAAAAAAAGGCTGGCATGGCCCAGGCTCCAGACGCTGTCCATCGCCCAGCCGCCCAGTCCGCGGAAACCTTCGGCGGCCAGCTTAACCATTGCCGCCCCTGAGCCCGATGTCGTCGGCATACGGATTGGCCGAATAATGGAACGGTACCGGCCCGTCCATTTCCGCATGCACAAACTGGTGTACGAACGGCAGCGTGGACGCGCGGATTTCGTCGGGTGTGCCTTGCGCCGCCACCACCCCTTCCGACATAAAGTAGATATAGTCCGCGATGGCAAGTGTTTCCTGCACGTCGTGGGTCACCACGATCGAAGTGGCGCCGAGCGCGTCGTTCAGGCGGCGTATCAGGTTGGCGATCACGCCGAGCGAAATCGGATCCAGGCCAGCGAAAGGCTCGTCATACATGATGAGCATGGGATCGAGCGCGATTGAGCGCGCCAGCGCCACACGCCGCGCCATACCGCCGGAAATGGCGGCAGGCATGAGGTCGCGCGCGCCACGCAGGCCCACGGCATTCAGCTTCATCAACACCAAATCGCGAATCAACACTTCCGGCAAATCCGTGTGCTCACGCAAGGGAAAAGCGACATTGTCAAACACCGACAAATCGGTGAACAAAGCGCCGAACTGAAACAGCATGCCCATGCGCCGGCGCATGCGGTACAGGCCGTCGTGGTCGAGCTGGTGTATCACCTCGCCCGCGACCTTCACCGCGCCGTTCGCAGGCCGCAACTGCCCGCCGATGAGCCGCAGGAGCGTGGTCTTGCCGCAACCGCTGCCGCCCATGATGGAGACCACCTGCCCTTTGGCGATGAGCATATTCATCCCTTTCAGGATGGGATGCTGATCATAGGCAAAATTGACGTTGTTTATTTCGACAAGATGTTCCGTGGGCACGATTATGAATTGTAAGCAGTTCCGGAATGTTGGATTCTAAACTAGTTATGCCAAATAGAAAAACCGGACAAAATTTGCGGCGTTGGCAATAGGTGGCACTTCCTCGTAGCGTGTTATCATTGGGACGAAACCAGGCGGAATGGACCCCGGTGGCCATGCATATACATGCCCTGCAATTTATTAATGTCAGCAAAAATTTCGGAATATACCCCGCACTCAAAGAGGTGGACTTCAGCGTCGAGAGCGGCGAGTTTTTTGCTCTGGTCGGGGTCAACGGCGCAGGAAAAACCACACTCTTGAAATGCCTGCTGGATTTTTGCGAAACCAATTCGGGCACGATAGAGATATTCGGCACTTCTCACCGCCTGACCGCCTCGCGCAAACGCCTGTCTTTCCTGCCCGAGCGCTTCATACCCCCCCATTACTTGACGGGAAAGGACTTCCTGCAATACATGTTGAAGCTGCAGGGTTTGTCATATGAGCCCTCCCAGGTTGAGGGCATGCTTGCTGCGTTTGATCTCGATTCGACAGCGCTCAGGCTTCCGGTGCGCGCCTATTCCAAGGGCATGACGCAGAAGCTGGGGCTTGCGGCGTGCTTTCTCGCCAGCAAGGAACTCTATGTGCTGGATGAGCCCACCAGCGGCCTTGATCCCAAGGCGCGCGCGCGCCTGAAAGCGCAATTCAAGGATTTGCGCAAACAAGCGCGCACCGCGTTTTTCACTTCGCATACGCTCGCCGACGTGGAGGAAATCTGCGACCGCATGGCGGTAATCCATGCCGGCCGCCTGCTGTTTGTAGGCACGCCGCAGCAGTTGTGCCGCAGCCACGCGGCGCCAAACCTGGAACAGGCATTCTTGTCCTGCATCGGCGAGCCAGCGACCATGACGGGAACTTAGGAGTCTCTAACATGGTAATACACCTATTGCGACGGGGCGGGATCAAGTGCAGGCCGCGAAGCTAGCCGCGCCGATTAGTGGGGCTAAGGAACCTCTGAATAAGTCCTTCGTGAGCCGCGTTGCTGGCGGAATCGGGATGATCGCGCGAAGCACGACGAAGGTCGTAACCGGGACTACGAAGCCGAGGAGCGCGACAAAGCGAGCGCCCGATTCCGCCGCAACCCTCACGGGACGGGGCTTGGCGGGTGGTCTGCGGTGTCAGGCTCCTCGCGAAGGGGAGCGACCCTTCGCGTCGTCGCCTTTCTTACATCCCATCCCGCCAAGCCGCCGTCGTGGCCACGCGGGACTTGTTCAGAGGTTCCTAAACCAGCGGCGAGCGACAACGGCATGCCTTGAGCGCCGCCCCGTCCCTGCGGGTTGCGGCCCAAAAGCGCGTCTGCGGTGTTGCTCGGGCTAGCGTTACTACGGAGTAGCGCTGCGCCCTCGCGCCTTGCATCCGCATCTTTAGGGACAGCAACGCAAAGGTGCTTTACTATGTTAGAGACTCCAGGACTCTGGCAAAATGACCACGGTCGTTTTGCATGGATGCAGAGAAAACGGTGGAAACTCAAGC
The DNA here is from genome assembly GCA_041495205.1 of Gammaproteobacteria bacterium. Taxonomy (GTDB): domain Bacteria; phylum Pseudomonadota; class Gammaproteobacteria; order Burkholderiales; family JAHFRG01; genus JAHFRG01. Next base: position 7,967 of record JBGQCF010000020.1, read on the forward strand.
CAAACCCGATTTGCTGATCGTTGACGACGACCCGCTCATCACCGATACGCTGAATTTCGTGTTGAGCAAGGATTATGTCGTCTATGCCGCGGATTCACGCAACCAGGTAAAAAGCCTGCTGCGTCAGCTCGACAAACCGCCGCAGCTTGCATTGGTTGACCTTGGGCTACCGCCCACCCCGCACCGCCCCGACGAGGGTTTCCGCCTGATCAACGAACTGCTGACTTACGCGCCGGGCATCAAGATCGTGGTGCTGTCCGGCCAGAACGACGAGGCCAACGCGCGGCATGCGCGCACCCTGGGCGCGATTGAATTTATCGCTAAGCCCTGTGAACCGGAAAAGCTCAAGTCGCTGCTCGCTAAGGCGCTGCAAATCCGCGATGTGGAACAAGTGGCGGCTCCTGCAGACGGAGGAATCATCGGAAAAAGTTCGGTGACTGAAAAACTGCGCAATCAAATCGGTCAATATGCCGACGCGCCGTTTCCGGTGCTCATCGAAGGCGAGTCCGGCAGTGGCAAAGAACTCGTCGCCATCTCCTTGCATAGCCTGAGCAGCCGCAGGCAAAAGCCGTATCTGGCACTTAATTGCGCGGCTATTTCCCCGAACCTGGTGGAACCGACGCTGTTCGGTTATGGCAAAGGGTCTTTTACCGGCGCCACCGCCCCGCATTCCGGCTATTTTGAAGACGCGAAAGACGGCACGCTGTTCCTCGACGAAATCGGCGAATTGCCGCTGGAATTGCAAGCAAAGCTTTTGCGAGTGCTGGAAAATGGCGAATACCAGCGCGTCGGCGAAACTACAAGCCGCACCAGCAACGCGCGCGTCGTTGCCGCCACCAACCGTGACCTGCGCCAAGAAATCAAGGCCGGCGGCTTTCGTGCCGACCTGTACCATCGCCTGAGCGTATTCAGCATCACCGTGCCGCCGTTGCGCGAACTGGACGACGACAAATTCACGCTGCTTGATCATTACCGCGATTTCTATTCACGCCAGAGCCGGGTTGCGCCATTTACTCTGGATGAGAAATCGAAGGCCCTGTGGCGGGATTATTACTTTCCCGGCAACGTGAGGGAATTGCGCAATATCGTGATCCGCCTCATAACGAAATACCCTGGACAGACCGTCGGGACCGCGCAATTGCAGGGCGAGCTGGACATGGATAGCGTGGATGCCAAAACACCTGAGCTGGCGCTGGCGCAGGACACCAAATCCCTGCTGGACGCGGCGAGAAAGCATTTGCAGGCGCAAAAATATTTCAGCCTGGACGTGATGCTGCAACAATGGGAAAAAAGTTATGTGGAGGCCGCGCTCTCCATCACCCACGGCAATCTCTCGCAAGCCGCGAAGCTGCTAGGGGTGCGCCGAACCACCTTGTACAGCCGTATGCAACAATATGGCGACCTGGAGGATAAGGAAGATTAATCGCCATGTATTACGCTCATTTCGGCCTGACGCAACCGCCATTTAAGATCACCCCCAACACCGAGTTCTTCTTTCCCGGGGGCAACCGCGGCGCGATTCTCGACGCGCTGCTCTACGCCATCTCGCATGGCGAAGGCATAATCAAGGTGAGCGGCGAGGTGGGCAGCGGCAAGACCATGTTGTGCCGCATGCTGCAGACGTGTTTGCCACAGCAAATCGAGTCCGTTTATCTCGCCAATCCCAGCGTCTCCCCTGACGAAATCCTGCACGCCATCGCCTTTGAGTTACAGTTGCCGATCGGCGGCGATACGCCGCGCATCAAAGTGATACAGAAACTGCACGACTATCTGCTGGAGCGGCATGTGGAAAAGCGCCAGGTAGTGATTTTTGTCGAGGAATCACAGAGCATGCCGCTCGCCACACTCGAGGAAATACGCCTGCTCTCCAACCTGGAAACCGGAAGCCACAAGCTTTTACAGATCGTGCTTTTCGGCCAACCGGAGCTCGACGAAATCCTGCGCCTGCCGCAAATCCGCCAGTTGCGTGAACGCATTACTTACAGCTTCTCGCTGAGTCCGCTGGATGCCCAACAAATTAAAGAGTATATGATGTTCCGCATGCGCGCCGCAGGATACCGCGGCCCGGACCTGTTTTCCCCAAGCGTGGTGCACATGATCACCAAAGCCTCAAAGGGGCTTACGCGCCGTGTGAACCTGCTTGCCGACAAGGCGCTGCTCGCGGCATTTGCAGACAGTACGCACACCATCAAACCGAAGCATATCAGGGCGGCAATCGGGGACAGTGAATTCAGCAACGACTTTGGGCGCCACCGCAAGGCGGTTTCCGGGTTGGCATGGCTTGTGTTCGGGATCGCGCTCGGAGCATTGTTGTACGGCACCTACCTCGCGCTTTGGCCGCCACTCGAAATGCCTTCCTATAATCAGCCCGCTGTCAGCGCCGCACCGGTTCCGCAAAGCGAACCGGTAAAACCCGTAGCGTCTGAGGGTCCCAGGCCGGACGCAGCTGAACCACCCCGAGCAGAATCGTCTCAAGCAGAACCACTGGCGGCAGAGCCACCTGCAACTGCACCAGGATCTTCCGAAGCTACTGTGCAGGTTAGCGCACAGAAAACCGACACCAGCGAGCTCGGCCTCCCGTTGCGGCTGTCCCCTGTAGTTACGTTATCCTCTAATAAAACGGCCGAAGCCAGACCCAAAAAGGTGGTGCAACGCAAAGCAGACGACGCCACCACGTTTGAACAATATCCGGTGCTGCAGCAACGCATTGAAGCTGCGCAAAATGCGTTTGCCCAAGCCTCGGCGGACGATATCAGCATACAGCTGTTCCTCACCGATGAGGTGCGCCCGCCGCGCATCGAGCGTTTTCTTACCCGTGCCGCGAATCTGATGAACCTCGAAGAAATTTACGTAATTCCGGTAAAGATAGGCGGCCAAGCGAGGTTCAGGGTGTTTTACGGTCTGTATCCTTCGCAGCGGGAAGCCCGCGAAGCAATGAGCCAACTTCCCGCTAGATACGCTGAAACGTTTCACCTGAGACTATTGAAAATAGGCCAGTTTCAGAACTAGCACCCAGCTTTCGGGAATTGCGCAATCCCGGAATAAACTCCTGAATGCGCGAGCATAAAGCTTGCTATTCTGTTACATTGCCAAGCATACTTAGATAAAGTTGTAATAAAATCATGCTAGGATTAAGATTTGTAGGGATTATTGTGTTGCTTGACATTCTCAGGGAAGAGTAAAAATGCAACACTCCAGTACACAACCGTTCGTTTCTTGCCTGTCCTTAGCCTTGCTGTTAAGCGGCTGCGCTGCTAATTATCCGCACATCCGGCAATCGGAAGGCCATATCAGCGCCGCCGAACCCGCGGTTGAAGCAGGCGAGATTCCTGCTCCGGTCAAAACCACTACTTTCGTGCCCCCGCCCAAAGCGGTGGAAAAGCCGCAAACTTACAGCGTGGTTGTGAACGAGGTCTCAGCCAGAGAACTGCTGTTTGCACTGGCGCGCGACACCAAGCAGAACATAGACGTTCATCCAGGAATCCAGGGACTGGTAACGCTTAATGCGGTAAATGAAACCTTGCCCGCGATTTTGGAGCGCATCGCGCGGCAGGTGAACATGCGCTACAAGCTGGAAGGCGATACCTTGGTGGTGACTCCCGATATCCCCTATTTCAAGACTTACAATGTCGGCTACGTCAACCTCGCGCGCAACACCACTTCCAGCATCAGTGTTTCCGGACAAATCTCCGCTAGCGGAACCGGCCAAGGCGGCGCACCCCAGTCTGCGGCGGGCGCCGGCAACACATCCAGCACCAGCGTGAGCAGCGTCTCCAACAATAATTTCTGGGAGGTGCTCAGAGACAACCTCCGCAGCATTTTGAGTTCCACCCGCGCCCAGTCTTTAGGCGCGGACGACAAAGCGGCGCGCGCCGAAGGCCTCAAAGCGGCACGCGAGGAACGCCTGCAGCAGGCGGAAGCAGTGTCGCGCGCCGGAGCCTCTGCCGATAAACTCTTTGCCACCGCTTTCGGCGGCGGCTCGCCAGCGCTACCCGGCGACGTGAAAGACGATATCGTGATTAACCCGGTTGCCGGGACGGTGAGTGTGCTGGCGACTGAAAAACAGCACGTGCTGGTGCAACAATACATCAGCGGCGTGGTTGAAGCGTCGCAGCGCCAAGTGCTGATCGAGGCCACCATCGTTGAAGTCTCGCTCACCGACGAGTACCAAGCGGGCGTGGATTTCGCGCGTCTCGGCAATTTCAGCGTGAAGCAAACTCTAATCGGCGGCACTCTCGGTACGCCGCCCTTTACCTCGATTGCCTATGCCGTAGGCGGCAGCACGAATCTTACCACCACCATCAAGCTGCTTGAGCAGTTTGGCAAAACACGCGTGCTGTCCAGCCCGAAACTGATGGCGCTCAACAACCAGACCGCGCTGCTGAAAGTGGTGGACAACGTAGTTTATTTTTCCGTTCAAGCGGTGCCGGCGGTGCTCTCCACCGTCAGCGGCGTGGGGGCAGTCTCGCAGCAGACGTTCAACACCACGGCACAGACCGTGCCGGTGGGTCTTGTAATGAGCGTCACTCCGCAAATCAACGAAAACGGCGCGGTATCACTGATCGTGCGCCCGACCATTTCCCGCATCACACAGTTCGTCAATGACCCCAATCCCGGCCTCGTAGTGACGACAACTGTGGCGGGACTACCCTTCACTTCGGCCATCTCCAACCCGGTGCCGCAAATCCAGACCAGGGAAATGGAGTCAGTGCTGCAAGTCAACAGCGGACAGACGGTGATACTGGGAGGCCTCATGCAGGACAATGAAGACCGCAAACGCGATGCGATACCGGGCCTGGGAAAGATTCCGTTATTCGGCGATGTGTTCAGTTTCCGCCACGACACCGTGGGTAAAACCGAGTTGATGATTTTCTTGCGTCCGACGGTAATCACCAACGCCTCGCTGGAAAGCGACGAGTTGAAATTCTTCCGGCGTTTTTTACCCGAACCTGATATCTCCGGTGCCAATCAATGAGCCTGTTGATGAAAGCCTTGCAAAAGGCTGCCCAAAGCCGCGAAAGTTCCGGCGAGAACAGCAAGGAGCAAGCTGCCCCGCCAAGCGTTCCTGAACTTGCCCTGCAGCCGTTGCAGACCGAGCCGGAAGCAGCTGCGTGGAAAGTTCAGCCCGAAGCCGCACCGAGCCCGGCGTTGGCTGCAGCTGTGATGCGTGCCGGCGAAGCTCCGAGCAGCATTGGTGCTTACATTCGCGGACATCCGGCGGCGCTGCTCAGCATGGTTGCCGCACTTTTGTTAATCGGCGGCGGAATCTATATTTACCTGGCGATCAGCAAACCAGGTATCTTCGTCACTCCCGCCCGGCCGCCGGCCGCCGCGCCAATTGCCGTTGCACCGACGCGGCAGGCGACACCCGAGCCGCGACCACCGCTGGTGGCGGGCCTTTCTGAAGCACCAGAGCCACAGGTAGAACCCGCCACGCCGCCCATAGCAGCGCCGGAGCAGCGCGTGAAGCGGCCACCGCAGCTGCCAGCGCGCGTAGCTCCACAACAAAACATCAGCATCACTCGCGCCAACCCCGCTGCGGCAGTTGAGCCGATGCTGGCGGATGCTTACCAGGCAATGCAGCAAAACCGCCTTGTCGCGGCGCAGGAGTCATATCAAAAAATGCTGGTCGCCGAGCCCCACAACGCCGACGCGATGCTCGGACTCGCCGCCATTGCCGAGCAGCAGAAACAACCGGAAAAAGCGGCCCAGTATTATCTGAAGGTTCTTAACGCGGACCCGAAAAACGCCATCGCCCAGGCCGGCCTACTCGGGATCGTGGGACGCGCCGATCCCCAGGCAAGCGAGACACGCCTCAAACAATTGCTTGCACGCGAGCCGTCGGCGTTCGTGTATTTCACGTTGGGCAACCTGTATGCCGAGCAGTCGCAGTGGCCAGCGGCGCAAGCTGCTTATTTCCGGGCGTTCCACTTGCAGCCGGACCATGCAGATTATGCCTTCAACCTTGCAGTCGGCCTGGAACACCTTAATCAACCCAAACTTGCCCTGAAGTTTTATCAGCAAGCGCTACAGCTCGCCAAACACCAGGGCCACTCCAATTTTGAATTAAGCCTGGCGCAAAATCGCATCAGCAAATTGTCCTCACTGGAGTAAGCGTGGCAGAGCAGCGTAAAAAACTGCGTCTCGGCGAGCTGCTGATCCAGCAAGGCCTGATCACCCTCGATCAGCTGCGCATAGGGCTAACCCAGCAAAAACAGGAAAAAATTCCCATCGGCCGCCAGCTGGTGAAGCTGGGGTTTGTCAGCGAAGCGGTGATCCGCGATCTGATGGCGCGCACTATCGGCCAGGAGAGCATTGATCTTTCGCAAGTAGTGGCGGACGCCGAAGCACTCCAGCTGATTCCCCAGGAGTTCGCCCGGCGCTACCGTATGTTGCCCATTGCTTACGATGCCGAACGCAAGGTTCTCATGGTAGCGGTGAGCGAAATTTTCAACTTAGTCGCGCTGGACCAGTTGCGCGCCAACCTCGGCGCGCAGATCGAAATCAAGACCATGCTTGCCGGCGAGGCTCAGCTTGAAGAAAGCATAGACCGCTTCTACGGCTTCGAGCTTTCGGTGGACGGCATCCTGGAGGAAATCGAAACCGGAGAGATCGATTACCAGAGCCTGCAATCAGCAGGCGACGAGTATACGCAGCCCATCGTCCGGCTGGTTGGCGCCCTGCTGGTGGACGCAGTTAAGCGCGGCTCCTCGGATATTCACTTTGAGCCGGAATATGCCTTTTTGCGCATTCGCTACCGCGTTGACGGCGTGCTGGAGCAGGTGCGCAGCCTGCACAAGACTTACTGGCCGGGAATTGCGGTGCGGCTCAAGGTGATATCCGGAATGAACATTGCCGAAACCCGCGCGCCACAAGACGGCCGCCTGTCTCTCAATCTCAACGGCCGGCCAATTGATTTCCGCGTCTCCACCCAGCCCACCATTTACGGCGAAAACATCGTGCTGCGCGTGCTTGACCGCGAAAAATCCATCATCAGCCTGGAGCGCATGAACCTGCAAAAACATACGGTGGCGATATTGGAAGAAATGTTGGCGCGGCCGGAAGGAATATTGGTTCTCACCGGCCCTACCGGCAGCGGCAAAACCACCATGCTGTATACGCTGCTATCCAAGCTCAATAACGAAGCGGTGAACATCATGACGCTGGAAGACCCGGTGGAATACCCGGTGACTATGATGCGCCAGACTTCGGTCAGCGAGGCGGCGAAAATAGACTTCGCCAACGGCATTCGCTCCATCATGCGCCAGGACCCGGACATTATCCTGGTCGGCGAAGTGCGCGATCGGGAAACCGCGGAAATGGCCTTCCGCGCAGCCATGACCGGCCACCAGGTGTTCACCACCCTGCACACCAACTCGGCGCTGGGGGCATTCCCGCGCCTTATAGACATCGGCATCCCTCCAGACATCATCGCCGGCAACATCATCGGTGTGCTCGCGCAACGCCTAGTGCGGCTGCTTTGCTCACGCTGCAAACAGGCTTATTCCCCGAGCCAGGAAGAAGTACAACTGCTGCGGCTGCCGCCGGATTCCAAGGTCAAGATCTATAAACCGGTGGGCTGCAAGTATTGTCACTCCAAAGGTTATAAAGGACGCATGGCACTCCTGGAAATTTTGCAAATGGACGGCGATCTGGATGAGCTGGTGGCGCGCCGCGCTACCGCCAGGGAACTCAGAACCGCCGCGCTGCAAAAAAAATTCACCACGCTTGCCGAAGACGGCATTCAGCGCGTGCTCGAAGGCTTGACCAGCCTAGCCGAGGTGTCTCGCGAGGTGGACCTCATCGGACGCTTGACTTAGCAGCCGTCAAGGCCAAGGCAAATGCGACAAACCCATCATGTCCACGTTCCAGTACAAAGCGGTAGATAAAGCAGGCCGGCCGGCACGCGGCAGCCTCAACGCGATCAACGACGTCGATCTCGAACTGCGGCTAAAGCGCATGGGGCTCGACCTCATCACGTTCCGCCAGATCAACACGAATACGCTCGCGCTGGGGCGCAGCACCATCACGCGCCGCGACCTCATCACCTTCTGCCTCGACATGGAACAGATAACGCGCGCCGGCATCCCGCTTTTGGATGGCCTGCGCGATCTGCGCGATAGTATCGAGAATCCGCGCTTCAAGGAAATCGTCACTTCGTTACTCGAGGACATGGAAGGCGGTAAACTTATGTCGCAAGCATTGGCGATGCACCTTGCGGTATTCGATCATGTGTTCGTAAGCCTGGTGAGAGCGGGAGAACAGGCTGGCAAGCTTACCGAAGTGTTCGAAAATCTTGCGACGACGCTGAAATGGCAGGATGAACTGATCACCCAGACGCAGCGCTTGATGCTCTATCCCATCCTCGTGCTATTCATCATTATTGGGGTGGTAGTCGTGCTGCTGGTGGGGCTTGTGCCGCAAGTGGTTTCCCTGTTGAAAAGCATGGGACTGGCACTGCCGCTGCAAACCCGCGTGCTGATCTTCCTGTCCGACTCGATCGTTCACTATTGGCCGTTGCTGCTTGGCGTGCCGGTTGCGGCGGGCATTACCTTTAGCATGGCGGTGCGGCAAAGCCAGAAAGCCCGTTATTGGTGGGACAATCTTAAGTTGCACTTTCCTATCACCGGCGAGATTCTGCAAAAAATCATCTTGGCGCGTTTTGCCAACTTCTTCGCACTGATGTACCAGTCCGGCATTACCATTCTGGATGCCATCAAGACCAGCGAAGGAATCGTCGCCAACCGCGTGATTCTCGACGGCCTGCAGCGCGCCGGGCAGCAAATCGGCTCGGGCGAAAGTCTTACCGAAGCGTTCCGCAGCCTGGGTATGTTCCCGCCGCTGGTGCTGCGCATGCTGCGCCTCGGTGAGACCACCGGTTCGCTGGATACCGCCTTGCTCAATATCAGCTATTTTTACAACCGCGATGTCAAGGAAGCCGTGGATAAAGGACTGAAGCTGCTGGGGCCGCTCACCACCGTCATCCTGGCATCAATTTTGTTATCCATCATGGTGGCGACGCTGCTTCCGGTGTACGATATCCTTGGTAAGCTTAAGCTTTAATCAACCTTATGGCCGACAAACTTTTCCTGTGCGTTTCCGCCACCCTTGCCACCGCCGGCCGCTGGGATGGTGGCAAGCTGGATGCGGTCCAGGTATTTGCCAACGATGAAAACGGCTGGTCCGGCTTTAATGGATTCCTGCAGAGCAGCCCGGGAATACCGGTCTACATCATGGTGGATGTGGTTGAAGAGGATTACCGCTTTGAAAACCTGCCGCATAGTTTTGGCCGTGACCGCAGGGAAATGGTCTCCCGCAAGCTCCGGCAGCTATATCGCAACAACCCCTACTGCAGAGCCTGGCTGCAAGGACGGGGGACTGACAAGCGGCGCGATGACCGCTATCTGTTCGCAGCGTTGACCAACCCGGACTTGATTGCCGGATGGCTCAATGTCATCGAGGCGCAGCACGCACCCTTGGCGGGGGTCTACTTGCTGCCGATGGCCAGCCATAATCTTCTCAAAACATTCGGCCTGGGCAATTTCAGCAGCCTGCTGCTGGTGACACAAAATAGCGCCGGGCTGCGCCAGACCTTTTTCCACGAACAGAAACTGCGCATCAGCCGCCTTACGCCGCTGGAAAATATCCAGGACGAATCGCGCATGGCCGAATATGCCGAGGAAATCGGCAACACCCGGCTCTACCTCGCGGCGGTCAAGATCATGACCCTGGAAGAACCGCTGCTCGTTGCCATCCTTGATCAGAGTGAAACACTGGTTGGGCTCAGCAGAGAGCTGGTCAAAAAGCAATCCAACGTACTGTGCCAGCATTTTGGCCGCAGCGATATCGTGGCCAAACTGGGACTGGATCCGGAGTTGCTGCGACTGTCTCCCGACGTGGTGTATTTGCACATGCTGGGGGCGCAGCAGCCGCCGATCAACCTCGCGCCAGCCGACAAAACCCGGAACTTCTGGCTCTATCAGACACGCCGCAATATTTACACGGCCAGTGCAGCAGCGGCATTGCTGGCTGCTTTGTGGTGCGGAAACAATCTGTATCAGCAATATGATTACAAGGCGCAAGTATTAGTAACCGCGCGGCAGACCGAACAGCAGCAAGCGTTGTATCTGGAAGTCACTAAACAATTTCCGGCGGCGCCGACTTCAGCGGAAAATTTAGGAAACGCCGTTGAGATCGCGGTAAAAATCAGGCAGAGAGGGCGCACACCCGAACTTATGATGCGCGTAATCAGCGGTGCGCTGGAAGCAAGTCCCAATGTAATGCTGAAAAGCATGACCTGGAAATACGGAAAAGAGGGAAAAGAAGCCGAGCTGGCGAGGCAGTCCTTGCAAGGGGTCGGCGTAATAAGGCAAACCGGCGTGGTTGAGGCGGAAATCAGACCGTTCAAGGGCGATTACCGCGCCGCGATGGTCAGCATCAACAGCTTCGCTGAAAAACTCAGGCAGGACAAGAATGTCGCCACAGTAACCGTGATGCAGCTGCCGCTTAACATCAACCCGGGAACCACCTTGAGCGGGAATACCACCGAAAGCCGCGAGCAATCTTCCAGCGCCCCTTTCAAAGTTGCGCTCTCATTGAGGCAGGAACCATGAAGCCATCGGACCTGCGCGCGCTTCGCATGCCGCTTGCCGTGCTGCTTATGGTCTTGCTAGCGAGTGGCGCGCTGATATTTTACACCAAGGGTTTAGCAGACGCTTCGTTCCACCAACTGCAGCAGCAGCAAAACCAGTTGCGCGAAGCACGCATCCGTTACCAGAAATCCGGTGATGAGAAGGAAATCATCAACCGTTACCTGGATGACTATCTGCGCTTGCAGAAGCAGGGCTTCATCGGCACCGAGCCGCGCATCAACTGGCTCGACGGATTGCGTGTCGCGAACCAGCAAGCAGAGCTGTTCGGAGTGGAGTATCAGATCGGCGCACAGCAGCCGTATGCGCACGCCGCTGAGTACAGTGCCGGCAATTTAGCCCTACAGCAGTCGCTGATGAAACTCAATTTCCGCCTGCTGCACGAAGGAGACTTGATACGCTTCTTCAACATCCTCTCTACAAAAAACGTTGGGCTCTTCCATCTTGACCACTGTAAACTGGACCGGCTCGGTAACAATCCCGCCATCCTCCGTTTTCAGCCCAACTTGCAGGCCGAATGCAGTCTCACCTGGATCACCCTGACTCCTGTCGACTCCACGGGGAGCAAACCATGAGATGGGTGGCATTGATTACGCTGATGCTGCCGCTTATCGGCTCCGCGGCAGAACCACTGGGGCGGCTGTTTTTTAGCCCGGGACAACGCGCCACCCTCGATAACGCCAGGAAGCAGAATATCAAGATTGACGTCGAGGCAGAAACACCCACTCCGGAAATCATCAGTGTCAACGGCATGATCCAGCGCAGCGACGGCTTATCCACCGTCTGGGTCAATAACCAGCCGCTCAATGAGAAGCACGCGCCGAGCGGCATAAAAATCATCAGCCGCAGCTCAGGCGATGCCCGCGTCACCCTGCAGCTGCCGCCATCCAGCCGCAATGTGGATTTGAAAGTCGGGCAAGACCTGGATGCGATAAGCGGACAAATCCAAGAAAGTTATCTGAGACGGCCCCTACCTCCGCTAAACGAGAAAATAACCACTCCATCAGCGCAAAGCACTCAACCGAATGCGGTCGCGACCCCCGCACCATCGTCTGGAAAACCAAAATCCAGAATTTCCGCCAGGAAAGCTGACGACGGGGTTGCCTCAGAACCGCCTCCACAGACCGATGAGCAATCCGCAAATCCCTCTCCATCGCAGCCCGCCACAGTTCAATATTGACAGCGCTCCCATGCGGCGGCGCAGCGCCGGACAACACGCATTTTCCAGGGAAAGCGGACAAGGGCTGTTCCTATTGCTCGCGCTGCTTTTGTTTGTCGGCGCGGGCCTGATATTCAGCCTTGCCAGACCCGCTCCGCCGAACATCAAAAATGACAAGCAAACCGCTGCAGCGCTGGCGCAGGCAAAAGCAGCTTTGATCGGGTATGCGGCCGCGGATTCCAATCGCCCCGGCGAACTGCCTTGCCCGGATGTGGATAACGACGGAGCGAGCACGCCCATTTCGGATTACGCGGGTAGCAACTGTGTCAATCTCGTTGGGAGATTACCGTGGAAGACATTAGGACTTCCGGATCTGCGCGATGGCGGCGGCGAAAGATTGTGGTATGTGTTGTCAAACGATTTTCATGCAGGCGCCGCGCCGCCGCTGAACAGCGATACCATGGGTCAGCTAACTGTTACGGGGGGGGCGCCCGCCACCAACGTTGTCGCGATTGTATTTTCCCCGGGGGAAGTGCTCGACACGCAGGTGCGGGACCCGGCGAACGAGAACAACGTCGCGAACTATCTCGAAGGCGAGAATGCGAACGGAGACACCATTTTCATGACTGGCGCATCCAGTGCCACCTTTAACGACCGCCTGCTGGTCATCACCAATGCCGACCTGATGCCGGTAGTTGAACAGCGCGTGGCGCGAGAGGTGATTTCAATCCTGCAAAGCTACAAGACGGCGACCGCGGCGCTGGGGTATAACGGCGGCGCCGGGGTCTATCCGTGGGCGGACATCAGCGACGGTAACAGCAATACCGGGCTTAACCGCGGCCGGTTTCCCTGCAATTCCGCCGACCCCGAAGACTGGGGTCCCCCTATGCCGACATTGCCCAACTGGCTCACGAACGGTTGTCCACTCAGCGGCTGGTCGGCCGTGATCTATTACACCGCCGCGCAAAACCGGCTCGATGCGGGTTGCTCAACCTGCACGGCCGCTACACTCAGTGTGAACGGCGTGGCCGGTACTGAACTCGTGCTTTTGACACCGGGCGCAGCGGGTGCAAGCCCGCGCGGTGCGTGGCCCACCGCGTATTTCGAAGACGGCCAGAACAACGACAATGCAAACGACAGCTACGTCACCCCTTCCTCGACCGCTTACGATCGTGACCGCCTATTCAAAATTCCCTGAACGCGCCAGCGGTTTCACCCTGCTCGAACTGGCGGTCGTGATGTTCATCCTCGCCCTGCTATTGAGCAGTTTGCTGGTTCCGCTGGGCACGCAGGTTGATCAAAGCAACATCAGCGCTACGCAAAAAAGTCTCGACGACGTCGAGGAGGCCCTGATCGGGTTCGCGCTGGCAAATGGGCGCTTGCCCTGCCCGGCGGACCCGACCATCGCAACCGGTCTGCCTAATGCGGGGGTGGAAACAACGACGTGCACAGGCGGCGCGGTAAACGGAGTGTTGCCTTGGGCAACTTTGGGGGTCAACGAAACGGATGCCTGGGGAAGGCGCTATACGTACCGCGTAACGGCCATCTTTGCGGATGCGATTTCCACTACCTTCGGAGCGAGTTGCCCCGCCGGCACGACCGCGACGCAATCTTCTTTCGCGCTATGCTCCCAGGGCGACATCACCATCACCGACGGTTCAAGCAACATTGCCACCAACATTCCGGCGGTGGTGGTATCGCACGGCAAGGACGGCTATGGGGCTTACACGACTTTGGGCACTCAATTGCCTACCACAGCCGCCGGCCCGGATGAGCTTGAAAATACCAATGCCAACGCTACGTTTGTCAGCCGCACTTATACTGATAATCCCGCGGCAACCGGCGGGGCATTTGATGACATTGTCGTCTGGATCACGCCGAATATCCTGCTCAACCGAATGGTCGCGGCCGGCAAGCTGCCTTAACTAAATCGCTTATTTCGCCGGCGCCAGCTCGAAGCACACTTTGCCGATTTGATTGCTCACCAATCGCAGACGGTAGCCTTGCTCATCCGCTTGGCGCCACGCCTGGTATAAGCCTATCCCCAGTCCCGTTTGCGAGGGCACAGGGCCTTTGAATAGCTGCCTGGCGACTGTTTCGCTGAGCGGTACGCCCTCATCACAAATACTCAGCTTGGGTTTCAAAGCACATGAAAAACTTGCGCTGATGCGCAAGCCGGGCTCAAGCTTGCTTTTTTGCAAAGCATTTTGCAGCAGATTGTCCGCGATGCTGTCGAACAGCTCAACCGGAACCAGCGCGCTTGCGGCAATTTCCATTTCCTTAAATTCAACCGGCTCGCCGACATAGCGCTGCTTGAGGTTGCTCCACCAGTCTGGCGCCGGAACCTCGCGGGTTTCCGTCGTCTGCGGTATTTGCAATTTATCCATTGTCCATTGCAGACGCTGCGCGATTTGCGGCAGCTGGCGCTGGATCAGGGCGCGCAGCGCTTCGGCGTCATTTGCATCGCTGGTTTCGGCAGCAACGCACAGCGATTTCAGAGACTGCAGGAGATTTTTCACGTCATGGGTCAATCTGGCGCCGGTCTCATATACCGCCTGGGTATAGGCGTTTTGCCGCTCCTGCTTTTCCCGCTGCTTGGCGGTATAAAATTCCGCCAGCAAGCGGATCAGCAACTTGACATGGAGCAGCAGCGCGGGGCTCAACTCCCACTTGCTGTACAAAACCATGTTGAGATCATCATAAGAAAACTCGGCGGGAAACTTGGAAACGCTGCCCACTTTCCGTTCACTGCCCGCCACCCACCAGCTTACTCCCGCGACCCAGGGAAGCGAGGAGATTTCGTGTACCGCCATGATCAGGAACTTTTCCGGATTGGCTTCACGGTCGGCAAGATTGGCAAGGCTGTGCATCCATCGCTCGAACGGCAGGCCAACCGAGAGCAGATAGCGCGACACCAGCTGGCCCACTCCGTCGAATCCGGAACGCGGGTCCCACAGCCAGCTTAATGCGAACAACATAATTGCTATCAATCCCAGGGTTTGCGCAAGAGCCAGCGCGTAGCCACTCTGGTTCACCTGCTTCACCACGAATGCGCCCAGCACCAGCGCGGCAGTAAGCAGGAATAGCAAGAGGCTGTAAAACAAATCCACTACGCGCTGCCCCGACTCAGGTTCGGTTTCCGTCTTGATAAAAAATATCGCCACAACCGGCAGCGGCAGTCCGTAGCGGGCCAGCAGCAACATTGCGTCGGGAAACTTGAGATCAGCAAAAAGATGCGGCACCACCCACATCAAGAGCACGGCGAGCAGGTAGGTCGCGGCCAGCAGCGATATGGCGCGCTGCCCGCGCTGGCGCTTGCCGGGCACATTGCCGCCAATTAGCGCAAGCAACACGGAGATCCATACCGCCATCAGCCACCAGCTGTTCCAGACGGTAAACAACACTCCGGCAACGATTACCAGCGCGGCATGCCGGATATCCAAATTTCGTTCGCCGCTCCATATCGGCTGCCAAAGCAGAAACAGTCCGAAATGCGACAGCACAAACCCGCGCGCAAGCCAACTATCAATCTCGAATACCAGCACTGCGTGCAGCGCCAGCAGCATCAGGCCAAGAAACCATTGCTGACGGGAAGCGACAAAGTTCTGGCTCAGGCTGACTATTCCGGTATGGGGCATAGGCTATGGCCCTGCATGAAAATTGTTACAGTAGCTTGCGCTTTCACGATTTACAAATTTATTCCGCTTCATTTGAGTTTATACTTCACCCCTTGGCTTTATGCTACCGTCACATGGGTTCTGCACGCTACCAAGTCTTAACTATTACCCGCTTCACCTTGCTTGAGGCGCTGCGCACCCGCCTGCCTTGGCTGGTGCTGGCAACTGTGCTGCTGGCGGTTCTAGGCAGCCTGTTCGTCAAGCAAATCGCGATTACCGAAACCGCGCGCCAGCAAACCGCTTTTCTCGCCGCCAGCTTGCGGCTTGCCGCGGTTTTCATCCTCGGACTTTACATCACCAGCAGCATGGTACGCGAATTCAACGATAAAGGACTTGAGCTTTTGCTGTCCCTGGATTTGCCCCGCGCCGCCTATGCCTGCGGCAAGTTTTTGGGGTTCTCCCTGATTGCCTTGCTGATGGCCGCTCTTATTTGCCTGCCGGTTTTCTTCCTTGCGCCGCCATCAGCAGTGTTGCTGTGGGGCGCATCGCTGGTGCTGGAGTTGTGGATCGTTGCCGCATTAAGCATGTTTTGCATCATCACCTTCACCCAGATCATGCCCGCCATAAGCTTTGTCCTGGCATTTTACATCCTCGCCCGCTCCATTACCGCGATTCGCTTAATGAGTGGCTCCACGCTGTTTGATCAGAGCAGCCTGTCGCATCAGGTAACAGTGTTGCTGGTGGACAGCATGTGGTTTTTGCTGCCCAGCCTGAATCTTTTTACCCAGACCGCGTGGCTGGTCAACCAAAACGGTGAGTGGCGCGCGATTTTTCCTGTCGTTGCACAAAGCGCGATTTATACCGGCTTGCTGGTGGGCGCGGCGTTATTTGACCTTTATCGCAAGAATTTGTAAGCATGCAACAACGTACCGTAAGCGCGGTGCCCAAATCCGTTGTATGGATTTTGATAGCGAGCCTCTGCCTGCAGCTTGCGTGGCAGTCCAGCCGGCCGCGTCCCGGTGCGTACGTTGAGGCGCTGGTTTTTCCTCCGGATGAAAAAGCGCTTCAGGCGCTCAGTCTGGGTGAGCCAATCGCCTTGTCACAGCTTATGACGCTTTACCTGCAGGCGTTCGATAATCAACCGGGCATCAGCATTCCGTTTCTCGATCTCGATTATGACCGCGTTGAAACCTGGCTTGTCCGCATCCTCGAACTCGACCCGGTCGGCCAGTATCCACTGTTGATGGCGTCCCATATCTACGTCCAAGTGCCGGATACCCCAAAACAGCGAAAAATGCTGGAATTCGTTTACCAACAATTTTTTAAAGATCCCAACCGGCGTTGGCCGTGGCTGGCGCACGCGGCAATCATGGCCAAGCACCGTTTGAACGATTTGCCGCTTGCGCTGCGCTATGCCCAAGCCATCAGGCAATACGCCACGGCCCCCGATGTTCCGCATTGGGCAAGCCAGATGCCTATTTTCATCCTCGAAGACATGGGCGAACTGGAAAGCGCCAAGATTCTGTTGGGCGGACTCCTGGTAAGCGGGGTCGTCACCGATCCCCATGAAATCCACTTTTTGACAGAACGGCTGCAACGGCTTGAAGGTGAGGAAAAATCGTCATGGGCGCCGAAGAATTGACTCCTCGTCTGGATAATACTTCGTGTTTGGGGTATATTTGGCCGTTTAGATAATTTTGATTGTACATAATAAACGGGGCTGATCACCGCGCCGGCATTGGCTGGCAGCGAGGGCAAGCCCAGGAAATTGCGGCAGGACACCAGAGCTGGGCATGATATTTGCGGAGATAGCTTAACACTTCAACTTACAGGGGCTACAACAATGTTACGCAGACAAAGCGGCTTTACCTTGATTGAAATCGCCATCGTGCTGGTGATCATCGGCCTGCTTTTGGGAGGCGTGCTGAAAGGCCAGGAACTGATTACCAGCGCCAGGGTGAGGAACCTCATTTCCCAGCAGGACGGCATCAAGGCGGCTTTTTTCGGTTTCCAGGATCGATTCCGTGCGCTGCCAGGTGACTACAACCGAGCTTCAACCACCATCAACTGCACACCGGCATGCACCGATGGAAACGGCAATGGACGCATAGAAAACATTGCGGATGGGGCTACCATTGATGAACAAAATGCAGTGTGGGAACATTTGTCAAAATCGGGCTTTATTAATGGCAGCTACACTTATGCCGCAGGCACGCCGAATGTTAATACTTCCCCCTCAAATCCGTACAGTGCTTTCGTCGACCTGCATTACGACAGTATCTATGGCGATCCCGCTGCGGCCGGCTATGCAACACAACCTAAAAAGCATAACCTCAAGTCTGGAAACCAGATTCCAGTAGAAATTTTGTCCGAGGTGGACAGAAAAGTTGATGATGGCGATCCTTTCCGTGGCGCCTTCATGTTTGCCGCGCAAGGCACGGCCACCGTCGCCAACTGCGCCGTAAACGCAAACCCAAATACCTGGAAGACGACCGGGACCACCAGCGTGGATTGTGCTGGAACCAGTATCTTCTAGTAGCAAAAGAATTGCAGTGATATTTAAAAAGCCCGCATTAAGCGGGCTTTTTTATCGATCGATCAATCACCCTGCATCAACTTGATCTCCGCCGCTGCCAGGTTGTCCTCGGTGCCCAGCAGCACCACCACATCTCCCGCTTCAAGGCGCGTGTCCGAAGAAGGAGCAAGTCCGCGGATATTACCCTTCCTGACCGCGGTCACTTCAACAGAATATTTTGGCAGGCCGATTTCTCCGAGCGTTTTGCCTGCCGCCGCCGCGCCCGGGCTAATTACCACCGACTGCAATCGCGGCTGCAGCTTTTCGCTGCCAGGCGCAGTCTCGTCGGTGACACCATGGAAAAATCCGCGAAACAGGTCGTAACGCCGCTCGCGGGTTTCCCGAATGCGCTTCAGCACACGATTTAACGGCACGCCCAACAGCATCAGCGCGTGCGAAGCGAGCATCAGGCTTCCTTCCATGATCTCCGCCACCACTTCCGTGGCGCCTGCCTGTTTGAGCCGGTCCAGATCGGCATCATCCACAGTACGCACCAGCACCGGCAAATAGGGACGCGCTTCTTTAACATGCCTTAAGATTTTTAACGCCAGCTGCACATTGGATTCCGCCACCACCAGCGCTTTGGCGCGCATCAAGCCCGCAGCGATCAGCACTTCGTGCCTGCCGGCATCGCCATAGACCACGTTCTCACCCGCTGCTGCCGCTTCTTTTATCCGTTGCGGGTCGAGATCCAGCGCCACAAAAGGGATATTTTCCTGCTCCAGGAAACGCGCCAGATTCTGCCCGCTGCGCCCATAACCGCAGATGATCACGTGCTGCTCCTCCGCCATGGTTTGCACCGCGATGTTATGCAATTGCATAGCGCGGTTCATCCACTCCGCGCCGCTGAAATGCAGCACCAGGTGTTCGCTTCTCTCGATGATGAACGGCGCAGCGAGCATCGAAAGCAGCATGGCGGCGAGAACCACTTGCATGACGGCAGGATCGAGCAGTTGCAGGCCTGCCGCCTGCCACAACAACACGAAACCAAATTCCCCGGCTTGTGCTAAGCACAATGCGGTGCGCAGTGCAATCCCCGGCTGGCTGCCGAACATGCGGCTCAAGCCCGCGGTCAGAAGAACCTTCAGCAGCACCAGCGCCGTGAGCAAGCCGCCCACCGCAAGCCAGTTCTCCAGCACAATCCTGATATCAAGCAACATGCCGATGGTGACGAAGAACAGCCCCAGCAGCAAGTCGCGAAACGGCTTGATGTCGGCCTCCACCTGATAGCGGTATTCGGTTTCCGAAATCAGCATGCCTGCAAGAAAGGCGCCCAGTGCCAGCGACAAGCCCGCCATGTCGGTGAGAAAAGCCAGGCCGAGGGTAATCAGCAGCACGTTGAGCACGAACAGCTCGGATGATTTTTGCCTTGCCACCAGATGAAACCACGCACGCATCAACCGCTGCCCAAAAAACAGCAGCACGGTCAGCGCCACCACGGCTTTCAGCGCGGCAATACCCAGCGCGTAAGCCATGCCGCTTCCTTCCGCCAATGCCGGCACAATGATGAGGAGCGGCACCACCGCCAAATCCTGAAACAACAACACGCCGATGATTTGCCTTCCGTGTTGCGTGGTAAGCTCGAGGCGTTCCGCCAGCATTTTGCTGACGATGGCGGTAGAAGACATGGCAAGCGCCCCGCCGAGCGCGAGGCCCGCTTGCCATTTCAAACCCAGCGCGAGGCTGCTGAGCAAGACAATCAGCAAGGTGAACACCACTTGCGCGGCGCCCAGGCCGAACACGATGCGGCGCATGGTGACGAGCTTCGGCAGGCTGAATTCCAGGCCGATGCTGAACATCAGGAACACCACGCCGAATTCCGCAAGGTAGCGCGTCTCTTGCGCGTCGTGTATCCAGGAGAGCGCATGCGGCCCGATGACGATGCCCACCAGCAAATAACCGAGCAGCGGCGGCAGCTTAAGCTGCCGGAACAGCACCACCACCAGAACTGCAGCGGCAAGCAGAATCAACACCAGTTGCAGCGTAGTGTGCATCGCAGGCTTTCCATATTGACCGAACCAATGATGCCGTAACGTGGATCAAATGCAAAGCTGAGTTACAGGGTAGCCGCAGACTGAGTGCGGGAGCGGCGCTCAAAAATTATCCCCTCTCCCCTTGCGGGAGAGGGCTGGGGTGAGGGGGAAATGAAGTTCGCCGGGGGTTGCCCGGCAGCAAGTTTCTTTCTTTTGCTTGCCCAAAAGAAAGAAACCAAAGAAAAGGGCACCCTGCCTCGCCGCCGCTACGCGGTACCCTGCGCTCCTCGGTCAAATCGGGCGCTGCGCAACTCGCGCTGCGCGCTCAGACAGTGCTCGCTCAAGATCTCCCTATTTGACTTCGTCGCTTGGCGGCTCAGAAGGGATTTATTCAAAACATACCTGCGAGCACACGCTCCACGCTGCGCGAGTCCGAGTCCGGGGCTGCCGCGACACGGTCAGCGAAGCTTGGGGTGCGGGAGCGGCAGCATGAGCGCCCCGTTTTACGGTGTTACTTGCGGCAGCTTTGCGCCCCTTCCCGCTCCACGCTGCGCGAGTCCGAGTCCGGGGCGCCTTCTGCTATACTTGCGGCGATGAGCACTATGAAAAATCCCGCCAAGCCTGCGCTGCCGCAAGCGCTCACTCTGGCGCGGCAAGTGCTGGAAATCGAAGCACGCGGCATTACTGCTTTGATCGAGCGGCTGGATCACCATTTTGCGCGCGCCGTGGAGCTGATTCTGCAATGCCGTGGACGGGTGGTGGTCAGCGGGATCGGCAAATCCGGCCACATCGCGCGCAAAATCGCATCTACCTTGGCAAGCACGGGTACACCCGCATTTTTCGTGCATCCCGCGGAAGCGAGTCACGGCGACCTGGGAATGATCACCCGCGACGACGTGATGATCGCGCTGTCCAATTCCGGAGAAAGCGCCGAGCTTCTTACCATCGTGCCGCTCATCAAGCGTCAGGGCGCGAAACTTATTTCTGTTACCGGCAATTCCAAATCTACGCTCGCGGTCGAAGCCGACGTACACCTCGACGCCGCTGTGGCCGAGGAGGCCTGCCCGCTGGGGCTTGCGCCTACCGCCAGCACAACCGCCGCCTTGGCGTTGGGCGATGCGTTGGCGGTGGCGCTCCTCGATGCCCGGGGGTTCGGCGCCGAGGATTTTGCACGCTCGCACCCCGCGGGGATGCTTGGTAGAAAACTGCTAACCCGCGTGCGCGATGTGATGCGCACCGGAGCGGCCTTGCCGGTCGTGCCTGAAAGTGCCTCGCTGTCGCAGGCTATTCTGGAAATATCGAAAAAAGGCATGGGCATGACTGCGATAGTCAATGCACGGCAACAGGTGGTCGGCATTTTTACCGACGGCGATTTGCGCCGCGCTCTGGACAAAATCACCGATTTGCGCGCGGCCATGGTGGCGCAAGTCATGAAGCGCGGCCCGCGCACCATCAGCGCCGACCGTCTGGCCGTGGAAGCGGTACAAATGATGGAAGAGCACAAGATAAACCAGCTGTTGGTGGTGGACGCGGAACAGCGCTTGAACGGCGCGCTCAATATGCACGACCTGTTCCGCGCCAAAGTCATATAAATTCCAAATTCCCGGCCCGAACCCGTAAGCCTGAATTAGAATTATGAAACCCGAGCGGCAGCCGCATGCAGCAAATATTTGAAAAAGCCAAACGCATCCGCCTCGCGATTTTCGACGTGGACGGCGTGCTTACCGACGGCAGCCTGTATATCTCGGACAGCGGTGAAGAGTACAAGGCCTTCAACACGCTCGATGGTCATGGCATGCGCATGCTCAAACAAAGCGGGGTGGAGCTTGTCATCGTCAGCGGCAGGACTTCGCGCTGCGTGGAAATGCGCGCGCAAAATCTCGGCATCGGCCTTCTCTATCAGGGCGTTGAAGACAAGCTTGAGGTTTACTTCTCCCTGCTCGCGAAATTCGGGCTTGTCGCCGAAGCTACGGCTTTTGTCGGCGATGACGTAGTGGACCTGCCGGTGATGCGTCGCTGCGGTCTTGCCATATGCGTGCCCGATTCCCCGGCGCTGGTGAAGCAGCACGCGCATTATGTCACGCGGCTTCCCGGGGGACGCGGTGCGGTGCGCGAGATCTGCGAGCTCATCATGCAGGCGCAAGGGACTTTTCAGCCGCAAATGTCGCGCTATCTGGAATGAACAGCCGCCTGCTCATCTGGGCGCCGTTGCTGATGTTGCTGCTGCTCGCGGCGTTGACCTGGTGGCTCGACAGCAAAGTGCAGCCCCTTGCCCCGAAGCGTGATGGCAGCAGCCGCCACGACCCCGATTACATCGTGGAAAATTTTACCACCACCCGCATGAGCAAGGATGGAACTCCGCGCTACATCCTCACCGCAAAGAAAATGGTGCATTATCCGGATGACGACAGCAGCCACCTGGAAAGCCCGGTGTTCCGCCATATCGAAGGCGGCAAACCGGAAGTCAACATTACCTCAAACCACGCGCTGCTCTCGAGCGGGGGCGACGATGCCTATTTCACAGGTGATGTCAAAGTGGTGCGCGAAGCGCGCGACCAATATACGGAACTCAAGGCCTTTACCAGTTTCCTGCACGTCATTCCGGACCAGGACCTGGCGAAAACCGACAAGCCGGTGACGCTGACCGATCCGCATAGCATCGTCACCGCAGTTGGCTTAGAATTCAACAGCGATACGCGGGTGCTTAAATTGCTATCCAAAGTCAAAGGACATTATGACAACCCCAGGTAAGGCCGGCCACTTGTTGCGATGGGCACTGAGCGCCTTGCTGGTTTGTACGCCCGCGCTGGCCGAGCGCGCCGACCGCGGCAAACCAGTCAACGTCGATGCAGACAAAGTCAACGTGGACGATACCAACAAGGTGAGCGTGTTTGAAGGCAACGTGGTGCTCACCCAGGGTAGTATCGTCATCCGCGCCAACAAAATGATCCTGCGTCAGGATGAAAAGGGCTTCAATTCCGGTATCGCGTATGGCAATCTCGCGACTTTCCGCCAAAAAATGGAGGGCGTTAACGAGTACATCGAAGGCGAGGCTGAGCGCATCGAATACGACGGCAAAACGGAGAAACTGGAGTTGTTCACCAAAGCCCACATCAAACGCGGCCAGGATGAATTGCGCGGCAATTATATTTCCTACAATGCAGCCACCGAATTTTACCAGGCGTTAAGCGGCAAGCAGCCCGCCAACGGCGGCCGGGTGCACGCGGTGATCCAGCCCAAGGAAAAAGGCGCCAAAACCGTTCCGCCGGCTTCTCCGTCAACGTTGAAACCGTCTTCGACTATTACTAATCCACCCTAGGAACAAACGGCTAAAGACGGCAATGAAAACCGTCCATGCATTGACCATTGGCTACCGGATATGAGTGACCTTAAAGCACAAGGACTTAAAAAGCGCTATAAATCGCGCACCGTGGTGCGTGATGTCTCGCTGGAAGTAAGTAACGGCGAAGTGATCGGTTTGCTGGGCCCCAACGGCGCCGGCAAGACCACCTGTTTTTACATGATGGTGGGTCTGGTGCCTTTGGACGGCGGCAGCATTACGCTCGATGGACGCAATTTGAGCCATATGCCGATCCACCGCCGCGCTCGTTTGGGTTTGAGTTATCTGCCGCAGGAAGCTTCCATTTTCCGCAGGATGACTGTGGCGGAAAATATTCAAGCCGTGCTGGAATTACAGAATTTAGAGCCCGACGAACTCCAGAACCGGCTGGACGATTTGCTGCACGACCTGCACATCAGCCATCTTCGCAACAACCCCGCGCTCTCTCTCTCCGGCGGCGAGCGGCGGCGCGTGGAAATCGCCCGGGCGCTGGCCTCGCATCCGCGCTTTATCCTGCTCGATGAGCCTTTCGCAGGAATTGATCCCATCGCAGTGCTGGATATCCAGAAAATTATCGGCTTCCTGAAGGAAAAAGGCATCGGCGTGCTGATCACGGACCACAACGTACGCGAAACCCTGGGGATTTGCGACCGCGCCTACATTATCAACGACGGCTCGGTGCTTGCCTACGGCAAACCCGAAGAAATCGTTTATAATGAAAGCGTGAGAAAAGTGTATTTGGGCGAACATTTCAGGCTGTAAACAAGCGGTTGCAGGCTATGGCACCGCCCTTGAAACACAGCCCGCAATAAAAAACCCGAAACCTCAAGAGAATGAAGCACACCCTACAGCTCAAGCTGTCGCAGCATCTGACGCTGACGCCGCAACTGCAACAATCCATCCGTCTTTTGCAACTCTCAACCTTGGAGCTTAACCAGGAACTGGAACGCTTCCTCCAGGAAAACCCTTTGCTCGAGCGCGACGATGAGGTGGGCGAAGAAGCGGCGCCGCTATCTTCAGGCAGCATCAACACCATTCCCCATGATGGATCGACTGCAAGCGAGCCGTCCAAAGAAACCCCTCCCGAAGCTGCGCCCAGCGTCGCTGACATGGTGGATGGCGCCTGGTCCGAAGAGGCGGGTTTCTACAGCGCGCGCGATGAGTCTGAGGAAAGCGAATATCCGCAGCTTGCCGCGGTTGCGCCCACTTTGCGCGAGCATCTCAATTGGCAGCTCAATCTCACCAAGTTCGCGGAGCGCGACAAAAGACTGGTGTCGCTTTTGATTGACGCACTCGATGAAGACGGCTGCCTGACACAACCACTGGAGGAACTCGCCGCGCTGCTGCCCGAAGAACTCAGCGTAAGCCCGGAAGAACTGCAAACCGCGCTGAAGCATCTGCAAAAACTGGAGCCGGCGGGCGTGGGCGCGCGCAATCTGGGCGAGTGCCTCGCGCTGCAACTGAAAGCGCTGCCCGAAGATACTCCGTATCGGGCGGAAGCGCTCACCATCGTCACGCAACATCTGGACAGCCTTGCTGCGCGCGATTTCGGCAAGCTCAAAAAACTTCTGCATTGCGATGATCCCACGCTGCGCCAGGTGCAGCATCTCATCACCAGCCTCAACCCCCGTCCGGGCGCGGATTATGCAGCGCTTGAGACGCGTTATATCGTGCCCGATGTCCTGGTCAAGAAAGTCAAAGGCGTATGGGTGGCGAGCCTCAATGCGGAAGCCATGCCTAAGTTGAGAGTAAACCGCATGTACGCGGACATCTTGCACCGCAATCGCGACGCAAGCTTCCAGCAGCTCGCCAGCCAGCTGCAGGAAGCGAAATGGCTGATCAAAAACGTGCAGCAGCGCTTCGATACTATCCTGCGTGTGTCGCAGGCGATTGTTGACCGCCAGCGCCATTTCTTCGAGCACGGCGAAGTGGCGATGCGCCCCTTGGTGCTGCGCGAGATCGCCGAGACGCTTGAGCTGCACGAATCCACCGTATCCCGCGTGACCACACAAAAATACATGCTCACGCCGCGCGGCGTTTACGAGCTGAAATACTTCTTCGGCAGCCATGTCACCACTGAAACCGGGGGTGCCTGTTCCTCAACCGCGATCCGTGCGCTCATCAAGCAACTGGTAGCCGCGGAAAATCCGAGAAAACCGCTTTCCGACAGCCAGATTTCAGAAATCCTCGGGCAGCAAGGAATCGTTGTCGCCCGCCGTACCATCGCCAAGTACCGTGAAGCTTTGCAGATACCCCCCGTCAGCCTGCGTAAATCTCTGTGATAAGAGCCTCTAAGGAGATCAGATGAACCTCAATCTCAGCGGACATCACCTGGAAATCACCCCGGCAATCCGTGATTACATCACTTCCAAGTTGAACCGAATCACACGCCACTTTGACCATGTGATTGACGTCAACGTGATTCTTTCGGTGGAAAAACTGCAACAGAAAATCGAGGCCAACGTGCACGTGCGCGGCAGGGACATCTTCGTCGAGTGCGACGATGCCGATATGTACGCGGCGATTGATATGCTGGTGGACAAGCTCGACCGGAAAATCCTCAAACACAAGGAAAAAGGCTCCGGCCACCGCCACAACGGCGCGCTCAAGTACCAGCCCAGGGACTAAGCTTTGCGCATGCACTCTTCCCGAGCCATTACAGCGGATCGTCACGCGAAAGCACGAAAGCACAGAACATGAATCTGATAGCAAAAGTGCTTCCCCCTTCCAATGTTATTCTCGACCTGGATGCAGGGAGCAAGAAGCGGGTGTTCGAGCAAGCGGGGCTGCTGTTTGAAAACAATCAGGGGATTGCGCGCGCCCAGGTGTTCGACAGCCTGTTCGCGCGCGAGAAGCTGGGCTCAACCGGGCTGGGACAGGGCGTCGCTCTCCCGCACGGCAAAATTAAATCGCTAAAGGAAGCGGTCGGTGCCCTGATCAGAACCAAAGCGCCGATTCCCTTCGATGCCCCGGACGGCGGGCCGGTCAACCTGATTTTCGTGTTGCTGGTGCCGGAACGCGCCACTGAACTGCACCTGGAGATCTTAAGCGAGCTCGCTCAAATTTTCAGCGACAGAAATCTGCGTGAGACCTTGCTAACATGCCAGGACGCATCACAAGTTTATCAACTCCTCAGCAAATGGCAGAACCATGCCCCAAGTCAGCGCAGCCCAGCTGTTTCAAGATAACTGCGACAGGCTCGTGCTCTCCTGGATCGCCGGAGAGGCAAACCGCAGCCTGAGTAGCGACGACATCAACAGTTCGCCCAAAGGAGTAGTCGGCCATCTCAATTTCATCCATCCCAATTGGGTGCAGGTATTGGATGGCGCGGAAATCCAGTACTTGAGCAAACTCGATCCTTCTTCCTTGCGGCAGTCTTTGCAAAGCCTTTCCACGAATCCACCGTTCTGCTTCATCATCGCCGGCAATGGCGTAGTGCCGCCGGCGTTACAGGCCCTCGCGGAAGAAAAACAAATCCCGCTCATTCGTTCTGCCCAGTCCAGTCTGCAATTGATGAACATCCTGCGCCTGTATCTCTCCAAAGTGCTGGCGGAATCCATCAACTTGCACGGCGTGTTTCTCGATGTGCTGGGTATGGGCGTGTTGCTCACCGGGGAAAGCGGGGTAGGGAAAAGCGAACTCGCGCTGGAACTCATCAGCCGCGGGCACGGCTTGGTCGCCGATGACAGCGTCGAGCTCTACCACATTGCGCCGGAAACGCTGGAAGGCCGCTCCCCGCCATTGCTTAGGGATTTTCTCGAGGTGCGCGGGCTGGGCGTATTAAACATCCGCACCATTTTCGGCGAAACCGCGGTGCGCCCGAAAATGAACCTTAAACTGATCGCGCACCTGGAAAAGCCGAAGGGATCGCACATTCCCGGACTGGAGCGGCTGCCGCTGGGCGCGAGTTCTGAGAACGTGCTTGGCTTAAAAATCCGCAAAGTGACCATTCCGGTGGCGGAAGGGCGCAACCTGGCGGTGCTGGTGGAAGCCGCGGTGCGCAACTATATCCTGCAGTTGCGCGGCATAGACAGCACCAAGGAATTCATTCAGCGCCACGAACAAATGATGGACAAGCAAACGGGCGGCAAACAGTGAAGGGGGCTTTGACTCCGGCGGTGAGCGCTTACCAAGCCATATGCAGCTTATTCTGATCAGCGGTCTCTCCGGTTCAGGCAAAAGCATCGCGCTCAACGTCCTCGAAGACAGCGGGTTTTACTGCGTGGACAATCTGCCGGCGAAGCTTTTGCCGGATATCACGCATTTCCTGCAAGACTCGGGCTACTCGAAGGTTGCTGTTAGTATTGATGTACGCAGCGGCAACACGCTCAACCAGCTGCCGCAGCATGTCGCAGAACTGAAGCGGCAAGGCATTGATGTCAGCCTGTTGTTCCTCGAAGCGAAAAACGAAACGCTGATGAAGCGCTTCTCGGAAACGCGCCGTCGCCACCCGTTAAACGACGACGCGCGCACGCTTTCGGAATCCATCCGGCTGGAGCGCGAAAAGCTCGCCGACATCGGCGATCTGGCACAGCACATCGATACCAGCGATCTCAACCCCAATGCGTTGCGCGGCTGGATCAAGGATTTGCTGAAGATCGACCGCTCGCGCCTGACTTTGTTGTTCCAGTCATTCGGTTACAAGAACGGGATCCCGCTGGATGCCGACATGGTGTTCGATGTGCGCTGCCTGCCCAACCCGCATTACGATCCGGCGCTGCGCGACCTGACCGGCAAAGACAAGTCGGTGATCGAGTTTCTGCAAAATGAGAAAAGCGTGCTTGGCCTGCTCGCCGACATCCGGAGCTTCATAGAAAACTGGCTGCCGGGCTACGCCCGCGACAACCGCGATCACCTGACCATCGCCCTGGGCTGCACCGGCGGGCGTCACCGCTCGGTGTATTTCGCGGAGAAGCTTGCCGAGCATTTCCGTGCGCAGAACCAGGTGCTGGTCAGGCACCGCGAGCTTGGCTAAGGAACCTCTGATGTCGTCGCAACCGCGCGGGACTTAATCAGAGATTCCCTAACGCCCGCGCCATTCCTATCGGTATCGCTTTTGCGAGTACGCTGGTTTTGAGTAGCGGCCCATGCTGCTCTACAATGCGGAAGTAAAAGCGTCCCTTTCCCCACCATGAATCCTGCGAAAACCATCACCCTCGCCTTCACCGGCGCCTCCGGCATGCCTTATGGCCTGCGCCTTCTGGAATGCCTGATGCTGAACGGCGCACG
>JBGQCF010000021.1:0-34170 GCA_041495205.1 Gammaproteobacteria bacterium
GCCACCCGCATCAGCTTGAACACCTTGAGCTTGCCTGTGGAAGGCACGTGGGGCCCCCGGCAAAGATCAATGAAGTTATCCTGCCCGTAGAGCGAAATCTGCTCGCCTCCGGGAATGGCGGCGATGATTTCCGCCTTGTAGTGCTCGCCCATGTTCTTGAAAAACGCCACCGCTTGGTCGCGCGGCATGACCTGGCGTTTTACCGGGATGTCGCGCTTGACGATTTCCGTCATGCGTTTTTCAATCGCTTGCAGGTCTTCCGGAGTAAACGGGCGCTTATAGGAAAAATCGTAATAAAAGCCGTCCTCAATCACCGGGCCGATGGTGACCTGCGCATCGGGAAACAATTCCTTGACTGCATGCGCCAGCAGGTGCGCGGTGGAATGGCGGATGATTTCCAGTCCTTCCCGGTCCTTGTCGGTGACGACTGAAAGCTCGCTGTCCGCTTCGATCACGAACGAGGTATCCACCAGCTTGCCGTTCACTTTTCCCGCGAGCGCCGCGCGCGCAAGCCCCGCGCCGATGCCGGCCGCGACATCCGCGACCGTCACCGGCTTGTCAAACTTGCGCTCAGAACCGTCGGGCAACCGCACTACAGGCATGGGATTGAATCCACAAAACACAAAGTGCGGCGGCGCCGCACTTTACTTATTTAAATGCTGGTAGGCGCGATTGGACTCGAACCAACGACCCCCACCATGTCAAGGTGATGCTCTAACCAGCTGAGCTACGCGCCTAATCAAGCGTGCATTCTAGCCCAATCGGCCTGCGCCTTCAAACCGCATCAATCCGTTATTACAGGTTCGCGAGGTTTGCTTTTCGCCATTTTCCACAACATCCACGCGCCGAAGGCAACTGAACCCCACATCGCCAGAAACGCGATCAAGCGGGTGAACGAAGCAAACCGGGTGTCCCATGCAAGCAGATGCAGATGCGAAAGCATGTAATACCAGTCGTGGATGACGTCGCCGCTGCCGCCAATCGACAGCAGCGGCAATTCCATGGCGTGGGCATCGGCCATGTAAGTTGCGACATTATAGAAATTGGTGGCGAGCCACGCGCCGCACACTGACAGCGCAAAATAATCCGGCTGGCGCAGGAATATAACTGCGGCGCCAATCGGCGCGGCGAGCTGCAAAATTGTTCCTCCGGCCACCGCCAGGAACTCGCCGTCGAAACGGAACACCAGATGCCCCGCTTCATGTATGCCCAGATTCAAGCCGCCGAACAGGCTCGTATAAAGCGGGTCGCGCAAATGCTCAACGCCAATCCAGGCGAGCCATAGCAGCAAAAGCGCGCGTCCATACCAAATGCGGCCCTCGCACCAGGTTTCGATTTGTTTGCGCAGTGATTGCCAAAAACCGTCTTCTTGCTCGGCCTCGGGCGCAAAATGCGACAGCTCTCCTCTAAGCGCCGCTTCAACCTTGGCGTAAATCGCCCCGCAGTGCGGGCATTCGGATTCAGGCGCGGTGTCGCCGGGTTTTCGCTGGTAGCCGCATTTAACGCAGCGTTTTTCTAGGGGCATGGGTTAGACAGCGCCCTAGAATTGTGTAAGCAATTTTTCGTATTCACTGTGAGGGCCGATCCAAAACCATATAACCGTGCCTTCGCGCAGCAAACCCACCGCGCGCCAGTTCAGGTCTATACGAACCGAATAAATTGGAAGGGTATTGTGAACCTTTTTGAACCGGAGAGATGGGTGCGCAGGATTGTCTGCCCAGAGACGATAGGTAGCGCGGGCTTTTGCTTGAACAGCTTCAGGAGCAGCCGCGAGAAGTTGACGGAATTTCTGAGTGGTTTGCGACTGCACCAGCTCTAAAGGGGTTGAGTGCGCCCGGCCAGGTATTCGGCAAGCGCTTCCTCGGAAAGCTTAGCCAGTACATCCTGAGACTTAGCAAAGGACTCCGACCAACGGCGCTCCGAAGCAAGCTCCTCCAACAGGATAGCCGCCAACGCATCCTGTTCGGGCGCGGGAAGCTTGGCGACTTCGCTTAGCGCTTTCTCAAGTAACTGTGTCATGGTGATGCTCCAAAGATCTGAACTCTAATATTACTCCATACGACATGCGCGGTCTAACGTCGCGTCAACCGGCGCGCCGCAGTGCGGACATTCGGTTTCAGGCGCGGTGTCGCCGGGTTTTCGCTGGTAGCCGCATTTGATGCAGAGTTTTTCCACGGGCTATTTATTTTTTACTTCAATACTGATATTTAAAGACCTGACCCTTGTGTCCTCGCGACGCCAGGTAAAAAGGTTAGAGAGGAGGAGCGATTGATGTAAGCGAAAAACGTTCCTTATTGTTTCTGGCACTCATCATAGCCAAAACTATCTTCCATCAAGCGTGCTGCTACTTCCCGTAAAGTTGATCAGCATTCTTCTGAGCCAAGCATTCACTGTAGACTTTGTCCGCATAACTTCTGTTAGATTCGGTACCCTTAGGATACTTATTAGACTCATAGTAGGTTTTCCAGCACCCGCTAGCGGGGTCGCCTAGAAGTGCCATGCACCCGGAATTTAGGGGGTTTGCGTTGCATATTTTGTAATTACGTTCTGCCTCTTCGTAGCGCTGCACGGACATTTCGGACGCCGGTTTTGTGGCGCGATTACTTGCGTCTTTCGCGATAGCTTTTCCTTTCTCAGCAGCCGCGACATTAGCAGCGTTTCCAGTTGGCGCGGGCTCTGATCGGATGGACTCATGTTGTTGCATTTGTGTCTCGAATTGATCGCGTCTCGCCATCCAACTTTGTGCGATATTGTCACCATTTGTTGCAGCTTTCTTGTACCAATAGAGCGCTTTTCCCGGACATTGGGTTACCAAATAGCCACTTTCATAGCAGACGGCGAGATTTCGCTGTGCCACGGCATCACCCGCGTTAGCTGACTGCCGCATTTTCAAAAAATCGGGATGCGGTTTAGGTAATGGCGTTTCATCATCTGATGGGGAAAAATATGACTCTGGGCCGCATTCTGACGCGGATGCCGAAGTGGCGAAGCCGGTCGTAATAAGCAGAAAATAACCGACAAAAATAACGATTGCCTTGTTCATGCTGCTTCCCCTTATGACCCGCCCCGAAAAACAACTAGTTCAACTTGCCTAGCCCCTTCACTATTTGGCGTGCCCGGGGCGGCTGATCAAAATCGAGCACTTTAAATATATGCGAAGCGACCTAGAATAGCTATGAATGAATTAGTGCACATAAATCACGGCGGCTGACATGGCAGTGCCGGCATTCGGTTTCAGGCGCAGGGTCGCCGGATTTTCGCTGGTAGCCGCATTTGACGCAGAGTTTTTCCACGTTCAATTTACTTTTTTACATCAATGCTGATATTTCAAGACCTGACCCCACTGTTGTTTCACCGTCTTTGCGCGTTCGGTGGAGAGCGTTGTTGGGCATGACTTCACCACTCAGAAATATCTTCGAACCTTGGAACGGTACTGCCGATAGGTTTCACCAAACTTCTGCTCGAGGTAGCGCTCCTCGCGCAGGACAACCCCGCGATGCATGAGGATGAGAAGCGGGACTAGCACGACAATGCCCCACCACGTATTGACGGCCAAGGTGAGTCCGAAGTAGAGGAGCGTTAGGGCCATATAGAGGGGATTGCGGGAGAAGCGAAACGGGCCGGATGTGACAATGGCCGTGGTGGGGAGCGAGGGATTCACGTTCGTACCTGCGGCCAGCAACGCACTTCTTCCCCATAACGCGATCCCAACAGCAAGCATGACCAGCGCGAGGCCGGGCCAGAGAGCAACGGCGTGGTCAAAGATTGGCATCGGCCAGAACCAACGAAGCGCAAGAACAACGGCAAACGCGATGCCATAGAGCAACGGCGGGAGCAGGATGACGCCAGGGTTATCTCTTTGTGTCATCGCATTATCTCTCTAGACGCCCAACGTGCCGTTCAGCAGCGCGCCGAATGCGAGCAGCGGTTAGATCTCATGAGAACTTGGCGAGCAAAAACTGCTCAACGAAACCGATGACACTCCCAACATCCTGTGGCGTAATCTTGTCCCAGTTCGCATGCATCGCGTAGTCGCGGACCTTAGGCATCGTGTCAAGCAACGTTTTTTGAGCACCACCAACCAAACCTTTGGCCTTTAAGGCGTTTACAACCTCTTGCATTCCTTTGTCCGACACAGGCAGTCCGTTCATTAGCGCGAAGCGCTTCAAAGCATCTTCGAGAGCAGCACACGCCAGCACTGCTGCAACATCTTTAGCACCCTCAGCTAGAGAAGTTTTCGCGAGAGCCACAAAGTCACCATAGATCTCGCCGGAAATGGTTGCTTGAACGGAAAACGCATAACCACCGTCGTAGTCAGCTTTTGCACCTCGGAAAATGCCCTTCAAAGCATCAACATCATCGTCCCACCCCTTACATTTCTCGTAGAAAGCAGCGAAGTTCTCATAGTGCGGAGAATCTTCTCCAAATGCAGCACGGATAATGTTTTTAACGCTAGTCGCCCATTGCTGCCATTCGGCAATGTTGTATTTGCGAAAACCGCTGTCATCGACGTGAGAGCGAAGGGTGTTCATCTGCGCTTCGAGTTCTACGAAGCGTTTAGTGATGGTGGCATCAATGGACATGAACTAACGTGAAATAGACCACACAAAAGCGGATTTATATTGCGGCATTTTGCCCATGTTTTTATAAATGCGGCCTAGGCTATTTTTTGCCCACCATGTCCTGCGGTTTCACCCACTGGTCGAACTGTTTGGCGGTGACATAACCCGACGCGATTGCCGCATCGCGCAGGCTCAATCCTTCCTTGTGCGCTTTCTTGGCGATCTGCGCCGCCTTGTCATAGCCGATGTGCGGATTCAACGCGGTCACCAGCATCAGCGAATTATTGAGAAGTTCTTTTATGCGCCCGCGATTGGCTTCGATGCCCACTGCGCAGTTGTCGTTGAAACTTACCGCGCCGTCCGCGAGCAGCCGCACGCTTTGCAGGAAATCGTGGATGATGAGCGGCTTAAACACGTTGAGCTCGAAATTGCCCATTGCCCCGCCAAGGTTGATCGCCACATCATTGCCCATGACTTGGCAGCACAACATGGTGAGCGCTTCCGACTGAGTGGGATTCACCTTGCCCGGCATGATGGAGCTGCCCGGCTCGTTCTCGGGAATTCTGAGTTCGCCCAGACCGCAACGCGGTCCGCCCGCCAGCCAGCGCACATCGTTGGCGATTTTCATCAATGAGGCCGCGAGCGTCTTCAATGCGCCGTGCGCGTGCACCAGCGCGTCATTGGAGGCGAGCGCCTCGAACTTGTTGGGCGCGGTGATAAATGGCAACCGGGTCAGCCGCGCGAGTTCTTTGGCGGCCTTTGCCGCAAACTGCGGATGGGCGTTCAAGCCCGTGCCCACCGCGGTGCCACCCAGCGCGAGTTCGCAAAGGTGCGGAAGCACAGCATCCACATGCGCCAGGCCGTGATCGAGTTGCGAGACATAGCCGGAAAACTCCTGCCCCAAGGTCAACGGTACAGCGTCCTGCAAATGGGTGCGGCCGATTTTGATGATGGAGTCGAATTTCTGCGCTTTTTTATTGAGCGTATCGCGCAGCTTGCGGATGCTAGGGATCAGCCGCCGGGTTAGCGCCTGCACCGCGGCCACATGCATCGCGGTGGGGAACACATCATTCGATGATTGCCCTCGGTTGACCTCGTCGTTGGGGTGCACCAGGCGCTTTTCGCCGCGCTCCCCGCCCAGCAGTTCCGAGGCGCGGTTCGCCAGCACCTCGTTCATGTTCATGTTGGTCTGCGTGCCGGAACCGGTTTGCCACACCATCAGCGGGAATTCGCTGTCGTGGCGCCCTGCCACCACTTCATCCGCCGCCTTGATGATGGCTGCGGCTTTCTTCGCGTTTAGCACGCCGAGCTCGCGATTGACGCTGGCGGCCGCCCGTTTCACCAGCGCCAGCGCATAGATGAGATCGAGCGGCATGCGTTCGCCGGAAATTTTGAAGTTTTGCAAGCTGCGCTGCGTCTGTGCGCCCCACAATTTCCCGGCAGGCACTTTGATTTCGCCGAAGGTATCGCGCTCGGTGCGGAACTTGCTCATGACCTTCTCCCCTAAAACGGCCTATGAAATTATAACCGTTTGCGGGCTAAAGTAATGCTTCAGTCTCTTTGCCGGGCTCTGCGCTTGGCCAGGACTGCCAGTAGCGGCGATATTCTGAGCGGTAAGGCTGCGCCGTAACGCCGCGCGAATCGAAATCCAGGGTAAGCGCCCCGTCCAGATCAGAGCGGTAGATTTCGCTGCCGAGTATCTTATAGCGCTCCACTATTTCGGCTTTGGGGTGGCCGAAGGAGTTGCGGTAGCCGACGGTGAAAATCACCGTCTTGGGCTGAACTTGATTGAGAAAAATTTCCGTTGAAGAAGTTTTGCTGCCGTGGTGCGGCGCGACCAGCACATCCGATTGCAGTTGTTCCGGGGCGCGCTTGAGCAATTCCTGTTCGGAGGGTTTCTCGATATCCGCCGGCAGCAGCACGGCTCCGTGGTGGCTTGTGATTTTCAGCACGCAGCCGCGCGCATTGGTTTTGAGTTTTTCGTTCTGATAACTGGATAGCTCGGGGTGCAGCATCTCGAAGCGCACCCCGTCCCACTCCCAGGATTGCCCGGCGTAACAAGTCATGGATTGCCGCGCATGAGTTCGGATTGGATGATCCTCAGGCAAGGAAGAAGCGAGCCAGTCCACCGGCAGGCTATCCAGCACCGAAATTGCGCCCCCGCTGTGGTCATAGTCGGCATGGCTCACGATGACGCCATCAAGATTTTTGATCCCCGCCGCGCGCAAATAAGGCAAGATGA
Source organism: Gammaproteobacteria bacterium (assembly GCA_041495205.1). Lineage (GTDB taxonomy): Bacteria > Pseudomonadota > Gammaproteobacteria > Burkholderiales > JAHFRG01 > JAHFRG01. The sequence continues at coordinate 6,805 of JBGQCF010000021.1, forward strand.
TGCGGTTGCCGCTGTCGCTATCGGCGGTAAAACCCGGGCCGGTGTCATAGAGCAGCGCGTGGTTTTGCGTTTTCGCCACCACCGCGAGCCCCTGCCCCACATCCAGAACGGTGAGCCGCAACGCGCCGTCCTCGAGCGCTGGCGGCGCCACCAGGAACAGCGGCAGCAAGCCCGTCCATCCCATCCAGCGCGAGGGAAAGCCGCGCGGCATGAGCAGCCACACGACACCCGCGACTCCCGGCAGGAGCGTCCATGCCGGCGGCGCATGCTGCTGCCACACCGCATCCGGGAGCGCGCTCATCCATTCCAGCATGCTCATCAGCCACTGCATGAGCTGATGCGCCGCAAACAACAGAAAATCCAGCGGCGGCAGCGCCCCCAGCAAAGTCAAGGGCACGATGATCAGGCTGACCAAAGGTATGGCAACCGCATTGGCAAGCGGTGAAATCACCGACACCTGCTGGAACAGTATCAGCAACAGCGGCATCAATCCCAGTGTCACCGCCCATTGCGTTAGCCCCCAGGCACGCAACCAGTTAACCTGTGCCACGCGCCCCGTTGTGACAAAAAAGATTACCGCGACCGCGCCGAACGAAAGCCAAAAGCCCGGCTCAAGCACCGCCCACGGGTCGAGCAACACCACTACAAACAATGCCAGGCACAGCACCCGTGAAGCGGAGCTTATTTTTCCAAACCACAACGCGGCCGCCACTATCGTGAGCATGTACACGGTGCGCTGTGCGGGAACTGCAAAGCCTGCAAGCAGCCCGTACAAAAATGCGGCAATCACGCCCGCCAGCACCGCCGCCTTGCGCGCGGGAAGGAGCAGCATCAGCCGCGGGCTCAATTTCCACAATGCATAGATCAGCGCAAGCGCAAGTCCGGCCACCATGGTCACATGCAATCCGGAAATGCTCATCAAATGAGTCACCCCGGTGCGCGCGAACACCCGCCATTGCGGCTGAGTAATCGCCTGTTGGTCGCCAACTGCAAGCGCCACCAGCACTCCGCTATAGGGATAATCCGGCAATACCGATCTCAAGCGCTCGCGCACCGCTTCCCTGGCACGCTCCACCAGATACGCGGGACGCATCACCATTTCCTCGAGCCGCGTGTTCACAGAAGATTCGCGCACATAGCCGGTGGCGCGGATATTGCGCTCCAGCAGCCACGCCTCGTAATCGAAACCATGTGGATTGGCGTTGCCGTGCGGGCGCTTCATGCGCACCACGAATTGCCAGCGCTCGCCCGGATGCAATTGCGGCAGGGGTTTTTCCGGTTCCCTGCGGGCCTTGTACCAGTTGAGCGAAATATGCTTTGGCACGCTGGCTGGTGTTTTTATTTCTTCGACATCCAGCTCGAAACGCATCCCGCGCTCATTGGTCTGCGGCAGACTCGACACCACACCGCTTAACTGGATATCCCTGCCCTCCCACTCTGCCGGCAGCGCATCTGCGAGACGCGCTTGCGCAAGCCACGCCGCCCAGAAAAAGCCAGCGCCGAGAAAAAACAGGTTAAGCAGAACTGCGCGGGAGTAACGCGGGCCTTGCCCCTGCTTGAAATAGAGGGAAACGGCTATTACCAGCAAAGCCAACAACCCCCACGCCCAGGACAAATCAGGCAACTCGGGTTGCCGTTGCAACAGCCAAGCACCGCCTACGAATAAAACAAGATTGAGGCGCATACAACACTTGAACGCTACACCGACTTAACGGTTTACGGTAAAGTGTCGGCCAAGACCTTTTCCATAGCAGAGCAACCGTGCCGCGCAAGTTTTTCAGAAAATATCTGCCCGACGCCGAGAGCATCAAGCACAACCGCTATATCCGCTTTTTCGGCTCGGCCCTGCAGCATCCGAATCTCTGGCATTTGAACCGCCGTTCCGTAGCGGGCGGGGTTGCCGTGGGCATGTTTACCGGCCTGATTCCCGGCAGCAACCCGGTGCAATTCACTGCTGCTGCAATTCTCTCGATGATTTTCCGCGTCAACCTGCCGGTTGCGATGTTCGTCACCTTCTACACCAATCCATTCACCATTGTTCCGCTTTATTTCCTCGCCTATAAGCTTGGGGCATTTTTCATCGGGCAACATAACGCCAATCTGCCGCAGCACGAATTGGATCTGTGGGATTTGCCGCTCACTGATTGGATACCCGCGCTCTTCCACTGGGCGACAACAATGGGCAAACCTCTGGCCTTGGGGCTTGTCCTGATGGCGCTTTTGTTTGCCGCAGTGGGCTATGCGGCAGTCCATCTGGCATGGCGTGCGTACATCGTGCTAAAGTGGCGCAAAAGAAAAATGCAGCGGAGCGCGGCGCGCTAATCTTCCTACCTATGACCATTCCGTCTTATTGGAAACAGGCAAGCCGTGAGCTTGCGCAACGCGACAGCGTGCTCAGGCGCCTGATTAAAATTCACAGCGGCCTCGCCATGCGCAGCCGCGGCGATGCTTTCATGACCCTGGCGCGCTCAATCGTCGGCCAGCAAATCTCGCTGAAGGCGGCGGATAGTGTGTGGCAAAAAATGCTCTCCGCGGTGCCGTCAATCAGCGCGCAGCATATCGCAGGAGCGGACAGCGCTAAACTCCGCAATTGCGGGCTTTCCAGCAACAAGGTGTTATACCTGCAGCATCTTGCGCAGCATTTTGTCAACGGCTCGCTTAATGTGGCGGATTGGAAGCGTCTTAATGACGACGAACTCATCGCCGAGCTTACCCAGGTAAAAGGAATCGGGCGCTGGACCGCTGAAATGTTTTTGATTTTTTATATGATGCGCCCCGATGTGCTGCCGCTCGACGATATCGGCCTGCAGCGGGCGATGAGCATGCACTACAACAAAAACCGGCCTTTAAGCAAACTCAAGATGCGCGCCATCGCCATAGACTGGACGCCGTGGCGCACCGTCGCTACCTGGTATCTTTGGAGAAGCCTGGATCCGATCCCGGTGGAGTATTAGCGATTAACGCGTACCCATTCAAAGGCCACCATAAAAGATCAGCCTCACGATGAAAATCAAGCCGAGCACCATGAATGCGCCGGTTAACCAGTTGCCAAGGGTACTGCTCTTCGCATCAAAAAAGCCGGTAAACAACTTTATGCCCAGCGCAATTGCGGCGATCAGCACCGGGAGAGCCATGAGCGAATAATGAAGCTGCAGGTTCCAGACCAAACCGAACGCCTGCACCAGCCATCCTTCGGGCCTGAAAATCTTATATGCCAGGCCGCTAACCCCGAGGAGCGTCAGGCAGAAGGACGCCAGGGCGATCATAAGCTGTATTCTAGGATTCTTCATTTATGCTTCCCACGCTTTGCTGCGGCAGCGCTCTCGGGCACCCGGCAAAACTCTACTCGTAATGATTTAATGCCGCAAGCATAAGCGCGCCGCTCCAGCTTATTCCCGGACATTCCTTAAAACCCCGTCCACCAGCCACCATGTTCGCTGCGCTTTCGCCGCCAAATCGTAATCATGGGTGACGATGACAAAGCTCGTGCCGAGGCTTTGATTGAGCTCGAGCATCAGCTCAAATACGCTTTCAGCGTTATGCCGGTCCAGGTTGCCGGTGGGCTCGTCCGCCAGTACACAAGCGGGTTTCGTCACTAGGGCGCGGGCCACCGCGGCACGCTGGCGCTCACCTCCGGAGAGTTCCCCCGGCCTGTGTGTGAGCCGGTGCGCAAGCCCCACCTGCTCCAGAACTCGCGCCGCCTGCTCGCAAGCCTCATCGCTTGGAATGCCACGGATGAGCAGCGGCATGGCGACATTTTCCAGCGCGGAGAACTCCGCGAGCAGATGATGAAACTGGTAGATGAAGCCCAGCGCCCGGTTGCGCAGTGTGCCGCGCTGGGCTTCGCTCATGCGCTGGATGTCCTGTCCCTTGATGAGCACTTCGCCGGAAGTGGCACTATCCAATCCTCCCAGCACATGCAACAACGTGCTCTTGCCGGAACCGGAGGCACCGACGATGGCCACGCGCTCGCCCGCTGCCACATCAAGATCAACGCCAAGCAATACCGGAACTTCCAGATTGCCCTGATAGTAGGTTTTTTTAAGCTTGCGGCAGGACAAAACCGTTTCATTCATGTGCTGAATCCCGCGCACTGAATCCTGAATCACTATTCATAGCGCAACGCCTCCGCCGGATTGACTCTTGCGGCGCGCCAGCTTGGATAAAGCGTCGCCAGCAGGCACAACGCGAACGACACTACGGCAATCACAGCGACATCCATGAATTGCACCTCCGATGGCAATTCACTGATGTAATAGACGTCCTTAGCGAGGAATTTGACGCCGATCAGGTGCTCGATGAATGGCACCACTACGTCAATATTGAGCGCCAGCGCAATGCCTCCCGCCAGGCCCAGCAATGTTCCCATTACCCCGATCAAGGTGCCCTGCACGATAAAAATTTTCATGATGCTTCCCGGCGGCGCGCCGAGCGTGCGCAGAATGGCGATTTCGGATTGCTTGTCGGTCACCGCCATCACCAGCGTGGAAACAATATTGAACGCCGCCACCGCGACGATCAAAATCACCACGAAGAACATCATGCGTTTTTCAATCTGCACCGCGCGGTAGAAATTGGCGTTGATGCGCGTCCAGTCGCTGACATAGGCGTCCACGCTGAGCATGCTTGCAAGCTCGCGAGCCACTTGCGGCGCCTGGTACAAATCCTTGAGACGCAAGCGCACGCCGGATACCTGGTGATCCATGCGGTAGAGCTTTTGCGCGTCTTCGAGATGAATCAGCGCCAGGCCTGCGTCATATTCATAATGCCCGACATCAAAAATGCCGACGACGGTAAACTGCTTGAGGCGTGGCAGGATACCCGCGGGCGTCACCTGGCCTTGCGGCGCAATCAAAAGCAGTTTGTCGCCGACCATCACTCCCAGCGCGCGCGCCAGGTCCACGCCCAGCACGATGCCGAATTCTCCCGGGCGCAAGCTCGCAAGCTGCCCGGACTTCATATGCCTGTCCAAATCTACCACCTGGTTTTCATACTCGGGCAGGATACCGCGCACTGCCGTGCCTTTTACCGATTGTTCAAACGACAGCAGCGCCTGTTCAGAGATGTACGGCGCAGCGGCCACCACTTGCGGATGTTTTTTCGCTTCCTCCGCGACCTTGCGCCAGTCATCAAGGCGGGAACTTATGCCGCTGATTTGCACATGGGACACCACGCCGAGGATGCGCTCGCGGATTTCCTTCTGGAAGCCGTTCATCACCGACATCACCGAAATCAGAACGGTGATGCCAAGCGCCATGCCCACAATGGAAGTCAGAGAAATAACCGAGACAAAATGATTGCGCCGCTTGGCGCGGCTGTAGCGAAGGCCGATAAAGAGTTCGTAAGGCTGCACGTTGGCGTTTACGCGTCGGGTTCAGGCAGCAAGCAGTTTGCCATATTCTTGGGTGCCGGGCGAATCCATTTACATGCTTTTGCCATGTTAAACTCTAAAGTGAATGGCGCGTGAATCACGCCCATGAGACCTCTCATGAACTGCCACCTCCTGATACCCGGCCTGTTTTGGCGCAGCGGCGATGATGCTTATCGGGAGCCGGATTTGCCCGCGTTGCGCACGCTGCTGGCGCGCGCGTCCGCTTCACACGGCCCCGCTCAAGACCTGGAAGAATGGTTGTGCCGCGCATTCACCGTGGACAAGCAGCAGGACTGGCCGCTTGCCGCGCTTGCCTTGGTTGCCGACGGCGGCAGTCCGGGCAATGACTATTGGCTGCGCGCCGATCCGGTGCATCTGCACGTTGACCGCAGCCAGCTGGTGCTTGCCGACAGCCGCGCCTTCGGCATTACCCAAGATGAAGCAAACCGCTTGACTCACGCGCTCAACTCGCATTTCAGTGATGCGGGCCTGGTTTTCCAGGCAAGGCACCCTGAACGCTGGTACCTGCGCCTCGATAAAACTCCGCAGTTGCAGACTCGGGCTTTGGCCGAGGCGGCAGGTAACAATATAGATGAGTTCCTTCCCGCCGGGACGGACGGCATTTACTGGCATGGCGTATGCAACGAAATACAAATGGTGCTGCATCATCATGCGGTCAATAAAGCCCGCGAAGCATCGGGCAATCCGCCGGTCAACAGTGTGTGGCTGTGGGGAGGCGGCCGCCTGCCGAAGATTGCGGGCAAACCGTTTGCGCATGTCTGGACCAATGAGTGCCTGGCCAAAGGCCTGGCGCTGGCAAGCGGCGCCGGCTTGAGCAGCCTGCCGCAAAACGCGCAAGCCTGGCTGGCGCAGCCGCACGCATCCGGTGTTCACCTGGTAATTTTGGACAGCTTGCGAGGCGCGGCACAATACCGGGATAGGGAGCGCTGGCTGGAAAACATTAAAGAACTGGAAGATTGCTGGTTTGCGCCACTGTTAAGCGCACTGCAGCGCGCAGAACTCGAGGAACTCATCATCAGCAGCGGCCCGTGGTCGTTTGCTGTATCACGCGGCAATTTATGGAAGCTGTGGCGCAGAGGCAAGGCGCTTGCGGATTATGCTTATGGAACCCCTGATTAAATCCCGCCCCTGCCCCAAGCCGGCTTTTGAAGCGCTGCTGAGCCAGGACATACACCCGGTGCTCGCGCGCGTTTACGCCGCCCGCGGCATCCAAAGCCCCATGCAGCTGAAAAGCGAGCTGTCCTCGCTTGTTCCTTTCGACAGATTGAAAAATGCGCTGCAGATGGCGCAAATCCTGGCGGACGCCATCGCCGCGAAAAAAAGGCTTTTGATTATTGCCGATTACGATGCCGACGGCGCCACCGCCTGCGCAGTGGGCATGCGCGCGTTGCGTGAATTCGGCGCGCTCGTGGATTATCTCGTTCCCAACCGCTTCGAGTACGGTTATGGCTTGACTCCTGAAATCGTGCAGCTGGCCGCGCGAATAAAGCGCCCCGATATTTTGATCACGGTGGATAACGGCATCGCCGCAGTGGAAGGCGTGGCCGAAGCGAGCCGCCTCGGCATGGCAACGCTCGTCACCGACCATCATTTGCCGGGCGATGAGCTGCCGCAAGCCGCGTGCATCGTCAACCCCAACCAGCCCGGTTGCGGATTCCCCAGCAAAAATCTCGCGGGCGTAGGCGTGATGTTCTACGTCATGCTGGCGCTGCGCGCCGAGTTGCGCGAGCGGCACGCGTTCGACGGCAGGGCCGAGCCGAATCTCTCCAGGCTGCTGGATCTGGTGGCGCTCGGCACCGTCGCCGACGTAGTGAAGCTCGACGACAACAACCGCATCCTGGTAAGCCAGGGCTTGAAGCGCATGCGCGAAGGCAAAGCGCATGCCGGCATCCAGGCGCTGTTCCGCGCGGCCGGCCGCGATCCCCTGCGCGCATCGACTTATGATTTGGCGTTCATGCTGGGCCCGCGCCTCAATGCCGCGGGAAGACTGGATGATATGTCGCTCGGTATCGAATGCCTCCTGAGCGATAGCGAAGGATCTGCTTCGGCCATGGCGCGGCAACTCGACGCGCTCAACCGCGAGCGCCGCGATATCGAGGCCGGTATGCAGCAGGCGGCACTGGCCGCGCTGGAGCGCATTGAAGTGCGCGACAGCGTAAGCCTGTGCCTGTTCGACGCCGACTGGCACCCCGGTGTGGTGGGCCTGCTCGCATCGCGCATCAAGGACAAATTTCACCGGCCGGTCATCGCGTTCGCTCCCGCGGCCAATGGCGAGATCAAGGGCTCGGGGCGCGCCATTTCGGGCCTGCATCTGCGCGATGCGCTGGATTTGGTGGCGAAACGCCATCCCGGTTTGATTCTCAAGTTCGGCGGCCATGCGGCGGCGGCGGGGCTCAGCATACGCCAGAATGATTTTGAGAAATTTTCCCTGGCGTTTGAGGAAACGGTGGCTGCGCTGGTCTCTCCCGCCGATCTTGAGCGCGTGATCGAAACCGACGGCGCGCTGGCCGCCGCTGAAATGCAAATCGAGCTGGCACGCCTGCTGGAAAAAGAGGTATGGGGTCAGGGTTTTCCGCATCCCGGCTTCAGCAGCGATTTCACGGTTGAAAACCAGCGCGTAGTCGGGGAAAAGCATCTTAAACTCAAGCTTTCCCTGTCCGGCCGCGCTTTTGACGCGATGCTGTTTTTTCAAAGTAACCCGCTGCCTGAGCGCATCCTCGCCGTATACCGGCTCACCGTCAATGAATACAGGGGTGCGCAATCGCTGCAACTCAACATCGAACATTGGCAACCCGCTGCATGATAAAATACAGGTTATGGAAGCCGAACAACTCAATGCCATCGCCAACCGCCTGACCGACCTCGATGCCCGGGCGGCGGAGCTGCGGAGGTATCTTTGACTTCGAGGCCAAGCAAAAGCGCCTGAACGAAGTTATCCAGCTCATTCAGGACCCGGCTGTCTGGAGCGACCGCAAGCGCGCCCAGGAACTCGGCAAAGAAAAAAAATCTCTGGATGCCACTGTAACGGGCTTGGTTTCGATGGCCTCGTCCCTGCGCGATGCACGCGAGCTCTTCGAAATGGCGCGTGCCGAAAACGACGACGCCACCGTGGTGAGTGTCGCCTCCGACGTTGCGAAGCTGGAAAAAGACGTTGCAGACCTCGAGTTCCGGCGCATGTTTTCCAATCCGATGGACCCCAACAATTGTTTTCTCATGATCCAGGCCGGCTCCGGCGGCACCGAGGCGCAGGACTGGGCGGCGATGCTCGAGCGCATGTATTTGCGCTATAGTGAGCGCCAGGGCTACCGCGTGGAATTGCTGGAGGAATCGCAAGGCGAAGTCGCCGGTATCAAGAGCGCAACCATGAAGATAAACGGCGACTACGCGTATGGGCGGCTGCGCACCGAGACCGGGGTGCACCGGCTGGTGCGCAAATCCCCTTTCGATTCCGGCAACCGCCGCCATACCTCGTTCGCCAGCGTGTTCGTCTATCCGGAAGTGGATGAATCAATCGAGGTCGAAATCAACCCGGCGGATTTGCGCGTGGACACCTACCGCGCATCCGGCGCGGGCGGGCAGCACGTGAACAAGACCGATTCAGCGGTGCGCATCACGCATATTCCGACCAACATCGTGGTGCAATGCCAGAACGACCGCTCGCAGCACAGAAACCGCGCCGAGGCGATGGCGATGCTGAAATCGCGCCTGTTCGAGCTTGAGTTGAGAAAGCGCATCGAAGAGCGGCAGGCACTGGAAGAAACCAAGACTGACATCGGCTGGGGACACCAGATCCGCTCCTATGTGCTGGACCAGTCGCGCATCAAGGACCTGCGCACCGGCGTGGAAATCGGCAACACCCAGGCGGTGCTGGACGGCGGTCTGGACGATTTCATCACCGCCAGCCTGAAACAGGGAGTATAAATGTCCGAGCAAAATAACGAAAAAGCCCAGGATACCAACCAGATTATCGAGGAGCGCCGCGAGAAATTGAAAGCGTTGCGCGGCAAAGGCGTCGCTTTCCCCAACGATTTTCGTCGTCAGCACCTCGCCGGCGAATTGCATGCGCAGCACGGGAGTAAATCCCACGATGAGCTCGAAGCCGAGCACATCGAGGTCAGCGTCGCCGGACGGATGATGCTGAAGCGCGTCATGGGCAAGGCAAGCTTCGCCACCATTCAGGATATGAGCGGGCGCATCCAGCTCTATATAACCAACGACCACGCGGGCGAGCCGGCGCACGAAACGTTCAAGCACTGGGATATGGGCGACATCATCGGCGCCAAAGGCACGCTGTTCAAAACCAAGACCGGCGAGCTTTCAGTGCGCGTGTCCGAATTACGACTGCTCACCAAGTCGCTGCGGCCGCTTCCGGAAAAATTCCACGGTTTGACTGATCAAGAGCAGAAATACCGCCTGCGCTACGTGGACCTGATTACCAACGATGAAACGCGCAAGGTGTTTTCCACTCGTTGCGCAATCATCCAGGCGGCACGCGAACTGCTGATCCGTGACGGTTACATTGAAGTGGAAACGCCGATGATGCAACCGATTCCCGGCGGCGCCGCGGCGCGTCCTTTCATCACCCATCATAACGCACTCGACATGCAGCTTTACTTGCGCATCGCGCCGGAGCTTTATCTCAAGCGCCTGGTGGTGGGCGGCATGGAAAAAGTGTTCGAGATAAACCGCAACTTCAGGAACGAGGGCATCTCCACCAAGCACAATCCCGAATTCACCATGCTGGAGTTTTATTGCGCCTACCAGGATTACCGCTACCTGATGGATTTCACGGAAAACCTGCTGCGCGTGCTGGCGCAAAGCGTGCGGGGCTCAAGCAAAATCAATTATCAAGGCCAGGAAATCGATTTTGGCAAATCTTATCCTCGGCTCACCATCACGCAGGCGATCCGGAAATACCATCCCGAATACAACGAGGCAAAGCTAGAGGACCGCAAGTTTCTGGTCGGTGAATTCAAAAAACGCGACATTGCCTACAAACCCGATGACGGCATCGGCGGCCTGCAGCTCACGCTGTTCGAGCACACCACCGAACAATTGCTCATCGAGCCGACCTTCGTCATTGATTACCCCGCCGAGGTTTCTCCGCTCGCGCGCCGCAACGACCAGAACCCGCAGATCGCCGAGCGCTTTGAGCTCTACGTCGCCGGGCGCGAAATCGCCAACGGTTTTTCCGAGCTTAACGATCCGGAAGACCAGGCGGCGCGTTTTCGGGAACAGGTCAGGCAAAGGGAAGCGGGCGACCAGGAAGCCATGCATTACGACGCCGATTACATCCGCGCGCTGGAATACGGCCTGCCGCCCGCCGCAGGCTGCGGAATCGGCATCGACCGGCTGGTGATGCTGTTCACCGACAGCTCCAGCATACGCGACGTGATTTTATTCCCGCACATGCGGCCGGAAGATTAGGCAAATCGCGTTTGAACCGAACTGCAAAACTGATTCACCGGCCAGCCATGCCGGGCAAATTTCATACCTGCAGGTTTGCAGCAGCATGAGCACTCTCGCCCTGGTACTGGTGCTTGCCGCGGCTTTTCTCCACGCTACCTGGAATTATTTGCTGAAGCGCAGCGGCGGCGGTGTGGGCTTCGTGTGGCTGTTCGCCGTGTTCTCCACGCTGATCTATGCGCCGCTTGCCCTTGGTCTGGTCATCTGGCAAAAACCGCAAATCGGTTTTATCCAGATTGCCTTCATCTTTGGGAGCGCAGTTCTCCACACCGCGTATTACCTGCTGCTCGACAAGGGTTACCGCGTGGGCGATCTGTCCCTGGTCTATCCCCTGGCGCGCGGCAGCGGTCCGCTGCTTGCGGTGGCTGCGGCAATCTTCTTTCTCGGGGAGCGTCCCAGCCCGCTCGCCATCGCCGGCGCCATTATGATCGGTGTCGGCGTTTTCACGCTTACCGGGGACCCGCGCAAGCTTAAGGAAAACGGCGCGCTGCACGCGGTCGGCTTCGCGCTGCTTACCGGCACGGTGATCGCTGCCTATACTTTATGGGACAAAGTCGCGGTCAGCGCCTTGCTGATCCCGCCGTTGCTGCAGGACTGGGGCACCAACCTGGGACGGACATTATTGATGGTTCCGCTCGCCGCACGCAATACCGGCAAAATCAAAACCGCTTGGAACAAGTTCCGCAAGGAAATCATTATGGTGGCGATTATGGGCCCGCTGTCGTATATCATGATACTGAGCGCGTTGGCGTTCACCCCCGTGAGCTATGTTGCGCCGTCGCGCGAGATCAGCATCCTCATCGCCGCGTTGATGGGCAGCCATTTTCTGGCGGAAGGTAATCTTGGACGGCGCGTGCTTGCTTCCGCCGCCATGGTCATCGGCGTCATCGCGCTGGCGCTGGGTTGATGCGGGTCGGCTTTGCTTTTAACCTCCGTTTTGCCTGCGCTGGACTTGTTACTTTACACTGGCTTCATTGAAATCATGCGTCCCGCCTACACCGAAATCTACCGACCGAACGACCAGTTAGAAGTAATGATGCTGAAAATGGTGCTGGAACGCGAGGGCGTTGATTATTTCATCACCAACGAACACCTGAACAGCATCCTGCCGCCCGCCGGCCTGGGTGACATGCGGCTCATGGTGGAAACCAGCAGGGCGCAGCAGTGCATCGAGATTCTGCGTGACGAACTCCATTATTTGCAGGAACCGAAATGACCTCGTAGCCCGGGATCGGGCCCGGTTCGCCCTATTCCTGACCTCTTTCCCTCATCCTGACTTTCTCGGTTACCAGAAGTTCCACCACGGCTTGCCACCGTATGCCGGACCGGACAGGTATTTGCTGTTGGGAAAATTCTGTTTCATCACGCGCTCGGCATCATCGCGCAGATCCGTCACGCCCATCGCGTCGTAGGCCTTGACCATGATAAGCAACGCTTCTTCCGTGGCCGGCGTCTTCTGGTAATTTTGCAGGACATACTGGGCGCGGTTCACCGCGGCTACGTATGCCTTGCGCTTCATGTAATAGCGCGCTACCTGCACTTCGTAATTCGCCAGCCCGTTCAACACAAAGCGCATGCGCGCCGCCGCATCCTCCGCGTACTTGCTGTTCGGAAAACGCGTCACCAGCTCCTTGAATGCGTCGTACGACTGGCGCGCCTGTTTGGGATCACGCTCGGTCATGTCCTGCCCGCCAAGGCTGGCAATAAGTCCCAGGTTCTCGTTGAAGTTGGCAAGCCCTTTCATGTAATAGGCGTAATCCACGTTGGAGTGGGTCGGATGCAGTTTGATAAACCGGTCGCATGCGGCCGTCGCGGAAGCCACATCGTCCTGCTTGTAATAGGCATAAGCTACTTCAAGTTGCGCCTGTTCCGCATACCTGCCATAGGGATAGCGCGCTTCCAGGGTTTCAAATTTCTTGATCGCCTGTTCATAATTCTTGTCGTCCATATCCTCCATGGCATCGGAAAAGAGCTTGCTTGCCGAGAGGTTGGCCACCTCCTCCTTTTTTCCGAACAAGGAGCAGCCGCTTAGCAACAAGACTAGAATTAAAGCTAAACTATGTTTCATATCCATTGCGTGAAGGGTGGGGAGTAAGGAGTGAGGAAAAAAATCAGTGTTCGGTCCGTGGTCAAGGGGCCTAACCCTTTACCCCTTACCCCTGACCCCTTACCGCATGCCGATTATAACCCAACGCAGCACATCGAGCTGGTGATCCCGCAGCAATGCGCGGGCTTGCGCCTGGACCAGGCACTGCAGCGTTTGTTGCCGGAATTCTCGCGCAGCCGGTTGCAAAACTGGATTCGCGCCGGCCAGGTCTGGCAAGACGGCCTGCCTGCGGTGACTAGGCAAAAAGTGCGGGGCGGCGAAAAAATCCGCGTCGCGGCGCAGCCTTCGGCCGAAGTTCTGGCGCATATGCCGGAAGAAATTCCACTGGATATCGTTTATGAAGATTCCACTCTCCTGGTCATCAACAAACCGCGCGGCATGGTGGTGCACCCGGGCAGCGGCAATTGGCGCGGAACGCTGTTGAATGCACTGCTTGCGCATGCGCCGCAACTTGCGCATATTCCGCGCGCCGGCATTGTGCACCGGCTGGATAAGGAGACCAGTGGCCTGCTAGTCGTGGCGAAAACGCTCACATCGCAAACCAGCCTGGTGCGCCAGCTTCAGGCGCACACTGTCAAACGTGAATACCTCGCATTGGTGCACGGCCGGCTCAGGAGCGATGGCAAAGTGGAAGCGCCCATCGGCCGGCACCCGGTGAAGCGCACCAAAATGGCGGTGGTGGCGCGCGGCAAGGAAGCCGTTACGCATTATCAGGTGCTGGAACGCTTTGCCGCCTGCACTTTATTATGCTGCCGGCTGGAAACGGGTCGCACCCATCAAATTCGCGTGCATATGCAATCCATCGGCCACCCGCTGGTTGGCGACCCGGTATATTCCGGAACAAATAAAACTCCCGTTTTTCCACGCCAGGCGCTGCACGCGTTCAGGCTTTCGTTGCTTCACCCGCAAACGCAAAAGATCATGCATTGGCATGCGGAAGTACCGCAAGATTTTCGGCAACTATTGAATGCGCTGAGAGCCGAATCCGCCGGCAAGGAGCAGCGTTGAACACTCCGCCCGACTGGATCATTCCCGAGTGGCCTGCGCCACACCGCGTCAAGGCGTTGATCACCACCCGTTTGGGCGGGTTCAGCCAGGGCCGCTATGCCGGCTTTAACCTGGGCGACCATTTGGGAGACGAGGATTTGGCGGTGCGCCAAAACCGCGAGCTTCTGCGAAAGTACCTTCCAGCTGAACCGAAATGGCTGATGCAAGTGCACGGAAGCCAAGTCGCAAACGCCGATACCCTGCTTGCTTCGCAGGAAGCCGATGCCAGCTTTGCGCGCAAGGCAAACACCCCATGCGCGATACTCAGCGCCGACTGCCTTCCGCTTATGCTATGCGACGAAAACGGGTCGGTGGTTGCGGTCGCGCATTGCGGCTGGCGTGGGCTTGCTGCAGGAGTGATCGAACAAACCGTAAGCGCAATGCGGACCACTCCAGCTACACTATTTGCCTATCTGGGCCCGGCGATCAGCCGGAAAGCCTATGAAGTGGGCGAAGACGTGCGCGAGGCGTTCATTCGAAGCGATGCCGGCGCGCAACAAGCTTTTTCCGCACATGCGCCCGGAAAATGGCTTGGCGATCTCTACTTACTGGCAAGGCAGCGTCTAACCATGCTGGGCGTGAAAAAAATCTACGGCGGCAATTTTTGCACTTACACTGAGGCGGCAAGGTTTTTTTCCCACCGCCGCGACGGCAACACCGGACGCATCGCATCACTGATCTGGCTGGACGCGAAAAACGCTTGAGCTTAGCACTCTGCAGGTATAATCAAAATTTAATTTCCTTTTTCCACAAATGTCCCTCCTGGCCTGGATAGTCTGCGCAAGTCTTGCCGGCGGCGTCTTGAGCGTGCTGTGCGCCGCGGTTTTTGCGCTGCGTGCCCGCGCCGCATGGCTGCCCCTGCTGATAAGTTACGCAATCGGCGCGCTGCTGGGAGCGGTATTTCTGGAAATCCTGCCGCATGCTTTTGAGCTCAGCCGGAATGTCAAGCAGATGACCGCAACCATCCTGTTCGGAATCCTGTTTTTTTTCGTGATGGAAAAACTGGTGCTGTGGCGACACTGCCACCAGGACGAATGCGAAGCGCACGGTACCGATAACCGCGAACACGATCATGGCCGCAGCGGCATGATGATCATGATCGGCAACACTTTTCACAATTTTGTGGACGGCATATTGATTGCGGCGGCATTTCTCGCGGATGTGCGGCTCGGCATCGTCACTTCGCTTGCCATTTTCGCCCATGAAATCCCGCAGGAAGTCGGCGATTTTCTGATTCTTTTGCACTCCGGCTATACGCGCCGTCAAGCGCTGGCGTTCAATCTGCTGTCGAGCACCGCCACGCTGCTGGGCGGTGTGCTGGCTTATTCCACTTTGCATACCATGCAGCAAATGGTGCCGCCGATCCTCGGCCTCGCGGTGGCCAGCATGCTTTACGTCGCGGTTGCCGACCTGATCCCCGGCCTGCACAGACGCCCGGAATTGCGTGCCACGCTGCAGCAGGTTTTACTCATCACGCTGGGCATCGGCTCGATCTGGCTCGCGCAAAGCATTACCGGCCATCTTGCATAAGGTTCCCTCAGCATGAGTTTCCAACCGCAGCCGTACCCGTTATTCAACGAGGCCAACCAGAAACTGCTGCAGGACATCCTGGAAAATCTTTCGAGCGGGCGCAACCTGGATGCAGCTGGAATTTATCAACTGCTCACTGCTTCCCAAGACGCAGAAAAGTGGATTGACATCCACAACCGTTATTACCA
The DNA here is from genome assembly GCA_041495205.1 of Gammaproteobacteria bacterium. GTDB lineage: Bacteria > Pseudomonadota > Gammaproteobacteria > Burkholderiales > JAHFRG01 > JAHFRG01. Next base: position 22,535 of record JBGQCF010000021.1, read on the forward strand.
GAAACAGCTTGACCTGTGGATAAGCATGCTGGGAAGCAAGCCCGGAGAGGCCCGCCAACCGGTAGCGCAGCCTGACCGAAACGATCGCCGCTTTCAGTCAGCCGAATGGAAGGAACTCCCTTATTTCGACTATCTCAAGCAATATTATTTGCTGACTTCACAGTGGCTGATGGAAATGGTCGAATCAGCCAAACTCGATGACGAGACCAAGAAAAAACTGCGCTTCTTTACCCGCCAGTATATCGACGCCATGGCGCCCGCGAATTTTCCGGCGACCAATCCTGAAGTATTGAAGCTCGCGGCCGACAGCAATGGCGAGACCATTAATCAGGGCCTCAGGAATCTCATCGAGGATCTTGAAAAAGGCCACATCTCGATGACCGACGAGTCAGCGTTTGAAGTGGGCCGAAATCTCGCCGTCACTCGCGGCGCAGTAGTATTTGAAAACGACCTGATCCAGCTCATCCAGTACAGCCCGCTCACTAAAACGGTAAGCGAATACCCTTTGCTCATCGTGCCGCCCTGCATCAATAAATATTATGTGCTTGACATGCAGCCGGAAAATTCTTTCGTACGCTACGCCCTTGAGCAAGGCAACAACGTGTTTATCATTTCCTGGCGTAATATTCCACCCGCGCTCGGCAGCCTCACCTGGGATGATTACCTCGAGCAGGGAGTGATTCAGGCAATCAAGGTCAGCTTGGCAATTGCCGGGGGCAAAAAACTCAATGCGCTTGGTTTTTGCGTGGGAGGCACCCTGCTCGCCTGCGCGCTGGCTGCGCTACGTGCTAAACGGCAAAACCCCGCTGCCAGCCTGACGCTGCTCGCGACCATGCTGGATTTCACCGATACCGGCGAAATCAGCGTCTATATTGACTCAGCCTATGTGCAAAAACTCGAAGCGGAGATCGGTACGGGAGGCCTGGTTCCCGGCCGCGATCTGGCGCTCACCTTCGCCAGCCTGCGCGCCAACGAGCTAGTGTGGTTCTACGTCGTCAACAATTATCTCAAAGGCAAAACACCCGGGGCTTTTGACTTGCTTTACTGGAATTGCGACAGTGCCAACCTCCCCGGCCCGATGTACGTGTACTACGTGAAGAACATGTATCTGGAAAACAACCTGAAAACTCCCGGCAAATTGATCATGTGCGGCGTGCCGATTGATTTGGCAAAAATCAATCTGCCCACCTATGTGCTGGCAGCCAGGGAAGATCACATCGTGCCCTGGAAATCCAGCTATGCCAACCTGCCCCTGCTCAAGGGGAAAATAGAATTCGTGCTCACTGCCAGCGGCCATATCGCGGGCGTGGTCAATCCTCCCGGGAAAAGCAAGCGCAGTTTCTGGAGCGGTGGCTCAATCGGCGAAGACCCGGATCAGTGGCTGGCAAGCGCGCAATCCAGCCCCGGCAGCTGGTGGCTGCACTGGAGCGCCTGGCTGAAACAAAAAAGCGTCAAGCAAGTGTCGGCGCCCGCAAGGCTCGGCAGCATAAAGTATCCGGAGATCGAAGCGGCACCGGGGCGGTATGTGAAAGAGCGTTATGAGAAAAGCGATTCCAAGCAGCAAACAGCATGATCCGGACTTTGTGAATTAACGCGTTTTTTATCGAGGGGAAAAACATGGCGCAAAAAAGGCTGGCTTTAGTTACCGGCGGAATGGGCGGGCTGGGCGAATCCATCTGCACCAAAATGGCCAACCAGGACTATCGGGTGGCCACCACTTATTCGCCCAATAACACCAGGGCCGGCCAGTGGAAGGCTGAAATGAAATCACTGGGCTATGATTTTTATGCCGCCGAGGTTGACGTGTCGGACTATGATTCCTGCGTCAGGCTGGTGGCAAAAGTGGAGAAAGAAGCCGGGCCCATCGACATCCTGATCAACAACGCCGGCATCACGCGCGACATGACGTTCAAGAAAATGACCAAGGTGGACTGGGACGTGGTCATGAAAACCAATCTCGACAGCGTGTTCAACATGACCAAGCCTGTGGTGGATGGCATGGTCGAGCGCGGCTGGGGGCGCATCATCAACGTATCCTCGGTGAACGGCCAGAAAGGCGCGTTTGGACAGACCAATTACTCGGCGGCGAAAGCGGGAATGCACGGCTTCACCAAGGCGCTTGCCTTGGAAGTGGCGAGGAAAGGCGTCACCGTCAATACGATCTCGCCCGGTTACATCGGCACCAAGATGGTGATGGCAATCCCCAAGGAAATTTTGGACACAAAAATCCTCCCGCAAATTCCGGTGGGAAGATTGGGCAAGCCGGAAGAAGTCGCCGGGCTGATTATTTATCTGGCTTCCGATGAAGCGGCGTTCATCACCGGCGCCAACATCTCAATCAACGGTGGACAGCACATGTATTAACAGCCCATAAAGATAAAAAAAGCCCCGCCTGGAGTGGCGGGGCTAACCTTTATGTTATTACGATAAAGGAGGAGGAAAAGAATCAATAACCTTTTTTCGGGGCCTTTGCCGCCGATGCGGGGGGCGCGGCCTTGACGCCGGCGCCGGCCACATCCGCAACCTGCCTGGCAGCTTTAGTCATGCTGTCGACTACGGCTTGAGTTGCTGCAACGGTGGATTTCAGCGCAGCGATTGCCAGATCTGAGCCGGCAGGAGCGGATCCGGTGGTTTTCTCGACGACGTTAACCAAATTCTCGCTATAAGCGGTAAGACCCTCTTCAAACAGCTTGGCAAGTTCGGCCTGGGCCTGTGCAGCCACTTCGTAGACCTTGCGGGAATAACTCAGCGCATTCTCCACGCCGGATTCAGCCAGCTTGGCGCGCAACGCCATTACTTCCTGTAAGTCTTGCACTTCACTTAATGCTTTTGCGTTTTTCGCATTCTCTTCAATCGCCTGCTTGGCGGCTTCGAGTTGCAGCTTGATCAGGCGCTCGGTGCTTTCCATAGTGGTCTTAGCGATACGCAGCGCATTATCTATGTTGTTTTTGTTAAGCTCGGGAAATTGTTTGTTAAACATAATAAAACTCCTTAGTCAAAAGTTAGAAAAGCAGGCGATGTATGCTGCACTGCATCATTTACAATTCTAGAGGCTAGTACTAGCCTTGTCAATAATTTTTGCTGCGACGCAGCACAGACGTTTCGTCCCCCTGGTACAAAATCTATTTTTTATTCTTAATCATGCGGTTATAATTATTGTTCAAGTTATTGCACCGAACATAACAAGCCATTTCAGGCATCGGCGGATAAGGAGCTTGCGGCATGAGCGATAGAGTTATCAAGAAGTACCCTAACCGGCGTCTGTACGACACGGCCACCAGCAGCTACATCACGCTGGCCGATGTCAAAAAGCTGGTGCTAGAGCATGTGGATTTCCGCGTGGTGGATGCCAAAACCAGTGCAGACCTGACCCGCAGCATCCTGCTGCAAATCATTCTCGAGGAAGAAAGCGCCGGCACGCCGATGTTTTCCAGCGATATGCTGTCGCAAATCATCCGCTTTTACGGCCACGCCATGCAGGGCATGATGGGTGCTTACCTGGAAAAAAATGTCCACACCTTTATCGAGATGCAGCACCGCTTGCAGGAACAATCGCGCGCCCTGTACGGCGACAACCCTATACTGAATGCCGACACGTGGGCGCAATTTCTCAAATTCCAGGGGCCGGCGATGCAGGGATTGCTGGGCGGTTATCTCGAGCAAAGCGCCAACATGTTTCTGGACATGCAAAGCCAGTTGCAAAAGCAGACGCGAAGCTTGTTCGGCAATTTTGGATTCCCCGATTTTGGCACCACGCCGCAAACACCGTCTTCCCAGCAAGCCGCTTCCAAATCCGAGACGCCTGACGCAGGTTCCGATAAACCCGCAGAAGACAAGAAATCCCCTTGATCGAATGAGCGTCTTGGTTCTCGTCGCTGCATGAATCTCGTTCCCAAAGTTGGTTTCGTTTCGCTCGGTTGCCCCAAGGCACTGGTGGACTCCGAACATATCCTCACCCAATTGCGTGCCGAAGGCTATGCTATTGTGCCCAGCTATCGGGATGCCGACCTGGTGGTGGTGAATACCTGCGGCTTTATTAACAGCGCTGTGGAAGAATCGCTGGATGCCATCGGCGAAGCGCTGCATGAGAACGGCAAGGTCATCGTCACCGGCTGCCTGGGCGCGAGAGAAGAAGTCGTGCGCAACGCGCACCCGCAAGTGCTGGCAGTCACCGGACCACATGCCCTGCCGGAAGTGATGAACGCAGTGCATGCGCATTTGCCTCAACCCCACGATCCTTACACCAGCTTGATTCCACCCCAGGGCATCAAGCTCACCCCCAGGCACTACGCCTATATCAAAATCTCGGAGGGCTGCAACCACCGCTGCACGTTCTGCATTATCCCTTCGCTGCGCGGAAATCTGGTGAGCCGGCCGGTGAACGAAGTGCTGCAGGAAGCGGAAAATCTGGCAAGAGCCGGCGTCAAAGAACTGCTGGTGATTTCACAGGACACCAGCGCCTACGGCGTGGATATCAAATACCGCACCGGCTTCTGGCGAGGACGGCCGCTTAAAACCCGCATGACCGATCTCGTGCGTGCGCTGGGCGAACTCGGGATATGGGTGAGACTGCACTATGTCTATCCTTACCCGCATGTGGATGAAGTGATCCCGCTGATGGCGCGGCATAAAATCCTTCCCTATCTCGATGTGCCCTTTCAGCACGCCAGCCCGCGCATTCTCAAAGCAATGCGGCGCCCGGCGGGGGCCGAAAACAATCTGGCGCGGATACGCGCTTGGCGCGAAGTCTGCCCGGAGATCACCCTGCGCAGCACTTTCATCGTCGGCTTCCCGGGCGAAACCGAGCAGGAATTCGAAGAGCTGCTGGAATTCCTGGAACAAGCCCAACTCGACCGCGTCGGCTGCTTTGCTTATTCGCCTGTTGACGGGGCCGCGGCAAACGCTCTCCCCGGGCATGTGGATGAGGATGTCAAGGAAGCAAGAAAAGCGCGCTTCATGGCGTTGCAGGAGAAAATCAGTGCGCAGCGTCTAAAAGACAAAGTCGGTCAGGCGATGACCGTACTGGTGGATGAAGTGACTGATAATGGCGCAATTGCCAGAAGCCCCGCCGACGCGCCTGAAATCGACGGCCGGGTTTACATCAAGAATTCACGCGGGCTTGCCGCAGGCGAGTTCGTGCGGGTAAATATCACCGCCTCCGATACTCATGACTTGTGGGCGGCGCCGCTCAAGAATTAATTCAAGGACAACCCTTGCAATTCTCGGTCAGCGCGCCCTCGAAATTGGCGCCTTGCAGATTCGCACCCTGCAAATCGGCATCTTCAAGGTTCGCTCCCTTTAAATTCGCCGAAGTCAAATTCGCGCCCTTAAGAACCGCGCCCTTGAGATTAGCTTTGACCAAATTGGCGCCCTGCAAGTCCGCACCTTCCAGGTCGGCGCCAAGCAGACTGGTACGAGACAAATTGGCCTCCTTCAGATTGGCGCGCTTTAGAATGGTGTGCGAGAGACTAGCGGACATCAGGTTGGCGCCTTGCAGGTTTGCGGCCTGCAAAACGCTGTTGTAAAGAAACGCGTACTGCAGATTAGCCTTCTCCAGGTTTGCGCCTTCGAGGTTTGATTCGTAGAGCTGCGCATACTGCAGATTGGCGCCGCGCAAGTCGGCATTGCGGCAATCGGTGTTGGGCTGCACGTCACAAGTATAGCTTTGGGCCGCAGCCGCAGAAAGCCAAAACAGAAAGGTACAGCCCGAACCCAAATTCAGCAGCATCTGATTGCGAATTCTCATTTCACGTTCTCCATTTGCGATACAGCGGCGCGACACTCTTTAAGAAAATTCACTGCTTCGACTGCATCCCGGGTGCGCCGCATCGGCGGCAGGCTTCGCCAGATTCTCCGGCCATAAGCCTTGGACAGCAAACGCGGGTCGCAAATCATCAATACGCCGTGATCGCTTTCGTCGCGAATCAGGCGCCCCGCTCCCTGTTTCAATGTTATCACCGCTTGCGGCAACTGGTATTCCATGAAGGCATTGCGCCCCTGTTTGTTGATTTGCTCGATGCGCGCCGCGAGCACCGGGTCATCAGGCGGCGCAAACGGCAGCTTGTCAATCACCACCAGCGACAGCGCAGGCCCGCGCACGTCCACTCCTTCCCAGAACGACTGGCTGCCGACCAGCACCGCATTGCCGAGCTTGCGAAAGCGCTCCAAAAGCTCGCTGCGCGAGCCCTCGCCCTGGGCCAGCAGCGGAAAATCCAGATGCTGCTCGCTGAAAAGCTGTTTCAGCAGCGCATGGCCTTCCTTCATTGCGCGCAAGCTGGTAAACAGCAGGAACGCACGCCCCTGGCTGGCTTTGATCAAAGGTAAAGCCGCCGCGACCACCGCGCCGGTGTGCCCGCTGCTGTTGGGATCGGGCAAGTCTTCGGGCACGTATAACAGCGCCTGTGTGGAGTAATCAAACGGGCTGTCCCAGGAAGCGGTGGCTGCATCATGCAATCCCATTTCATGCTGGTAATGGCTGAAATCCTTGTTCACCGCCAAGGTCGCCGAAGTGAAAATTAAAGCGCGCGCGTTGCCCTCGATTTGCTTGCGAAAAATTTCGGCGATGGACAAAGGCGTGCTGTTGAGTTGCAGCGCCTGGTTGAATGCTTCCGCCCAGCGCACCTGCCCGGCGTCCGCATCGCGCCAGCGGCGGATTTTTTCCAGCAGCTCAAGGACACGTTGCCAGCAATTGCGCAAACCTTCGCCCCGTTCCGCCTGGCTCGCCAGCAATTCGGCCAGCGCATTGAATTTTTCACACAACCCATCCAGGGCTGCATTGAAACCGGAAATATCCTGTAATGATTGCTGCGAAAAGCGCGCATTGTCTTCTTTCACAGTCAACCGCAAATCCCTGGCGGTTTTGTCCAGTGCGGCAGCGGCCTCCGGCAATGCCGTGAACTCGCGCGCATTGACCAGCGCTTCGGTTCTGGTATCGCGCGCGAGTTCCAGGATTTGGCCGGTGCTGATACTCTCGCCGAAAAACAGGCTGGCGGTTTCCGGCAATTGGTGCGCCTCGTCAAAAACCACCGTATTGCACGCCGGCAGCAATTCCGCGACGCCTTCATCGCGCAGCATCACATCGGCAAAAAACAGATGGTGATTCACCACCACCACATCGGCCTGCTGCGCTTCCTTGCGCGCTTTCATCACAAAGCATTCCTGGTAATTGGGGCAGTCCTGGCCGAGGCAGTTTTCCCTGGTGGATGTGACATGCAGCCAGACACCGGCGTTCTCAGGCACGCCACCCAAACCGCTTTTGTCGCCCGAGGACGAAGTGCGCGCGTACTGCACAATCAGCGGCAAATAACCTGCGTCTTCGCGGCTGCCGAACCGGCCTTCATTCAGCGCCTGGTTGAGATGGTAGTGGCAGACGTAATTGGCGCGTCCTTTGAGCAGCGCCACCGTCACCGGCGCTTTGAGCGCGGCGCGCACGGTGGGAATGTCGCGGTTGAAGAGCTGGTCCTGCAGCGTCTTGGTGCCGGTTGAAATAATCACCTTGCCGCCGGAGAGCAATGCGGGAACGAGATACGCAAAGGTTTTCCCCGTCCCGGTGCCGGCTTCTGCAACCAGAACCGAATTGCCTTCAATCGCATCGGCGACCGCGCGCGCCATCTCGAGCTGCCCCTGGCGCACGCGGAAGTCGCCTACCGCCTGCGCAAGCGGACTGCGATCTGAAAATATCGAATCGAGATTCAGCATTCAGCGGCTCAGAGTGAGTCCAGCGGGCTTTGCGCGCCGCGCCCCTCGCGATTAAGCACGTGCGTGTAAATCATGGTTGTACTGACGTCCCGATGGTTAAGAAGTTCTTGCACGGTGCGAATATCATAACCGCCTTCACGCGGATGAGTCACAAATGAATGGCGGAAAGTATGGCAACTTGCGGGTTTGACAATCCGCGCCGCGCGCATGGCCTGCGCCACCACGCGCTACAACACGGCACGAATCCCGTCCATCAGCTTGGGCGGATCTGCTTTGGCGTGTTCATGAGCAGTCCCTTCAAGGTGTGTTTGCCAGTGATTTTATAAAGCCATCTCCCATAACGCCTTGATTCCGGTGTAAGATGACAAAAACGTGGGCAAAATGCTGCAATATAAAGCCGCTTTTAGGCGGTCTATTTCTAGTCAGGTTTTTCAAAGAGGCGAACTTATGGGCACGCAGATTCAACTGGCACTCAAGGCGGCGCAATCTAAAGTTCGTGCCTATGTGAAGCACTTGGAGTCTGAAAACAGAAAACTTCAATCGAAAATTGTGAAACTTGAGTCTCAACACTCCACGGATAAAAACGGGATCGCGGCACTTGAAAAGGAATTGAAGAAAGGTCATGTCCGTATCCAAATCGTTCGTTTCGCTGGAAAAACCTAACCTTGTATTGCAGTCGACCGCCCCCGGCCTTGACTGCCGCGTCGACCACGCTCGCCGATTCAGATGACCATCCCGGAACGCCTAGGCAAGTACTCGATCCAGGAGGTGCTCGGCAAGGGCGCGATGGGGGTCGTCTACAAGGCCTTCGACCCGCACATCCGTCGTACCGTCGCGCTCAAAGTCATCCGCAAGGAGTTTTTGGAGGACGACGAGGCGGCGACGTTGATGGCCCGCTTCAAGAACGAAGCGCAGGCAGCGGGCCGGCTCAGCCACCCGGGCATCGTCGCAGTTTACGAGTACGGGGAAGAGGATACCGTTGCCTATATCGCGATGGAGTATGTGCAGGGTAAAGGCCTGCGTGAGTATTTTCAGCGCGGCACCCGTTTCGGGTTGAGCGACATTGTCAGCATCATGACCCGGCTACTCGATGCGCTCGGCTACGCACACGAGGAAGGCGTGGTACACCGGGACGTCAAGCCCGCAAACATCATCATCATGAGCAACGGCAAGCTGAAGGTGGCCGATTTCGGTATCGCCCATCTCGACTCGTCGAATCTGACCCATGTCGGCACGATCATGGGGACGCCCGGCTACATGGCGCCCGAGCAGTACACCGGGGCGAGCATAGACCGGCGTGTCGACGTCTTCTCGGCCGGCGTTGTGCTGTACCAGCTTCTGACCGGTGTCAAGCCGTTTACCGGGAGTATCGAGACGGTCGCCTACAGGATCTGCTTCGAACCCCATGTCGACCCGTCCAAGCTCGTTCCCGAGCTGGAGTCGACGAAGTTCGACGGCGTGGTAGGCAAAGCGCTGGCGAAGACGCCCGAGAAACGATACCGGACTGCGCAGGAGTTTCTCGAATCGATCCTGGATGCCTTTTCCGCGCCGGTCAGTCCGGCGTTGTCCAAGGAGATCATCCTCGATGAAGCCAGTCCGCCTCCGGCCGGTTCGGGCAGTCCACGTCCCTCCCAGTCCCAGACCGACTCGCTACCCGGTGGCACGTCCGTTCCGCCCACAGGCTGGAACGCGGCGCTGCTGGAGCAGATCGAGCAGCAACTCACCCGCTACCTGGGACCGATGGCGAGAGTCACAGTCAAGAGAGGCGCCAAGACTACCACTGAGCTCGGCGCTCTTTATTCGCTGCTGGCCGAAGACCTCGGCAGCGCGCAGGACAGGAAGGATTTCCTCGCCGGAAAAGACCGGCTCGAGGGCGTGCCGCCGGCGAAATCGAAAAGTGCAACCGATAAGCAGGCCGGTGTTGCGGGGTTGCTCACGCCGCAGGAAATCGACCAGGCCACGCGCCAGCTCGCCACGTACCTGGGGCCGATCTCCCGGATCGTGGTGAAGAAGGTGGCGGCCGAGGCCACCGGCCGAAAGCAGTTCTACTCGATGCTCGCCGAGCACCTTGGAAGCGAGGGTGACAGGGAGCGGTTTTTGCGGGGCGTCAGTACGGCGGTTTCGGTCAAACCGTGAAGGGGCGTGAAGGGCTCCGTCAAGTTGCCGCAAGCGGACGCATGCGTATTCCACGCCGCTCTTCTTGGTCACGCGCAAGCGCGCGCTTGCGCGCAGCACAATACACGCCGTGGGAACAATATTTTTTGTATCTTTATAACGCATTGACGATGACCTGATGAACACAGAGAAGATTACGGTACGTGTAACGGAAACTGGGCAGACCCTGGACGTTGTGGTCTTCAGCAAGCGAGCCGACCGGATACAGATTGTGCTCGGTGAAGGTATCCACAACGTCAAGTGCGAGTTAACTCCGACTCGAAACGGTCTGGCGTACGTTGGGAATGTAATGGGGCGGGAGCTTGTCTACGTACGAAGTCGCGAGCAAGTTCAAGCTGATATAGACAGGCTTAACCCAGGTCTGCGTGGACCCAGACGGCGTTGATTACAACACATAGGGACCAGCAATCTAACCATGCGTCGAAAGCGCGCCGGTTAGCTAAAACTTTAGAGATGACCTAATATTTGCGCAGTTTGGAATTAAAAACCAAAAGAGGAGGAAAGTATGACAATTGCCATACGTTTTTTGCTGGCAGCTGCAATATATGGGCTGATTTCGATGGTGATGGGTATGGTAATGGGCGCAAAGGAAGAATTCAATCTCACACCTGTACATGCTCACCTTAATCTACTGGGCTGGATTGCGCTTACCCTCTATGGCATCGTGTATAAGATTTACCCGGCGATGGGACAAAGCAAATTGGCGACAGTGCAGTTTTACGTCGCCAATGCGGGCATTCTGGTACTCATCCCCTCACTGGCCGCGTTTCTACTGGGAAATGCGGGTGCCCTGCCCGTATTGATCGTGGGGGAGTTGTTGACCGTTGCAGCGCTGGCCATCTTCCTGGTAATTATTTGGATTCACCGGAAACAATAACACCGGCCGATTGTTTCATGGGGAAGAAACGTCGGGCAGTGCATCCAACACATCATTCAACCGGGACGCGCCGCAAGCCGCGCGCCGGTTAGCTTAACCGTAAGGACGCCGGAAGAGTGCAACCCGATAACTTGATCCCGCTCTGGATCAAGCTCGCCTATACGCTTCTTGTGGCGATTATAGTGCCGGTGTACGCGAACAAGTACAGTCGCAGCAACTTCCTTTGGTTTTCAGACATTGCCTTGCTGGTCACGGTGCCCGCGCTCTGGCTCGAGAGCGGCTTCCTGGCCAGCATGATGGCGGTTGGCGTGCTGGCGCCGGAGGCGCTCTGGAATGTAAGCTTCTTCGGGCAGCTTTTTACCGGGAAGCGCGTGAGCGGACTGAGCGACTATATGTTCGACCCGCGCAAACCGCTGTATCTCAGGGCGCTCTCGTTGTTTCACGTGTTCCTGCCCGCATTGCTGGTCTGGATGATCGCCCGGCTTGGATATGAACCGGGAGCCTGGATTGCGCAGACGGCCCTTGCCTGGTTTGTGCTCCCGCTGTGTTACTGGTTCACGGATCCTGCAGAGAACGTCAACTGGGTGTTTGGTCCCGGAAACCAACCGCAAAAGCGCATGCCGCCATTGGTTTATCTGGGCCTGCTGATGGTCGGCTTCCCCCTGCTTATCTTTTTTCCTACGCATTTGCTGCTTCGGAGCCTGTTCGGATAACGATTGATATGTTCCGCTCAGGCGGTTAGGATTATTAGGCGTTCTCTTTATCCAACCCGGATACCCCACGGAGGCACACATGGCTGCCAGAAAGAAAGCGAAAATCAAAGTAAAGCGGAAGAAGACGCCGGCAAGAAAAGCGGCAACCCGTAAAAAGACCGCACCGGTCAGGA
>JBGQCF010000022.1:0-33344 GCA_041495205.1 Gammaproteobacteria bacterium
AGCCGGCGATGGAGGAGAGCGCAATGTTCGACGCCGTGGTGGACGTGGTCATGAAGGGCGACTACGACTACTACATTTATGATCTCGTCCCCCTCGGTCACGCACTTTACTACCTGTCGATGGCCAAGGTCTACGACGAGTGGATCAACAAGATCACCAAGCTGCGGGAGGAGATGCGCGAGTACGAGGAGATGGTGAGCCGGATCCGGCGCGAGAAGGTAACCGAACAGGACCAGATTCTCCAGGAGCTGCTCTACATCAAGAACCGCATCAACACCTCGGCCGGGATTCTCACCGACAAGACGAAGACGGCCTTCTTCTTCGTGCTGATCCCGGAGGCCGGGGTCATCAACGACACGCAGAAAGCGGCCAAGATGTTCGCGCAGTTCAACGTGCCGCTCGCCGGGTACGTGGTGAACCGGGTCATCCCGCACGAGCTGCTGGGTCAGAACATCCCCGAATACCTGCGCCGCCGCATCGCCATGCAGGACCAGAACCTGGGCGGCGTGCGCACGGCCTTGGGCGACCAGGTGCTGGCGCTGGTGCCGGAGATGGAGCGCGACGTCACGGGCCTGCCGATGATCGAGAAGCTGGCCAACATCATGTTCGCCTAGAGGCCCGCCATGCCAGAGATCACGATGCCGATGGGCCGGTACCTGCGCGAGCACCCCGCGCAGAAGTACCTCTTCTTCGGCGGCAAGGGCGGCGTGGGCAAGACCGTCTTCGCCGCCGCCGCCGCCATCGGGCTCGCCCGGCAGGGCCGCCGCACGCTGCTCGCTTCGACAAATCCCGTCCACAGCCTGACCACCCTGCTCGGCCAGGACGTGCTCGGCAAGCACGTCCCCATCGCCGGCGTGCCCAACCTTTGGGCGTACGAGATCGAGACCAAGGAGACCATCGAGCGCAGCAAGGTGCAGATCCGGGAGAAGATTCGGTGGTTCCTCAAGTTCGCCGACATCACCACCAAGGCCGACGACTTCGTCGAGACCGCGACGATGAACCCCGCGTTCGAGGAGTCGGCGATGTTCGAGAACATGATCGACCTCATGTTCAAGAACGAGTACGACGTCTACGTCTTCGACACCGCGCCCACCGCCAACGCGCGGCGCCTGCTCGGCATGTCGAAGGTGTACGCGCTGTGGGTCAACAAGATGATGAAGAGCCGCGAGGAGGCGCGCACCCTCCGGGAGCTGCTCTCCTTCACCAAGAAGAAGGAGGCGGACCCGCTGATGGAGTACCTCGTCTCCTTCCGCGACCGGATGGAGCACGCGCGCGTGCTCCTCACCGACCCGAAGCTCACGGCGTTCTACTTCGTGACGCTGCCGGAGGCGCTTCCCATCGCGGTGGTCACGCGCTTCATCCAGTGGTTCAAGGACTTCGGCATCCCCGTGGGCGGCGTCCTCGTCAACATGCTCATTGACCCTGCGTCGCTCGGTCCGGACTCCGCCGAGTTCGTCAAGAACCGCGTCGCCATGCAGCAGGAGCATATGCGGACGATCTGGCGGGAGTTCGACGACAGCGTCCGCGCCATCGTGCCGCTATTCGAGACCGAGATCCGCGGCGTGCCGATGCTCCAGCGCCTGTGCGACGCCATCTTCGCGGCCGACGGCGCGAAGCCCGCGTGATTTCTTTTCTATAGTATCAGTCTTTTCGCAGTTCCCAGTGATCCTAGCTATGACTCGGTTATCTTGATCAACTCCCGCTGTAAGTTAACAGTCCGTAGGACTTTATAATACCCACCAGGTTTTGTCGTGGGTCGGATTATTTGGAGCGGCGTTCTCCGTTGCGTGGGGATTTTGGATAGACCGGCATCGCGAAAAAAATCGATTCTAAGTTTACCCGCGGCCGAACGGAACTGTCCCGGCACCGGTCAAAACGTTAAAATGTACACTACACCGGATTTGCGCAGGCAACTGCAGCAAGGAATTTGATGCAAACAGACGAGGAGCAGTCTACAGTCACCGGGAGTGACGCGCGCTTTAGCACGAATGCGCCCAGCTTGTTGGCTAAGGTGCTGACGTTTGTGTCGGCTGCTGTGCTTCTGGTCGTGGCGTTCATTTTCTCACTGCTGGTGCTTGCGATCATGGTGACAGGCGGGTTGCTGGCTTGGGGCTACCTGTGGTGGAAAACGCGTGAACTGCGTAGACAGATGCGCGAGCGGCCGCCGGGCGGGCGCGTGATCGAGGGCGAAGCGATCCGCGACGACGAGTCACACGATAAGGTTGAGCGTTGATCATAAAGTACTGACGGACGGACGGCGTCAGTGCCGCCGCCCAGCGTTGAAGGTTTAGCGTGGGTCGGATTATTTGCAGCGGTGCCCTTCGTCGCGTGGGGATACTGGATAGAGCGGCATCGCGAATCAATTCAACACTGACCCTAATTTTTTTTCAGGAAACCGCCATGCCCGGCCCGGAAATCGTCATCATCCTCATATTGGGAGGGTTCGCCTGGCTCTGGCTCAACAGCCTGAAGGCCCGCGAAGCCGCAATCCGCGCCGCCCGCGCGGCCTGCGCAGCCGAGGGGCTGATGCTGCTCGATGACACCGTGGCAATCGCAGGCCTAAAACTCGCGCGCGATGAGTACGGCCGCTTCAAGCTGCAGCGCGCTTATGATTTTGAATACAGCGACAACGGCGATAACCGCCTCAAAGGCAGCGTCGTCCTGCTGGGCCACCGGGTGGTGATACTCAATGTCGGATTACGTATTGCACCGACAGTGAGGACCCTACACTGACTTTTTAAAAAGCCCTTCCACCTCCGCGTGGATAAACTTGCGCGCCTCCGCGGGAGTGTTGCCGATCGGTTCGGCGCCCAGCCGCGCCGGCCTTTGTCGAGGTAGCGATTGCCGTAACTCCCGCCAACGCGACGCACACCCTCCATGTGACGCCCTGTGGAACTGCATGCCCCCAAAACTGGCTTTACTTTTAGTAGGTCGCAGGAGATTCGAACCCCCGACCAACGGATTAAAAGTCCAATCTCAAGAATCGCGTACCTTGTTGATTTTATGAGAGTGTCGCAGGGATCGCCGTCAAATATTCTCGTCTGGTAACGCGTCGCGAAATCATCGTTAATCGCAGATGGGTGACGCAGTTCACATCAATTAAGAGATCAAGTCTGTATACCAGAACTGGAGGGAATACCGTGCAGGACAGTTCACTCAAAACCAGTCCATCAATTATCATCGTTGCGGTTTCGGCAATCATTCTTTGCCTTGTCGGAATTATCGAGATCATCGGCGCAATCCGGGCGGTGAATTCCACAAGCAGCGAGCCTGCCGCACTCGACGAAGGGTCAGGCATTAAGTCGAATATAACGTCGTTTGTTTTGGAAAAGCTCGCCTCCGCGCAGAAAGCTGAGTTTGCCAGGCACTGTGCCAACTGCGGGGTGGTTGACTCTATTACCATGTATGAGAATAAGAAGAACTTCGATAAAACCGTAACCCATCAAGTCAAGGTGCGCATGGATAACGGCACTTACCGCGTCGTTTCACAGCAAGACCAACCCGTTTTCCAAGTCGGCGAGAAAGTTAAAATCATCGACGGCATAGTAGTTCAACTCGAAAAAGCAAAGATGATAGACAAAAAAGGGATGTTTGCGCTGATGCTGGTTGCGTTTTCAAGCCAGCTTTTTTGAGGGATCGAGGTCTCGAGGGGCGGAAGCAATTCCGCCCCGTGTTGTTTTCGGCGGGCTAGACCGCGATGGTTTTTCACAAAATCATAAAACAAACGGGCTGCATTTCTGCAGCCCTTTATTTTGGTAGGCCGTGGCGGATTCGAACCGCCGACCAACGGATTAACAGTCAGCGGGTATGTCCGCTTTGGGTCGATAGCCGACGTTGAGTGATGGCTCCCCGAGTAGCGTTCGAACCTAGCGCCTGCGGATTATTTGGAGCGGTGCTCTCCGTCGCGTGGGAATACCGGATTGACCTGCATCGGGAATAAATTCGACTCTGACCCCTTATGACTCGCGGAAAGAAGTTTTAGCAGTCAACCGTATGAGGTGAGGTGTAATGGAGGCGCAACGGTGATGAGTAACCGATGGCTGCGCGACCAACTTGCGCGTTTTCGAACGTTTTAATAAAAGGCCGGCCTCGATTCTGTTGGAACCGAGGCCGGCCCGCGCAGGCATGAACTATGCGCTGGACACATCTGGATTAGTAGGGTATCTACTTTGAACCAGATACTCTAATCATCCTTCTTGATTTGAATTTTGCTCTTGACCGAAGTTACGCCCTCGGTTTCACGCGCAATTGAAACGGCCTTATCTGCCTCTTCCTGCGTTCTGGCGATGCCGTTCAGCCAAACGACGCCATTCTGGTCCGTATCTACGTTAATACGTGCCAGGCTGGTTAGATGTTCCGCGGCCAGCTTGGCCTTAATTTTTGTTGTTATTGCCGAGTCTTTCACGAATGTCTTGGGGTGTGAGCGGTCCGAGTCTGGATCGGCGGCATGGACCGCAACGGGGGCCAGCAAGGTACCGATGACGAAACAGGTTGTCGCGAGTTTGATTTTCATCGTCTGTCCTTTTCTTTAGGTTTAGGGAAGTGCCAAGTACGAATGACCCGGCAATCTTAAGCAGTCTGCGTGCCAGAAAGATAATTGTTAGACAAAACAAACGGGCAGGAAATAATCAGAAAGAAAAAAATCGCAGTGAACGTCGCCGGAACACGACAGGAATCGGCAGTTACACATTATTTTATTGATAATTTGTCGCTTTTGCTGTCGCGGAACAACGACAACGGGAATGAGTTCCAGGACTGCGGGATTTTGAGAATGAGCTGGTTGAGTATTTGTGCCAAGTGGATAGATACGATGTGCCCAGCTTTGCACCTAGATTGCTCCCCGAGTAGGATTCGAACCACCAACCAATGGATTAACAGTCAGCGGGAATGACCGCTTTGGGTCGATAGCCTGCGTTGAGTGTTGGCTCCCCGAGTGGGGCTCGAACCTAGCGCCTGAGAATTATTTGGAGCGGTGCTTTCCGTCGCGTGGGGATTCTGGATAGACCGGCATCGCGAATCAATTCGACTCTGACCCCTTAAATGCGCAACATGAAAGGCGTGCGAGTTCTCTTGATTAGTGAGGGGAGCCGGGCTTCTCGCTCGCCCATTGACCTAAGTTGCGGCTTGGGCTGGTGACAGGATGTACCCAATCTCCAGAGAACTCCTTAACCCGCTTCAGCTGGTTGTCAGGCCCGAACTCGAAGGCGAGGTAATGGTCATTCGTCATGGAGCCCCCCAGAGCAGTTGGAATCATGCCAAAGCTGGCTACTTGTTGCCAGTGATACACGAAAATACGGTCGTTCTTCAGTCGTTCGCCTGGTTCACCTAATTTCAGCAAGACGTCGGCGCGCGTTGTCTTGCCTGGCTCTAACGATTCGATGGTCTTGTTCGTGATCTCGCTATAGCCGACGACCGAAGGGGTGGGAATTAAAATGCTGCACCCGATGAGTCCCACTCCTGCGAGGACCAGCAGGACCATTCGGCATGCTGTGACAATTGCGCCGGTACAGTTGTATCTCGATGAAATCATTTCACGCGCACCAGGCTGTGTTGTTCTACGAGATTGCGCGGCCCGAATACCAGGACCAGGTTATACGTGCCATGGTCTCTACAACGAGTCTTTGAGCTGAAGGGCACTTGTTCTTCGCCCGCGCACATCCACATCTTATAAGCAACAATTCGACCGCCTTCGTGGCGGTAATCGGGATCGCCCAGACGACGCAGGACCTCGTTTCTGGAAGTCTTGCCGTCCCGAATGTACGGGAGCACCTCGCTGACGACTAGCGGATCCGCCGGTGCGACTGTCGATGCCGCGCAGCCTGCGACCAGAAGAGCAGTGACGATCACGTACACTTTTAGCAGCAAACCTCCGTAGGAGTCGCGGAACGCCTCCGAGTTATTGCTTCTCAAACCCATTCTTAACCTCCGCCTTTATTTGACGTTTTACGATCAAAATTATGAGCGTATGAAATAAATAAGTATGTGAGGTAACCAACTTTTTTATTTTTTATTAAGGTTTCTAAATCAGCCGCTTGCAGCGCTTGTCACCCCGCTAGTCAGTCGCATCAAGGCATATTTTGATTACAGTCAATCAGAGGCGGTCATAAATTCTGATGCGATCTGATACAGTCGCCTCGACATGTCCGCTTTGGGTCGATAGCCGGCGTTGAGTGCCGGTTCCCCGATTAGGGCTCGAACCTACGACCTGCGGATTATTTGGAACGGTGTTCTCCGTCGCGCGGGGATTCTGGATAGATCGGCATCGAGAATAAATTCGACTCTGACCCTTTTTTTTGCACTGTATTAGAATAGGCGTTCCTGCTTGCTGACGGGGCGCCCGGTGGAACAATCAGAACAACTTAAGCAACCCCGCATCGCGCTCACCATAGCTGCTCTTGGTGTCGTCTACGGGGACATCGGAACCAGCCCCCTCTACGCCGAAAAGGAAGTCTTCAACCCCAGTCACGGTATCCCCTTTACCACTGCGAATGTTTTGGGCGGTGTCTCCGCGATCTTCTGGGCGCTGATGCTCATCGTGTCCCTCAAGTACGTGATCCTTATTCTGCGTGCCGACAACAAAGGAGAGGGCGGGATCATGGCTCTGCTTGCTCTTGCGTCTGTATCGGTCAAAGAGCACGCGAAATGGGGCGTTTATCTTGCGCTCTTCGGCGTATTCGGGGCCGCACTCTTTTACGGCGACGGCGTCATTACTCCCGCAATCTCGGTGCTGAGCGCCATCGAGGGCCTTGAAGTGGCAGCACCGGCACTAAAGCCCTATGTTGTCCCGCTTACCGTTATTGTCCTGATCGCCCTCTTCGCATTTCAACGAACTGGGACGGCCGCCATCGGAGCACTATTCGGGCCGGTCATGGTGCTGTGGTTTGCAACGCTTGCTGTGAGCGGCATCTTCAATATTCTGCGCGCCCCGGACGTCCTCGCCGCGTTGAATCCCGTTCACGCGCTCGCCTTTCTCACCGATCATGGCCTCGCGTCCTTCGTAGTACTCGGTGCAGTCTTTCTTGCGGTAACGGGGGCGGAAGCGCTCTATGCCGACATGGGCCATTTTGGAAAAAGCGCGGTTCGCCAGGCGTGGTTCTGGCTCGTATTCCCGGCACTGACCTTGAATTACTTCGGGCAGGGCGCGCTGCTAATTGCCAATCCCAAGGCGATCGAAAATCCCTTCTACCTGATGTTCCCAGAATGGGCCTTGTACCCGATGGTAATACTGTCCACCGTGGCTACCATCATCGCCTCGCAGGCGGTCATCTCAGGCACATACTCGATGACCAAGCAGGCTATTCAGCTCGGCTTCTTGCCCCGAACAAGAATCATTCATACATCCGCAAAAGAGATAGGACAGATTTATGTTCCGAGTTTCAACCGGATGCTGCTAGTCGCGATCATCGCGGCTGTTATCTTCTTTGGTTCCTCGACCAACTTGGCGTCAGCTTATGGCCTCGCCGTGTCCGGGACCATGCTGATCACGACATTGCTTACTTTCTTTGTGGTGCGCTACGGATGGCATTACAACCTGCTGCTATGTATCTTTGCAACGGGGTTTTTCCTGCTGATTGACACGGCATTTTTTTCCGCGAACCTCATCAAGCTGATCGAAGGCGGCTGGTTCCCGCTCACCATGGGAGCTTTCATTTTCACAATCATGACGACCTGGCGCCGCGGGCGAGAGATTCTTTTTCAACGTCTCCGCAGCGAGTCGATCCCACTCGAGTCGTTTATGCAGTCGCTGTTCACCGACCCGCCACAGCGCGTTCCGGGCACGGCAGTTTTTCTCACCGGAACTCCGGAAGCCGTTCCGCACGCGATGCTGCACAACCTTGCGCATAACAAGGTCATCCATGAGCGCATAGTATTTTTGACCGTCGTAATCCGGGAACAACCGTGGGTGCCTATTCACGAACGCATCGCCGTCGAGCCTCTCGAACATAACTGTTATCGTATAAAGCTCTACTTCGGTTTCCAGGATCATCTCGACGTACCAAAGGCGCTCGAGGCGTGCAAGGATTACGGCCTCGTTTTCAATATGCTTGAAACTTCATTCTTCGTCAGCCGCGAGACCGTTATACCGACACTTGGACATGAAATGCCGCTCTGGCGGGAGCGGCTCTTCGCCGCCATGACCCGAAACGCCAGCGGCATTGTGGAATACTTTCATATTCCGGTGAATCGCGTTATAGAGCTAGGCACGCGAATAGAGATCTGAAATATTGCACTCGATGCCTGACCAGCTTTCGGCATGAGTAAATCGAAAGTGCCACGTGTGCGCCATGCCGCGCCAAAGACAAAACTGGAAAATACATGTTATGGTCGTTCATCGTATTGCTTCTATACTTTATATCGAGCCTCTTTCGGCCCGCCACCAGGCACTGAAGGATTAGCGCCTGCGGATTATTTGAAGCGGTGCTTCCCGTCGCGTGGGGATATTGGATAGACCGGCATCGCGAATCAATTCAACACTGACCCTAATTTTTTTCTCAGTCGCCTATTGCGAGAGGGCGGCGGCCAAGTTGCTTTACACATCAGCATCGGGCGATCAACGGCTGTTGACTTGGATCAAAACAGTCATTCGAGCCCGGTGTATTCTCTTTACTCTATTTTTGGCGTGGGCTCATCATGGGCAAAAAACAACAGAGACGACATCGTGCGATCCGCAGGCATCGGAGGCATCCGCATCCTTTTGTTATACGCAAGCAACCGGAGCGAAAAACCCAAGAATTGCAATTGTCAATTGCTCCAACGCCGGACAGTTCTGCCAAGAAACAGCAAGGGTGACGAGAGCAACGTGAGTGTCGCGCACGCCAGCGCACCGCGACATGGGATTCCTTCGACGGGTTGCGCCGCCATAATAAGAAGTACGGCATGGTCACCATGTGCATCGGCACCGGCATGGGCGCAGCAGGAGTATTTGAGGCGCTTTAAATGCTGCTTTGATTTTGCGGTAGGATGACCCCATGCTTTGAAATTGCCTTATTTAAAGTCGGCTTGATGTCCTTAACAAGTGAAGAAATAGGGTCAGACACGACTTATTGTGACGGAGTGCTGAAAGGTTCTGGTGCGTCGGAGACGATTCTGGTGAAGATAATCCGTGCGCGCGAGCGAGTTTCTATCATGGCACGCGCTGCGTTCGGTTTGACGCTGCTTGCGTGCTTACCGGCAAGCTCCGGCCAAAGTCCGGCCGGCGTGTGGAAAATCGTTGACGAGCGTACCGGACAACCCAATGCATTGCTGCGGATAGCCGAAACCGGAGGCCAGATTGAGGGAAAATTCGAGAAAATATTTTTCCAGCCGGGCGATGACCCCAATCCACGATGCGAAAAATGCGAAGGCGCGAATAAAAACCAGCCGCTGCTGGGTATGACCATCCTATGGGGCCAGCAAAAACAGGGAAATGAATACACGGGCCGCATCCTCAATCCGGACAGCGGGGAAATCTACCAGTGCAAACTAGTTCTGGACGAGGACGGCAGGAAACTCAAGGTGCACGGCTATGTGTGGGTTCCCCTGTTCGGCCAAACTCAAACCTGGCTGCGGGTTGAGTAATGTCCGCTTTGGGTCGATAGCCGGCGTTGAGTGATGGCTACCCGAGTAGGGCTCGAACCTAGAACCTGCGGATTATTTGGAGCGGCGCTTTCCGTCGCGTGGGGATACTGGATTGACCGGCATCGCGAATCAATTCGATTCTGAACCCTTAAATGCGACTTGGTCGCGCGAATCCTTTCTGTGGGAATGGAAGATCAAAGTCGAACCGCACCCAATCATCATCCATATCTGGACAAGATTCAATAGTAATCTTCGTCACGGCGAAGCCTTGGTTGGAAAGTCTATGAAAATGCGCGATCACATCCGAGTGTTCAAGCTGGAATCGCTCGAACGGAATTTCCCCAGCGAGAACTTTCTGCAGAGTAAATAGTGAGAAAGTAATTGATCTGTCTGTCATCTTGTAGGCTCCGAAAAGATCAGGGTATGAAAAATGCACTCTAGCGTTGGCCGGGTCCGAATTTATTGTAGGGAGTTTCGTAAAACCGTTCGCCATCATTTGTATCGTTTCGTTCCGAAGCTCGTAACGAGTGCCAGTGTCGTTCTTAATATACTTCAGCTCGATCCAGCGTCGACGCTCGGCTGAAAATATCTCCATGAAGTTACTCTTCACCGTAAGAAGAAGAACCCCATTCAACGTAGAAGTTCTCTTTCGGATGCCCGGCTGAATTAGCATCGGGCCAGCAGATATCTTAGGGCGACCATTCAAAAACAGATTGATTACCTCGACCGCAGAGAACTCGTTCCATCCTTTCATTATCGACCGCATCGGGGACGAATTGTTGTCACAAAATACCACGACCGCCGGGTACGACTGGCCGGCTGCTTTAATCTGTCCTATCTTCTTTTTCAGTCGATTAGTAAAGGGATTGTTTTCAAGCGAGTGAATTCCTTGAAAGTGTCGATGGCCACCACTTGATGTTTTATTTCCCGGACGAAATGTAAGGGATGACACTACGTCATTGTAGTGTAACTGGAGCGTATGCGTTTTCTTCGGATTTGCTTTGATCGAACGAACGAAATCCAAGAATTGTTCACTCGCAAAGAATCGCTGAATATCTTTTTTGGGGGGAACAGCGAGCAAAGGTCCCTTACTGGTTTCTATACTCCCAATCTGGTAATCGACTGCGCCCAACGAAACAAGCCCCGCCTGTGAGCAAGCCTGGCCGAGTGCTTCGGCGAACGCCCTGACCGGATTACGATCATGGGCAGCTTTGTCCGACACTGCAGTTACTTCGACAAGAACCGTTTCACCCGACTCGGGACTATGAAACAGGAACTCAGGCTGGGTGGTATTGCTAGAAATCGGCCGAAGTTCGCCAACACAAGAAAGGGCATATGCGACTGTTAATTCCCATTCTGCGGGCACGCTTTGCTCATCATCGCGAGCGATACGACGCCGAAGTTCTTCTGCGCGCGCCATACCGAGTGGCGCTTCAAGTGCCACCAGCATCCTGTCAAGCGCACGATACGCAAACAAAGGCATTAAATACCATTAAGGACCGTGCCCACCTTTCCAATTTCATAGGCATCGCCACCCCCTTCTGCACCCTTTAAGCAACGCGAATAAATTCGACTCCGACCCCAATTTTTCAATTTTTCCGAACGGAAGGAAAAGTGATTTCGCATTTGGCTTAGGGGGCAGGCAACTTGCTAACATCATACGCAGCTTGGCCTTTTCCTATAGGAGCCCGAGCGGGCCGCAGGAAAAGTTTGGTGCCGCCACAAGCGAATTCCACAGGCCGTCCTTTAGGGTTCTGGGACAATCTGTTCTCCAATGAATTCGATCTTGTTGAGATAGAACTCGAGGAAGGACAGCGGCGGACTTGAGCCAGGAATGATTGTTCCCAGAAAGTTTCCGACGCTCAAGTTCAACGGCAGCGTTCCAAGTTTTATGCGTACCAGGTTTTCAAACTTGTCATATGCGGTCCTTGATTTATGTGCCATTGCATTTCTGATAATCTTGCTCTCATCAAGCAGACTCTGATTAGCGCGTAGCGCATTCGTGAACGGACGCCCGTCTCGGAAAAAGCGCTGAGCACGATCAATAACGGATGCCGCATTCCATGTCGCGTAAGGACGATGTTCGGGAATTACCCACTGTTCAGCGAACTTTCGATTCGGAGGGAAGGTAAAGCGGTGCGGAACTCGGCCCCTTGGTGGTTTATGCCCTAGCAGATACAAAACAAAGGACTCCTCTAGGAAGGTCTCCCATGCTAAAAATGCACGTAGAAATGCGAGCTCTATAATGGAATCGCACCTCTTTCGCGATATATGTGGATTGGCACCCGGCAGGGACCATCGATACGCGTCGGCAGCAAAGTCGCGGCAATCGCGCAGCGTCCGCCGAAAATCCATTAGAACATGGTGCAACTTGCGCTGTGACACACGCTTAGCTCTTCAACGCCCTGTCGAACCGCTTGCAGAGGTACTGGGTAAGAATTGTCCTCTTGTCGGCGTGAACCCAGTGCTCGCTGTATGCACCGTAAAATTTACGGTCTTCTGCCGAAATATTTATAGCCTCGTGCGCAAGTTCTGCAGCCTTGACCTTATCGATCAGGTCATCTATTTGCTCTAACGCATTCTTGAGCTTCGGATAGTCGCTCGGTTTAAGCGTCCCTTTAGGCGCCTGAAGCCTCGGCAAGCCAAACTTCATGTGATAGACGGCGCAGAAGAGTGGGTAGAACAGCCTCGTCGCTCGGAACTTCAGTTCAGGAAATTCGGTGCCACCAATTCCTCCAATCGCATCCATTGTTTCGCGAAATCTTTTTTCATGACGCTTCCGGTTTGCGAATATATCGTCGTATTTCCTATAGCAAGTATCGATGACCGTTTTGTTTCCTTCGCGGATACCCTCCTCCATAGCGAGAAGTAGTTCAGAGATAAACTCGGCTTCTCCCATTCGAAGAATCTGCTTTGACGTGAAGATCTTGTTGTTCGCCAAGAAACTGACGAATTCTTTGGCGAGAAGATACACCGACGATTTGAATTCCCCGAACCAACGGGCATTTCGTAGCTCTTGCGGCTTTAACTTCTCGGCATACGTGTTAATCCGCGCAAATAGATCGTAAACTTCGTTATCAGGCATGTCCTGGAGCAAATCGACCACGAATTCATATTTGAGAATTTCGCGTTGAGTGCTAGTATCGAGTTCGCTGAAATATTTCCCGCCGTAGGTCTCGTGGTGAGCCTTGCTGATCTTGAATCCATTCTTAATGAAGCTAAGCACCGTCTGAAGACGCTGCTGTCCGTCAACGACCTCCCGAATAGTGCGGCGAGTTGCCGGGCTAATGTCCTGCCGCATATACAGTTTCGGAATAGGTTTACCGCGTAAGATCGTATCAATCAGGTAAGATCGAGCTTTGTCGTTCCATACCTCGCGCCGCTGAAATTTTGGTGCAAGGACGAGCTCACCTCGCTCACGCCACTCTTCAAAATCTCGAATGCTGTAGTTCCTAGTATTGAAGAGTTGTTGCATGGTTCTTCCTCGATATGTCCACGTCGGTTGCGCGAGATCGCGCATTCCGGAGCACCAAGATCGTCTCAGATGTACTTCCAATGTACTCTCTTCTAACGCGTCTATCGTTCGGAATTACGTCTGTATGCTGAACGATTAGAGAATACCCGCCGACCTCCTCGGTGGCGATGCGAGATACGTCGTGTGGCAGGTCGAGACGTCCATCACGGCTACACGTATCGCCAATTACAAGCACACAATAGCCGCCTGGCTTCAGGACGGTTCTCCAATGCTTGAAGCATTTACTCATCAACATCAAGAAGTCATCTTCTCGAGGAGATACGACGTTATCAAGT
Source organism: Gammaproteobacteria bacterium (assembly GCA_041495205.1). GTDB lineage: Bacteria > Pseudomonadota > Gammaproteobacteria > Burkholderiales > JAHFRG01 > JAHFRG01. The sequence goes on from JBGQCF010000022.1 coordinate 13,369, forward strand.
GAACGCCAGTCCTCAACGCCTAGAAACCATAGCCTGAGCCGGTTGTCGCGTCCGTAATCGAGCTGTCGCATGTACGGAGGACTGGTCAGTATGGTGTCCACTGGTTTAAGTGGCAGTAAGTCAACCGCGCTTTTCGCAAAACATTGCCTGGAAAGCTGGAAGTTCAACTTCGGCACTCGCCGAAAGGCGCGTTTGACCTTTGCCTCGAATCGATCTGTAAGTGACCGATACTCGTACAGGTCGGGAAAGCGCGAACGCGGGAATTTCTTTGAGCGCAAATAGGGAACTGTATGACTACTCGGAAACGACAGGAAACCAGGACGCTGGTGATGAAGAATTCCCAGTAGGCACGCAAGCAGGAACCAACGACGTTCCTTCGTCAGTACCGTAGTCCAGCTGAGTATTTCCCGAAGAGTCTCAGGGTGAAAGAAACTCCGCACCCAACGAGGCACGCTGCGCAAATCGCAGGCGCTTCGTTGAGTTCTTGCTTGGGCTTCATATTTTTCGAGGTCGCGAAGTGCCTCCCGAAGTGATCGATAGGGGAAAAGTTTGGCAGTCGTTAATACCTTTGCGTATGGGCTGAGGTCATTCGCTATTACATGGCGGCCTGCTAGCCAAGCTTCAAATGCAAAGGTGCCACAGCCAGAAAAAGGATCATATACCACATCGTCTTTTTTGCTAAACCGCGCCACCAGCGAGGCAGCCATGGACGATTTTGTCTTACCTATGTAAGGCGATAATTGATGGAAGGTACTTTCACTCTGCCAGGCACTTCCTGCCCAGTCTGAAGCGAAAAGGTGATCCCCTGTGCTGTTCCACATATTCCGGGTCAGGTCATGCATGATGCGCGCACCCTTACATTCTTCATATTAGATTCGCTTTCGCGAGTGTTACATCGTTTGCTCGTGTGAGCAAGCGAAACGATAAAAGTAATTAGGGTCAGAGACGAATTCTTTCAATAGTAGTTTGCATAACCATCAACCTCTATTCACCCCACTCCCTCCACCCTTTGAGCAATGGAAAGTATAGACCTAATTTCACAGGCCGGCTGTCGAGCGCGCGCATGAGCGCGGCGTACTGCTCAAGTTGTTTCTGGTAGCGCTCCTGCTCGCGGTCGAGGAATGCTTCCAGGTCGCCGCCTTCATGCGTGCCGGTCTTGTAATCCACGATCCAGCGCACGCCGTTCATGAGAACTCGACTTCGTCATGCGGGCTTGTGCTAACATCAAAAGTACCCTTCCATCAGCCAGACCGTTCGTGGAAACTTCCGTCTCAAGGCAGAGCATCACCGGCCGCAGCGTGGTCAGCGCCGACGCGCTGCTCGAGACGATCCGGGAGCTCGCCGCCGAGCTACATCCGTCGCGGCCCGCAGTCTCCGTTTCGCTCGACAACCGCCTCGAGCAGGATTACGGCTTCGACAGTCTGGGGCTGGTGGAACTCTTCCTGCGCATCGAGCGCCGCTTCGGCGTGAGTCTGACGGAAAGCGTCATGGCGAGCGCCGAGACGCCGCGCGATCTCCTGCGCGCGATGCTCGCCGCGGGAGCCGCGCGCCTCCCGCACGCCGAGGCGGCCGAGCGCGCGACGACACTGGCGGCGGAATCCGAGACACCCGACCAGGCGAGCACGCTCATCGAAGTGCTCGAGTGGCACGTCGCCCGGCACCCGGACCGTCCTCACATCGTGCTCCAGGACGACACAGGACAGGAGCAGACCGTCACTTACGCGGAGCTGAGCGAGTCGGCCCGCACCATCGCAGCGGGCCTGCTCGAGCGCGGCCTGGAGCCGGGGCACGCGGTGGCGATCATGCTGCCGACGAGCACCGAATACTTTTTCAGCTTCCTCGGCATCCAGCTTGCGGGCGGCATTCCCGTTCCGATCTATCCGCCGGCCCGCGCATCCCAGATCGAGGATCACCTGCGCCGCCACGCGGGCATCCTGTCCAACGCGCTCGTCGAGATGCTGATCACGGTCCCGCAGGCGAAGCCGATCGCGCTGCTGCTCAAGCCGCAGGTAGCGACGCTGAAGAGCGTGGTCACCCCGGCCGAACTCGTGAAGTCGGGTCGGCTCGCGACCGCACACCGTCCGAAATCCCAGGACATCGCGATGCTCCAGTACACGTCCGGGAGCACCGGCAATCCCAAGGGCGTCATCATTACTCATGACAACCTCCTCAGCAACATCCGCGCGATGGCACAGGTGCTGCGCGTTACGCCGAACGACGTGTTCGTGAGCTGGCTGCCGCTCTACCACGACATGGGGCTCATCGGCGCGTGGATGGGCAGTCTCACCTACGGAGTCAAGTACCCGGTGATGTCCCCGCTCACGTTCCTCGCCCGTCCGGAACGCTGGTTGTGGGCGATCCACCGGCATGGCGGCACGCTCTCCGGCGGACCGAATTTCTGCTACGAGCTGTGCCTGCGCCGGGTCAAGGACGCGGACGTCCGGGGACTCGATCTCAGCAGCTGGCGCTTCGCCTTCAACGGCGCCGAGCCGGTTTCACCCGACACCATCGTTGCGTTCACCAAGTGCTTCGCCCGCTGGGGTTTCAAAGCCGAAGCGATGGCGCCGGTCTACGGTCTCGCCGAGGCGACTCTGGGGATCGCGTTATCCCCACCGGGGCGCAGCCCGAAGTTGGACCGCGTCGAGCGCGACACCATTGCGAAGAGCGGCCGCGCGGTTCCCGTCGCCGATGAGCACGCTCACGCGATCACGTTCGTCGCGTGCGGACCGCCGCTGCCCGGCCACCAAATTCGCGTCGTGGATGCGACCGGCAGCGAGCTTTCCGAGCGCGAGGAGGGGCACCTCGAATTCTGCGGCCCGTCAGCCACCAGCGGCTATTACCGCAACCCCGAGGAAACGCGGCTCCTGCTGCACGACGGCTGGCTGGACACGGGCGACTACGGCTACATCGCAGAGGGCGAGGTCTACGTCACCGGCCGCGTCAAGGACATCATCATCCGCGCCGGCCGCAACATCTATCCTTACGAGCTCGAGGAAGCGATCGGCGGACTGGAAGGCATCCGCAAGGGCTGCGTGGCCGTTTTCGGCACGAGGGATGCGCGTTCCGGGACCGAGCGCGTCGTGGTGCTCGCCGAGACGCGCGAAACCGATCCCGGCAGGCGGGACAGCCTGCGCACCCGCATCAGTGAACTCGCAGTGTCCCTGATCGGCATGCCGGTGGACGAGATCGTGCTCGCGCCACCCTACTCCGTACTCAAGACTTCCAGCGGCAAGATCCGCCACGCGGCAAGCCGCGATGCCTATGAGCGCGGCGGGCACGCCGGCACGCGCGCGGTCTGGTTGCAGATCGTGCGGCTCACCTGGTTTGCGATTGCCCCGCAAGCCCGGCGCAGCCTGCGCGCTGTGGGCGACCTGTTCTACGCGCTCTACGTCGCGCTGATTTTCGCGGTGCTTGCGCCGGCGACCTGGATCGCGTGCGCCCTCGTGCTGCGCACCGGATGGTGCTGGAGCCTGAGCCGCCGCATGGCGCGGCTGTTCCTGGGGCTTGCGAGGGTGCGCTTGACCGTGCGCGGGCTCGAATTACTTCCAGCCGGCCGCGCCTGCGTGCTGGCGGTGAACCACGCCAGTTATCTCGACGGCATCATCATGGTCGCCGCCCTGCCGGAGCCGATGCGTTTCGTCGCGAAGCGCGAACTGCTGGATAACTTCGTCTCGCGCATCTACCTCAACCGCATCGGAACCGAATTCGTCGAGCGCTTCGACATACAGCGCGGCGTGGAGGACACCGGCCGTTTCGTCGCCATGGTCGGCGCCGGCCATCCCCTGATCATGTTCCCGGAGGGCACGTTCCGCCGCATGCCGGGGCTGCTCCCGTTCCGGATGGGCGCGTTCGTGATCGCCGCCCGCTCCGGCATGCCGGTCGTGCCGGTGACGCTGCGCGGGACGCGCTCGATCCTGCGCGAGGGGCAGTGGCTGTTCCGGCGCGGGATGATCAGCGTGACTTTCAGCGAGCCGATCGAGCCGGCCGGAACGGACTGGGACGCCGCAATCGTCCTGCGCGACCGAGCGCGGGTCGAGATGCTGCGGCTGTGCGGGGAACCGGATCTCGGGGAGGAAGTGGGGCTGCCGCCGAAGGGGGCCACGTAAACCTCTCACCGCTGAGGACGCGGAGGAACAGAAAAGAAGAATAGACAGGATTAACAGGATTAGAACCGGTCACTGGTCACTGATTCTGGAACCGCCAAGAACGCCAAGAGAAATAAGAACGGAGCATTGGGTGCCGGCCTTGTAATCCACGATCCAGCGCACGTCGGACGCTTTTGCTTACGATTGCAGCCTTACTTGAGACTAAGCAGCACGCTCCAGTGGGTATCGCCGAATCAACACATCGCTTGGGATTTTCAATCCTACCGAAAGCCGCCTGATCATATCCAACGAAAGCGGACGTACCCGATTCAGCACTTCCGCCACGCGTGCACGTGACCCGATGTAGGGTTCAAGGTCTTTGCGCGTGAGCCCCCGCGATTCCATTACATGATGTAGAAAGTCTATCGGCTCGGGAGCAGGAATCGGATAGTGCTTTGCTTCGTAGGCTTCGATTAAAAGCACGAGCACTTCGAGGCGATCAGCATCCTTTGAGCCTTCGGGTGCATCCCAAAGCGCTTCGACTTCCTTCAGCGCAGCCTGATATTCACGTTTAGTCTTAATCAGTCGTAGTTCCATTTTCGTCACCTCAAATCCTGGCGGCATCAATCTTGTCGTATTCGCGATGAGTGCCAATAAAACGGATATACATCATTCCCCGGTTATAGTGCACGGCTACGACCAGCCGGTAGTCGTTGCCTTTGATGTTAAACACGACGCGGTTAGTTTTGAGAAAACTCGCATTGCGGTATGCTGCCTTTATATCAGCGGGACTTCGCCAATCTGCGCGGCTTGCTTCCGCGTACCAGCTGCGCAGCGGCGTTTCGGCTTGCGGATGCTTGTTCCAGAAATTCCTCAGCCAGCTTAGCGCGATTACCCGCATAATTAAAGTCTAGCACGCTCCCATAATGGGAGCAAGCGCGTAATAGAACTCCACCGCCTAACCAAAACCCCACTCCCGCCATCCTTTCAGCAACGGGAAATAAAGTCCCATCCTGATTTCGCGGTTGTCGAGCATGCGCATGAGCGCGGCATAGCGCTCAAGCTGGGCGCGGTAGCGCTCCTGCTCACGGTCGAGGAATTCTTCCAGGTCGCCGCCTTCGTGGGTTCCGGTCTTGTAGTCCACGATCCAGCGCACGCCGCTTTCATCAACAAATGTCCGGTCAATCGCGACATCCACCAGCTCGCCATCAAACAATCCGGTGAGCCGCCATTCGCAATGCGCTTCGCGCTTGCTGCCAAGCAGCCAGCGCCCGCGTTTATCTTCGAGAGTTTGCGCGAGCGCGGCGGCGACCCGGTCCACTGCCGCGTTGATTTCTTCCTGCGGAACACCCGCCCTTTCAAGTTCGGATTTGAATGATGGGCGCAAAGCCTCGATGCGATTGAAGTCCCAGCTCTGCTCTTGCTCTTCGCCGATGGCCTGCAGCCAGCGGTGCACCACCGTTCCCACAAGCTTCGCGGTTTCGGATGCCCATGAGAACTCAACTTCATCATGCGGGCTTTTCGCTTCATAAGTAATTTCCGCGCGCGGCTTCCAGGCCAGACCTTCCGGCGGCGCGGGAAGCTGCCAGCCTGAGATAAGGCGGCGGATTGCAGACTGGTCAATCTCTGGATTCAGTTCTTGAACCACCCCCACTCCCACCCCCACCCCAACCCTCCCCCTGAGGGGGAGGGAGTTATTTTTATTGTCCCCGAGGGAGGGGGGGATATTTTTATCATCGCCTGTGGGGAGGGAATTAATATCGAGGGAGAGGGAGTTATTTTTATTGTCCCCGAGGGATGGGGGGATATTTTTATTTTCCCCGCTGAGGGACAGGGAATTAATATCGAGGGAGATGAGGATATCAGGTGAATGAGGTTTTTTCTCGAATTCACTTTGCACCACGGGCCACAGGCGTTCGAGCAGCGATCTCGATTTGGGTTTGAGGCTCTTTCCATTCCAATCCACCTGTCCGATGAGATGCAGCCGCGATTTGGCGCGCGTCGCGGCAACGTACACGAGCCGCGCGTCTTCATGCGTTTCCTTCACGTCGTCCAGCCGGTCCAGGTAACGGTAGATCTCGTCGATGCGCTCGCTCGCTTCTTTTATCGGCGCGAGCAGCAGGTCTGAACTTCCCCTCACCCTTGCCCTCTCCCCGAGGGAGAGGGAATTATTTTTATCATTCTCCCCGGGAGGAAGAGGAGGAATGGCGCGCGGCCTGCCCTGAGCTGTGAGCTTGTCGAACAGTCGAAGGGGACGCTCAAGCCAAATCAACAGCCGCTGCTCCTTGCGCCGCGGAGCATAACCCAGCCCCGGAACAATCACGGTGTCGAACTCCAGTCCTTTAGCCTTGTGCATGGTCATCACCTGCAGCCGCGCATCCGCTTTCGTATCAGGCAGCGCGTAGAGCGCAGCAACGCGCTCGGCGAGCATCTCCAGCGCGGGCAAATCGCCGCCCTCTTCCAGCTCGTCGAGGAGCTTGAGAAAAACTTGCGCATCCTCGATATCCGTTTCATCTTCAGCGCACGCGGGGCCTCCCAGCGCAAGCCACGCGCCTTCAATCCAGCGCCGCAGCGGCTCGCGCCTGCGCCGCGCAAGCGCCGCACCCAATGCTTCGCGCAATCGCGTAAGGCGCGCGCGGCCATCTTCAGAAAGCCGCGCTGTGGTGATGCCATCGTTCATAAGGTCCCAGAGGGTCTTGTCGTGGTCGTGACCGGCGAGTGCGTCGAGATCGGCGAGCGCCATTCCGCACCACGGCGCGCGCAGCGCTGCCAGCCACGCAATGCGATCCGCTGGATGAATAAGCGCGCGGGTGAGCGCGAGCAAATCCTGCACGACGGGACGATGGCCGAGCTCCTCGATTTCAATGGCCTGGAATTTGAGACCCGCCTCTTTCAGGCGCGGAGCGATTTCGGCAAGATGCGCGCGGCTTCTCACCAAGATGGCGATGGTCTGAGATGGATTTTCAGCGCGGGCGGCTTGCACGAGACTTATGGCGAGCTTCGCTTCCGCCTCGCGTTCCATCGCAAGCAAAGGATAAAGCGTCACCGCTTCTCCCGCCGCGGGATGCACGGCGTCGGAAGCGACAAACGGCACCGCTCCGCTCGCGAGGTCTTCCTCGTCGGGGAGCACGGCGCTGAAAGTTTTATTCACCCACTCCACGATGCCTTGCTGCGAGCGGAAGTTGAGCGCGAGCGTGAGCGGCTCAAGCGCGATGCCGCCGATGCCTTCGCGCCGCGCGCGCAGATACAGGCCCACTTCCGCCTCGCGGAAGCGGTAGATGGATTGCATCGGATCGCCCACCACAAAAAGCGTCCTGCCGTCGTTTGGCTGCCAGCCCGCGGTCAGGCGCTCGAGCAATTCGAACTGGCTGAAAGACGTGTCCTGAAATTCGTCCACCAGGATGTGGCGGATGCGGCAGTCGAGCGCAAGCGCAAGATCGGTGGGATTGTCCGGCTCGCCCAGCGCGCGTACCGCGGCCTGCGATACTTGCGTGAAGTCCACCTCGCTGCGTTCCTTGAACAACACTTCGAGCTGCGCCACCGCCACCGGCAGCAGCGCCGTCAGCGCGTCCACGACTTCCCATTGAGCGTCGGTGTAGGCGGCGGGAGGCAGTATGCGCGTCTCATCGAGCAGCTCGATGAAGGTGCGGTGATTGGAAAGAGTTGCAATCAACGTCTCGAAGCGATTCTTGGCATCTTCGCGTATTTGTTTTTCCTGGCCTTTGGCTTCTTTGGACGATGGAAAACCGATGTTTACGTCTATGCGATTTCTTGGCGCACCGTCTCGCGTAAGCAACAGTTCGGCAATTCCGCGCCAGCAGGGAAGATCTTCGAGCGCTGCGCCGGGAATCGCTTGCATACCGCGGCATGCGGTAATGGGTAAGGCCTTGCCTGCTGCGGCGAGGTTTTCTGCGGCATACGTAGCGAGCGCGACAAGTTCGGCGCGCGCTTCCCGCGGCAGCAGCGCGGTTAGGCTTGCAAGCGCATCGCGAGTTACGTCGGCGAGCGCGTTTTCCAATGTCGCTCGCGTGAGGCGCGATGATGCTTTGTCCGCGACGTGGCGCAGCCATTGGTCGCGGCGCGCGAGCATGGTGGCGAGCAATTCCCGCGCCTTGTCCAAGTCATTGTCGAGATGACGCAGTACGCGCGCCACCAAACCCGACCACGCCTCCTTCGAGTCGAGCCCGGCGAGTGTGCGCTGCGCGGCTTCAAGGTGAAGTTCCTCGGCCTTCTCCACGATAGCGGGCTGCGCGCCGAAACCGGACAGCACCGGCAGGTGGCGCGTGAGCCACGCGCACAGCGCGTCTATGGTCTGGATGCGCAACCTGCCGGGATTGTGCGCAAGCGCCCAGTGCGCCTCGGCATCGCGCGCAGCGACTGCTTTGGCGAGTTTCCAAGTGATTTGCTCGTGGGGCTTTTCGGGAGGCGCATCGCTTTCCGCGGAGGCCAGCGCGGCGAGCACGCGGTTGCGCATTTCAGTCGCGGCCTTGCGCGTGAAAGTGATGGCGACGATTTCTTCGGGCGCGTCCACGCGCGCGAGCAGCGCAAGATAGCGCTGAATCAAAAGCCCGGTCTTGCCCGAGCCCGCGGGGGCCTGCACGATGAAGGAGCGCGCGACATCGAGCGCGCGCTCACGCGCGTGGGCGTCGGCTGCTGCGCGGGATTCATTCATCGTTTTCCTCCCCTTCGTCCATGCTCAGGGCAGGCTCTGTCACCGGGCCGCGGTCCTTGATTTCCTTTACCCGGCACAACGCCCCCAGTTCGCAATAGCGGCAGGTTTTGGGATAGTCCTTGGGCGCAACCTCGGCGCGGCCGTCGAGATATTCGCGGGCGAGGTTTTCCAGCATGTCGCGCCAGCTTTCGAACAAGCCTTTCCAGTCTGCGCATTGCTTCGCGACAGCTTTGTTCTCAGCGAGTGTGTAGACGCCGGGCAGCAAATCTTTTTCGCGCGACAGGCCTTTGAACAGCACGTCCTGCGCGTGCAGCTGCACGAAAGCCACCGCCGCGACATCGTCGCGCCCGGCGCTCACCGCGTAAAGCGGCAATTGCGGCTCGTCGGGCCGCTCGCCGAGCCAGTCGCCGACTCCGGCGCCTCTGCCCGTCTTGTAGTCGAGAATGACGCGGCTGCCGTCGGCGAGCCGGTCCATGCGGTCGGGCCGCGTGGACACTTCGACTCCGGCGACCGTCACCCGTTGCGGTTTCTCGCGCGCAAGCAGCTCGAACGGCGCGCGATTTTTTTCCAGCTCAAGCAAGCGCAGCAGCAGCGCCGCAACGCGTTGCTGCTCAAGCGCGGTGAAAGCCTGGGTCATGACATCGGGACGTTTTCTGCGGATGCTGTTCAGCGCTTCCGCCGCCGCGCGCCCGGCCGCCGCTTTCAATTCTTCATCGCTTGTGCCGGCCAGCTGCTTGCTGTTTTTCAGTTCCTTCCAAAGATTTTCCGCAGCAAGGTGCATCAGAAGACCGCGGTCGCGGGCATCCAGCCCCGCGTGTCCCGCCTCAACACCCGTTGCGCCGAGGCGGTGCAGCGCGAAAGCACGGAACGGGCATGCCGCCTGATCCTTGAAAAAATCTGTGCCGCCTTTAACCTTGATTCCGGCAGGCAGCCGCGGCGCTTTGAAATCGGCGAGCGTCTCGATTGCGCGCGCAGCGAAGATAGCGCGGCGGTAGAGCGCGGCGTCTTCCAACACCGGCTGCGCTTCCGGCGCTTCGCGCAACAAGGGGCTCGGCCTGAGCTCGCGGTCGCCGGCGTGCAGCGGATAGCTGAAGCGGATGTCTTTCGCGCAGGCGCGCCACGCATGTGTCGTGCGGCGCGCGAACTCAAGCTGCCAATCGGCGCCGGCGTGCGGCACGCCAAGCTTGCGCTGCACCGCGAGCGGCAGGAAAGGATTGGGATTGGGCGGCTGCGGCCATGCTTCGTCGGTCAAGCCGGTGACGAACAGGAGATCAAACTCAATGGCGTTTGATTCCAACACGCCCAGCACTTGCACCGGCACTTCAGGAGATTCGGGCTGAAACGGCGCATCAACGGCCAGCCGCTTTAGATTTTTAAGCGCTTCGTTATAACCGAGACGCGGCGCGATGAGATCAAGCGTGGAAAGTTTCGATATGATTTCGCGCCATTTGCCGAAAGTCTGGTATTCCTCGGAATCCAGCGTGCGCTCGCCCGGCCAGCCCAGGCCTCCGAGCAATTGCTGGAAGACGGCGCTCCACGCGGAAGGCGGCTGCTTCGCTTTCCTCGCCGCGCCGGTCAGCTTTATCCATGCCGCAAGCCGCGCGGCGAGTTGCGGCGCGTCATGCGCTTCGCGCGCGAGCATCTTGAGCGTGACGGCGGGCCGCCCGCTTTCGCGCAGGCGCGCATCGAGCAGCGCGCGCAAAGTGAACTCCTGTTCCGCCGCCGCGAGGAAAGGGCTTCTCAGCAGCGAGCCCATGTCATCCAGCGCGAGTTCGCCGCGCACCAGCTCGAGAATCAGGAGCGCGCCCGCCACCAGCGGATATTCGGCGAGCGCCAATCCCAACGAAACATTGTAAGGCCGTGCGCGCTCGCGCGAGGATGACACCACGCGCGCGGGCTGCAGCACGTCGTCGAAGATGCGCACGATGTCTGAGCGGCGCGCCGCGAGATCGGGAACGACGACTGCGATGCGCGCGTCAGGCTGCTGCGCAAGCATCTGCTTTATCTGCGACGCGACGGCGTAGAGCTCGGCTTCGGAATCGGGGAAGATTGCGCGCACTGCGGGCGCAGCGTTCGCTTCCGGTTTCGCTTCGCTCACATTGCCGCCCGCAGCAGCCAGCGCTTTGAAAAATTCCTGCTGCTGGGGTGAAAGCTCGTCAAATCCGTAGAGCACAATGTTGCGCGGCTTGATGGCCGCAGCGGCGGCGCTGATGGCATCGGCAAGCCGCGCGCTGTCAAGCCAGTTTTTTTCCGCGCAAATTTTCCCATAGCGTTTCGCCCAGCTGCGGAAAGCCGCGCCGTCGTCATCGAGCATGGCGGCGTAGCGCGCGAAATCAATGCGGAAAGCGTGGCGGATGGCCCAGGCTTCGCGCGCCTGGCGCGCGGTGGCGGCGGGATTGAGCAGGATCTCTCCCTGCGGCGAATCGGCGATGACCCGTTCCCACAGCGCAGTTTCCTGTTCCGCCGAGAGCAGCGTTGCGCCGCGCTCAATGCGTGAGAGCTCCGACCATGAACGTTCCAGGAATGCGCTGTAAGGGAGGATATCGGCGGCGGGCCAGGCCGAACGGCCGCGCTTGATCTGCTCCGCGTCGAACTCGCGCTTGATTGCCCGAGCCAGCCTGCGGTTGGGTGTGATTAAGGTTGCGCCTTGCTCAGCGGTTTGGATGAGCGAGGCGCGCGGCAGGAAAGGAAATGCTGTGCTCATTCGCTTTCACGGCTTTTCGGGGAGCGCCGCGGCACCTCGACCGCGCGGCGCAGCGGGTAGGGAGTAGAAACTGAAACCACTGAAACAGCGGCTTAACGCTCCAGCAACTTAAGCTTGTCTTTGACGTTCTTCCACTCGTCGGCGTCGGGCGGGGCGGGCTTCTTCTCTATGATGGGTTTCCAAAGCTTGGAAAGCTCGGCATTGAGCGCGGTGAAATGCTTCTGGTTTTCCGGCACGTCGTCCTCGGCGAAGATCGCATCCACCGGGCATTCCGCCACGCACAACGTGCAGTCTATGCATTCATTGGGGTCTATGACCAGGAAATTCGGCCCCTCATGGAAGCAGTCCACCGGACAGACATCCACGCAGTCGGTATACTTGCACTTGATGCAGCTCTCGGTTACGGTGTAAGTCATTCCAGCAAGCCTTTTTTGCGGGAAATATTTAAAGGATTTATTTTACCAGAAATCGGTAAGCCAGCATGCCCCCGGCCATCAGCGCAAAACCCGCGCCGAAATTGAGCCAGAACGGCCAGTGGCTTTTCGGCTGGAGCAGGAAAGGCAGGAAAAACAACAGCGAAGGCGGTACCAGGAAAAATATGTCCCCGGCGAACGCCGCCACCTTGTCTGAGTCGCGGGTGTCCCAATATAACCAGAGCATGGCCAGCATGGAAGTCAGCGGCAAGGCAATAATCAGCGCGCCGAAAAAAGTCGAGCGCTTGGCGATTTCCGCAGCCGCCAGCAACAACGCGACGCTAAGGAGGATTTTGACGACGAACAGGGTGGCTTCCCAAACAGAGTAATTTTCGTTAGCATAATACTTCAAGCGGTCTTTCACCACCCACCCCCCTGTTTCGGTATGTTCCCTAAAGCGAGGATTTAATGAGTAGTCATATACTTCACGTCACCGACGATACTTTCGAGTCGGAGGTGCTGCAGGCGCCTTTGCCGGTGCTGGTGGATTACTGGGCGGAATGGTGCGGTCCGTGCAAGGCAATTGCGCCGATACTGGATGAAGTGGCGCAGGAATACGCGGGACGCCTCAAAATCGCCAAGCTCAATATAGATGAAAACGAAGCCACGCCCCCGAAATACGGTATCCGCGGCATACCCACCCTGATGTTGTTCAAGAACGGCAACCTCGAGGCCACCAAAGTCGGGGCGTTGTCGAAATCGCAATTGACAACATTTATTGACAGCAATATTTAAACCCGTTAACCTTCCGCCTTAAGCGCCTCTTGAAAGTCCGTCCAAGTACTCCAACCAACGCATCAAGCAGGTCCGGGCGCAAGCGCCGTCTCGCTTCTCTTTTGATTCCCTCATTCTCCTGTTTTAACCCTCACTGAATATTCTCCAACATGCATTTAAACGAACTTAAAAACCTCCATGTCACCGAACTGGTGGACATGGCCATCACCAATGAAATTGAGGGCGCCAACCGCCTGCGCAAGCAGGAACTGGTTTTTGCCCTCCTCAAGAACCAGGCGCGCAAGGGCGAAAGCATTTTCGGCGAAGGCACGCTGGAAGTCCTGCCCGATGGCTTCGGCTTCCTGCGTTCCCCCGATACTTCCTATCTCGCCGGGCCCGATGACATTTACGTCAGTCCCAGCCAGATACGCCGCTTCAACCTGCACACCGGAGATTCGATCGAGGGGGAAATCCGCACTCCCAAGGACGGCGAACGCTATTTCGCGCTGGTCAAGGTGGACAAGGTCAACCTTGAGCCGCCCGAAAACTCCAAGCACAAAATCCTGTTCGAAAACCTGACACCGCTGTTTCCTAGCACGCCACTCGTCCTGGAGCGTGATATCAAGGCGGAAGAAAACATCACCGGCCGCGTGATTGACATCATTGCGCCGATCGGCAAGGGGCAACGCGGGCTGATCGTATCGCCGCCCAAGGCCGGCAAGACGGTGATGCTCCAGCATATCGCGCACTCGATCGCGGCGAATTTTCCCGAGTGCATACTAATCGTGCTGTTGATTGACGAGCGGCCTGAAGAAGTGACGGAAATGCAAAGATCGGTCAAGGGCGAAGTGGTCTCTTCTACTTTTGATGAGCCGGCGACGCGCCACGTGCAGGTAGCGGAGATGGTGCTGGAAAAAGCAAAACGCCTGATTGAGCACAAAAAAGACGTGGTGATCCTGCTTGACTCGATCACCCGCCTGGCGCGCGCCTACAACACCGTGGTGCCGGCCTCGGGTAAGGTATTGACCGGCGGCGTGGACGCCAACGCCCTGCAGCGCCCCAAGCGCTTCTTCGGCGCGGCGCGCAATATCGAGGAAGGCGGCAGCCTCACCATCCTTGCGACTGCGCTCATCGACACCGGCTCGCGTATGGACGATGTGATCTACGAAGAATTCAAGGGCACCGGCAATATGGAAATCCATCTCGACCGCCGCATGCACGAGAAGCGCATCTATCCGGCGATCAACGTCAACCGTTCCGGAACGCGCAAGGAAGAATTGCTGATCAAGCCCGATGTGCTGCAAAAAATCTGGGTGCTGCGCAAACTTCTCTACCCGATGGACGATCTGGAGGCGACCGAATTCCTGCTCGAAAAATTACGCGGGACAAAGAACAACGCGGACTTCTTCGACTCGATGAAAAGAGGTTAGTCTCAACTTCACCGGGTTTTACCGGCTTGCATGACCGGGGGATTTCACGCATAATTTGCGCCTTTCGCAAAGTCCAGAAACCCGATGAGGTTCCTCAAGGAACGACCGATGAAACCGGATATCCACCCGAAATACGAAGAAATCGCCGTAACCTGCAGTTGCGGCAACAAATTCAAAACCCGCTCCACCCTGGGCCGGCCGCTGCACATCGAAGTGTGCTCGGTATGCCATCCGTTTTACACCGGCAAGCAGAAAATCGTGGACACCGCAGGCCGCGTCGAAAAATTCCGCCAGAAATACAGCAGGAAAAAAACCGCGGCGTGATTTCCTGCCATCATTAAAAAAGGCGGCCGGTGCCGCCTTTTTTGTTTGGCGGCATAACCTCCCGCGATCAAGCCCTTTATGCTGCGCGAGGTAAAAGTTAAAATGCCGGGATGAAGCCTTTGTTCGCCGTTTGGTTTTAGGAGCCCCATGCTCTCGCACGACGATGTGATTGAAGTATCCGACGCCAGTAATTGGTGTTGCGAGCCGGACCGGCAAACCGCAGCGCGCATGATCCGGTCGCTGGAAAGCGGCAGAGTGCTTTATTTCCCGCACCTCGCTTTTGCCCTCAAGGAAGAGGAACGGCGCTTCCTCTCCCCCGGCTGCTCCGACGGCAAAGCCAAGAACGTGAGCTGCGATCCGCGCGACGGAAGCATTCAAGGCACAAGCTGCAAGGACCAGGACCGTAACGATCTTGCGGCGATGATTTCGCGTTTTGCCACCCAAGCAAGAACGCTCATCGAATCCTTATTCCCTCACTACGCTCCGCACCTGGAGCAGGCGCGCACCAGTTACCGGCCGATGCCGGTCGAGCAGCGCTTTATATCGTTACGCAAAGACGATTCACGCCTGCATGTGGATGCCTTTGCCTCGCGCCCGAATTGGGGCAAGCGTATATTGCGTGTATTTACCAATATCAATCCCGATGGCCAGCCACGGGTGTGGAACATCGGTGAACCTTTTGAAAATTTCGCACCGAGGTATTACCAGCGGATTGCGCCGCAGTTGCCCGGCTCCGCTTGGCTGCTCGAGCGCCTCGGGATTACCAAGGGGAAACGCAGCTTCTACGACCACATCATGCTGCAATTGCACGACCGCGCAAAACTGGACGATCACTACCAGCAGAACGCCGAGAAAATCACTTTTGCGTTTGCGCCGGGCTCGACCTGGGTCATGTTCAGCGATCGTGTGTTGCATGCCGCGCTATCCGGCCAGTATCTTCTGGAACAGACTTTTCATCTGCCGGTAAGCGCGATGCAAGACGAGGGCCGCTCGCCGCTGCGTATTCTTGAACGGCTATACCATCGAGAGCTGATTTGAAATTGGAGCGAAATGAATTTTCAAGAAAATATTTTTGACGCGACGCGCGCTCCCACATTCAAGCTTTCGCACCTTGTCGCGACCTGCCTGTTTTGCCTTGCCTGGATCCTTCCCGGACTGGTAGGCCACGAGCCCTGGAAACCGGATGAAGCGGGGAGCTTCGGGCTGGTGCTGCACATCTTCAATACCGGCGACTGGGTGGTACCGACTCTGGCCGGCGAGCCTTCCATGGACAAGCCGCCGCTGTTCTATTTAAGCGCGGCGTTGTTTGCCTGGGTTTTCTCTCCTCTGCTGCCATTGCACGATGCGGCGCGTCTTGCCAGCGGTTTTTATATGGGACTCACGCTGGTTGTCATGGGCCTGTGCGGACGGGCCTTGTACGGCAGAGGGCACGGGGCCATGACGGTGTTGATTCTGATGGGCAGCGTGGGTTTGCTGGTGCGCTCACATCAGCTTATCTCCGATCTCGGCTTGCTTACCGGTTTTGCGTTGTGTCTTTACGGCCTGGCCTTGAATCAAAACCGCCCGCTGCTGGCCGGATTGCTTACTGGAACCGGGATCGGCATCGGCTTCATGTGCCGCGGCACCCTCGCCCCCATAGTGATGGCCTTCACCTGCCTGCTGTTGCCCGCACTGTTTAAACCCTGGCGCAACCGCAAATATGCTTCATGCCTGCTGCTCGCCCTCGTCGCGGCAGCGCCCTGGCTCATCATCTGGCCTGTTGCGCTGTACCAGCGCTCGCCTGAACTCTTCGCGCAATGGTTATGGGTGCAAGACCTCGGGCGTTTGCTTGGATTCGCTCCGGCCGGAAACGCATCTTCGGCTCCATACTTTTTGAAAACCATACCGTGGTTTGCCTGGCCGGCGCTGCCGCTTGCGCTGTGGACTCTGTGGCAAGGCGGCCGCAAGGGCCTTGCCAAGCCCGAGATCCAGTTGCCACTCATCCTGTTCGCGGTGTTGTTTGCGGTATTGAGCCTCGACATCGACACGCATGACCTGGACGCGCTGCCCTTTCTGCTTCCGCTTGCGCTGCTCGCCACTCCCGCCCTTGAAACCTTGCGGCGCGGCGCAGCGAGCGCGCTCGACTGGTTCGGCATCATGACTTTCGGTTTGTTGGCGGGCGGCCTGTGGCTGGGCTGGTTTTGCTTGATGACCGGCTACCCAAGCGGCCTTGCGGCTTGGCTTAATGATTATCTGCCGGGATACAGCCTGCCGTTCAATATGTTTCTTTTCTTAGTGGCAGTAGCATTCACTGGGGGTTGGTTCGCGCTGATAAGCCGTATCGGCCGCTCCAACCGCCGCGCCATCATCAACTGGGCGGGCGGCATGACCATGGTGTGGGTGCTGGCCATGACGCTTTGGCTGCCGTGGGTTGATGTGAGCAAGAATTACCGCTGGGTGATCACCTCCCTGCAGCAATCGCTGCCGTCGCAATATCAATGCATCTCCAGCCGCGGGCTGGGTGAAACGCAGCGCGCAATGCTTGAGTATTATGCAGGCATCATCACCCAACGCTCGGATATCAGCGGCACAGTAGACTGCGACCTGCTGTTGCTCCAAAGCAGAGCGCAGGATCAGCCTTCCGTCGGCGGCGGCTGGGGAAAAATCTGGGAAGGCGGCCGCCCGGGAGACCGCAACGAGCGTTACTACCTGTATCAGCGCCCGGTTGCAGCCCAGTAACTTTATTGCTTAACAAACCACGCCATGACACTTCATGACACGCTGCAGCGTTTTGTTTTTGAGCATGCGCCCGTGAGAGGTGAAATCGTGCATCTTGGGGCAACTTGGCGCGCGGTGCTGGAACGTCACGATTATCCTCCGGCATTGCGCTCGCTGCTGGGTGAACTCATGGCCGCAGCAGCGTTGCTTGCCTCCACGCTCAAATTTTCCGGCACGATGACCATGCAAATGCAAGGCAGCGGGCCGGTGCGACTATTGGTGGTGGAATGCACCTCTGAACTTACTTTGCGCGCCACCGCAAAATGGGAAGGGGCCTTGTTCGACATGCCGCTTAAGGAACTACTCGGCGCCGGGCGCTTTGTCATCACCATCAACCCATCCGTGGGTAAACACAGCTATCAGGGCATCGTCAATCTCGAGGGCGACACGATAGCGCAGGTGCTGGAACATTACATGGCGGGGTCCGAACAGCTGCAAACGCGCTTGTGGCTCGCGGTTGACGGCAGGCAAGCCTCGGGCATGCTTTTGCAGCGCCTGCCGGCGCCCGAGAGCACAGACGAGGACGCCTGGGATCGCGCAGTGCAACTCGCTTCCACCATTGCGCGCGACGAGCTGCTGCAACTGTCGGCGCAACAGATCATCCACCGTTTGTATCATGAAGAAGACATCCGCGTATTCAGGGTGAAGCCGGTGAGTTTCCGCTGCTCCTGCTCGCGCGAAACTGTTACCGCCATGCTGCGCACGTTGGGTTACGGCGAAGTGCGTTCCGTGCTTGAAGAACGCGGCGCAGTGGAAGTGCATTGCGAGTTCTGCAACCGCCTCTACCTGTTTGACCGGGTGGATGCTGAACAAGTATTCGCCGCCGAGGTTATCACACGCATTGAGCCCACCCGTCATTAGCCCATACGCCACCTCGACAGTATTCGGCTAGCGGCGTAAACTGGGATTGTGCGACGCACCATAAATCCTTTTACAAATCTGCCTGGTATTTTATTCCAATGAATAAGAGGTATTGAAGATGAACAATTCGCGTGAAGTAGTCGTATTAAGCGGCGTGCGCACGGCCATCGGCGATTACGGCGGCAGCCTCAAGGATTTTGCGCCGAGTGAGCTGGCAGCCCGTGTCGTGAGAGAAGCGGTGAGCCGCGCCAAGGTGGATTCCAAGGAAATCGGACATTGCGTGTTCGGCAACGTCATACATACCGAGGCCAAGGACATGTATCTCGCCCGCGTGGCGTGTATTAAAGGCGGCCTGCCCCAAGAGACTCCGGCTTTGACCTTGAACCGCTTGTGCGGCAGCGGCCTGCAAGCCATCGTCAGCGCTTCTCAACACATTTTGCTTGGTGATATAGACGCAGCAGTGGCGGGCGGCGCGGAAAGCATGAGCCGCGGCGGATATCTGATGCCAAGCCTGCGCTGGGGACAGCGCATGAATGACGGCGGCGTGATAGACATGATGGTTGGCGCGCTGACCGATCCTTTCGATACCATACACATGGGCGTCACCGCCGAAAATGTGGCTTCACGCTTCAAGCTTTCCCGTTCCGAGCAAGATGCGTTCGCCG
Organism: Gammaproteobacteria bacterium; assembly: GCA_041495205.1. GTDB lineage: Bacteria > Pseudomonadota > Gammaproteobacteria > Burkholderiales > JAHFRG01 > JAHFRG01. Next base: position 32,054 of record JBGQCF010000022.1, read on the forward strand.
TTGAAAGCCACAAGCGTGCCGCCAACGCGATCAGCAAGGGTTACTTCAAGGAGCAAATTCTTCCCACCGAACTCAAGACCAAAAAAGGCCCGGTCATGTTCGATACCGATGAGCATGTGCGGGGCGACGCCAGCATGGAAGGCATGGCCAAGCTCAGGGCGGTTTTCCAGAAGGAAAACGGTACGGTCACTGCTGCCAATGCCTCGGGCATTAACGATGCCGCAGCGGCCGTGGTGCTGATGGAAAAAGACGCCGCTGTAAAAAAAGGGCTCAAGCCCATGATGCGGATGCTTGCTTACGCTCATTCGGGAGTGGATCCGAAAATCATGGGCATGGGGCCGGTACCGGCGGTGCGCAAAGTATTGCAAAAAGCCGGGTTGAAGCTGGAGCAGATGGATGTCATCGAGTCCAACGAGGCTTTTGCGGCCCAGGCGATAGGTGTAAGCAGGGAACTCGGGATGAATCCGCAGAAAGTCAATCCCAACGGCGGCGCGATTGCTTTGGGCCATCCCATCGGCGCCACCGGTTGCATTCTCACCATCAAGGCCATGTATGAATTGCAGCGCAGTGGCGGGCGCTATGGCTTGGTCACCATGTGCATCGGCGGCGGCCAAGGCATCGCCGCGGTATTCGAGCGCATGTAGATTACCGGTCCCGGCCAAGCTGGATGGCCGATTGACCGGAAAATTCTTGTAGTGAACGGTCGAAGTAGTCGCTTACTTGGTTTTTGGTTCGCGCCATGCTTATGCTTGTTCGCTTCGGAGTTGCTGCAATTCGCCGAGGCAAAAGTGGATGTAGGCAAGGCCAATATAGACGGGTGAAAACAGATTGAGCAGCGGCACAAACTGGATAAAAGCCAGTATTACCCCCAGCAGGTACAGCCGCGCGCCCGCGCGTTCCAGTATCCGCTTGAACTCCTCGGGACTCGCGTGCTCTGCCAGCGCGTCGTAGCGAAACAGGCGCTGGCTCAAATAAGCCGATAGCAGCACGGGCAGCGCCACAGCAGGCAGGCCGAACAGCCAAAGCGGCAGCGTCACCATCCACAGCAGAATAAATATCACGGTCGCCGCCAACGCATTCCATAGACTACCGAAAAGCGTGCCGCCGCGTTTCTGCTCAAGCTGCGGGAAATCACGCGTGCCTACATGCTTAACCATTACCGGCATCGCCAGCACGGAAGTGACCAATAACGCGGTCACCAAAATCACCGGAAACAACAGCAAGATCAGCAGCACTGTAGTCACAGAAGCCGCAAGCCAATGAATTTCGTGGCGCAGCAGATATTCATCCA
>JBGQCF010000023.1:0-33310 GCA_041495205.1 Gammaproteobacteria bacterium
CGGCTCGTCTTCGATATTCTTGGCCAGGATGTTCAGGCCGTAGCGTTCAGCCGCCATTTCTCCTGCAATCGCGCAACTTCCCTTATCCTTGCCCGCAAGGCGCGCCGCTTCGGCGTTGCTCGCCACTTGCACACGCTGAACATCATCAAGATTTGAATTCAGCCATTCATGGCATTGTGCGAACGATTGCGCGTGTGAATAAATCCGCTTGATGTTCTTAAGCCCCCTGGTTTTGCGCAGCAAATGCTGGTGCACGCGCAATACCACTTCGCCGCAGATTTTAAGCGGGGTGGCGAGCATCAAATCGAGCGTCCTGCCGACCGCGCCTTCGGTGGAGTTTTCCACCGGTGTCACCGCGTAATCCACTTCGCCGGCTTCCACCTTGTGCAGCACTTCGTCTATCGAAGTACAGGCTATGGCATTCGCGGCGTGGCCGAAATGCTTGATTGCGGCGGCTTCGCTGAACGTTCCTTGCGGCCCGAGGTAAGTGACAGCCAGGGGTTTTTCCAGCGCCAGGCAGGCCGACATGATTTCACGGAATAGCCGCGTTACGGTCTCGTCGGACAGTGGGCCGGGGTTGGCTTCCTTGATGCGCCGCAATATCTGCGCTTCGCGTTCGGGGCGGTAGACTATGCCGTTCTTGAGCTGGCCAATGGAATGGGCGTGCGCGGCGCGGCGGTTGACGAGCTCGAGCATCTGCTGATCCAGCGCATCGATGCTTGCCCGCAGTTTTTTAAGCTCGTCGCTCATATTTCACGCCAGTCGGAGTATAAGCCATTTTGCTCGTGGATTTATTCAGCAGCGTCTCAGCCATGCTTTTCCTCGAATTCGCGCATAAACCCCACCAGCGTCTGCACGCCTTCGATGGGCATCGCATTATAAATGGATGCGCGCATGCCACCCACCAAACGATGTCCTTTAAGCTGTACCATTCCTCGTTCTCTCGCCTGATTCAGAAATTCTTCTTCGAGCGCGGTATTCTTGAGGGTGAACGGCACATTCATGCGCGAACGGTCGCTCTTTCTCACGGAGTTGCGGAAAAACCGGCTGTTGTCCAGAAAGTCGTAGAGCAATTTGGCTTTTTCGATGTTGCGCTTTTCCATCGCGGCAATTCCGCCGTACTCTTTCAGCCACTCGAAATTGAGCCCGGCCATGTACAGCGCGTAAGCCGGCGGAGTGTTGTACATCGAATTGTTGTCCGCATGCACTTTGTAATCCAGCATTGACGGCATGCCCGGAAGCGCCCGCCCTATCAGGTCTTCGCGGACGATGACAATGGTCAGCCCCGCGGGGCCGATATTCTTCTGCGCGCCGGCATAAATCAGCCCGAAACGGCTCACCTCCACCGCACGCGACAGGATGTTCGAAGACATGTCGGCCGCCAGCGGCACTTTGCCGGTATCGGGAATCCACTGAAACTCCACGCCGCGTATGGTTTCGTTCGGCGTGTAATGCACATAGGCTGCGTTGGGATCAAGCCGCCACTGGTCCTGCGCCGGTGCGTAGTTAAACTTGGCGTCTTCCGATGAAGCCGCAATATTCACCGTGCAAAATTTTTTTGCCTCGGCTATCGCCTTCTTCGACCATTCACCGGTATGAATATAGTCAGCAGATTTTTTGCCGCGCAACAGGTTGATCGGCGCCATGGCAAACTGCAAGGTGGCGCCGCCTTGCAGGAACAGCACTTTGTATTGGGCAGGAACGCGCATCAGTTCGCGCAAGCCCGCCTCGGCCTGGGCGGCGATGGCCATGAATTCCTTGCCGCGGTGGCTCATTTCCATCACCGACATGCCGCTGCCATGCCAATCCAGCATTTCCTCGCGCGCGCGCTCCAGCACCTCCCGCGACAGCATGGCCGGGCCAGGACTAAAGTTGTAGATGCGCGTGGCAAATCCTTTTACGTCATTCATCATCCGACTCCACGACTTTCCCCAGGCCTGCAAGCTTTTCACCTTCTCCAAGGTTGATCAGCGTCACGCCCTGAGTAGAGCGGCTCATTTCTCGGATTTCCGAAACGCGGGTGCGGATCAGCACGCCGCCGGTGGTAATCAACATTAGTTCATCCTCTTTATTCACCAGCGTCGCCGCCACGACCTTGCCATTGCGCTCGGAGGTTTGAATCGCGATCATGCCTTGCGTGCCGCGGGCGTGGCGCGTGTATTCGGCAATCGGCGTGCGCTTGCCGAAACCGTTTTCGGTCGCGGTCAGCACCGACCGCATTTCATCCTGCGCCGTGAGCAATGAAATCACGTGCTGGTCCTTGGCGAGCTTCATGCCGCGCACACCCGCCGCGGTGCGGCCCATCGGGCGCACTCCCTGCTCGTCAAAACGCACTGCCTTGCCGCCGTCCGAGAATAGCATGATGTCCTGCTTGCCGTCAGTGAGCGCCACCCCGATCAGATAGTCCCCGTCTTCCAGGTTCACCGCGATAATGCCTTTCGCCATCGGCCGGGAAAATGCCGAGAGCGCGGTCTTTTTGACGGTGCCGTTGGCGGTTGCCATGAATACGAAGTGCTGGTCGTCGAATTCCTTGACCGGCAGAACCGCGGTGATCTTCTCGTGTTCCATCAGCGGTACGAGATTGACGATGGGCTTGCCGCGGCTGGCGCGGCTGCCCTGCGGCACATTGTAAACTTTGAGCCAGTAAATCCTGCCGCGGTTGGAGAAGCAAAGAATATAGTCATGCGTGTTGGCGATGAAGAGACTGTCTATGAAATCGTCTTCCTTGGTGGTCGCCGCCTGCTTGCCGCGCCCGCCGCGTTTCTGCGCCCGGTAATCGGCAATCGGCTGTGATTTCATGTAGCCGCCATGCGACAATGTGACCACGACGTCCTCCGAGGCAATCAAGTCTTCCATTGCCAGGTCCTGGGTATCCACCACGATCTCACTGCGGCGCTCGTCGCCATATTGCTCTTTAACCGCTGCGAGTTCCTCGGCGATGACGTGGGTGATGCGTTCGCGTTTCGCCAGCACATCCATGAGGTCGGTGATCTTTTCCATCACTTCCTTGTATTCGGTGACGATTTTGTCCTGCTCCAAGCCGGTCAGGCGCTGCAGGCGCATTTCCAGAATCGCCTGGGCCTGCGCATCAGAAAGGAAATAGCCCTGCTTGCGCAGGCCGAATTCGGGGGCGAGTCCCTCCGGACGCGAAGCATCGGAACTCGCACGTTGCAGCATGTCCTCGACCAGCTTGGAACGCCAGTGGCGCGCCATCAATTGTGTTTTCGCCACCGGCGGCGATTCCGCGGCCTTGATGAGCCCGATGATTTCGTCCACGTTGGAGAGCGCAACCGCCAGGCCTTCCAGGATATGCGCGCGCTCGCGCGCTTTGCGCAATTCGAACACCGTGCGCCGCGTCACTACTTCGCGGCGGTGGCGCAGGAACGATTCGAGAAGCTCCTTGAGATTGAGCAGGCGCGGCTGGTTGTCCACCAGCGCCACCATGTTCATGCCGAAGGTGTCCTGCAACTGCGTTTCTTTGTACAGGTTATTCAGCACCACATCGGGATTCTCGCCGCGCTTGAGTTCAATCACCATGCGCATGCCGGACTTGTCCGACTCATCGCGCAATTCGGAAATGCCTTCGATTTTCTTGTCGCGCACCAGTTCGCCGATTCTGATGAGCAAGGCAGCTTTGTTCACCTGGTAAGGAAGCTCGTCAACGATAATCAACTGATGACTGCCCTTTTCCTTCTCTTCGAAATGCGTCCGGGCGCGTATCACTATCCGCCCGCGCCCGGTGCGGTAGCCTTCCCTCACACCGGAAATGCCGTAAATGATGCCGGCGGTGGGGAAATCCGGCGCCGGAATAGTTTCAATCAATTCCTCGAGATCGATCTGCGGGTTCTCAAGAAGGGATAGACAGCCATCCACCACTTCGCTCAGGTTGTGCGGCGGAATATTGGTCGCCATTCCCACCGCGATTCCGGATGAACCATTGACCAGCAGATTCGGAACCTTGGTCGGCAAAACCGTTGGTTCCTGCTCTTTACCGTCGTAATTAGGCACAAAATCCACGGTCTCCTTGTCAATGTCCGCCAGGATTTCCGAGGAAATCCGCTCCATGCGGCATTCGGTATAGCGGTACGCCGCAGGCGCATCGCCGTCCACCGAGCCGAAATTGCCCTGCCCGTCAATCAGCGTGTAGCGCATGGAAAAATCCTGCGCCATGCGCACCAGGGCTTCGTAGGTCGCGGTGTCCCCATGCGGGTGGTACTTGCCGAGCACTTCACCGACGATGCGCGCGCACTTCACATAGGGACGGTTCCACACGTTATTGGCTTCCTGCATGGCGAAGAGCACGCGCCGGTGCACGGGTTTCAGGCCGTCGCGCACATCCGGCAGCGCCCGCCCCACAATCACGCTCATGGCGTAATCGAGATACGAGCGCCGCATCTCTTCTTCAATGCTGACCGGGATGGTTTCTTTGGCGAATTGGTCCATGAATTGGGGTGTTCTTTTAGGTGGTCTGGCGGCTGGAATTACGGCAATTAAAGTTGCAAATTTTATCATGCGCGGAGGGTTAAGGCCAAGTAGCTCATTCTCTCCGCCCACGCGCTGCGGTCTAGCCAAATCCGGCGGTACGATGCCGTTTATGCTGCAGTTCATCGTTCGCGGTTACAATGGATAAGCCATGCCTCAACCCGTCACTACCCTGATAGACGCCGGCTGGGTGATCCCGGTCGAACCACGGCATGTATTGCCGCGGCACTCCATAGCCATCAGCGACAAGACGATCCAGGCAGTACTGCCAACTGGCGAAGCGCACGCGCGGTTCAGCGCAAAACAGCATGTGCGCCTCGAAAACCATGCGCTGATTCCGGGACTCGTTAACCTTCACACCCATGCGGCGATGACGCTGATGCGCGGCTTGGCTGACGACCTGCCGCTGATGGAATGGCTCAACCAACACATCTGGCCGGCTGAAGCCAAGCATGTCTCCCCGCAATTCGTCTACGACGGCACCGAGCTTGCCTGCGCCGAGATGCTGCGCGGTGGAATCACCTGCTTCAACGACATGTATTTCTTTCCCGAAGCGGCGGCAAAAGCGGCGCTCGCCGCCGGCATGCGCGCCGCCATCGGTATCATCGTCATCGAGTTTCCAAGCAACTACGCCGGCGACCCTGAGGATTACTTCAACAAAGGGCTGGCGACGCGCGATGAACTGCGTTCCCAGCCATTGCTGTCGTTTTGCATGGCGCCACACGCACCTTATACGGTTAGCGACAAGACTTTCGAGAAACTGCTCACTTATGCGCAGCAACTCGATTTACCGATTCACATCCATATGCAGGAAACCGAGCATGAAATTCAGCAGAGCCTGACGCAATACAAGATGCGGCCGCTCGAGCGGCTGCATAAGCTGGGATTGCTCGGCCCCAATTTCATCGCCGTGCATGCGGTGCATTTGACTCCACAGGAAATCGCGCTGCTGGCGAACGAGGCCTGCAGTGTCGCCCATTGCCCGTCATCCAACCTGAAACTCGCCAGCGGCTTTGCGCCGGTTGCTGCGCTGCTGGATCACGGCATCAACGTGGGGCTGGGCAGCGATGGCGCGGCAAGCAACAATCGGCTGGACCTATTCGAGGAAATGCGCCTTGCCGCGACGCTCGCCAAAGCCGCAGCCAAGCAGGCCGATGCATTGCCTGCGTACCAGGCCTTGCAAATGGCTACGCTCAACGGCGCCAAAGCCCTCGGTTTGGACGGTAAAATCGGCTCGCTCGCCCCGGGCAAGGCAGCGGACATCACTGCAGTGGATTTCTCCGCGCTCGAGCTTTCACCATGCTTCGACCCGGTGTCTCACCTGGTGTATGCCGCAGGCCGCGAACAGGTAAGCCATGTCTGGGTGAACGGAAAATTGTTGCTCGATAACCGTCAACTTACCACGCTTAACACAAGAGAACTTGCAGCCAAAGCACGTTACTGGCAGGAGAAAATCGGTGCAGCATAAAAGCATGAACGTCGATTCCCAAGAGCTTGAAAAATTCGACGAGCTCGCGCACCGCTGGTGGGACCCGGAAGCCGAGTTCAAGCCGCTGCACGACATTAATCCGCTGCGCCTCGATTACATTGACAAGCTCGCAGTCCTGAAAGGCAAGACCGTGCTGGATGTCGGCTGCGGCGGCGGCATCCTGTCGGAGAGCATGGCGGTGCGCGGGGCGCAAGTCACCGGAATAGACCTCGGTGAGAAGGCGCTGAAAGTCGCGCAGCTGCATCTTCTTGAAACCAGCAACCAAGTGGATTACCGCAAGATTACAGTGGAAGCCCTCGCGCGCGAGCAGCCGCAGCACTACGACATCGTCACCTGCATGGAAATCCTCGAGCACGTGCCCGAGCCCGCAAGCGCGGTGCAAGCCTGCGCCGAACTGGTCAAACCGGGCGGTCATGTGTTTTTTTCCACCATCAACCGCAATCTGAAATCCTATCTTTTCGCGGTCATCGGCGCGGAGTATGTGTTCGAACTCCTGCCGCGCGGCACACACGATTACGCCAGATTCATCAAGCCCTCCGAGCTTGCGCGCTATTGCCGCGACGCCGGGCTTGCCGTGAAACAGCTCACCGGGATGAGCTACAACCCTTTTGCCAAAACCTATTCACTGGGTACGGATACCGACGTCAATTACATTATGCACTGCGGGCGCAATGATTAAGGGTTTGCTGTTTGACCTCGACGGCACGCTCGCCGACACCGCTCCCGATCTGGGATTTGCTCTGAACCAACAGCGCGAACTACACAGGCTTCCCGCGTTGCCACTGCAAACCATCCGGCCTTACGTCTCGCAAGGGGGGCGGGGATTGATGAAGATCGGGTTCGACCTGGCACCCGAGGATGGCAACTTTACTTCCATGCGTGAAGAGTTCCTCGACTTGTACGCACAGCGGCTGTGCCATGAGACACGGCTTTTCCCCGGCATCGCTGAACTGCTCGGCGAGCTCGAAAAAAGGGGCCTGCCCTGGGGTGTGGTCACCAACAAGATCGAGCGTTTCACCCTGCCCTTGCTGGAGAAACTGCAACTCGCCGGGCGCGCGGCTTGCATTGTCAGCGGCGACACGTGCAGCAATTTCAAACCTCATCCCGAGCCGCTGCTCCACGCCAGCCGCGAAATGGGCATACCGGCCGGGGAATGCGTGTATGTAGGCGACGATGAGCGCGATGTCCTGGCGGCGCGTGCTGCAAAAATGCAGGTAGTGGTTGTCCTGTATGGCTACCTTGGGAATGGCGCACACCCGGAAAGCTGGGGAGCGGATGCGCTTGTCAACTCGCCAATAGAACTGCTTCATTATTTATAGTGCTAAAATGGCGTTTCCGGTGAACCTTGCGGTTGCCGGAAAGTCTACCATTTAACAATGGGGGCGACTTGGTTTCGACGTAGGTCGCAAAGCAGCGCAGGGCATACCGAGGACCAGTTCCCTCGCAAATCCACTGGAACGCAACTAAACGCGAACGACGAGCGTTACGTTCTAGCCGCTTAATCCCGGCTGGACTCTGCACCGGATCGCTCATGGGCCGGGTCGGGCAACCGACAACAGAGTCATTTACATGAGATCGTGCTGCTCAGGGTTACTTTGAGCAAGCACTAAATCATAGGTAACTCGCCGTGGCGCAGCCCGTCGGCTGGCGGCGCTCCGGTTAAAACAAACAGCCTGACTAAGTATGTAGAACTGCCTGTAGAGGGCTTGCGGACGGGGGTTCGATTCCCCCCGCCTCCACCAATTACAATTTTCCAAAAGCAAACGCCGAGGGGTTAGGCCCCTCGGCGTCCTTTTCAGCGCCATAATTCCCGGACTTTTTTTGAACTTACAAAAAGCCGCCGGCACCGGCTCTCCTAAAACATGAGTAGTTCCAAGTCTTGTATCTATGCGCCCGAACCAAGCGCGGCAGCGCCCTTGGCGGAGGCTAAGCCCAGAACAGCGCCGATTGCCATCGAGAGCGATACCGTGATGACGGCGTTGTTGAGGCTGAGGGACATCAGGCTCGAGAGACTCAGCGCGTCAGGCGTTTGCAGCAGGTAAGCGAACGCCGCCGCGTATCCGTAGACATTCGCCGGGATCGAGGAAAACGCCTTGATGGTGGCGGCGTAGCAGATCGCCCAGACCGTAACGCCGACGACGATGCCCGCCCACAACGGCAAGGTCAATTTGTCCGCGAGCGGGATCGCCAGAATGATTACTGCCGCGATCCAGCCGGCGATAGCCCCGAAGATGGTGCCCACTATGGTGTTGCGCAGGGCATTATTGTCGCCTCCCATCTGGAAAAAGCATGCCCAGCCTATGAATGCCCCCCAGATGAGTATGCCTCCCAACGAAAGAAATGCCCAAGCAGCTAACCCTCCCAGAACGCCGATGCTTAGAGACAAAGCGCCCATTTTTGACATAGTACCCTCCTTAATGATTTTGGATTTCTCGAAGTTGCCGGACACTATTTCCGCTTTCTAGCGATCCAATAGCAGCAACGCACGTGACTAACCGTTTTTTATAATAAGGGGACGCTTGCTATTATGTGGGATACGCTGTCGGTAGGGCGCCCTTTGATTTCACTGCTGAGTGAGCGCTATACCAGACGGGCTTATGCTCCCAGCTAAATTGCACTAGCTCCAGCTGCCTGGATTGGGTTTACCCCGTCCAAGTGCGTTAAAGTATCCGCCGGATCATCAACAACGTCAATGACGGTGAATCAAGCGGGAAGGACGTCTCGATTACTGTTGTGCTCCCAAACCAGGGCTGGAATCCGGAACCTGAACATTAACAGTTGTAATAACTGGTCTTTTTCTAACCCTGACCAATGCGATAATAACAGTAACGACTTGAATCGTGCGCAATTAGGTCAAGCACTATCTAATTGAATTCGAAATGACAGCGGCATTCCAGGCCAAAGTGACAGTGAGCGGAGACAGGGGACTGCTGGAAGCATTCAAGCAGCAGACCGGCGCCCTGCTGTCCGAAGAAAGCGCTATTCAGAATTTCCAGGAGCAGTACATTTCACACGACCTGATTTATCGCTTCGAAACCGACCAAGGCATCCCTTTCCCGCCATTCGTCGCAACTTCGGCGGCCTTTCCCGACCTGAAAATCACGGTGGAATGGATCAACCATCGCGATGGCGTAAGGGGAAACGCTGTAATACAGGACGGCAAGCTTGCGGAACAATACACCCAGCCGATTGCCGATTCTGAGCGCATCGGCAGCCCCGTGCAGTTAGACATCGCAATCGAAGAAAACGGTTATCTCAGGCAAGCCATCGTTTTCAAGAACATCGGCGCCGGCGAGTACGCCGGATATATTCTCACCGGCAGACAACATGCCCTGTTCAAAATACGCAAGCAGGACAACCAAACCGTACTCTACGCCAGCGATGGACTGGAAGCCGAATGGGCGGAACATTGGACTTACAATCCGGAAAGCCGCAACAACGATTACCGGGAAATCGTACCCGGCGAAAAAATCGAGGATGCGCTTTTCCAGGTGTTGGAAGCGCTGGTCAACGATTTCCTTGATGATTGGGTGTGGCTTGCCGAAAGCCCGCCGGAAGACATTATCATCGAGCAACAGAAGTATGAGCGCATGGGGCTGGCCTCGCACCAAGCCAACATCAAGGCGGAGAAACTCAGAAAAATGGCCAGACTGGACACGGAACGGGGAAATTCCTACCGTTTCAGCACGCTGAGCAATGACTGCGCATGGATAAAAACCGCGATTGTGAAGTGTTGGGAAGAACAATAGCCAAACCGGCGAAGAACGAAAATGCGCGAACACAATTTCCTGGGTCTTGGCCCTCACGGCTTTCACCGCATTGCCTACACCGAATGGGGTAATCCCGGCAATCCGCACGTGGTGGTCTGCGTGCATGGCCTCACGCGCAACGCGCGGGATTTCGATTTTCTCGCCATGGCGCTGGAAAGCGATTGTCACGTGGCATGCCCCGATATAGCAGGCCGTGGACAAAGCGATTGGCTTAGCCACCCCGAGGATTACAGTTACCCGGTTTACCTGTCCGACATGGCGGCACTGCTTGCGAGGATCGGTCCCGGAACTAGAGTGTCTCGATTCATCGCCAGGCTGCTGCACCGCTCATCTGAGCGCTACATTGATTGGGTGGGGACTTCGATGGGCGGGCTGATCGGAATGATGCTGGCGGCACAACCAAAATCTCCGATACGGCGTCTCATAATGAACGACGTCGGTCCGCGGGTTCCCGCCGACGCGTTGCGCCGGCTTGCTGAATACGTCGGCAAGGACTACCGCTTCGCCAGCTTCGAGGAATTCGAAGCCTATGTGCGCAAGGTTTCCGCCCCATTTGGCCCGCTCAGCGACGCGCAGTGGCGCCATATCGCCACCCACAGCGCAAGGAAGTTTGATGATGGAAGCTACGGCTTCAAATACGATCCGAAAATCGGCGAGCCGTTTAAAAGCGGATTTTTCCAGGACGTGGATTTATGGCAGTACTGGGAAAAAGTGCGCTGCCCGGTGCTGATTTTGCGGGGAGCCGAGTCCGACCTGTTGCTCAGAGAAACCGCGATAAAAATGTGCGAGCGCGAAGCACGCACTGAATTGGTGGAACTACCCGGGATCGGTCACGCGCCGATGCTGATGTCGGCAGACCAGATCAAAATCGTGCGCAAATTTCTCCTCGCCTCGGAATGAAACGTTGCCGTTTCCGCCACCGGAATAGCGGCCGCTTCGGCGCGTCTGTAAACGTATTTCCAATCTTATTCAGATAGGTCACCGGCAAGCCGCAGTGCGTCGTCGGCATTCATTTCGCAAATCAAATCCACGCCCGCAGCGCTCAAGCGCCTGGCTGCGGCCGCCGGCCTGCCGTCGTCGTGAACAAGCGACCACTGCGCGTGGTTCAGCAACAACGCAAGCTCCAGCGCGCGTCCCAGGGTCAGTGCAAAACGCCGCGCGCCGGCTTCGAGTTGCGCGTTACCGGTTTTCGTTGCCGCCAGGAACCATTCCTCGGCGTGCGTAAGTGTTTTTTTCACAGAATCCGCGACGGCGCTCAAGCTGGATTCGCGTACCTCAGCAAGCAGGCGCTGCGCTTCCTTGCGCACCGTGCCAAGCCCGTCCATGGCCTGTACCGCATGCAAGGTATCCAGCGCCAGCACGTTGGTTGTGCCCTCCCAGATTGAAAAAACCTGCGCGTCGCGCAGAAGCCGGGGTATGCCGGTGTCCTCGACATAACCCGCGCCGCCGAAACTTTCAACGACTTCGGAGAGCACGGCAACCGATTGCCGTGCAGTGGTGAGCTTGACAATCGGGATGAACGCACGCAGCAACTCCGCCTGCCCGGGTTGCGACTCGCCCGCCTCGTCTCTGCCAAGCAATGCCGCGACGTGAAAAGCCAGATGGAACGCGCCCTCCATTTCCGCCTGCATGCCTGCCAGCGTATCCACATGCAGCGGTTTTTGCGCAAGTTTCGCGCCGAACGCGTCGCGTTTGTGGGCGTAGTCCCGCGCCAGCGCAATTCCCCTGCGCATCATGGCCACGGAACTCACCGCATTCCAGGTGCGGGTGATGTTGAGCACAGGGGCGATGTTGCGTACGCCGTTGGCGGAATCCATCACAAGCTCGGCCTTCGTGCCGTCAAGGGTCAATTCCGCGGTCGGCACCTTGCGCGTACCCAGCTTGTCCTTGAGACGGTCGACAACCATGTTATTGGGCCTGCCTTCCGCATCGCGTGTTTCCACATAAAAGAGCGCGAGTCCCCGTCCTCCCGGCGGATTGCCCTCCGGTCGCGCCAAGGTCAACGCCATTTGCGAAGTGGTAGCCGAAGTAAACCACTTGCGGCCAAAGAGCCTCCACTCTTCTTTTTCATTGCGGCGTGCCACGGTTTCGGACAGCCCGACGTCCGAGCCGCCGATGCTCTCGGTCATCCACTGGCCGCTGGTCCACAAATATTTCGGATCGCGGCTGGTTAGATGCGGCACGGCGCGCTGGATGAGCGCCTGGTTTCCGGATTGCAGCAGGGCGCGCGCTGCGCCGTCGGTCATTGCCAGCGGGCAACTGTAAACATCGGTGGATGGGGTGAACAAATACACCAGCGCAAATTGGTGCAGCCGCGCATGAACGCCGTGCCTGGGTTCATAGGCAATCGCCACCAGCCCGCGTGTGGCGGCGATGCGCTCGGCTTCGCGCCACAGCGGCGAGACCTCCACGCGATCAATACGGTTGCCCCACGCATCCCATTGCGTGAGCACCGGCTCATTCAAGCGGTCCGCAAGCTGGGCGCGGTAAAGCTCGCCTCCGGCGAGCCCGCCCATTTCCATGAGCCCGGGTTCGATGTCGCGCAGCATGGCGGGCGGCAACGCGCGTGCAAGATAGGAACGCAGCACCCGGTCGTCGCTGTACTGATTGCCAAGCTCCGGAGGCGGTTGGATGAACGCCATTTGCCAACTCCTGATCTTTACGTGTCCAGTCGGTCAATGCCACCGAGGCAAATGTATTTCACCTGCACAAACTCTTCGATGCCGTATTTAGAACCTTCGCGGCCGATGCCGGATTGCTTCACTCCCCCAAACGGCGTGACCTCGTTGGAAATAATGCCGGTGTTGACACCCACCATTCCGCATTCCAGCGCTTCAGCGACGCGCCAGATGCGCCCGACGTCGCGGCTATAGAAATATCCCGCAAGACCATATTGGGTATCATTGGCAATACGCACCGCGTCCTGTTCGGTTTTGAAGCGGAACAGTGGCGCGACCGGGCCAAACGTTTCTTCGTGCGCAAGCAGCATGTCGGTGGTCACGTCTTTCAGCACCGTGGGTTCAAAGAACGTTCCTCCCAGCGCATGGCGCTTGCCGCCCAGCACCACTTTCGCGCCTTTGGCGAGCGCATCGGCGATATGGCTCTCGACTTTCTTGAGTGCCTGCGCATCGATCAGCGGGCCCTGGTTCACCCCATCTTCCATGCCATCGCCGACTTTCAAATCTTTCACCTTCGCCGCCAATCTCGCGGCAAACGCATCATAAACGCTGTCCTGCACCAAAATCCGGTTGGCGCACACGCAGGTCTGGCCGGTGTTGCGGTATTTGGACGCCATGGCACCTTCCACCGCGGCATCGAGATCGGCATCGTCAAACACAATGAACGGCGCGTTGCCGCCCAGCTCCAGCGAGATTTTTTTCACCGTGTCGGCGCATTGACGCATGAGCAGCTTGCCCACTTCGGTTGAGCCGGTAAACGTGAGTTTGCGCACCAATGGATTGGCGGTCAGTTCGCCGCCTATCGCCGGCGCGTCGCCTGTCACCACATTCAACGCGCCCTTGGGTATCCCCGCTTCCTCGGCGAGCACGGCGAGCGCCAATGCCGAATAAGGGGTCTGTTCAGCAGGTTTCAGCACCACCACGCAGCCCGCGGCGAGCGCCGGGCCGACTTTGCGCGTAATCATCGCCGCCGGGAAATTCCACGGCGTGATTGCCGCGCAGACGCCGACCGGCTCTTTAACCACCAGCAGTCGCTTGTCGGACTGTTGCTGAGGAATGGTTTCGCCGTAAAGGCGCTTGCCTTCTTCGGCGAACCATTCGATAAAAGATGCCGCATAAGCGATTTCGCCCTTGGCCTCGGCCAGCGGCTTGCCTTGCTCTGCGGTCATCAGTATCGCAAGGTCCTGCTGGTTTGCCATGATAAGCTCGAACCAGCGGCGCAGGATGACCGCGCGCTGCTTGGCGGTCTTGGCGCGCCATGCAGGCCAGGCTGCGTGTGCCGCCTCAATAGCGCGGCGCGTTTCCGCCGCGCCCATGTTGGGCACGGTGCCGAGATGCGAGCCGTCGGCCGGATTGGCCACCGTGAATGCGGCTTGGGTGTCGGCATTCACCCATTCGGCGTTGATATAGCATTGCTGCCGAAACAGCGCCGGGTTTTTAAGCCTGAGCGATACTATTTTTTGTGGTGCGTTCATGACGGGTTTCAACTATGATTACACTTGAAGTATAGCAATGATAATGGCTTTACTCACGCTCTATAAAGTCGCGGGATAGGCGTCATTAGTATAAGCATTTCATTGCACCGCGGGTATCACTAATCCTACCGGTCGAGCAGAATGCGAAGTTCGCGCGCGAAATCTGCGATCGCGGCAACGTGATGGAAAAACGAATGGGACGACATGGACAAGCCTGACGTGCTGCATAACCTCTTGTTCGGCCTCGCCGCGCTGGTGCTAGTGGGGGTGCTGATGTTCCTCTACGACAAGACCCAAGCGGTCGACCTGCGCAAGCAGAACGAGATTTTGGGCTTCCTGCGCGAACTGAAGGAAATCGACGGCCGCTGGGACGTGGACGTGCTGCGCGCGCGTCTCGAGTTCGGCTCGAACGATTTGCCGGTAGGCAACCGTGCCGCCGCCGCCAGCAAAGCGTTACAGGGTCTGGGGGCGGCGCTGCAAAACACGCATAGCGCGGCATTGAGCGCCGGGCTGCCCGAGCTCAGCAAGGCGACCCTGCAGAAGGTCGAACTGGTCGAGAAGTTCAAAGCTGAGAACCGCAACACCAAAGATGCTCTGCAAGCGGTGCTCAAAGGCGCAACCGAACTCGGCACGCAGGCGACCGAACTGCAGTCGCGCTCAACGGAACTCGAGCAGGCGTTGAGCCGGCTGGCCGCCGCGGCGTTGCAATACTACTGGCTGGCGCAGGACCCGCAACGCACCAGCCTCGAAGCCGCTGCGGCGCAATTGCACACGATCCCTGACGCCCTGCGCGACCAAGCAACCGAACTCGACGCCGCGGTGCAAGCACTGTTCAAGCACAAGCCCGCCGAGCAGGCGCTGTTCACCAAGCTCGCGTTCCTGACCTCGGGCCCGCGCCTCGACGCTCTGACGTTTTCATTCAGCCGCGAGCTCGAGGCGACGCTGCAGGACAAGGAGCGCTATCGCGTTTACCTGGTCGCCTACGCCAGCGCGCTGTTGATCCTGCTCGCTTTTCTCGGCGCAAAGCTCAAAGCCGCGAACGTGAGTCTCGAACTCCGCGTCCAAGAGCGCACGCGCGAGCTGTCGGAAGCGCTCAAGCACCTCAAGGAATCCGAAGCGCAGCTGATCCAGTCGGAAAAGATGTCGTCGCTCGGCCAGATGGTGGCGGGCGTCGCGCACGAGATCAATACGCCGCTCGCCTACGTCAAGAACAGCCTCGGCACGGTCGCCGATAAGCTGCCCGAACTCGGCACCGCGATCGAGCGCTGCGAGCAACTGCTCGCGCTGCTGCAAGCCGGCGGCAATGCCAACGCCGAGGAGTTGAACCGCCAGTTCGCACTGGTGTCGGCGCAAATCGCGCAACTCAAGCAGCAACGCGTGATGGAAGAGCTGAACGGCCTGGTCAAGGACGGCCTCTACGGCACCGGCCAAGTGGCGGAGATCGTCGGCAACCTGAAGGACTTTAGTCGCCTTGATCGCAGCAACGTGACGAGCTTCAACCTGAAGGAAGGCCTCAACAGCACGCTGCTGCTCGCTAAGCATCTATTAAAATCAGTCACCGTCAACAAACAGTTCGGCGATATCCCCGAAATCACCTGCGCGCCGTCGCAAATCAACCAGGTGTTCCTCAACCTGGTCACCAACGCGACCCAGGCGATGGAAGCCGGCAACGGCACGCTCACGCTCACTACGCGCCGCGACGGCGACGGCGTAGCGGTCGAAGTCGCCGACGACGGCAAGGGCATCGCGCCCGAGGTGCTGCCGAAGATCTTCGATCCGTTCTTCACCACCAAGGAAATCGGCAAGGGCACCGGGCTCGGGCTGTCGATTTCCTACAAGATCGTCCAGCAGCACGGCGGCCGCATCAGCGTCGAATCGCGGGTCGGCGCCGGCACTAAATTCACGGTGTGGCTGCCGCTGAAGCCGCCGGCCAAAGCGGAATTCGCGGCATAACGGCCCGCCATGGCGATGACACATCCGGCCAAAATCGGCAAATACGAAATCCAGGACATACTCGGCAGGGGCGGCATGGGCGTCGTCTATAAGGGTTGGGATCCCGCGATTTCGCGCAGCGTCGCAGTCAAGGCGATCAGTAAGGCATCGCTCGACGCCGGCGAGCTCAAGCAGGTGATGAACCGCTTCCGGCACGAGGCGCAGGCGGTCGGCCGTCTGGTGCATCCGCGCATCGTGCAGATCTACGACTACGGCGAGGACGACGAAACCGCCTACATCGTGATGGAGCTGGTCAACGGCAAGACGCTGGCGCAGCACCTGGCGCAGGAAGTCGTCTACGAAATCCGCGAAGCCGGCGAGATCATCCGCCAGTTGCTCGACGGCATCGGCTATGCGCACAGCGAGGGCGTCGTGCATCGCGACATCAAGCCGTCGAACATCATGATCAACAACGACGGCCGCATCAAGATCAGCGACTTCGGCATCGCGCACACCGAGTCTTCGAACCTGACGCAGGCCGGCGACGTGCTCGGCACGCTGCACTACATGGCGCCCGAACAGTTCCTCGGTACCGAGGTCAACAAGCTCGCCGACCTGTTTGCTGTCGGCGTAATCGCCTATGAACTGCTGACCGGCAGCAAGCCGTTTTACGGGAGTTCTGCCGTGGTGATGCAGCAAGTGTTGAACGAGCGGCCGGCCGACGCGTCGCTGTTGAACCCCAAGCTGTCGCCGTTGGTGGATCGCGTGCTGCAAAAAGCGCTCGCCAAGAAGCGCGAAGACCGTTTTCAGGATGCGCGCGAGTTTTCCGACGCGTTCCGCGAAGCGATCGATGTTTCACTCAACCCAGGCGGCGCGGCGGCGGCCCCAACTCCCGCCGCGCCCGACAGCGCAGCGCTGCTCAACGCGGCGAGGCTGCTCAATACCGCGGCGGCGAAGCCGGCTGCCGAGAATGACGAGCTATTGCTGGCGCTGACCGGCGACAGCGCAATCAGCCTCGACACCGGCGTCAGGAAAGCACGGCTGTTGGTGATCGACGACGAGGAACGGATACTGACCGCGCTCAAGTCGCTATTCCGGAGCCGCTACCATGTGTTCACCACCACCGACGGCAATAAAGCGCTCGACTTCCTCCGCAAGTTCCAGGTGCACGTGATCGTCAGCGATCAGCGCATGCCGGTGATGCCGGGCGTGGAACTCCTGCGCCGGTCGCGCGAGATTTCGCCGCGCAGCGTGCGCATCTTGCTGACCGGCTATTCCGACCTGGCGGCGATCGTCGGCTCGATCAACGACGGCGAGGTGTACCGCTTCATCAGCAAACCGTGGGACAACAGCGAGCTGCAGACTATCGTCGCCGAAGCGGTTACCATCGCGCTCGAGCTCGCCGATACAAAGGCTGCGAAGGTCGCGCTGCCGAAAAAGATGGACGCCGGCGTACTGGTGATCGATAAGGACGAAGAAATCTTCCGTGTTGTGCGCGAACTGATCGGTGGGCTGTGCCCGGTAATCTACGCCTCGAATCTCGACGCCGCGCTTGCGGCAATGCAGTCACAGGAAATCGCTGTCGTGATTACCGACGTCGACTCCGGTCACGAGCAGTTGACCGCGATGCTGAAGCTGTTGAAACAGGAAGATCCGCAGATCCTGACCATCGTTGTCACCACCGCGTCGGACTCGGAACTCGTGATCGAGCTCATCAACCAGGCGCAGATTTTCCGCTTCCTCAATAAACCGGTGAACGTGCGGCTGCTGAAAAGCCACGTGCACGCGGCGTTGCTGCGCTATCTGGTCTACAAGCAGGCGCCCAAGCTCGTCACTGAGCATCGGGTGCGGCCGCCCGAGGAAGTGCGCTCATCCTCGCTCGGCCAGAGCATCCTCGACAGCATCAAGTCGCTGCGCGGGCGCTGGTTTGGCGCGCATGACAACTAAGGAACCTCTGATCAAGCCCCGCGCGGTTGCGACGGAGGCTTTCCGGGATGGGATGCGCGAAGCGAGGCGCAGCCAATGGCCACTCCCCTTGGCAAGCCGAGCGACAAAGCAGACCGCCCGGACAAGCCCCGTCCCTCCGGGTTGCGGCAAAATGCGGCGCCTGCGTCGTTGCGCTCCTCGGCTTCGTAGTCCGGGCTACGACCTTCGTCGCGCGCCTTGCATCCATCCGCATTTTGCCAGCAACGCAATCCGTGGAGGACTTAATCAGAGGTTCCTTAAGAAATCCTGACGCTGGAGTACGGAAGAACAGTCCGCCTGCGCCTTACACGCGCCGCGCCAGCGGCAGATTCATCAGCAGGTTCTGCGGCTTCAGCCGCAACAGGTTGTCGTTGCTCATTGCCATACCCAGAAACACCGGTTGTCCGGCGATTTCCGCGCGCATGTCTTGAGCGTTGAGAAAATCCATGCGAAACAGGCATAACAGCCTCTGCCGGCGTTGCTCCGAAACTTCCGTGCCGAGGTACAGATCATTGAGGATGCCGCTCGCCTCCGCGTCCAGGCCGACATGCCAGACCCAGTCCTCGCTCTCGATGTTAGGCACCGGGTTTACCGTTACCCGCACCTGATGAAAATGCTCAACCCACGCTTCCAGCACCCGGCACAGCGCAGCGCAGCCGGGATGAGACGGGTTTAACGCAAGCAGCGTATCGTGACGCTCATCGTGCATCCAGTAAATTGCCGCGTTTTCCTCGTTCAGCACAGTCAGACTGGCGCTCTTCAACGGCGCCTGCGCTTCCATGAGAAAGCGCCCGATGTCGCCAAGACCGGCACTTTTGGCGTGGGCTTCCACGGTTTCTGCATCCGCCGCCACGATCGCACCGTTATTGATGCTGATGTTCTGCGCACGGAATAACATTTCCGCGGCGCGCGCCTGCAACGGCTCAGGCTGCCGGTCAAGAATGTGGCGCAAAATCACCTGTACCAGGTGGTCGATGAAAAGCGGCGGCACGGTGGTGTTGGCTTCCTGAAAAATCGCGGCGTAGCAAGCTTCCAGCGACTGCGCCGCCAACAAGCGCTCGCGGAAACGCAGCATGATGCGGTAATTTTCACGCGCATCTTCATCGGCAATAGCGGCGATGCGCGCGTCATCCACTTTGCTGCGCGGGTTGCCGAGCAATTCCTCATGCAGGGCGCGCTCGCTTGCACAGGATTCTTCGATCGGGTGCAGTTCCGGGCGCAGCAAATAACCGCGCAGGAAATCGTCGCTGGCGGCGAGCCTGCCGTTGAGATCGCGTTTGAGATGATGAAAGCCGCAGCTGTGCCAGAAATCAACCATCTTGACCCTGTGCGCGACGCTTAAGCGCTGTGTCTGGTTTTGGCTGGCGGTAAGAACAATGCGGGCATGGATTTTTTCACATGAGGCTGGTGCGGCTTATGTGCTGGCACCTGGTGCGCAACCGGCGGCTCGCTCGCCGGCGCGATTCGCGCAATGCTGCCGTGCTCGCGTTTAAAAGCGTGCGGCTGTGCCGGGCCGGGCCGCCGACTCTCGTGACGGGCTGCTTTTTGAATCGGCTCGAAAATGCTGCCGTGCTCGCGTCTGGAAGCGTGCGACTCCGCCCTGCCGGGATGCCGGCTTTCATGTCGGGCTGTTTTTTGATTCGGCTCGAAACCGGGCACAACCTTGACCGGGAGTTTGAATTTAAGGAAGCGCTCGATGTCCTTGAGCTGCTCCATCTCCTCAGCGCACACCAGTGAAATAGCGTCGCCGGAACTGCCGGCGCGGCCGGTGCGGCCGATGCGGTGCACATAGTCTCCGGCCACGTGCGGCAGCTCGAAATTCACCACGTGCGGCAATTCGTCTATATCCAACCCGCGCGCCGCAATATCTGTTGCCACCAGGACGCGCACCTTGCCGCTTTTAAAATCCGCCAATGCCTGGATGCGCGCCGGCTGGCTCTTGTTGCTGTGGATCGCCGTGGAATGAATGCCGTCGCGCTGCAGCTGATTCGCGAGCCGGTTTGCACCGTGCTTGGTGCGGGTGAATACCAGCACCTGGCGCAAATTCTGCGATTTGATTATGTGCGAGAGCAATTCGCGCTTGTGGTTTTGTTGCACCGGATGCACCACATGCGCCACCATGTCCGCCGCTGCATTGCCGCGCCCCACCTCAATCAGCACCGGCTTGTTCAGGAGACGATCCGCGAGTTTCTTGATGTCGTCGGAAAACGTTGCGGAGAACAGCAGGTTCTGCCGTTTAGCCGGCAGCAGCGCAAGAATCCTTTTAATGTCCGGCAGAAAACCCATGTCCAGCATGCGGTCCGCTTCGTCCAGCACCAGGATTTCCACTTTCGAGAGATTCACCGTCTTCTGTTGCACATGATCCAGCAGCCGCCCCGGGGTGGCCACCAGCATGTCTACACCGGACTGCAATTCCTTGATCTGCGGATTGATGTTGACACCGCCGAAGACCACCGTGGATTTCAGCGAGAGATATTTGCCGTAAGTGCGCACGCTTTGTTCGACCTGCATCGCGAGCTCTCGTGTCGGCGCCACGATCAGCGCGCGTATCGGATGCCGCGCCGGGGACATGCTGGTGTTGGAATGGAATTTCAGGCGCTGCAGGATGGGCCAGGTAAAACCTGCGGTCTTGCCGGTGCCGGTCTGCGCCCCGGCCATTACATCCAATCCCGAAAGTATCGGCGGAATCGCTTGAGCCTGCACCGGCGTGGGCTCGTTATAACCCTGGTCGCTGATTGCGCGCAGAATTTCGGCCGAGAGGCCGAGTTTGCTGAAAGGCATAGTTCATTCTCCTAAATCGGCCTACCTGAGCGATGGCCCGGGACCGGTCTAGGCAGATGACTATTGATATTGACACCTCCCGTAAAGGGATAACGTGTAGCGGCCCAGACCGGACTGGAGGGCCGCATGGAACTTAATGGCGTGCATCATACAGTATTGGCGACAATTGCAACATATACTATTTCGCGGCCAGCTCTTTCAGGTCTTCAATCACCTCTTTGGAATTGCGGGAAGTGTCGGCCTTGAGATAGACCCTGGCGATTTTTCCCTGGGGATTAATCAAGAAAGTATTGCGCTTGGCAAATTTGACTATGCCTAGATTGAATATCGAGCCGTAGCGTTCCGCGATTTTCCCTTTCTGATCCGCCAACAAGGGAAAAGGCAAATGGTATTTCTTGGCGAACTCGGCATGGCTCGTGGTGTCGTCCACGCTCACCCCGACCACGTCAGCGCCCATCGCGGTGAGCTGGTGCAAGTCATCGCGGAAGGTGCAGGCTTGCTGGGTGCAGCCTGGCGTATCGTCCTTGGGATAAAAATACAGCACCAGCCATTTGCCGCTGAAATCTCGAAGGCTGCGCACGCTTCCGTTCTGGTCAGGCAGGCTGAAATCCGGGGCGGCCTCGCCGGTTTTTGGCGTGCCGGCAGCTCGCGCCATATTGCTCCACAACACCATCCCCGCCGCCAATGCCAACAGCAAAATCACCAGTTTCATGATGCAGACTTCTTTAAATGGAGATGCGGCCACACCCAGCCGCGCAGCAGCAGCACACATACCGCTGCCAAGCCACTGGCAAAGAAAAACGCCATTGCCGCGCTTTGATAGTGCCAGATTCCACCGAAAACCAAGCCGGCGGGAATCGCAGTCAATCCCAGTATCAAATAGTACCAGCCAAATGCCGTGCCGCGCTCACCTGCGCTGGAGAAATCGCTGACCAAAGCGCGCTCCGCGCCTTCGCTCAAGCCCATGAACAGGCCATATACAATAGTCACTGCCCACAGGCCCAGGTTACCCGTGACTTTGCCGAGCAGCAAAAAACTCAGCGCAAAGGCGGTCCAACTTATCAGCATCAGCATGCCGCGCCCCAACGTGTCGGCGAGCCTGCCGCCCCAAGTCGAGGTCACGGTTTTGGCAAGATTCAACGCAGCCCACAGCAACAGCAGTTCGACCACGCTGATGTGCAATTGAAAACCGAACAGCAGAATGAAGGTTTCAGAAGCGCGGGCAAAAGTAAACAATCCCAGCACCACAAGGTAGCGCCGCATGGGTAATGACAGGCCGCGCCAGGAAAGCGGCGCAAGTTCCGCGCGCGGCTGTGCTTCATGAGCAGGTTTTTCCTTGACCCCCAACAGCAGGAACAATACCGCAATGAATCCCGGAACTGCGGAAAGCAAAATCACCTGCGGCAGAGAAAGCGCGGAATAGGCAAGCACCGCTGCAGCGGCAAGGCTCCCCGCCACTGCTCCGCCGTTGTCCAGCGCGCGCTGAAACCCGAACGCATAGCCGCGCATCTCGGGCGGCGTGGCATCCACCACCAGCGCATCGCGCGGCGCGCTGCGCACGCCTTTGCCGACGCGATCAATACTGCGCAACACCAGAACCGTAGGCCAGCTTGTGGCAAGACCAAGCAGCGGCCGCGCGAGATTGGAGAGTATGTAGCCAAACAGCGTCAGCCCCTTGCGCCTGCTGTTTAAGCGGTCGGAATGGCGCCCCGACCACAGTTTCAAAAAACTTGCCACGGCATCGGCGACACCTTCGATTAAGCCGAGCGCGATGGGGCCGGAAGACAGCACCGTCGCAATCAAGATTGGAATCAACGGAACGACAATGTCCGAGGCAAAGTCGTTGAAGAAACTGACCAAGCCGAGAATGACCACGGTGCGCGGCAATCGTTGCTGCAATTTATTCCTTAGCAAGGTAACAAGAAAGTGGAAGCATTGTAAGCCAAACGCCCTGCTCCGGATGTTATCGGCGGTTTTTTCTTTTTCCCTTCAGGCATAATCTATTGTTATGGAAACAACGAACGCGAGCGATTCCAAGCCGCTCCTGATCTATGACGGCGATTGCGGATTCTGCACTTACTGGGCGCGCTATTGGCAAAAACTCACTCAGGACAGGGTAAGTTACGAACCCTACCAGCAAGCTGCTAAGCGCTTCCCGCAAATACCTTTGGCCGAATTCCAGCGAGCAGTCCAATACATCACGCCCGATGGGAAAATCGCCAGCGCCGCTAAAGCCAGTTTCCTTACCTTAAGTCATGCCCGCGGCAAAGGCGTCTGGCTCGCGTTTTATCGAAGACTTCCCGGCTTTGCGGCTATTTCCGAGCAGGTTTACGCTTTTATCGCCTCACACCGCCCGGCTTTTCACCGCTTGAGCCTGTGGCTGTGGGGGCGCGATTACGTGCCGCCGCGTTTCGATGTTGTTTCCTGGCTGTTCCTGCGCGCCATCGGACTCATCTACCTCGTTGCATTTGTTTCCATCGGCGTGCAGGCATCGGGATTGATCGGCAGCCACGGTATCCTGCCGCTCCCCGAATTCATCGACGCCATCCGCAGCCAATTCGGCGCAGAGCGCTATTGGCTGTTCCCGATGGTGTTCTGGCTGGGCTCGGGCGATTTCGCAATTCAAGCCGCATGCTGGGCGGGGGCGGCGCTGTCGTTGCTTCTGGTATTTAACATCCTGCCGCGCCTGAGTTTGCTTTTGCTTTATGTGCTTTATCTCTCGCTTTTTTATGCCGGCCAGGATTTCATGACCTTTCAGTGGGATCTGCTTTTGCTCGAAGCCGGATTTCTCGCGCTTTTGCTGAGCATTGCTTCAAGACTTGGCATCTGGCTGCTGCGCTGGCTGCTGTTCCGCTTCATGTTTCTTTCTGGCGCGGTAAAGCTCCTCAGCGGTGATCCAGCCTGGACGGATCTCTCGGCGCTCTCGTACCACTTTCAAACCCAGCCGTTGCCGACACCACTGGCATGGTATGCCCATCATTTACCGCAAAGCGTGCTCATAGCGACTACAGCCGCGACCTTTGTAATCGAACTGGTGTTGCCGTTTCTGATTTTTCTTCCCAGACGACTGCGCTTTGTTGCGGCATTTGGTTTTCTTCTGCTGCAAATCAGCATTTTTCTTACCGGTAATTACAACTTTTTCAATCTTCTCACCATGGCCTTATGCCTGGTGCTGTTTGACGATGCGGCGCTTCACAAGGTTCTTCCGCAACGCCTGACTCGCCTGCTGCAACAGCGCACCCAGGGCATGGAGCCGAGACAAATCGCATCTTTCGTTGCGGGTTCGCTTGCACTGTTGATAGTGTTTGTGAGCGGTGTACAACTTTATTCGACATTTAGTGGCCGTACTCCGATGCTGGCCAAGTGGATCGATTATGGCATTGCGCCGTTGCGCATCGTAAACACTTATGGTGTGTTCGCGGTGATGACCACCGAGCGGCCGGAAATCATCATTGAAGGCTCGGACGATGGTATCCATTGGAAAGAATACCCATTTAAGTACAAGCCGGGCGAAGTGAAGCGGCGACCGCAGTGGAATATCTCGCACCAGCCGCGGCTCGATTGGCAGATGTGGTTTGCCGCATTGGGGACACAAGACCAGCACCCGTGGTTTTCGCGCTTGTTGCAGCGTCTTCTTGAAAATTCCCCGGAAGTGATTGCGCTGCTTGACGGCAATCCTTTTCCCGACAAGCCTCCTCGCTACGTGCGCGCGCTGCTCTACGACTACCGGTTCGCAAACAGCAAGGAAAAAGAAAATAAAGGTGCCTGGTGGGAGCGGCAGCTGATGGGGCTTTACTACCCTGCAGTCCAGCTAAAGCAAAATCAGCTCTCCGGCGGGGAAGTGCCATGAAAGCTATACTGGACTTATAATGATGCGCTCGCGTCAAAACGGCCAGCAAGCACCCGATTTAAGCTAAAATCCGCTCGTCGCCCCGATAGCTCAGTGGATAGAGCAGCCCCCTCCTAAGGGGCAGGTCGCACGTTCGATTCGTGTTCGGGGCGCCATGCCTCCAACTGCTCGTCTGTGCAACGCCTGCTCCGCCACTGGTACATCCTGCAACACCCCTTTTTCTGTTAAGTAATTGATTAACTGCAAATGCATATTCTGGCACCTTTTTTGCTGGACCCATCATTGCAAGCATGCTGCTTATTGCTTGCTCATTCTCCTTTATAAAATTCGGGCGTGTCTCCCACGCCCTTTTTTTTGAGGGCGCAAGCATGGATCATGAGGTCTCCTCCATATGCTCATTTTCCTTCCTTTCAGGGCGCGCTCCGCGCCCTTCTTCTTTGACCGCGTAACGCTTAATTAATCCTTTTTCTTTTGCGAAGCGTCTGCCGATTTGGCTTGAGCGCTCATGAAATCGGCGAGCTTCTTGAAGTAATCAAATCCCGCAGCAGCCATAAACGGCGGTACCATCGAAGGCGGCTGTTGAAACGAGCGCGTGAACCAATCAGCGGGATTTGCCCCGCCCTGCTGTGCGGCGCCGAACTGGGCAAAAGCCTGCATCAGGCTGGCATAAGTGCCGCCGATGCGGCTCATCTCCCGCGCCATCCCCACGAACAATTCCACTTCCCCGCCTCCAATCATATTGTTTATTTTTTGGATCAGCTCGCGCCGCTGTTCCCACGGTTCACTGCCATTGGCGAGAAAGGTGCGCAGTTCCTTGAGCAGGCCGGCGACTTCCGGGCTCAATTCGGGCATTTTTTTCTCCTCGAGATTATGCATAAACCAAGAATAGCCGGAACCGGAGTGCATTGCCAGCGCGTGCTCCGCTGTTTTCCCGCGATAAAATAATGTTATTGGCTGAATCGGAAGCCGTTTGCGCCTGCCTTCATCTCGTGTCGATTCCAATGTGCGCCTTGTTCGGTTGACATCGCGGCGCAATGAGTGATAAAAAAGGAACACGGCTTCGGAGAGGTTATGGAAAGACGGGAATTTATCAAAATCTGTGCCGCCGGCGCAGCAATGGCCGCCGGGAATACCTTTGCCTTAACTGACACCGAACCTCGATTTTATTCCCGCGCGCGGCTGGTCGATTACGACGGCCGTGCCGTCAAAGCTTCCGGGCTGCAAGTCAGGCAAAACTACATTTTCCATTATCCTTTCCAGGCTACGCCGTGTTTCCTGTTGAATCTCGGCAAGCCCACTACGAGCGAGGCGATGCTGCTCACCGCCGATGGCAAAAGCTATCACTGGAAAGGCGGCGTAGGCGCAAACCATTCCGTTGTCGCTTATTCCGCAATCTGCGCCCACCGCCTTGCCTACCCCACCAAGCAGATCAGCTTTATCAGCTTCCGCGGCGACGTCAGCGCAAATATCGGGAAGACCGACGTGATCCATTGCTGCGCCGAGCACAGCGAATACGATCCTGCGCAGGGTGCAAAAGTGGTTTCCGGACCGGCACCACAGCCGCTGGCGGCAATCATCCTTGAGCACGACAGGAAAAGCGACGAGCTTTACGCGCTCGGCACGCTGGGCGGCGAACTGTTCAACGATTTCTTTTCCAAGTACGACTTCAAGCTGGCTTTGGAGTATGGCTCCAACAAAGCGCAGAAACCGGTAACCGGCGATGTCATCGTCACCGAGTTGACAAACTTTTGCCAACAGCAAGTCAGGTGCTAGACTATTTCGCTCTGCAGTTTAATAACCCAAACAGCTAAGGAGATAATAATGAGAATTTTGTTTGCAGCTTTATCTTGCTTACTGATTATGGAGGGCTGCGCCGGGCTGGGCGGCAAAACCGCCTCCGCCACCGCAAGCCTGCAGCCTACCAAGAACAATAAAGTATGGGGCACCGTCACTTTCACCCAGAAAGGCGACAAAGTGCTGGTGGTGGCGAATGTGAACGGCCTGACCCCCGGCTTGCACGGTTTTCACGTTCACGAAAAAGGCGATTGCAGCGCCGCCGACGCCACGAGTGCCGGTGGGCATTTCAATCCCGCCGGCAAGCCCCATGGCGCTCCGGACAGTGCCGAACACCATGGCGGCGACCTGGGCAATCTCATCGCCGATAATTCCGGAAACGCCACGCTCTCAATTGAAGTGGGTGTCATCACCCTGGATCCGGCGGCGGCCAACAGCATTATCGGCAAAAGCGTGATCGTGCATGCTAATCCGGATGACCTGAAATCGCAGCCTGCAGGAAATGCCGGGCCTAGGGTGGCTTGCGGCGTGATCCGCCTCACTGAGCAGACGAAATCCGGTTATTAAGGCAATACGCAGTATCTGAAGCTGAGCCGGGCCGGGAATCATCGCTTAAAATAAAGCGATGATTCCCTGGCTTACCTCCGATCTCTCCTTTCCGCCGCCGGAGCTTGCGCTCATCGAGCCTAACGGCTTGCTTGCCTTGGGCGGCGATTTATCCTGTAAGCGCCTGATCCAAGCTTATTCGAAAGGCATTTTTCCCTGGTTCAACGAAGACGAGCCCATTCTGTGGTGGAGCCCCGACCCGCGCATGGTGTTGTTCCCTGCGGAGCTCAAAATCTCGCGCTCACTGCGCAAAGCATTGCAAAAACACGATTACCAGATTTCCGTCGACTGCTCATTTGATCAAGTGATTGCGGCTTGTGCTATGCCGCGCCGCAATCAATCAGGGACCTGGATCAACTCCGGCATGATCAAAGCCTACCGGGAACTGCACCGCATGGGACATGCCCATTCGGTGGAAACCTGGATAGACGGCAAGCTTGCAGGGGGGCTTTACGGCGTTGCGCTGGGCCGCGTGTTTTTCGGGGAATCCATGTTCTCGCGCACCACCAATGCCTCAAAGATCGCTTTCGTGCATTTGGTAAAGCAGCTGGCACGCTGGCGCTTTGGCATCATTGACTGCCAGATGAAGACCGCGCACCTGGCATCCCTTGGCGCGCGCGAGATTCCGCGCAGACAATTTACGCGAACCGTGGAAGAATTGATACACTATGGGGGTAGAGAGGGGATGTGGCGGTTCGATCATGACTTACTTGAATGAATTTCCGTTATCGGTATTGCAGTTCTACGCAACTGCTCCGTATCCATGCAGCTATTTGGCCGGGAAAATGGCGCGCTCGCAGGTCGCGACCCCGAGCCACCTGATTGATACCGCGGTTTACAGCGAACTGGTGAGAAGCGGTTTCCGCCGCAGCGGCGCTTTTACTTACCGGCCGCATTGCGACAGCTGCCGCGCCTGTGTTCCGGTACGCCTTGTCACCAGCGCCTTTTCCCCTTCGCGTGCGCAGCGCCGTGCCTGGAAACGCCATCAGAATTTGCGGGCGGAATTGCTGGACTTGAAATACAATGCGGAACATTACGCGCTGTACCTGCGCTATCAGGCAAGCCGCCATTCCGGCGGCGGAATGGACCAGGACAGCCGCGAGCAGTATCAGCATTTCCTGTTGCAAAGCAACGTCGAATCGCGACTGGTGGAATTCCGCGAAGGATCGACACTGCGCATGCTGAGCATCATAGACCGCCTGCACGACGGCCTGTCATCGGTGTACACCTTTTTCGAATCCGGCGTATCGGGGGCGAGCTTCGGCACATACAATGTGCTGTGGCAAATCGAATTGTGCCGCACCCTTGGTTTGCCCTACCTGTACCTTGGCTACTGGATCGCTGAGAGCCGCAAAATGTCCTATAAAGCCAGGTTCCGGCCGATGCAGGGACTGATTGACGACTGCTGGCAGCCGCTGCCCGTCGAACCTGCTGCCCCCTGACAGCGCATTGATGACTTTACATTTCCGCATTCACTCCTTACAACGCGTTTTTGAATCCAGCCGGTTTGGCGCGCTCTATCTGGCAGCCGCGATTTATGTGGCCATTTCCGCTACCACGGGTTTAATCTTATCGGTGCTGGCCATCAGACAAGGGCAGATTGAGGCGAGCGCGCTGCTTGCAGTGATACCGATTGGCACACTCTACGATCTGGCCACCTGCCTTTACCTCTTTGCGCCGTTCGCGCTGTATCTTTTTCTGATGCCGCAGAAGCTGTTTAACTCCAAAGCACAGCGGCTGTTCATGACCGTGGTGTTCAGCGCCACGGTATTCGGCTTGATGTATTTGGGTGCGGTGGAATATTACTTTTTTGACGAGTTCAACGCGCGCTTTAATTTTGTCGCCGTCGAATATCTGATTTATCCCCACGAAGTATTCGTGAACATCTGGGAATCCTATCCGGTTGCCCGGGCGCTGCTGGCCATTACTCTTATCTCCGCAGTGCTGATGTGGCGCTTATATCCTCGGCTTCGTGCCAGCATGTTGCAAGAGGAAGGTTTCGCAGCCCGCTGGAAATCATTTGCGGTATTCGCGGTCTTGTTGCTTGCAGTTCACGCAGCGGTCAATATCAATACCGGCAGGTATTCGAATAACCGTGTCGCCAACGAGTTGGCAGCCAACGGCATTTATTCATTCTTCAATGCCGCAGTGAACAGCGAAATGGATTACCCGCAGTTCTACATTACCGTCCCCGCCGATGAAGCAGCGCGACGCTTGCGCCAGCTGGTAGCGCAACCCAATTCCACTTTTGTTTCCGGGTTGAGAAATCCAATTGCGCGGCACGTCGAGAATCCCGGGCAACCCATGCCGCTTAATATCGTCATTTTGCTCGAAGAATCACTGGGCGCGGATTTTCTCGGCGCTTACGGCGACACGCGCGGCCTCACCCCAAACCTGGACCGCATCGCCGAAGAAAGCGTTATGTTTACCAACAGCTACGCCACCGGCACACGCACCGTGCGCGGCATGGAAGCGGTTTCCGCTTCGTTCCCACCGGTGCCGGCGGAAGCTATCGTGAAACGCCCGAACAATGAAAACATGTTCAATTGGTCAACGGTGATGCAGAAAAACGGCTATTCGCCGACCTTTATCTACGGCGGCTTCGGCACATTCGACAACATGAATTATTTTTTCGGCAGCAACGGCTACCGCGTGATCGACCGCACCGACATGCCCCAGCCCAAATTCAGCAATATCTGGGGCGTATCCGACGAAGATTTGTTCAGAAACGCCATCAAAGTTTTCGACGCTCAGCACGCGCGTGGCGAAAAGGTCTTTTCCATTATCATGACCACTTCCAACCACAAGCCGTTTACTTTCCCGGAAGGGGTGCCCGGGGTGCCGACCAAGAACGGTGGACGCGAAGCAGGCGTGCGCTACTCCGACTATGCCATCGGCAAATTTTTCGAGGAGATCAAAACCAAACCCTATTTTGATGACACCATGATCATCATCCTCGGCGATCATGGCGCGCGAGTCTATGGCAAGGAAGATATTCCCTTGCGCACCTACGAGCTGCCGCTTTTGTTTTATTCGCCCAAGCATTTCAAGCCGCGCAAAGTGGATATTCTCACCAGCCAGATAGATGTCGCGCCCACGGTGCTCGGCATGCTCAACATTTCCTACGACAGCGTGTTCTTCGGCAAAGATGTGTTCAAATGCGACCCCAAAGACCGGTTCGTGCTGCTCAACCATAACCGCGACATTGCCCTCTACGACGGGAGCAAACTGACCGAACTCAATTTCAGAAAAACCAGCAACACTTATCTTTATGACAAGCCAGGCAACCGCCAGACCAAAACCAAGCGGGATGAAGAACAGGTCAAGAACGCTGCGAGCATTTATCAGTCGGCGTACAAGTTTTACGTGGACAAACTCTATCGCTGGCAGTAAATGCCGGCTTGAATTTCTCTACACACAACAATGGATTCAGCGCAGAAGCCGCAGAAGCAAAACAGCGCTTGGCGTTTTTACCTGTTTCATCTGGTCATTCCCCTGGTTGCGGCCGGTCTCGTACTGTGGATGATTTACGTACTGGATATTGACGAGCGCGTCACGCGCCTGTTTTTCGACCCGGTAACCCAACAGTTTCCATTGCGCAATTACTGGTTTCTCGAAGTGGCAATGCATTATTGGATCAAGTACGCGGTGGTTGTTCTGGCTGTAATGGTACTGGCGGCTTATGTGCTCTCATTTCGCATTGCTTCGCTCGCTCCACTGCGCCGTGTTCTCCTCTTCCTGGTGCTGGCGATGGGACTTTCTTCAGGCGCGGTGAGCTATCTTAAAAGTGTCAGCCCCAAGCAATGCCCTTATGATTTAAAAATGTATGGTGGCTATGCGCCTTACATCGCCTTGTTTGAAAAAACACCGGAGGGTGTAAAGCCGGGCAAATGCTGGCCGGGTGGGCATTCTTCAACCGGTTTTTGCCTTATGGCGTTTTATTTTGCCGGGCGGCATTTGCGCCGACGGCGTCTTGCATATTGGGGGTTGTTCGGCGGTTTTGGCCTTGGCTTTGTCCTCGGCTTCGGGCGCGTCATGCAGGGCGCACATTTCCTGTCGCACCACCTGTGGGCGGCCATAATTTGCTGGCTGGTGATTCTGGCGCTGTACGAATTGCTGTTGCGGCGCCAGCCGGTTTCCGAAATGGAGGCCGGCTCACAGGCCTAATAAAGTTTTTCCGCTGCAACGGAAACGGTTAAAATCACGCCATGCTTTATTCCCTGTTGCGCCCTTTGCTGTTCAGGCTCGATGCCGAAACCTCCCATCATTTAACGCTTGCTACCCTGCATCTTGGCCACGCTCTGGGCCTGGGCAAATTTTTCGGTAAGCGGGCCCAGGGCAAGCCCTGCCAAGTCATGGGACTGGATTTTGCCAACCCCGTGGGACTTGCAGCGGGACTGGATAAAAATGGCGAATACATAGACGCGCTCGCCGCGTTGGGTTTCGGTTTCATCGAAGTCGGCACCGTGACGCCCCGCCCTCAGCCGGGAAATCCGCGCCCGCGCTTGTTTCGGGTTCCGCAGGCTCAAGCCATCATCAACCGCATGGGATTCAACAATCACGGCGTGGACAGGTTGATAGAAAACATCCGCCGTGCCCGCTATAAAGGGATATTGGGCATCAACATCGGCAAGAACGCCGATACGCCGATGGAAAATACGGCCAATGACTATATTGCCTGCCTGCGCAAAGTGTATCCATTTGCAAGTTACGTCACTATCAACATTTCCTCGCCGAACACGCCGGGCTTGCGCGTATTGCAGCAAAAACAGGAACTCGACCAATTGCTTGGCGTATTAAAAGAAGAGCACAAAAAACTTGCCAAGTTGTTTGGGAAACATGTACCGCTGGCGCTGAAAATCGCCCCTGATCTCGCGCCACAGGAAATCGGGGAGATCGCCTCTTTGTTGCTCGTGCACAAGATCGACGCGGTGATAGCCACCAACACCACGGTTTCGCGTGCCGGAATCGAAGGATTCAGCCAGGAAAGCGGCGGCGTGAGCGGCGCACCGCTTAATCAAAAATCCACCGCCGTCATCCGTCAGCTGGCAGCAGCACTGCAAGGGCAGCTGCCTATTATCGGTGTAGGCGGCATCATGAGCGGCACGGATGCACGGGAAAAATTTGAGGCTGGGGCGAGCCTAGTGCAGATTTACAGCGGGCTGATTTACCGCGGCCCGGAACTGGTTGACGAAATCGTTGCAGCGCTGTAAGCCCGGTTTCCGATTTGCGGCCTGATCCGAAACATTTAACCCTTAACCATAAATCATGCTCATCGGTGTTCCCAAGGAAATAAAAGACCACGAGACCCGCGTCGGCCTCTCTCCCGAGGGCGTGCGCGCGCTTTGCGCCGACGGCCACGAAGTCCAGATCGAAAACGGCGCCGGCACGCGCGTGGGGTTTCCCGATTCGGCCTATCTCGACGCGGGAGCGCGCGTCGTGAGCGACGCCGAAACCGTGTTCGCCTGCAACATGCTCGTCAAAGTCAAGGAACTGCAACCGGCTGAATTCCAGTGGTTGCGTCAAGGCCAAATCCTCTTCGGTTTCCACCATCTCGCAGCCGACAGAGCTTTGCTCGAGCGCATGCTCGCAGCCAAAGTCGCCTGCGTTGCATACGAGACCGTGAGCGACGCGCAAGGAAGGCTGCCCTTGCTCGCACCGATGTCGCAAATTGCAGGCAGGCTCTCGATTCAGGTCGGGGCTTGGGCTTTACAAGTACCCAACGGCGGGAGCGGCGTGCTGCTCTCAGGAACGGACGGCGTTGCACCGGCAAAAGTTGTCATCATCGGCGCAGGAGTGGTCGGCTCGAACGCGGCGCAAATCGCGCTCGGCGTGGGGGCGCAGGTTACGGTGCTCGATGTCAGCCGCGAAAGCCTTGCGCGCCTCGACCAAACCCACCGCGGCAAATTGCAAACCTGTTTGAACGAGCCTGCGGCGTTAGCTGCGCACATTACAGACACTGATTTGATAGTGGGCGCATCCCAAGTGCCGGGGAAGCGCGCACCCAAGATGCTCACCCGCGAATTGCTGCGACAAATGCGGCCAGGCTCGGTACTGGTGGATGTGTCGATAGACCAGGGCGGCATCGCCGAGACCTCGCGCCCCACTTCGCACTCGAATCCAATTTATCTCGAAGAAGGCGTCGTGCACTACTGCGTGACCAATATGCCCGCGCTGGTAGCGCGCACCGCGACGCTGGCGCTCACCCGTGCCACGCTCCCCTACGTGAAGGCTCTCGCGAATCTCGGATTGAAAAAAGCGCTGTCCGCTGATGCGGGGCTTAAAAACGGCCTGCAAATCCATGCCGGCCATATCACCTACAAAAATCTCGCCGAAGATGTAGGCAAACCTTATGTTTCCCCGGAACAGGCATTGGCCTAGCATTCGATTTGAATCTTTCCCCACACATATAATCCAAACATCTATGCATATAACTCCACGGCGGTTGAATGGCTTTTGCTAACAAGCGATAATGCACGCTTTTAAAC
>JBGQCF010000024.1:0-32792 GCA_041495205.1 Gammaproteobacteria bacterium
CGCCACGCCCAAAGACGGGCCAAGCGCCGGCATTGGCATTTGCACGGCGCTGATTTCGGTGCTGACCGGCATCCCGGTGCGCGCAGATGTTGCAATGACCGGGGAAATCACGCTGCGCGGAGAAGTCCTGGCAATCGGCGGTCTGAAGGAAAAACTGCTGGCGGCGCACCGCGGTGGCATCAAAACCGTGCTTATACCTGAAGAGAACACCAAGGATCTGGTGGAAATTCCGGACAACATCAAGAATCGTCTGGATATTCATCCAGTAAAATGGATAGACCAGGTGCTGGCGTTGGCGCTTGAGCGCGTGCCGCAGTCACTGCCTGAAAAAGAAGAAGTCAAAGCGCCGCTGCCGGCGGTGGTTGATGACCAACAACCGGCTGCGCTGATCAAACATTAAATTTATCATCGAATAGCGAGCTGCGCCGCAATCCGGCGCACTGAATTCGATCACACCGCAATTAAAATCCGCTTTTGTGCGCCAATGGCTTGACACGAGCTTTTGGCACTTGCTATAAAGCGAGTGCAGGCTTTTAAATTATTTGTCCCGCATTATTTCATTCATTAATTCCTGATAGCTCGTCCAACAAAGGGGGATTTTTTGTGAACAAATCTGAAATCATTGATCATATCGCCAAGACGGCGGATATTTCCAAAGCCGCTGCGGGCCGCGCCTTGGATGGTGCGGTTGGGGCGATCAAGGCAGCATTGAAGAAAGGAAGTATGGTGACCGTGGTCGGGTTTGGCACCTTTTATGTTGGAAAACGTTCAGCCCGCAACGGCCGAAACCCGCGCACCGGCGCCGCAATCAAAATCAAAGCCGCCAGAGTTCCGAAATTCCGTGCTGGTAAAGCACTCAAAGATACATTAAACTAACGCCTTTTTTAGTCGGGGTGATGCTTTATCACGGTCCGCACTAAAAGGCTCTGGGGCAGGCAGTTTACCTTGGCCGAGTTCAGGGTGCTTAGCTCAGTTGGTAGAGCGTCGCCCTTACAAGGCGAATGTCGGGAGTTCGACCCTCTCAGCACCCACCAGCTGATTTATTTGGAGTGGTAGTTCAGTCGGTTAGAATACCGGCCTGTCACGCCGGGGGTCGCGGGTTCGAGTCCCGTCCACTCCGCCATGAATTGGAACCTCTAATTAGGCGAACGCAAGTTCGCCTTTTTTGTGCGTAGATAACGACATGTTTGATTTTTTTCAACGCAATAAAAGAATCGCCCAGATCATCCTCGCGCTGATTTTTCTGCCATTTGCGCTGTTTGGGATGGAACGTTATTTCGGCAGCATAGGCGGCGGGGAGTACATGGCCAAGGTCGGCGGCTACAAGATCACCCAGCAAGAATTTAGCCAAGCGCTGCGCGATGAGCAGGATAGAATGCGCAGCCAGATGGGCGAAAAATACAACCCGATTATCCTGGAAGACCCCGAAACGCGCGCTTCGGTCCTCGAGAACTTGATCAAGCAGCACCTGCTTTTGGCCCAGGCGTCGCGCGCGGGATTGACTCCAAGCGACTCCCAGTTGCAAAAAGTCATTGGCGAAGCTTCCGCATTCCAGGAAAACGGCAAATTTTCCAGGGCCCGTTACGAAACACTGTTGCGCAATCAAGGCCTGACCCCCCTGAGCTTTGAGGCCAAGTTGAGGCAGGACATGGTGCTCGCCCAGTTGAGCGGTGCTTTTGAAAGCGAATTCGTTCCGCAATCGGTTGCCGACAGATTGATCCGTCTCAGCGAGCAGCAGCGCGAAGTCAGCCAGTATGTTATTTCTTCCGACCAATACCTGCTGCAAGTGAAAGTCGGCGAGGATGCGGCAAAGCGTTTTTATGAGGAGCACCGCAGCGAATTGCAGACGCCCGAGCAAGTACGCGCCGAATATCTGGTGCTCTCCGCAGACAGCCTGAGTTCGCAGATAAAAGTAAGCCCGGAAGAAAGCAGGAAATACTACGACGAGCATCCCACCCAGTTTCAGTCGCGGCAGGCAAGCCATATTCTGATTACGGTGCCCCCTAATGCCGCTGCCGAATCCAAGGCGCAGGCCAGAGCCAAGGCCGAGCAGCTTTATAAGCAGGTTCTGCAAAATCCCGCGGATTTCGCGCAAATGGCCAAGGATAACTCGCAAGATCCGGGTTCAGCAACCAAGGGTGGCGATCTCGGCTTCATTTCGCGGGGCGCCATGGTCAAGCCTTTTGAAGACGCGGTTTTCCAGATGAAGGAGGGTGAAATCGCCGGGCCGGTGGAAACCCAGTTCGGCTATCACATCATCAAGCTCAACGCCGTCAAGCAGATGGGGTTCGAAGAAGCCGGAGCTCAGATCGAGCACGAGCTCAAGCAGCAGCAGGCCGTAAAAAAATTCAACGAGGTTGCCGAAAATTTCAGCAATATGGTGTACGAACAATCGGACAGCTTGAAACCGGCAGCCCAGGCTTTCAAGCTGGCCATCCAGCAAACCCCGTGGCTGACCCGCGACAGCAAGGAGGTTGCGCTGCTAAGCAATGAGAAGCTGATGCAGGCGCTGTTTTCAGACGATACGATTAAAAACAAGCGCAACACCGAGGCCATCGAAGTCGCGCCCAATACCCTGGTTGCGGCGCATGTGCTGGAGCATAAGGCGGCGAGCGTTAAGTCTTTTGAAGAGGTCAAAGCGGAAATCAACCGGATCCTGCTCTTGCAGCAAGCCTCCGAACTCGCGAAAAAGGACGCACTGGCCAAGCTCGAAATGCTGCGGCAAGGCAAGGAAGTCAACGCGGCATGGAGCGGGCCGAGCATGATGAGCCGCCAGCGCGCAGTGCCGGGATTGGGCGCAGCCGCGGTGCGCGCGGTGTTCCAAACAGATGTGAGCAAGCTTCCGGCTTACACAGGGGTGGAGGATGCGCAAGGGGGTTATGTGCTGCTTAAAATAACCCGTGTCCAGGAAACCGACCGGATTGATGAAGCGCAGCGCAAGGATTTAACCGAACAACTGCGCCAGCTCGTCGCGCGGGACAGATTTTCCGCTTATCTTGCCAGCCTCAGGCAAAAAACGGAAGTCAAAATCAACCAGGAACAATTAGAAAAAAAAGAACGCTGATAGGCGGGTTCGGGATTCACGATCAGGAAAGTCCGGAGATCCCGCCGACCGTGGTGTTGAAGCCTGCATCAACATGAGTGATTTCACCGGTAATGCCATTGGCCAGATCGCTCATCAGGAAAGCGGCGGCGTTGCCTACATCCTCAATCGTCACGTTGCGCTTGAGCGGCGCATTTTCCGCAACAAAGTTGAGAATCTTTCCGAACCCGCTTATCCCGGCCGCCGCCACCGTCTTGATCGGGCCTGAGGAAATCGCGTTCACGCGTATCCCTTTGGGTCCCAGGCTTTGCGCAAGATAGCGCACGTTGGCTTCGAGGCTCGCTTTGGCAAGCCCCATCACATTGTAATTGGGCACTGTGCGCGCCGAGCCCAGGTAAGTCAGCGTAAGCAGCGCGGCTTTTCTTCCCTGCATCAGCGGCAAGCCGGCTTTGGCGAGGGCGGCAAAACTGTAGGAGCTCACATCATGTGCGATATGGAAGGCTTCGCGGCTTAAACCATCCAGGAAATCTCCGGAAATCGCTTCGCGCGGCGCGAAGGCAATGCAATGCACAATTCCGTCCAGCCCGTCCCAATGTTTGCCGAGATCGCTGAACAATTGCTCAATCTGCGCGTCGCTGCTGACATCGCAGCCGAAGACCAGCTGGCTGCCGAATTCCCGGGCCATTTCCTCCACGCGTTCCCGCACCCTTTCCCCCTGGTATGTGAAGGCCAGCTCGGCGCCTTCGCGCCGCATCACTTTGGCGATGCCGTAAGCGATGGAGCGATTGCTCAACAATCCGGTGATCAGCATGCGTTTGTCGGCGAGAAATCCCATTGCTATTCCCTGTTTATGGACCTGAGGCTGTGGAATTATAACGTATCTTTTAACTAGAGGCGGCAGGGATGACGCAAGCGCGCGCTTTGCGATACACTGTGAAGCCGATGAATTCCCAGTTCTGTCGCTTCGTTTGCCTGGTGTTGCCCATGCTTGCCGCGGCGTGCGGAAGCTCCGGCTGGAACAACCCCTATCCGGCTGCGGACAACGGAAAGAATATTCTCTACTCGGCGTTCACCGAGCGCCCCAAGCACCTCGACCCGGTGCAGTCGTACAGTGAAAACGAGGCGGTATTCAACGCCCAGATCTACGAACCGCCGCTGCAATATCACTACCTCAAGCGTCCTTACACCCTGGTTCCTTCAAGCGCGGCGGAAATGCCCAGCGTGCGGTATTTCGATAAGTCGGGACATAAGCTTCCCGACAATGCCGACCCGAGGCGCATTGCCTACAGCATTTACCAAATCCGCATCAAAACAGGGATACGCTATCAGCCGCATCCGGCGTTTGCCAGGGACAAAGACGGCAAATTTTTATATCAAAACCTGAAGCGGGAAGACTTGAAAGGCATTTACGCGCTTTCCGATTTCAAAGAGCGCGGCACGCGCGAGCTCACCGCCGAGGATTACGTATATGAGATCAAGCGCCTTGCCCACCCGCGGCTGGTTTCGCCTATCTTCGGACTGATGAGCGAATATATCGTCGGCCTCAAGCAATACGCCGAGACCTTGAAACAAGCCGACAAGGCGCTGCTGGAAAAGGAAGGCAAGGATAGCTGGCTCAATTTGACCCGATATTCCCTGGAGGGCGCCAAGGCGGTAGATCGTTACACCTACCGCGTCAAGGTCAAAGGCAAATATCCGCAATTCGTGTACTGGCTGGCCATGCCTTTCTTCGCGCCGGTGCCGGTGGAGGTGGACCGTTTTTATTCGCGGCCAGGAATGGCGGAGAAAAACCTTACGCTTGACTGGTATCCGGTGGGCACCGGCCCTTACATGCTCACCGAAAACAATCCAAACAACCGCATGGTGCTTGAGCAAAATCCCAATTTTCACGGCGAGACTTATCCCGCCGGCGGGGAGCCCGGTGATGCCAAAGCAGGCTTGCTGAAAGATGCCGGCAAGCGGCTGCCGTTTATTCACGAAGCGGTATTCAGCCGCGAAAAAGAGAGCATTCCATACTGGAACAAATTTTTGCAGGGCTATTACGATGCTTCGGGGATTACCTCCGACAGCTACGACCAGGCGGTGCAAGTCGGCGCGCAGGGCGAAGCGGTGGTGACCGAAGCGATGCGCGAAAAGGGCATACAACTGGAAACCTCTGTCGCCACTTCCATTATCTACATGGGTTTCAACATGCTCGATCCGGTGGTGGGCGGTTATTCGGAACGCGCCAGGAAACTCAGGCAGGCAATTTCGATTGCGGTGGATTATGAAGAATACATTTCGATTTTCGCCAACGGACGCGGCATTCCCGCGCAGGGACCGATCGCGCCGGGAATATGGGGTTTCCGTGACGGAGCAGCGGGCATCAATCCCGTGGTATACGACTGGGTGGACAACCGGCCCAAGCGCAAGCCTATCGAGGTCGCGAAAAAGCTGTTGGCGGAATCAGGCTACCCTGATGGCAGGGATGCCAGGACCGGCGAGCCGCTCCTCCTGAATTTTGATGTCACCGCGCGCGGACCGGATGACAAAGCGCGCCTTGATTGGCTGCGCAAGCAATTTGCCAAGCTTAACCTGCAGCTCGTGGTGCGCGCCACCGACTACAACCGTTTCCAGGAAAAGATCCGCAAGGGCGATGCGCAGATTTTCTATTGGGGCTGGAACGCCGATTATCCCGACCCCGAAAATTTCCTGTTCCTGCTGCACGGGCCGCAGGGCAAGGTCAGGCACGACGGCGAAAATGCCGCGAACTACGACAACCCGGAACATAACGAGCTGTTTGAGCGGATGAAGAACATGGAAAACGGTCCGCAGCGCCAAGCCATCATAGACAAAATGCTGACGATCGCACGCAACGACGCGCCTTGGGTGTGGGGCTTTCACCCCAAGGATTTTACGCTGCATCACGGCTGGATGCAGAACGTGAAGCCCAACCAGATGGCCCGCAACAACCTCAAGTACGAGCGCATCGACGCCGCTTTGCGCAGCCAGGAGCGCAGAGAATGGAACCAGCCGGTGCTGTGGCCGGTATTTTTGATAATGGCAGTGGTGGCGGCAAGCGCGGTTCCGGCGCTGCGCGCCTACCGGCGCAAGGAGCGCATGGCGGCCGTTCCTCATTCTGAAAAAGCGAAGAGCGCGACATGATTAACTACATCATCCGCCGCATCGCCTACGCCGTCCCGATTCTCATCGGGGTGAACATCATTACCTTCACCTTGTTTTTCGTCGTCAACACGCCTGACGATATTGCGCGCATGCAGCTGGGCGCCAAGCGCGTCACGCCTGAAGCGATCGTCAAATGGAAACAGGACCACGGCTATGACAAGCCGCTGCTGTTTAATGCAAGCGCAAAAGGCCCGGGCACGTTGAGCGACACTATTTTTTACCGGAAATCGGTGAAGATGTTCGTGTTTGATTTCGGCCCGGCGGATGACGGGCGCGACATCGCCTATGAAATCAAGACCCGCATGGGTCCCAGCCTTGCCATCGCGATACCGGTGTTTATCGTCGGACTTTTGGTGAACATCACCTTTGCCCTGCTGATTGCGTTCTTTCGCGCGACTTACATTGATTTCTGGGGTGTCGTGTTGTGCGTCGCGATGATGTCTATTTCCGGCTTGTTTTACATCATCGGCGGCCAGTATTTGGTGAGCAAGCTGTGGAACCTGGTGCCGATCTCCGGTTTTGATTTCGGCGCGAACGCATTCAAGTTTGTGGTTCTGCCCGTGATAGTCGGTGTCATCGGCGGCATCGGCAGCGGCACGCGCTGGTACCGCACCATCTTCCTCGAGGAAATCAATAAAGACTACGTGCGCACGGCGCGCGCCAAGGGCCTCTCCGAAATACGCGTGCTGTTCAAGCATGTGCTGAAAAACGCCATGATTCCGATCTTGACCGGCGTTGTTGTGCTGATTCCGCTGTTGTTCCTGGGCAGTCTTATTACCGAATCTTTTTTCGGCATTCCCGGGCTGGGCAGCTACACCATAGACGCAATCAGTTCCCAGGATTTTGCGGTGGTGCGCGCCATGGTCTTTATCGGCTCGGCGTTTTACATCGTCGGGCTGATATTGACCGATATTTCCTACACCGTGGTTGATCCCAGGATAAGGCTCGAATAATGCCGTTCACACCGCTTATCCTTTGGACCGATGCGCTGATTTACCTGCTGCTGGCGCTGATCGCGCTGTTCGCCTGGTATGTGCGCGGCAGGCCGCATCTCGCCGCGCCCTGGCGGCGGGTCGCGCAAAGCAAGAGCGGGATGGTTGCGGCTACCGTTCTTGCGGCATATCTGGCGGTTGGATTACTTGATTCAGTGCATTTCAGGCTGCAGCTTGAAGGCAACGGCGCTGAACGCTCCTACTCGGTCGAGGCCTTGAGTGTTTTCGATATGCTCGCCAAACCACTTCGCAGCCGGGTTGAAAAAACCTATTCAGCGCCATTTGCTGCGTACTCATTTGCCAAGGAGACCATCGAGCTGCCGGACGGCAGGGAGATCAGGGATTATCCGCGCCTCAAATACGGCGCGGCGGATTTGCGCGATCCCGCGAAAGAGCGAATGGAAGATATCGCATGGCGCGTGCTTTACTCCCTGTTCCTGGCGGCGCTGGCGTGGGTGGCGGTCGCCGGCGCTTTGGTGTGGCTGC
This sequence comes from Gammaproteobacteria bacterium, assembly GCA_041495205.1. Taxonomy (GTDB): domain Bacteria; phylum Pseudomonadota; class Gammaproteobacteria; order Burkholderiales; family JAHFRG01; genus JAHFRG01. The sequence goes on from JBGQCF010000024.1 coordinate 7,687, forward strand.
TGGCACGGCGCGGGAACGGCGTTTTTCGCGAAACCGCCATGGCGTTGCGGCGCGGCGAAACTGAAATTTCCTGGAATGCGGTCTTGATTACGCTGGGCATATTGATGCTCATCGTGTTTCCGCCGGCGATTCTCAGCGTCCATTACCATGTGTTCGGCACCGATAAAGTGGGGCAGGACGTGCTTTATCTCTCGCTCAAGAGCATACGCACCGGATTGATAATCGGCACGTTGACCACGCTGGTGATGCTGCCGTTTGCCTTGGCCATGGGAATTATGGCGGGCTATTTCCGCGGCTGGGTGGATGACGTGATCCAGTACCTTTACGCCACCCTGAGCTCGATTCCCGATGTGCTGCTGATCGCCGCGGCGGTACTTATGATGCAGGTGGTCATGGACACCCACCCGCAGCTGTTTCCCACCATCACCGAGCGCGCCGATTTCCGCCTGTTGTTCCTGTGCATAATCCTCGGCGTTACCAACTGGACCAGCCTGTGCCGCCTGTTGCGCGGCGAGGCGCTGAAATTATGCGAGATGGAATATATCCAGGCGGCGCACGCTTTCGGCGTCTCCCACTGGCGCATCATGACCCGGCACATTCTGCCTAACGTGATGCACATCGTGCTGATTACCGTGGTGCTCAGTTTCAGCGGCCTGGTGCTGGCCGAAGCGGTGCTTTCCTATGTCGGCGTCGGAGTGGATCCGTCGATGATCAGCTTTGGCACCATGATTAACGGCGCGCGCCTGGAGATGGCGCGCGAGCCCGTTGTCTGGTGGTCGCTTCTCGCAGCGTTCCTGTTCATGTTTGTGCTGGTGCTCGCAGCAAACCTCTTTGCCGATGCCGTGCGAGACGCGTTTGACCCGCGCGTGCGAACGGCAACAAAAACATTCGCCGCCAATGACGCCAAACATGCAAAAGCATAAAAACCGTTTACCGCAGAGACGCTGAGGCGCAGAGGATATCAGGGCTTAGTCTAGGAAATGAATTACTCCGTGTCTCTGCGCCTCCGCGGTTAAACATATTGTCTGAATTATGAGCGCTCCGCTATTACAAATCGAGAATCTCAGGACCTGGCTGGAGGACGGCGGGGTGCCGGTGCGCGCCGTGGATGGGTTGTCTTTGACGCTCAAGCATGGCGAAACCTTCGCGCTGCTCGGAGAATCCGGTTGCGGCAAGTCCATGACCGCGCTTTCCATCATGCGGCTGTTGCCGGATACGGGGCGGATCGTGTCGGGCGAGGTGAGGCTGGAAGGCCTGAACCTGCTGGAGCTTCCTGAAATCGCGATGCGCACGGTGCGCGGCCGGCGCATAGCCATGATCTTCCAGGAACCGGCCTTGAGCCTCAACCCTGTGCTCACGGTGGGAGAGCAGATCGCCGAAGTGTTGTACCGCCACAGCACTCTGCGCGGAGATGAAGCGAAAAAGCGCATTCTGGAATTGCTCGATGCGGTAGGCATCCCCGATGCGGCCAGGTGCTGCCGTGAATATCCGTTCCAGCTCTCCGGCGGCATGAAGCAGCGGGTGATGATTGCGATAGCCCTGGCGGGACAACCGGACTTGTTGATTGCCGATGAACCTACCACGGCGCTCGATGTCACGATCCAGGCGCAGGTGCTGGAGCTGATACGCGATTTGCAAAAGCGCACCGGCATGGCGATCCTGCTGATTACGCATGATTTGGGCGTGGTCTCGGAAATGGCGCATAAGGTTGCGGTGATGTACGCCGGGCAAATCGTGGAGACTGCGGAAAGCCGGGATTTTTTCGCCAATCCTGCTCACCCTTATTCGCGCAAGCTGTTTGCATCACTGCCCAATGCTGATAAACGCGCCGGCCAGCTGGCCGTTATCAAAGGCACGGTGCCTCCGCTTAACCGCGATTTTCAGGGCTGCCGCTTCGCCGAACGCTGCGATTTCGCCTGGAGCAAATGCCGCGAGATCGATCCGGATTGGAGCGCAGCCTCGCGCGGCCACGCGGTGCGCTGCCATCTGTACGCCGCGAACGCGCCGAGTGAGGAGTTAGGAGTAAGGAGTAAGGAGCAAAATATCCCGGTACCTGAGCAGGGTACACTTGTTTCACCCCTCACTCCTGACACCTCACTCCTTACCGTCAAAGACCTCAAAGTGCATTTCCCGGTGCACAAGGGCCTGTTCAGGCGCGTTGCCGGTTACGTGAAAGCGGTTGACGGCGTCACACTGGAAATCAAAAAAGGCCGCACCTTGGCGCTGGTGGGAGAATCGGGCTGCGGCAAGACCACCGTGGGGAAGGGCATCCTGCAGTTGGTTCCGGTGACTTCCGGCAGCGTGCGCTACGACGGGATGGAGCTCACTCAGCTGGGCCGCAGCGAGTTGCGCGGCAAACGCTCCGAATTCCAGATTATTTTCCAGGACCCGTATGCATCGCTCAACCCGCGCATGCGGGTTTCTGACATCATCGAGGAAGGCATGACTGCCCTGGGAATCGTCTCAAGCGCGGAACAACGGGCGCGGCGGGTGGATACGCTGCTCGAGCAGGTTGGTTTATCAACAGAAATGAAGCAGCGCTACCCGCATGAATTTTCGGGCGGGCAGCGGCAGCGCATCGCCATCGCCCGCGCGCTGGCGGTGAATCCCAAGCTCATCATCTGCGACGAGCCGACCAGCGCGCTGGATGTTTCGGTGCAGGCGCAAATACTGAACCTGCTAAAAGAATTGCAGGACAAGTTCGGGCTGGCTTATCTGTTCATTACCCATAATATTTCGGTGGTGGAATATCTCGCGCATGAAGTGGCGGTGATGTACCTGGGAAGGATTGTCGAGACCGGCAGGATGGAAGAAGTGCTGAACCACCCGCGCCATCCTTACACGCGCGCGTTGCTGTCCGCGGTGCCGGTGATAGAACGCGCAACCAAACGTGAAATCATTCGTCTGGAGGGCGATCTGCCTTCGCCGCTGAATCCTCCAGGCGGCTGCCATTTTCATCCACGCTGCCCCGACGTTATGCCCGAATGCCGGGAAACCTATCCGCAAACGAGTCGTTTCAGCGGCACGCACAGCGCGCGCTGCCACTTATACAAGCCGGGGTGAGCCGCGGGTTCAGAAAAGAGGATGCAGGCTGCCTGAAGGTTTTCGCGCGACGTCAAGCGCCATGCCGGAGATAAGCGGCACCAGCAGCATTTGGCCGGCAACGGTGATTTTGCTGCGCGGGCGTAGGTCGTTGACTTGCTTCAATCGCGCCAGGCTTATACGGAAACGTTGCGCGATTTTGTCCAGCCACTCGCCTTTCCCGGCGCGGTACATCTGCCAGGAAACCAGCGGCTCATCGTGATTTCCGAGGTTCTCGGCAAACGTATCCACTTTGCCCACCGGCAGCAGCAGTGTGGCTGCCTGGCCCTTTGTCACCGGCCGCATGTATGCCGGATTGAGCGAGACAAATTCCTCAAGCGGCATTTCAGCCAGCCGCGCGGCAAGCTTCACGTCAATATGTCTGGGCGCGGAGACGGAGGCGAAGTAGGGCGCATTCGGGATTTCCTCCAGCGAAAGCCCATAGGCTGCGGGATTGCTGACGATGTTCCTGATGGCGATGAGCTTGGGGATGTAATTCCGGGTTTCACGCGGCAGTTTCTTCAGGCTCTGGTAATCCTGCGGCAGACCCTTGGCACGATTTTGCGCGAGCAGCCGGGCGATTTTCTTTTCGCCGCAATTATAGGCGGCCAGCGCCAGGTCCCAGCTGCCGAACTCGCGATAAAGGTTCTGCAAATAATCCAGCGCGGCCTGGGTCGCTTCAATCACATCGCGCCGGCCGTCGTACCACCAATCCTGTTCCAGCCCGTATTTTTTTCCTGTGCCGGGAATGAATTGCCAGATTCCGGATGCTTTCCTGCGCGATTGGGCGGTGGGGATGAACGCGCTTTCTATCATCGGCAGCAGCGCGATTTCGGTGGGCATGCCGCGCTTTTCAACTTCCTCGACGATGTAATAGAGGTAGAGCTTGCTGCGGTCCATCATGCGTTCCACATAATCCGGATGGCGCATGTACCAGCTTTCATGCCGTGCTACCAAAGGGCTGTCCAGGTCTTGCAACGCATAGCCGCTGCGGATGCGCTGCCACAGGTCGGTTTCGGATGGAATGGAATCAGGCGCAGTTGCCGGGTCAGGCTCAGGATCGGCCTGCTGCGCATCCTGGGTTTTGTTTTGAATCGGGGCGGCGTTGACGAGAGCTATATCTTCCTCACCCCATGCCAGGGTGTGAAAGGAAAAAAATACCGCAGCTGCAATGAGCAGTGCCGACTTAAAATGCATGGAAAACCGAGGTTTATGGCAAGGAATTGCGATGGTACCTAAGGCTTGCCGGGCGCGTCAAGCCTTAAAATTGTTCTTCCATTCACGGATTGCAGCGAATACGGCCACCGGGTCGGCAAGCGTTTTCCCGCTGGCCCGGCTTGCGGATCGCACGATCTCGGGGTTGTTGCAGCGCAGGAAGGGATTGGTGGCTTTTTCCAGTCCGATTTCCGAGGGCAGAGTGGGCAGGCCTTGTTCGCGCAATTTGCGCACATTTGCCTCGAGCTTGAGTAAAGCGGGATTGTCGGGATCGGCAACCCTGGCGAAACGGATGTTGGCCAATGTATATTCATGGCCGCAGTACACCTGCGTTTCATCCGGCAGGCTCGAGAGTTTTTGCAAGGACGAATACATTTGCCGGGCAGTGCCCTCGAACAATTTCCCGCAGCCGCAAGCGAACAAGGTATCGCCACAAAACAGCAGGTTTGCGCCATAATAAGCGATGTGGCCTGCGGTGTGGCCCGGAATATCCAGCACGTTAAACTCCAGCCCGAGCGAAGGCACGCTCACATGGTCGCCTTCGCCAAGCCGGTAACTGAGATTGGGAATGGATTCGTTGCGTGGGCCATAGACCGGGACCTGGAATTCGCTGAGCAGCCCGGCGTTGCCGCCGACATGGTCGGCGTGGTGATGGGTGTTGAGAATGGCGGTAAGCTCGAGTTTTTCACGCCGCAGATAAGCGAGCACCGGCGAGGCATCGCCGGGGTCAACCACCGCGGCAAAACGCTGGTTGCGCATCAGCCAGATATAATTGTCCTGAAACGCGGGAATCGGGATGATGGTTACATTATTCATGGCGAATCTTTACGTTATCAGGGGTTCCTGACAAATGCAAAAGTCAACGCTCGGCTTGTGTGAATGGTTTGACACGCCGCTTGGCCAATACCTGCTGCAGCAGGAGCAGGCTTATTTCGACAAGGCGGTGGCCGATGTGTTCGGCTTCAACGCGGTGCAGCTGGGGCTCGCGCGCCGCGATTTCCTGCACATGTGCCGTATTCCGCTGCGCTTCGCCTCGGACCGGGACGGGCCGGGCAAAGTGAGGCTGGATTTTCCGAAGTTGCCGTTCGCAACCAACAGCATCGACTTGCTGCTTATGCCGCATGTGCTTGAATTCAGCGAAAGCCCGCACCAGATATTGCGCGAAGCGGAGCGTGTGCTGATGCCCGAAGGCCAGCTCATCATTTGCGGCTTCAATCCGCGCAGCGTGTGGGGTTTGTCGCGCATGTTGGGGCGTAAAAGCGGCGAGCACCCCTGGTGCGGCCGCTTTATCGCGCTGCCGCGCGTCAAGGACTGGCTTGCGCTTCTCGGTTTCGAAATAGCCGCAGGCCGGCTCGGCTGTTATGTGCCCCCGTTCAAGCAGGAAAAATGGCTGCGCCGGTTCCGCTTCCTGGAAGCGGCGGGCGACCGCTGGTGGGCGATTGCCGGCGGCGTGTATTTCCTGCAGGCGGTGAAGCGCGTGCAGGGCCTGCGCCTCATCAAGCCGAACTGGAACGAAGCGCTGAAACCGAAAAAGAGCTTGGCGCCGGTGCGCCGCGAGGCGAAAGTCTTGCCGTTCAAGACGCGCGGCCCAAACCCCCATATGAGATGAACGACATGGTCGAAATCTACACTGACGGCGCGTGCAAAGGAAACCCCGGTATCGGCGGCTGGGGCGCGCTTCTCAAATATTCGGGCAGTACCTGCGAGCTTTTCGGCGGCGAAGCGCTGACCACCAATAACCGGATGGAATTGACCGCGGTGATCAAGGCGCTCGCTGCGCTCAAGCGCCCGTGCAAAGTGAGGCTGCATACCGACTCGCGCTATGTGCAGCGGGGAATCAGCGAGTGGATACACGACTGGAAAAAACGCAACTGGCGCACCGCGGACAAAAAGCCGGTGAAGAACGACGACCTATGGAAGCGCCTCGACGAGGTGGCGGCCCAGCATCAAATCGAGTGGATATGGGTGGAAGGCCACAGCGGCCACGAAGGCAATGAGCAGGCCGACATACTGGCCAATCGTGGCGTTGAGTCGGTGATGGTAAAAAGTTGAGGGTTAAGAGTTGAGAGTTGGGGGTAAGCTGTGACACGGAAAATCATTCTCGATACCGAAACCACCGGCCTTGAGCCCAACCTCGGGCACCGCGTGATCGAGCTCGCAGCGCTGGAACTTCTTAACCGGCAGCTTTCCGGCAACCGCTTTCACAGCTATCTCAATCCTGGACGCGACAGCGACGCCGCCGCGCTGCAAATCCACGGCCTTTCCACAGAGTTCTTGCAGGACAAACCCAAATTCAAGGATATCGCCCTGGAGTTTCTGGAATACATCAATGGCGCCGAACTGATCATTCACAATGCGTCTTTCGACGAGGCTTTCCTCGATTACGAGCTGGGTTTGCAGGGCTTCAAGCGGCTTAAGGAATACTGCGCGGGAATCGTGGATACCCTGAAAATCGCCAAGGAATTGCACCCGGGCAGGAAAAACAACCTGGATGCGCTGTGCGACCGCTACCAGGTGGACAATTCCAAGCGCACCCTGCACGGCGCCCTGCTGGACGCGGAACTGCTCGCGGATATTTATGTGGCGATGACGCGCGGCCAGGAAAGCCTGATGATGGACGGCGAGGATCGCGCATCACCGCGCGGCGAAGATGCGCTTGCTTCGGTAAAGCGCGAGCTGGTGGTGATGGCCGCTTCCCCGGAAGAACTGCAGGAGCATATGCAGCAGCTGGAGAAAATCGAACAAGCGAGCAATGGCAACTGCATGTGGAATAAACTCAAGCCAGCCCGGTGACGCAAGCGGCAACGGGCGCCTGATTAAAGCGTTTAACCTGTCTTTGCCCCGCGTAATTTCTCCCAGCCCGGGAGATGCGCAAGCCGCCGGTAATCGTCGGGGCGGTCCACGTCCCATAACATGGGTAATTCATACCAGCGCCACTTGAGCTTGTGCAGGCGTTCGCGCGTTTGCTCCATGACGTGCGAACCTCCCCATGTGATTCCCTGAAACAGGCGCGGCGAGCAGCGGGTCAGGCCAATCAGCACATAACCGCCGTCCTCGGTGGGGCCGAGCAGGACATCGTTGCCGGTCTTGAGCTTTTCCGCGGCATGCTGCAGATCACGGGAGGTGAGAGCGGGGCAGTCGCTTCCTATCAGCAAAACCTGTTCGCTGTGGCACAGGGATTTTTGAAACGCATGAAACATGCGCTGGCCGAGATCGCCCGGCCCCTGGGAGTGCAGAGTGATGGCGAACTCCTCCGCGCAGCGGCCGAAAAAAGGATGTTCAAATGAAGGCGCGCAGCAAAGCTCCACTTCGCCTATCTTGGCATCCAGCGCCGTGGCAAGCGCATGTTTTACCAGCTGCTGGTGCAGCGCTGCCGCGCCTGCCGCCCCGAGCAACGGGATCAGCCGGGTTTTGACCTGGCCGGTTTCAGGCTCTTTGGCAAAAACCAATACCCTGCAGCCGCTTTTAGAATTTGCGCGAATCAAAGCGCCCTCGCTTGTTCCTTATTAATACCAATTCTTCAACGTCAGAATAACAGCATTTTAAAAAAGAAACGAATCCGGATGAAGAGTGCGCGTTACGTCTCGTGTGGAAGTCGCGAAGAGTTTGGCGCGGGCAGACAGGCCGCGGCGCGGAAAATGGCGGCTGACAGCAGCAGCACGCCCAGTGCATAGCATCCGACTGCGGCGAAAACGCGCGACAGGAATTCCCCGCAAAACGCCGCGCCGATGAAAGTCAACACCGCCATCGAAGCCACCACCAGTCCGCGGAATGTTTTGTCCTTGAGCTGCATGCTGTACCAAAGGTGCACGACATAAAGGTATGCCGGAAGCAGCATGACCAGATAGTGCTTCTGCATGACCGTCGAAAAAAGAGGCACCAGGGTGAACGTGAGCGCAATCCCGCCCCAATCCGATATCAGTGCGCCGCGGTTCCGGTACAGGACTGCGTATAACACCACTACGCCCGCCACCGCCGCAACAATCAGGCGGCCTATGACGTGAATCACGCCGGCGGGGAGGGTGGCAAGCGTCAAGTAGTATGGCCGGCCGCCATATTCAAAAGACACCGTATCGGTAAAAAAGCGGTAAAGCTGCGCTTGCAGCGACAGATTGACGTGCAAGTCGAATTTCGTGTTTCTGAGATCGTTGTAGAGCACGACGTTCTTAACCCAGTAATCCAGAAATTCCAGGTTCTTGCCGAAACCCAGCAACAGCGCGGGCAGCAGCAGCCCGGCGAGAAGGCCCAATGCAATACCCATCGTGACGCGCACATTACCCTTTGCTGCAAACCAAATCGCCAAAGGCAGCGAAATGACTTTGGTGACAATCGAGAAACCAATTGCCACGCCGCCGGTGACCTGCCGGTTTCTTGCCCAATAAGCCAGCCCGAGAACCGCGAGCGCCAGCATAACGATATTGGATTGTCCGAAAGAAAGATGATTAAAGATGAATCGTGCTGTGGGCAGCAATGCGAAGCTGCAAACGGCCCAGCGAGTCTGCACCGGAATTTCGAAGAACGACGTTCCGTTTATCAGCTCGTAAAACGTTTTCATGCTCCACCCGATCAGCAGCACATTCAGCACGCACCACAGGACCACAACGATGTTGATCGGGATGAACGTGAAAGGAATGAAAAGAAAAGCCAGCAACGGTGGGTAGAGATAGAAGTAACCGCCGGCGTGAATGGGAACGACGTAGGGGTTGTTTCCCTCGAGCAGCAGCCGGGCGGCGTGCAGGTACACCTCGAGATCTACCTTGGTGAACGAGTTTTTAATCAGCTTGGCGCTGGCGAGATAAATAACAACAAGCACTGCGATTGCCGCCAGTACGCGGTAGAGCTTGACCAGTTTTTCGAACGGCGGGACGCGGAAGCGCTCGGGCATTTTTTATTTATTGGAAGAGCGGGTCAGGGTGTGTGGTGGAAGTTCCAGCGGGCGTCCCATACCCTAAAGAAATACTAAGGGGCAGAGACAAATTATTTTTGAGACGATTAATATTTCACTCCCGAGACTGGCGTTCCGCAGAAAAACACGACCCCGACCCTTTAGAATCTCCCCACTTTAGAACTGTCTACTTGACGGGAAAGCTTACGTTACAATGTCGTCCTTGGCAAGCTACGGACGGGTGCCTAAATAGCGAAATCTTCTACCGTCTCAGGGTAGCGCACGCTGTGATTGAAGAATGGTGAGCGCACTACAACATCTTTAGACCTCATAGCGCCCTGAGCTATAGACTTCCTGCGCCAGGCGTTACCGTTTAACAGTGATTCACCGTAATAACGTCGTTGAGAGAGCAGTCTTGATGCATTAAACTATCTCAATAACATGGACTAAAATATCGGTCAGGTCATCGGCATGATCTCTTTCCCCTTAAAATAGCGTACAGTTTGTGAAATCCTCTTACATCGAGTGGCACAGCTATTTCAGGCTAGGTCAGCCGTTTATTCTTCCTATCTGCGCCGAGGGATATGATGGTTGACACAACAGCCAAGAAACCAGTGCCATTTGCTACCCAAATACCGCCTGCCGTTCCGATAGGACAGGAGGTAGTGAAGGCATCCCTTTCGTCCCGTGGACCTGAGCTGTCCGTCATCGTTCCGACATTCAAAGAGCGGGACAATGTGCTTGAACTAGTAGAACGCTTACAAAAATGTCTGGCAGGTTGCTCTTGGGAGGTAATCTTTGTAGACGACGACTCGCCTGATGAAACAGCCCATCTGGTACGTGATATTGGACAGCGCGACAACCGGGTCCGTTGTCTCCAGAGAATTGGCCGTCGAGGTCTTTCTTCAGCCTGCGTTGAAGGTATGTTAGCGAGTTCAGCTCCATACTTGGCAGTCATCGATGGTGACTTACAACACGACGAGACATTACTGCCGAAAATGTTGGCGGTCCTAAAAGAAGAGCAAACCGATATTATAATCGGTACCCGTTATGCACCCGGAGGCGGACTAGTGGGTTGGAGCCACTCTCGTGCTGTCATCAGTCATTTTGCTACTCGGCTAAGCCGACTGGTGCTGAAAGCTGAGCTTTCGGACCCAATGAGTGGTTTCTTCATGCTTCGCCGTGAAGCACTGGAACGCAGTGTACGCAAACTCTCAGGTATCGGTTTCAAGATTTTGGTCGACTTGTTTGCTTCGTCCCCGCACCCACTTAAGTTTACAGAGCTTCCATACGAGTTTCGGACCCGCAAGGCTGGCGAGAGTAAGTTAGATACACAGGCGGTATGGGCCTATGTCATGCTGCTAATGGACAAGCTTATTGGACACATAATACCCGTACGTTTTGTTGCCTTTTCCCTAGTAGGCGGATTCGGGGTAGTTATTCATCTGGCGTTGCTGACGCTTCTATTCAACGTAGTTGAGACAAGTTTTACGACCGCTCAATCCATCGCCACGTTCGCTGCAATGACGAGCAACTTTGTTCTAAACAACGTATTGACGTACCAAGATAAGCGGCTCAGAGGCTGGCAGTGGGTGTGGGGGTGGGTATCGTTCATTCTTGCTTGTGGTGTAGGGGCAATAGCCAACGTCGGCGTGGCATCCTACCTTTTTGCCAAGGACACAAGGTGGATTCTTGCGGCACTTGCCGGCATCCTTGTCGGCGCAGTTTGGAACTATGCGGTTACAACTGTCTATACGTGGAAGAAGTGACCTGCCCGGTGATGTTCGGACAAAGCGATACTTGGGAGGAACCCTCCCGCGGGTAGCAGGGTTGCTGCACCTCATACTCTCCGAAATCTAATGAAGCGCGAATTGAAGACGACTGGATTGCTATTTCACCAGTATCTAAGGAACCTCTGATTAAATCCTGCATGGGCGCGACGGTCGGCTTTAAGGGCGGCAGGCGCGAAGCGAGGAGCGCCGTTTGGTGGATGCCAAACAAGCGACGAGCGACAACGCATGATGCCCTTAATGCCCCGTCCCCGCGGGTTGCGGGGAAAAGCGGCGCGCGCTTCGTTGCGCTCCTTGGCTTCGTAGTCCGAGCTACGACCTTCGTCACGCGCCTTGCGCTCATCCGTTTTTCGCCGCAACGCGCCTCATGTAGAATTTAATCAGAGGTTCCCTGACTTATCCAACGTCTTATTAAATTGGCAATAGGTCAGTTTGATAAGAATAGGCCGTTCGCCCTGACGCTTCGACTCGACTGCCGTTCCCGTTCGTCCCGAGCGTGGGGAGCGTAGCGACCGGAGTCGAGGGAAGCGAGTCGAAGGCTTTCTCGAACGGGGGCTTTGCTCAACAATGATGTCCAATGCGTCCTTGAGTGGTTACGCCTATTTTGCTACGATAGACACATAGACGCTTATCCACATAGGTGTAGTCATGGAAAATTCTACCCGCTGGACGGTAAAGGTTTCGAAGGAAACCGATATTTCGCTCCGCTCCTACCTTGCGCGGCAGGGCATGAAAAAAGGCGATTTGTCGAAGTTTGTCGAGGAAGCGGTGCGCTGGCGCGTACTAGACAAGACAATCGCCGGAATTCGTGCGCGCAATGCCGATATTCCCGATAAGGAAATCGAGCAGGCGATTGACGAAGCCCTCGCGGCAGTCAGGGCCGAACGCCATGCCGAACTGCTTGGGAAAAAGCTGCGCCGCAAGAAATAGGCCGGCATGCGCGTGGTTCTGGACACGAATATCTTCATCAGCGCACTGATCCGCCGGAAATCCCCCACGCGCCGTATTTATGAAGCTGCGAGGCAAGGGCGTATTGAACTTGTAACATGCGATCTGCAACTTGAAGAGTTTAGACGAGTAACACGCTATCCGAAGGTTCAACGCTATGTCCGACCCGCAGAAGTGGGGACCATGCTCAACGAACTGCGCAAGCTATCCATTCACGTGAAAATCAGCGGCAAAGTGGATATATCGCCCGACCCGGCGGATAATTTTTTGATTGAGATGGCTCAAGCGGGAGACGCTAATTACCTGGTAACAGGAGATAAGCGCGATTTGCTTGATATCAAGCGGCATGGAAAAACGCGGATAGTCACAGCCCGCCAGATGGTAAGAATCCTGAAACTCTAGACCAAAATTTGCGCCAATCGGTTCTGCTGATCGCGGCAAAAACAATTCGTCTCCGACCTTTTCATCGTACCCCTCATCGCGGCATTGCCTGACCGGACTTCCGGGGGTGGCTGAGTGTTCGGGTCTGATGTAATCTATTCCCATGGGAGGCGCTATTCCCATTTTACTGAGGAGCTGATTATGCAAACGATTAATCCCAACAAGGCAGGATTGGTGCTCGGGGCGCTTCTGGGCGGGTGGCACTTTCTGTGGGCGCTATTGGTGGCGGTTGGTTGGGCGCAGCCTTTGATTGATTTCATATTCTGGTTGCACTTCATAAAACCGGTGTATGTTATCGGGGCATTCAATATCGGCACCGCGCTGCTTCTTATCGTCATTACTACCGGCATTGGCTACGCCTTGGGCTTCATGTTCGGCGTCATATGGAACAGGATTCACAGGTAGGCAACGCTCATGGCAAATCCGCAGGCATCCGCCGTAGCACCAAGCCGCAAAACCGCAATCCATCCGCTGACAGTGCGCATCACGCATTGGATTAACGCTATTGCCATATTGATAATGATTTTGAGCGGCTGGGCCATCTATGATGCGTCGCCGCTGTTCAGTTTCGATATCCCTTACGGAATCACGCTCGGCGGCTGGCTGGCGGGCGCGCTGCAGTGGCACTTCGCGGCGATGTGGCTCCTGGTGCTTAACGGGTTGTTTTATGTCTGTTATGGATTTGTTTCCGGCCATTTCAAATCAAGCTTCCTGCCGATCACGCTGCGGTCGCTCTGGCACGAGTTCACCAATGCGCTGCGCGGCAGGATTTCGCATGAGATCGGCGTGTATAACGCGGTGCAGCGCGCAGCGTATATCGGCGTGCTGTGCGTAGGCGCGATGCTGGTATTGTCCGGGCTCGCAATCTGGAAGCCGGTGCAGTTCCAGGAGCTCGCGGCATTGATGGGCGGTTACGAAGGCGCGCGGCTGGTGCACTTCATTGCGATGGCGCTCGTGGTATTTTTTATACTCGTGCACTTAACCCTGGTGGCGCTGGTGCCGCGCACGCTGTGGCCGATGTTCTCGGGCCGCGCTGCGGACAGCCGGGGGGAAGCGAAATGAATATGCTAACCAAACCCGACCGTGATTTGGTGAGGCCGACGCTGGACATCATCAAGATTGAGCGCCGGCTGTTCCTCAAGCAAAGTCTTAGCCTGGGCGCGCTCACCCTTCTCTCCGGATGCGATGTCACCAATGCCGACTCTGTGAAGAAAGTGCTTTGGGGCATGTCGCGCTGGAACGACCGCGTTCAGGCTTTTTTATTCAACCCGAACAAGCTCGCGCCGGTTTATCCCGAAAGCGCGATTACCAAACCGTTCCCTTTCAATGCCTATTATTCCGAGGCCGAAGTTCCGCACGTCGATGCGGCGGCCTACAAGCTCAAGCTGGGCGGAAAAATTCGCGACAAGGCATCGTGGACGCTGGAGCAGCTTTACGCCTTGCCGCAAGCCAGCCAGATCACGCGCCATGTCTGCGTCGAAGGCTGGAGCGCAATCGGCAAATGGGGCGGGGTGACGTTTAAAACCTTTCTTGAGCGCGTCGGCGCCGACCTCACAGCCAAGTATGTAGGCTTCGTGTGCGCGGACAATTACTACACCAGCATAGACATGCCCACCGCGCTTCACCCGCAGACGCTGCTCACGTTCCGGTTTGGCGATCAGATACTGCCTGCGAAGTTCGGCTTTCCCATGAAGCTGCGCATTCCCACCAAGCTTGGTTTCAAGAACCCGAAACACATCATGGCGATTTTTGTCACCAACACTTATCCGGGTGGTTACTGGGAAGACCAGGGATACAACTGGTTCAGCGGATTATAGGAGGCGAATTGAATAAGCTATTTTTCCTTCTTGCCGCAATTTTGATTACCGCTGCAAGCTTTGGCGCCCGCGGCGATGCGCCCGCAGCTCCGGCGGCGGCGAACCCAGCAGGGGCTCCACCGATGGTCGAGATGCCGTTGAGGGGGCAAGAGCCCATGCCAACCGGAATGAAGAAGGAGGGAATGATGAAAGAAGATGTGAAAAAAGAGTACATGAAAAAAGAGCCGATGATTGAGGAGATAATGGAAAAAGAGGAAATGAAGAAGTGACTTGTGAAAATCCGTTCCCGAATGCCGGGGGCAGCCCGGCGGCTGGTGACTTTCTACTTCCTCTCCCCTTGAGGGAGAGGGTTAGGGTGAGGGGAAAACACAAATTCGCCGGTGGCAGACCGGCGGCTGGTGACTTTCTTTTGCCTCGCCAAAAGAAAGTCACCAAAGAAAAGGCGACCCCGGTTCGCCGACTTCTCCTGCGTTCCTCAGCCAAACCGGGCGCTGCGCAACTCGCGCTTCGCGCTCAGACAGTGCTCGCTTCACTTCCCCCGTTTTGGCTTCGTCACTTGGCGGCTCACAGGGGGAAGTAAAACTCCAAACTACGGGAAATTAATTCGAATCTGATCCTTTATTACTTTAAGCGCACATGAATCATCGCACGTCAATCACCGAAGCGCTTGCCCTTATCTTTGAAGGGATCGCAAAGCTGAAGGTGCAATTTCCTGAGAAAGCGTTCACGATCGACGGACGCTTGGTAGGTGATATTGGGGAAGTCATCGCGGCACTCGAGTACGACGTGAAGCTGTACGAAGTCCAAACACCTGCGCACGATGGCGAAACATCCGATGGCCGTAAGGTTCAGGTGAAGGTTACGTTCAAGGACAAACTAACGATGACCGCTGTCCCTGAACTGTACCTCGGGCTTAAATTGACCGAAGATGGTGGCCATCGGGAGGTTTATAACGGACCGGGACAGCTTATTGCCGATAGGTTTGCTCACCGCAGTGGTCTTGGAGAGAAGCAACTATCTTTTCCTATCTCCGTACTGGAGGATCTGTCTGAAAATGTGCCAAACTACCAACGTGTCCAACGTCGTGCGCTCTAATATCAAAGAACACTATGAGTCAGAGCCGAATTATTTTTGAAGCGATTAGAATTTCACTCCCGACATTTAGCGTTCCTCAGAAAAATGCGACCACGACTCTTTAGAAGCGTTTGTTTAAATTGATTGCGGCCGCCGTAGGCCGCAGCTTAGGCGCGATCCGTTGGGTTGGCCCAAGATAGCCAATGTTCACGCAGATTCGTTACGTCACAGAATTGAACGGGATTCCCAAACCGCTGATCTGGCTTAGCCTTCAACATGACGGCTCAATATCCCTCGGATTTACAGATCGGACATTCATAGTGCCACGATTCAAAGCCAGGAATTTCTTGTTTAATTTCTACAACCGACAGACGCTTACTTACGTTATGCAGAATGATCGTGAAGCCCTTGAACCCGTCAACAACCCACACTTTACTTTTCACCCCCCAATTTACTTTCATCTCCGCGCGAACAAAGACGACACTTTGTTCGAGGGAATTGCTGACATTGACTTAATTTTGGGACAAGGCGAAGGTTTTCCTTGGGTCCGGTTCATATCAGGCCCTGTTGCTGAACTAGCATCCCTGGCTGATCTCCGAACAGGGGAACAGATTGAAATTCACAAGATTGCGATCACGTCCACCAATTGCTCTATCGGTCTTGGCATTGATTTTGTGCCACCACAGGCAACCAACACCACGAGGGCAATGCTTCATGACGAGATTATAGAGTGGCAAGGCCGGCATATTAGAATTTTCGCTGAGGAGTTGCCGGTACAGCCTTCAACTTTGGCGTGGATGCATCAGCACTAAATCTACAGGCCTGCTCAACCATTAAAGATACAAAGGGTAAGAGACAATTTATTTTTGAAGCGATTAAATTTTAGTCACAGAGTTTGGTGTCCCGTTGAAAAATACGATTATGGTCCCCTAGAATCGTTGAGTTATGCAGGTTAATTGATAAAAATGAATCGCTCATATAAAGAAAGAATCGCGTCAAACCTACTATACTATGGCCTGCTTCTGTGCTCACCTGCTATAGGCCTAATCCTCGCTGATATTCCTTCGTTGAGACTTTTCAAGCTATTTAACTTTATTGGCGTGACGTGGAGTATTTTCGGTGTGATGATGCTTTCGTACTTTGTTAATACCTCTGAAGTATTTCAACTGGTGGTTATCCGCCTGTCATCACTTCTATTTATGTGGGTTCTATTCATGGTTCCGATGGGCTTGTGTACTGGGGGGATTTTTGGCCTTGTTTTACATTATCCGTCGGCTAAAATCGCTGCCACCGCTGGGCTCTATCTGCTGGTTCCTGGCGCACTGTCCGCTGTTATGTTTAGTGACATAGTTAGATCACCCACATTCAAATTTGCAAAAACACCTCCGCAGCGAATTGGGGCAATGGGGGCATATTTTATAATTGTGGGATTGTTTTCCCAATGGATTGGTTCACTTTTTGAATTGATGGACTTCAATGGATAAACGCGAGGCAAATATATTTTTTGAAGCGATTAAAATTTCACTCCCGGCATTTAGCGTTCCGCAGACAATGCGACCCCGGATTCTTTAGAATTCATTATCAAAGCCTAAAATGTGCTCATGACAACTTCACCCAGAGCGAAGTTTGCCCGTATGACGGTTCTTTTGGTAGTCGTGGGCATTATCTTGGGCGTTTTGATCATTAAGACGCAGTCCGTAATGCTCGCCGCCATGTTTTTCGGGTGGGTTGTTGTTGGTTCTTTCCTAATGTATCAAGTGAAATGTCCCAAGTGCAGTACTTCACTAACATACAAGGGCAAGCTTGGGGTATTACCGATCTACGCGGGCTTTGCGAATAAGCGATGCCAAAATTGTGGTTTTGATTTAACAAAACCAGAGGACGATTCTGCTGCAACATCTGGGACTACGACTAACCACTAATAGGATACTAGTTAGAGTCAGTAACAAATTATTTTTAGAGCGATAAGAATTTCACTCCCGGCAATCGACAGAAATATGCGATTCCAACCCCTTAGAATCTCTATGGGCTGTCTATAATTTGTGTATGGACATGAATCGGAGCGCCACAGCGTTTGTGGTTGCAGTCACTATCTGTATTGCGGGATGCGGTTTAGGTAGGCGAACCTATGTGCCTCCCGCAGCGGGCGAACCACAGGCTACCATTCGTGGTCATATCGAACGAGGCCTTGCCTGTACTGACGCCTTTATTAGTTTATTATTTGATGATCAGATGCTTCCCTTTCGCTATTCGGCAGGGCAGCCGATGCCAATAAGCACCGGCTCGCACACCGCTAATATCCAGGGTAAATACGGTGCGTGGGTCCCCCCGTCGATCTTCACAATGTGCTTGATTTGTTTTGCAAACTTGCAGTTTACCGCTGAGCCATCCCATGATTATCAACTGGTCCTCGTCAAAGAAGGCGCCCCGTACCATATTGATCTGTTAGATTTTGAAACCAACCAGCCGGTGGCAAGTGCTCCATGCCCGGGGGGGTTCCAAACGGGAAAACAACCTCCAGCACCTAAACCCGACACGGGTACTGGTTTTATGGAGACGCATTAAGGAACTCTAGAAAAAACCAGGACTAGAGACGATTTATTTTTGAAGCGATTATAATTTCACTCCCGGTATTTAGCGTTCCGCAGGAAAATCCGGTCCGACTCCGTCTATTGACACTATACGTCAATGCCGTATAATGTCCCAATGTACAGCTTCATCGAAACCAAGCTGTTCTCCCGTTTGATCGGGGAGTATCTTTCTGATGAAGAGTACGCATCGCTTCAGCGCTCCTTAATTGTCAATCCAGAGTCCGGAGCACTCATTCCGGGCTCGGGCGGGGTTCGAAAGCTTCGATGGGCTTTACCGGGACGGGGAAAGCGTGGCGGTGTTCGGGTGATCTACTACGCCAAACCCCGAGAGGGTGTTATCTGGATGTTGACGATCTACGCCAAGAACGTGGCTGAGAATATTCCGGCGCACGTTTTGCGAAAGATCAAGGAGGAAATCGATGGCTAAATCCAAGCGCAACATTGGGCTGGAAATTCTTCATGGCCTCCGCGCAATCAAGCGCGGCGAGCATGGGCGTGTTATTAATGTGCCCGAGGTGTCGCAGATTCGAGAGCGCACGGGCCTTTCGCAAGCGAGGTTCGCCCGGCTGCTCGGAGTGTCCGTGCGCACGCTGCAAGAATGGGAACAAGGCCGGCGCGCCCCATCCGGGGCAGCCCGCACGCTGCTCCTGATCGCCGCAAAGAACCCTCATGCGCTTCTCGAAGTTGCTTAGTACCAGGGTTCAGCGACGAATTCTTTTTGAAGCAATTAAAATTTCATTCCCTGCATTCTGTATTTCGCAATTCAGGCTGCGACAAAAATCCACAAGTAAGCGGCGGTGATCGCCAGCGTGACCAGCGTTACCGGCACCCCGGTTTGAGCATGGCGGCGCCAATTGATGTGAATATTTTGCTTGGCGGCCGCATCCATCACGATAATGTTGGCGATGCTGCCGACGATCAACAGATTGCCGGACAGCGTGCTGACCAGCGCAAGCAGGGGACCGGCTATCGGGGTTTGAGCTACCGGCAGCAGCAGCATCACGGCGGGCACGTTGGAAACGATGTTGGAAAGAACAAAGACCGTGGCGAACAACGACCCGGGCTGGTCCAAGTGTACGCCCCATGTAGCAAGATCAGCCATCACTTCTGGCGTGAGATTGGTTTGTTGTAGCGCGTGATTGACCACGAACAGGCCGATAAACAGGGTCAGCAGTTCCCAGTCAACCAGGCCGAGCATCTTGCTCGAATGAAGCTTGCGGCTCATCAGCAGCAGACCCGCTCCAGTGAGCGCCACATGTTCCCTGGGCCAAGGAGCCACGAGAAATGCGACCAGCAGCGCAATGGCCACGGCAAGTCCTTTCGCTGTCTGCCATCGGTCCAGCGGCACCTCTCCCACGCGCCGTTCGTGGACGACGGGTGCGGCCGCAGCGGTTTCAACGCTCTGCCAGCGTCCGCGCGTCTGCCATACGAGCAATCCCCAGGTCACCAGGAGTCCCAATATGACCGGCACGACCGCCACGGCAAAGTAGCCGGCGAAGGACAGCCGCAGGGTCTGGCCGATCAGCATGTTTTGAGGGTTGCCGATCAGCGTTGCGGCGGAGCCGATATTGGCGGCGCAAGCGAGCCCCAGCAGATAAGGGACCGGATCAAACCGGCGCTTGCGACAGGCGTCGATCAGCACGGGAGTGACGGCGAGGCAGATGATGTCGTTGCTGAACACCGCCGACAAGCCGGCAATGACGAAAATCACCGCCCCGAGCAGCAGCGACGGCGGAAGCGACAGCGCCACGAGTTTGCGCGTGATCCAATCGTAGAAACCGCCAAGACGCATTTGCGCCGATACCACCATGAAGGCGAAAAGCAGAATCAGGGTCGGCAAATGGATGGCCCGGGCCGCTTCCTCCAGGCTCAGCGCGTTGACGCTGATCAAGGCGATTGCGCCCAGCAGCGCCACGCCTGTCCGGTCGAGCTGCAGGAGCGGCAGCCCGCCGATGATCATGCCGAAGTACACCACGAGGAAGATGATGACGATGGTTGCTGTCATGATTGTTAATAATGTATATCGCTATCGGTGCAATTCCCCAGCAAGCAAGCTTTTTTAAGCGATCTTGCCCATTTTACAATAGCACTGGAACATTAAAAGCTCATGCGAACTGGAACGAGTTTATCGAAGCGGAACAGCCAAGACCGGCTTGTTGGCGTCTTTTTCGGATGAATAATCCGCTTCGAATATACCCTGGAGTTCCTGGGCGGCTTCTTTCGCACTTTGTATGAGTTTTGTTTCATCGTGGTGAACTGCATGTTGTGCGAGCAGCGTTTTTTCATCGTGGCCCTTGAACATTTCAATGGTGCCGCGCGCTTGCTTTTCCTCAATGCCCAGGCCTTGCAATACCTGTTTTGCCAAGTCCAGAGATGACAGAAGCGTTTCACGTATCAGGCCGTCTACGCCGATATCCATCAGCTGGTAAGCGTGAAAACGGTTGCGGGCGCGGGCATAAATCGCCAGATTGGGAAAATGCTTTTTTACCGTCGCTGCGGTTTTGAGGGACGAGGCAACGTCGTCAATCGCCAGGACAAAAATTTCCGCCTTGTCCGCTTTGGCGGCGCGCAGCAAGTCCACGCGTGAAGCGTCGCCGTAATAAACTTTGTTGCCGAATCGCCGCACCACATCAACTTGCTCCTGGCTCATCTCCAGCGCAGTGAAGCCAATTTTTCTCAAGCGCAGGATACGACCAACGATCTGGCCGACACGGCCGAATCCGGCGATGATTACCCGGTTTTCGCCTTCATCTATCTTATCGAAATCCGATGGCTTGCCTGATCTCAACCAGCGTTTTTCGATGGCTTCGTTAAGGGAAAAGAAGGCGGGTGTAAGAGCCATGGATAGTGTAACCGCGACTATCAGCATGTCAGCGACTGACTTGTCCATGATTTGGTGGGCAGCAGCAACGCCGAAAATCACGAAGGCGAATTCGCCGCCCTGGCAAAGCGCGACAGCAAGATTGCGGGCGCAATCATTTGAATACCCCGCAAGCTTGCCAAGCGTAAATACTACGGCGGACTTGATTGCCATCATGATGGTGACCGCCGCCAGGAAGGCAAAAGGCTGGGATGCCACAAGGCCGAGATTAGCGGACATTCCCACCGCAATGAAAAACAACCCGAGCAGCAAACCCTTGAAAGGCTCGATATTGGCTTCCAGCTCGTGCCGGTATTCCGAATCCGCCAGAAGCACGCCAGCGATAAAAGCCCCAAGCGACATGGACAAGCCGGCAAGTTGCATCAAGAGCGCCGTGCCGATCACTACCAGCAGCGCCGCAGCGGTAAAAACTTCCTGAATGCGGCTGGCGGCGATGGCCCTGAACACCGGGCGCAACAGGAAGCGGCCGCCGATAATCACAGCTGCCACCAACGCTAGAGCCTTTAATGCCGCAAAGCCCGGGCTGCCTTGGCTGGCGGCGATGTCTTTTGCGGCGAGCAGCGGAATCAAGGCCAGTATGGGGATGACCGCCAGATCCTGAAACAGCAAGATGGCGAACGAAGCTCTGCCATGGCGCGTTGTGAGTTGATTTTTTTCCGCCAGAATCTGCAAGACAAAAGCGGTGGAAGAAAGCGACAGGCCAAGACCGGCAACCAAGGCGCTCTCAGGGGTGAGGCCCAGGCTATAGGCTATTAAACCCAGCAATGCGGCTGTGACCACGACCTGCGCCCCGCCCAGGCCAAAAACCGATTTGCGCAATACCCAAAGCCGTGAAGGTTGCAATTCCAAACCGATGATGAACAGGAGCAACACCACGCCCAATTCCGAGAAGTGCAGCATGTTTTCCACGTCGCTCACAAGCCCGAGCGCTTGCGGCCCGATGATGATCCCGGCTGCGAGGTATCCCAGCACTGCTCCGAGACGGAGCTTCTTGAACAGGGGCACAGCAATCACGGCTGCAGAAAGGTAGATGGCGGTTTCGATTAATGGAGACATGGTTTTTCCGAGGTAGTTAGGAGGGAGGATAAAACTCCAGGTTTTTCGTTGAGTATTACGTAAATTTACCATTCTTCCCGTTAATCTGGCACTCTTGATTCGCTTTCGGCATTAACCATTCGCTGAAAAATACGACTCAACCCTTTAGAATCCCTTGCTATACTGAATTAACCAGAACTTAAGAGGGTTCATGTCTCACTGGCATAAACTCTTGCTTGTTTTGTTGTTAGCTGTAGTACTGGCTAGTAACGCCTTTGCTCGCGGAGGAGGGCACTCAGGCCATCACGGAAATACTCACAGAAGTTCCCAAGCAAAGCACGCTTTCATGAAGTCTCACCCCTGCCCATCTACAGGCAAAACAAGCGGAGCCTGTCCAGGATATGTGGTGGATCACGTTGTTCCACTAAAGCACGGAGGGGCGGACAATCCAAGAAACATGCAATGGCAGACGTTACAAGAAGCAAAAGCAAAGGATAAGCGGGAATAAAAGATTACTAGGGGTTCAGAGACGAATTATTTTCGAAGCGATTTAAATTTCACTCCCGGCATTTAGTGTTCTGCAGAAAAAGCTAATCCGACCCCGAGCCCTTAGAATCTTATCGCGCCACAGTTGCGCGCCGTCTTCCTCGGTCCAGCCCTTGCCATCACACACCTCCAAGCACGTTAGCTCAGCGTGTCAACTTTTTCGGGGGAGGATTGCACTGAGGGACGGGTCACTCGATTTGCGGGTTGACAAAACCCTTGGTCGGGCTCAATGTTAAAAGCCTCAAATTCCCGCTGATTTCAGTAAGGAGAACTGCCATGTCAGTGCATGTGAGCGAAACCCGTATCGTCAGAGGCGCTTGCCCCCAGGACTGTCCCGACACCTGCGCGTTTCTCTACCACGTGGAGGACGGCAAGCTGGTGGAGGTGACCGGCGACCCGGATCACCCGATGACCCGCGGTGGGCTGTGCGTGAAGCTCAAGGACTATGCCGAGCATCACTATAACCCCGACCGCCTGTTGTACCCCATGAAGCGCGTTGGGCCGAAAGGCAGTGGACAGTTCGAGCGGATCTCTTATAATGACGCGCTCGCTGAGATCAAGAAGCGCTGGACAGACATCATAACCAAATACGGCGCGCAAGCCATCATGCCTCACGTTTACCTGGGTAACCAAGGCACTCTGAACGGACTGACCTCCGGCGATGCATTCTTTAACCGGCTTGGCTCCAGCGTGGCGGAGAAGACCTACTGCGAGTCGGGCTCCTCCACCGCCTGGATAATGACCGTGGGCCCAACCGGCGGGCTCGATTTGGAAAGTCTTGCCTACGCTAAGTACATCATCGTGTGGGCGATGAATATGATAAACACTAACCTGCACGCCTGGCCCTTCATCCTTGAGGCAAAAAAGAAAGGCGCCAAGATAGTGGTGATTGACCCGATCAGAACACGCACAGCAAAGCAGGCTGACTGGCACATCCCGATAAACCCTGGGACAGATGCCGCGCTGGCGCTGGGCATGATGAACGTGATCATCACGGAAGATCTGGTGGATCACGATTATGTGAAGCAATACACGCTCGGCTACGAGGAATTAAAGGCGCGCGCTGCACAATATCCCCCGGAAAAGGTCGCAAAAATTACTGGCATACCGGCCAGCGATATTCAGAAACTGGCACGCGAATATGCCACGACCCAGCCTTCGGCTATCCGCGAAGGCGTGGCCCTCGAGCGCAGTCGTGGCGGCGGGGATGCAGTCCGCGCTATCACTTGTTTGCCAGCACTCGTCGGCGCCTGGCGCCATGTCGGGGGTGGCGCCGTCGAGATGCCGATATGGGACTTCCCGTTCAAGTTCGACAAAATTTGCCGACCCGACTGGATCAAACCGGGCACGCGCGTCATCAACGAGCTCGACCTTGGGGCTGCCCTCACCGGCGAGCTGAAGCTCGATCCTCCAATCATGTCGCTGTTCGTTTACAACTCCAATCCGGTGACCCAGGCTCCGGCCCAGAACAAGGTCGTGCAGGGGCTCAAGCGCGAGGATCTGTTCACAGTGGTGAGCGAACTGTTCATTACGGACACTGCGCGCTATGCCGATCTCCTCCTTCCGGCAACCTTGCAGGCCGAGCAATATGACCTCCAGGTGACGTGGGGTCATCTCTACATGATGGTCAACCAGCCGGCCATCCCCGCGCCCGGGGAATGCGTGCCTAACGTTGACATGTTCCGCCGGCTCGCAAAGACGATGGGCTTCAGTGACCCCTACTGGGACATGACCGATGATGAGATGCTGATGGAATTCTACGACTGGGATTCGCCTGCTTTGAAAGGCATCACTTTGGATTTGCTTAAACAGAAAGGGTGGATGCGGCTTAATGTGGGTACCCCGGATAAGCGGGCGCCGCACGCCAAGGGGAACTTCAAGACAGCCTCCGGGAAATGCGAATTCAAGGTCACGGACGCCAAAAACTTCGTCGTGCCTGTATGGCGCTCCATGTACGAGGGTATGCAGCCCGGCACGCCAATTGATCCAGTGCCGGACTATATTCCGCCGTTTGAGACGCCGCATTCCAATCCGGAACTGGCCAAGCGCTATCCGCTCAACATAATTTCGCCCAAGCCCCACGCTTTTCTGAACTCGCAATATGCGAACGAGCCGGTTCAGCAGAAACGCCAAGGCGAACAACTCGTGTTGATCAACCCCAAGGACGCCAAAGAGCGAAAAATCGAATCAGGGAAATACGTGCGGGTATGGAACGATCGTGGCAGTTTTGAGGGCAAGGCGGAATTGACCGAGGACGTTATGCCGGGGCTCGTCATGGCCAACCTGGGATTCTGGGCTAGCTTGAGCCGCACCGGGAACACCGTCAATGTAATCAGCGCAGACAAGCACTGCAACTTGGGTAACGCTGGAACCTATTCGGATAGCTTGGTTAACGTGGCGCTGGTTAAGTAAGTTTGAGCGTACACTTGTTTTTGAAGTCGCCTGATGCAAGGTAATGAGGCTGTTACGACTTCTTCATGGCAGGCAAAATAAATGCCCTTAGAGATGCCATGTAGAAGGTCTTCCGTAAGATTCCAGTAAGATTCCATGACCCACGTAGTCACAGCGAATTGCGATCTTTGCCGTTTTACCGATTGTGTGACAACTTGCCCCGTCGAGTGTTTCCATGCCGACGAACGGAGGATGTACATCGATCCCGGTGTGTGCATCGACTGCGGCGCTTGCATTCCGGCGTGCCCGGTTCACGCGATCTACGAAACCATCGACATGCCGGATGATCAAGCTTACTGGATTGAAATTAACGCTGAACGCGCTCTCCAACTTCCCATAATTAGCGAAAAG
>JBGQCF010000025.1:0-32707 GCA_041495205.1 Gammaproteobacteria bacterium
AGCCGTGAGCTTTCACCACCGACTTGTCTGCCCGCCTGCGGACCCTTTACACCCAGTAATTCCGGACAACGCTTGCACCCTACGTATTACCGCGGCTGCTGGCACGTAGTTAGCCGGTGCTTCTTCTTCCGGTACCGTCAGTAATGGATGGTGTTAACATCCACCGTTTCGTTCCGGCTGAAAGAGCTTTACAACCCGAAGGCCTTCTTCACTCACGCGACATGGCTGGATCAGGGTTGCCCCCATTGTCCAAAATTCCCCACTGCTGCCTCCCGTAGGAGTCTGGGCCGTGTCTCAGTCCCAGTGTGGCTGGCCGTCCTCTCAGACCAGCTACTGATCGTCGCCTTGGTAAGCCTTTACCTCACCAACTAGCTAATCAGACATCAGCCGCTCCAATAACGCGAGGTGCAGCACTAAAAGCTCTTGACTCACCTTTGGCCACCTTCGCCAAAAGCCTTTAGTGCCGCATCCCCCGCTTTCATCCGCAGATCGTATGCGGTATTAGCCTAACTTTCGCTAGGTTATCCCCCATTACTGGACACGTTCCGATGTATTACTCACCCGTCCGCCACTCTACTTGCGGGTTGCCCCGCTTTCACGTTCGACTTGCATGTGTAAGGCATGCCGCCAGCGTTCAATCTGAGCCAGGATCAAACTCTTCAATTTGATCTAAAACTCTCGCTTGACGAATTACATCTTGCGAGCACTTAACTTTAAAGTTTCCATGCAGGTTGAAAAACCAGCACGGCACTCAAAACCAAGCGCCCACACTTATCGGCTGTAATTTGTTAAAGAACATGGTTGCGGGGGCAGGATTTGAACCTACGACCTTCGGGTTATGAGCCCGACGAGCTGCCAGACTGCTCCACCCCGCGCCTGTTTAGAGGTGGAACTATAGCAAACTGTCGCTGAACCCGTCAAGCAAATTACAGTTTTAGAAAGCTAAATAAAGCCGCTTCGGACACATTAAGAGTGAAACGCGCACCAGCGATCTTACAGAACACGCAAAATGCTGTTGCTCGAATGAGAAGCGCTAGTAAAAGTCTGTTCGATTTAAACGGCAGCGCTCTAAAGATTGAGTTCTTTTTCCAGATTGCCAATGTCTTCGAGGGGAGGAAGTTCTTCAAGCGAGCGCAGATTGAGATCGTCGAGAAAAGTCTTGGTAGTGGCGTACAAAGCCGGCCGGCCCGGCGTTTCACGGTGCCCGACCACGTCTATCCAGTCGCGGTCTTCGAGCACCTTGATCACATGAGTGGATACCGACACGCCGCGGATTTGTTCAATGTCGCCGCGCGTGACCGGTTGGCGGTAAGCAATTATGGCAAGGGTTTCCATCGCGGCGCGCGAATAGCGCGGCGGTTTTTCCGGATTCAGCCGGTCGAGGTATTTCTGATATTCCGGCTTGGCGCAAAACCGCCAGCCGCTCGCCACATTGACGAGCTCTACGCCTTTGCCGTACCAGTCCTGGCGCAATTCATCGAGCAGCTTGCGCAACGTTTCCGAATCCAGTTCATTCTCGAATAATTTTTTGAGCTCGTCGAGAGGAAGCGGCTCCTGACTGCTGAGCAAAACCGTTTCCAGAACCAGTTTGATTTCTTTCAGCTCATACATCAGGGTGAGCCTCGCTAAGCTTTACATAAATGGCGGCATAGGCTTTCTGCTGGGTGACGCTCACCAGGTTTTCGCGCGCCAGTTCAAGCAACGCGAGAAAAGTCACCAGCAGTTCCGGAATTCCTCCGGCAACCTCAAAAAGTTCGCGGAACTCGATGAATTTCAGGTCTTGCAACCGGCGCAGGATGCGCGTCATGTGTTCGCGCACCGATAACTGTTCGCGGGTCACGCGGTGGTGACGGTTCATCTGCACACGGGCCAAAAGCTCCAGCCAGGTATTTCTTAAATCCTCCGCGTTGACTTGCGGCAGGCGTTTTACCGCGGCCTGCTCGATCCATACTTCAACCAGCGCGAAATCGCGCATCGCCTGCGGCAGTTCATCGAGGCGCTGCGCGGCAAGCTTGATCTGCTCGTATTCCAGCAGGCGCTTGACCAGCTCGGCGCGCGGATCCGCCTGCTCGACCTCAGCTTCGGGTGGGCGCGGCAGCAGCATGCGCGACTTGATTTCGATCAACAATGCCGCCATCAGCAAGTATTCCGCTGCGAGCTCCAACTGATGTGCCTGCATCATGTCCACATACGCCATGTACTGGCGGGTAAGCTCGGCCATGGGAATATCGAGCACACTCAGATTGTTCTTGCGTATCAGGTAGAGCAGCAAATCGAGCGGCCCCTCGAACGTATCGAGAAACACCTCCAGCGCATCCGGCGGTATATACAAATCCTGCGGGACCTCCAGTACCGGCTCGCCATACAGACGCGCCACTGCTGATTCGGGCTGGTTCATGGTTCCTTTCGGCTCACTGGGGTTCAAGCGTAATTCAATCCCATCACCTGCTTCACATCGCGCAGCGTCTCCTGCGCAAGTTTCTGCGCCTTCTCGCAACCGTCGGCAATGATGTTGCGCACCAGGGTCGGATCATCGAGATACATTTGCGCGCGTTCGTGCATCGGTTTCTGTTCTTGGAGCACCGCGTCTATTACCGGCTGCTTGCATTCCAAGCAGCCGATGCCCGCGCTCCTGCAACCCTTCTGCACCCATTTCTGCGTTTGCTTATCAGAATAAATCAGGTGGAATTGCCATACTGGACATTTTTCGGGGTCGCCGGGGTCGCTGCGCTTAATGCGCGCCGGATCAGTCGGCATGGTACGGATTTTTTTAGTGACGCTGGCCGCGTCCTCGCGCAAGTCGATGGTGTTGTTGTAGGACTTGGACATTTTCTGCCCATCCAACCCCGGCATTTTCGGGGCCTCGGTGAGCAGCGCCTGCGGCTCGGTCAAAATCACCCTGCCCACGCCCTCCAGAAAACCAAACAGGCGCTCGCGGTCGCCCAAGGTGAGATTTTGCCGCTCCTCGAGCAATGCGCGCGCCGCAGCCAGCGCATCGCCATCTCCCTGTTCCTGGTAGCGCGTGCGCAGTTGCTGATAGAGCTTGGCGTTTTTCGCACCGAGCTTTTTTATCGCGGCTTTCGCCTTCGCCTCGAAATCTTTTTCCCGCCCGTATACATGATTAAAGCGCCGCGCCAACTCGCGCGTAAATTCGACGTGCGGCACCTGGTCTTCACCCACCGGCACCCGGCTTGCGCGGTATATCAGAATATCTGCGCTTTGCAGCAACGGGTAACCTAGAAAACCGTAAGTTCCCAAATTCTTCTCACCGAGCTTTTCCTGCTGGTCTTTGTAACTCGGCACGCGCTCGAGCCAGCTCAGGGGCGTGATCATGGAGAGCAAAAGATGCAGTTCGGCATGTTCCGGTATCCGCGATTGAATGAACAGTGTCGCCTGCGCAGGATCAACCCCGGCGGCAAGCCAATCCACCAGCATGTCCCAGACGTTTTGCTCGATGATTTCCGGCGTATCGTAATGAGTGGTGAGGGCGTGCCAGTCGGCGACAAAAAACAAGCAAGGGTACTCGTTTTGCAACTTAACCCAGTTTTTCAGTACCCCGTGGTAATGCCCAAGATGCAGTCTGCCCGTAGGGCGCATACCCGACAATACTCGCTCGGCAAACATAAAGTTTTAATCCATCCCTCTTAAAGATTGAAAACCGAACCGATTAACTGCATCACGGTGCTCACCAGAGGCCACATGATAATCCCGAGAATTCCACTAAACAGCAACAACAGCAAAATAAACATGCCATACGGTTCAATTCTGGAAAAACGATGAGAGAGGCGGTGTGGAAGCAGGCTCACTGCGATCCTGCCGCCGTCCAGCGGCGGAATCGGCAGCAAGTTAAGTACCATCAGCACGACATTGATCTGGATGCCGGCCTTCCCCATCAGGCCCATGGGCAGCGCATAACCGCTCTCCGGCACGTTGATGGCGAATTTAAGCACCAGCGCCCAAAACAGCGCCATTAGCAAATTCGCCCCAGGCCCTGCGGCGGCGACCCACAGCATATCGCGTTTCGGATGGCGCAGGCCAGAGAAGTTGACCGGCACCGGCTTGGCCCAGCCAAACAGTATTCCGCTTCCACCAAACAGTTTGCTCAGAAGCAGCAACACCAGCGGCACGATGATGGTGCCGGTCATGTCTATGTGCCGCAGTGGATTGAGGCTGACGCGGCCCTGGGCATAAGCAGTCAAGTCACCAAAATGCTTGGCGACATAGCCGTGCGCCGCCTCATGCAAGGTAATGGCAAAAATCACCGGCAGCGCCCAAATCGCAATCGTCTGGATTAAATCGCCCATGAATTTTTTTTCGTTCAATGCAAGCCGAACATCGCCGGGTCGCCTTTGCCCCTGCGCAACAACAATGGGATTTCTTGCGTCAGATCCACCACCGTGGTCATCTCCACCCCGCACGGACCCCCATCAAGTATCAGATTTACGCTGTGCTCGAGGCGGCTGCGGATTTCCGCTGCGTCGTTTAGAGGTATCTCATCGCCGGGCAGCAGCAAAGTGCAACTTAGGAGCGGTTCATTCATTTCCGCGAGCAACTCGCGCACCACGGCATGATTGGGAACGCGCAAACCAATAGTTTTGCGCTTGGGGTGCTGCAAACGCTTCGGCACTTCGCGGCTCGCGCGCAGAATGAAAGTATAACTTCCCGGTGTTGCCGCCTTGAGCAGGCGGTATTGACGATTATCCACCATGGCATAGTGCGATATTTCCGAAAGATCGCGGCAGACCAGTGTGAAATGATGTTTTTCATCCACACGGCGAATTTCTCGTATGCGCCGCATGGCATCCTTGTCGCCGAGGTGGCAACCCAGCGCATAACAGGAATCGGTGGGATAGACGATCACCCCGCCATTGCGAACTATCGCCGCAGCCTGGCGGATGAGCCGCGGCTGGGGATTTTTGACATGTATGGAAAAAAACTGCGCCATGCGAAATGTTACGCGTGAGCACTTGCAGAACTGCAGGCTGTCAAGTCCAACCATTGTCGCCAAAGCGGCTGACAGCCTTCCGGCAAATCCGGCAATCGGCCGACATCGCGATGGCTTTCCCCGGGACCGTGGTAATCCGAGCCGACTGAAGCGAACATCTCGAATTGTTTTGCGTAGCGCGCGAAAACCGCGTACTGCTCGGGCGTATGGCTGCCGGTCACCACTTCAATAGCCGCACCGCCCAACTCCTTGAATTCGGCAAGCAGCTGCCGCATTTGCATGGTGCTGATCGAATAACGCCCCGGATGAGCCATTACCGCCATACCTCCGCTTTCCTTGATCCAGCTCACGGTGTCAGCAAGCGCAGCCCAGCCGTGCTCAACATAACCCGGCTTGCCTGGGGTGAGAAATTTCCTGAATACGCCTTTCACATCGCCGGCATGGCCTTGCTCCACCAAAAACCGCGCAAAATGAGTGCGCCCGATAAGATCGGGATTGGCAGCGTGCTGGTAAGCACCGTGCAGGCTGCCGCGTATCCCTGACTTTTCCAGCTCCGCCGCAATCCTTTGCGCGCGCGCGGCGCGACTTGAGCGTATCGCTTCCAATCCCTGCAACAACGCCGGACATTCGGGATCAATGCGCAAACCTACGATATGCAAAGTCTGGCTGTTCCAAGTGGCTGAAATCTCCACACCGTTGATAAGATGCAGGCCATGTGAAGTGGCGGCCCGTCTTGCGCGCGCCAGCCCGCCAATATCATCGTGATCGGTGAGCGCCAGCATCTGAACCCCTCTAGATGCCGCCCGCTGCACCAATTCTTCGGGAGATAACAGCCCGTCGGAAACCGTTGAATGACTATGTAGGTCAATATTGAGCATGAGCAGAAGCTAAATCATAACAAAATACCCAGCTCATGAAAAACGCGCTGCTAAGGTTGTCGGCGGCGCGATTGTCATTTTTTGCTGATTCGGGCGACTAATCTAAGGAACCTCTGATTAAGTCCTCCGCGAATTGCGTTGCTGGCAAAATGCGGATGTATGCAAGGCGCGCGACGAAGGTCGTAGCCAAGACTACGACACCGAGGAGCGCAACGATGCAGACGCCGCATTTTGCCGCAACCCGGATGGGACGGGGCTTACCGGGCGGTCTGCTTTGTCGCTCGGCTTGCCAAGGGGGTCTGGCCATTGGCTGCGCCTTGCTTCGCGCATCCCATCCCGGAAAGCCACCGTCGCAACCGCGTGGGACTTAATCAGAGGTTCCCTAACATCCGTCACGAGGAGCGCAGTGTCCTTTATGAAAATTGCATACCTTCTGCTGACAGGAATTCTTTCTATCACCATGCTTTCTCCCGCGCTTGGCACCGAATGCACGGCGAAAAGCGGCGAACGCCGTGTGGCGTTGCTTGAACTCTACACTTCGGAAGGCTGTAATAGTTGCCCGCCCGCCGATGAATGGATAAGCAAACTTCCTTCTAAGGAGCTCACCAGCGACCGCATCGTTCCGCTGGCCTTTCACGTGGACTACTGGAATTACCTGGGCTGGCGGGATGCGTTCTCACAAACAAAATTCACCGAGCGCCAGCGCCAGGCGGCGCAAATCAACCGCTCTGGTTTCATCTACACCCCGCAACTAGTGCTGAACGGAAGAGATTACCGCCGTGGATTTTTATGGGACGGCACGAGCGAGAGAATCAAAGAAATCAACCAGCAGAAGCCGCTCGCCGATATCAGCCTGATCCTAAGCATGGCCACAGCGGGTCAACTGCATGTTTCCGGAGAAATTTTGGTGTCCGGAGCCGTGGAACGCCAAAATGCCCAGGCCTATCTCGCGCTTTACGAAAACAATCTCAGCAACGACGTAAGGGCCGGTGAAAACAATGGGCGCACTTTGCATCACGATTTTGTGGTGCGTGAACTGGTTGGGCCCATTGCCGTTGATCAGCATGGCAATGCTCAGTTTCAGCAGACATTTAACTTCAATGCCGGATGGAAATTGCAGGATTCAGGCGTGGTTGCTTTTGTGCAAAACAACCGCAACGGCGACGTGCTGCAAGCCCTGGCGCTTGCAGCGTGTAAATAAATTAATACTCCCGCAGGGATTGGCGCTCAGCGCGTACATCTGCGCTTCCAGCACTTTCTGCTTTACAACGGCCTTTTACGCGGCCAACTTTTAGGATTCTTCCTGGAATACTTCCTCGCGCTTCTTGCTGATGGTCGGGGCCAATACCAGCACCATGGCGACGGCCGCGATTGCCAGCATTGTCGCGCTGATGGGGCGCGTCACGAAGACCAGCGGATTGCCGTGGGAGATGAGCAACGCGCGGCGGAGGTATTCTTCCATCATCGGGCCGAGGATGTAGGCGAGCAGCATTGGCGCCGGCTCGCAATCCAGTTTGGTGAAGATGTAGCCGAGGAGTCCGAACAGCGCCATGAGATAGACGTCGAACTCGGTGTTGTTCAGGCTGAATACGCCGATGGCACAGAAGACGAGGATCGCCGGGAACAGATAGTGGTACGGCACCATGACGATCCGTACCCAGATCCCGATCAGCGGCAGGTTGAGCACGATCAGGAACAGGTTGCCAATCCACATGGACGCGATAATGCCCCAGAACAGCGCCGGCTGTTGAGTCATAACCAATGGTCCGGGCTGGATGCCATGGATAATCATCGCGCCGATCATCAACGCCATCACCGGATTGGACGGAATGCCCAGCGTCAGCATCGGGATGAAGGACGTCTGGGCGCCAGCATTGTTGGCCGATTCCGGCGCGGCCACACCTTCGATGGCGCCTTTGCCGAACTCTGCAGAGTGTTTCGAGATTTTCTTCTCCAGCGAGTAAGCGGCAAAGGAACCCATGATGGAGCCGCTACCGGGCAGAATACCCACCGCCGATCCGA
Source organism: Gammaproteobacteria bacterium (assembly GCA_041495205.1). Classification (GTDB taxonomy): domain Bacteria; phylum Pseudomonadota; class Gammaproteobacteria; order Burkholderiales; family JAHFRG01; genus JAHFRG01. The sequence continues at coordinate 7,846 of JBGQCF010000025.1, forward strand.
GTGCGGTCCCGCGCAGGATCGGCCAGATCATGCGTTTCCAATCCTCCCTGGTTGGCATCAATGTGGTGATCTTCTTCACCACCATGGAGCGTGTTGCTTCATGCTCGAGATTACGAATTATTTCCCCGAGACCGAACATCCCCATCGCCACGACGACGAAACCAATGCCGTCGGCGAGCTGCGGCAAATCGAAGGTATAGCGTGCCATGCCGGAATTGACGTCGGTGCCCACGAGACCGAGCAACAGCCCGAGCACAACCATACCGATGGCGTGCAGCAGCGAGCCGCGGGCCAGGATCACTGACGCGACCAACCCCAGCACCATGAGCGAGAAGTAATCGGCCGGACCGAACTTGAGCGCGACTTCCGCCAGCGGCGGTGCAAACAATGCGAGCAGGAAGGTCGCCACCGTACCGGCGAAGAACGAGCCGATGGCCGCCGTCGCCAGGGCCACGCCAGCACGGCCCTGGAGAGCCATCGGGTACCCGTCCAACGTGGTGACCACCGATGCCGCCTCGCCCGGCACATTGATGAGGATGGACGTGGTAGAGCCGCCGTACTGGGAACCGTAGTAGATGCCCGCGAGCATGATGAGCGCGGATACAGGCGGCAGCGTGAAGGTGACCGGAAGCAGTATGGCGATGGTTGCCGTCGGCCCGAGCCCGGGCAACACGCCAATCAACGTACCGAGGAAAACGCCCGCGAAGCAGTAAAGAAGATTGATCGGGGTCAGCGCGGTTGCCAGGCCCAATCCAAGATTTGCCAGCAGCTCCATGACCGCGCCTTATCCGCCGAACCAGGAACCCAGCAGCGGCAGCGGGATCCCCAGACCTTTTATGAACACCAGCACGCAGAACGCCGTGAGTCCGATCGCCAGCGCCAGCGAGGGCGCCCAGCGAAACTTAATGCTGCCATAAGCGCTCATCATCACCAGCACGACGATGGCGATGACGACGCCCGCGCCGCGCACGAGAACGCCGAATAGTACGGTCGCGGCCAAAACCAGCGCCATCCCTTTATAGGCGAAGACACCGATCGGCTCACTCGGACGGAGAAACGAACGAATGATCGAGGCCAGGCCGATCAACGCGAGCATTGCCCCGAGCACCGTGGGGAAATACGCCGGCCCCATTTTGGTGGCGCTGCCCATGCCGTAATCCCTGCCGATGACGATGGCAGCCAGCCCGATAGCGGCGTAAATAATACCCGCCCAGAAATCTTTAGGATTACGAATCAGAGGCGTCATCGTTGTTCTTACTCCGAACGAAACTTTTTTTATTCTAAAAAGATTGTATGCACCCGTGAGGCAAGCCGCCATATGTTCGACAACTTTTAGAGCCTTTGTTGTTTATAGCGCGAGCGTCAGCCCCCGGAATCTATCATGGCGCTGGCCAGGTGGCACTCGACCACCCCCATAACAGTCAAGCAGTTCCGAAACGACTAGTCTGCGTACACGCCGGCCTTCTTGATAATCGGCCCCCACTTCTCGATCTCGGCCTTGAGCTGGGCACGCAGGGCTTCGGGCGTTGCGCGGTTGTCGGCCACCGGTTCAGTGCCGAGCTCGGCGAAACGCTGCTTCACGGTCTCGTCCTTGAGTGCCGCCTTCAGCGCCTTGTCCAACTTGTCGATGATCGGCTTGGGTGTGCCCTTTGGCGCATACAGGCCATGCCAAACCACCACTTCAAAGTTGGCCAGCCCGGCTTCATGCATGGTCGGAACATCCGGCAGCGACGGTACGCGGGTCTTGCTGGTGACTCCGTAGACTTTGACCCGGTCGCTCTTGATCTGGCCAGTGGTATTGGTGGTCTGGTCGCACATGAAGTCCACCTGGCCGCCGAGCAGATCGTTCATCGCCGGGCCCGTGCCCTTGTAGGGAACAGTGGTGAGGTCAGTCTGAATCGCAGTCATGAACAGCATGCCGCATAGGTGCGACGCAGCACCGAGGCCGGCATTGGCGTAGGTCACCTTGTCCTTATTAGCCTTGACGTAGGCGATCAACTCCTTGAGGTTGTTTGGCGGAAAGTCCTTCCTGGCGATGAGTGTCATCGGCACGTCGGTCACCAGACCGATCGGTTCGAAGTCGTCAATCGCGTTGTAAGGCAGCTTTTTGTACAAAGCCGGTGCCGTCGATTGACCGATATGGTGGATGAAAATCGTATAACCATCGGGCGCCGACCGCGCGACTCGCCCGGCGGCAATGGTGCCACCCGCGCCGACTACGTTCTCGACGATGACCCCCTGTTTAAGGTCAATGCTCATCACCTGGGCGATCAGACGTGCCACCGTATCGGTTGGACCGCCTGCGGAGAAGGGCACGATCATGGTGATCGGCTGCTTCGACGGATACTCGCCCGCCGCCTGTGCGACCGGCCACCCGGATGCCGTGACCAAACCCACTATCAGTAACTGCAACATTCGTTTATTCATCGCTATTCTCCGAAAATGGTTATGAATTATTGATAAGTGCAGACTAAGCATTACGGTTTTGCTGGACTGCTGCCAGTATAGTTGACCTGCCATTGAACAGACAAACCCTTCTGCCCTACCCGCGCCTGGTAGTCACAATCAATGCCGATTCCCGGGACACACACCAAGTGCTCCCCGCTGAAAAGCAACGGCAGCCGGGATCTTTCCCACGGCGCAATTTTGGACTCCTGCAGCAGGTCTTTCAGGCTGCGCCGTGGCCGCTTGCAATCCGGCCGTAATTTTTCGCCGCCGCGCCGCACGCGAATGGTGACCGGCTCTTGCATGAGCTTGGCGTAATCCATGCCTTTACCTTTGGTGCGGCGCAACGCTATCACGCCGCCCAGTTCGCTGATTTCCAATTTCTCCTCGCCTTGCCATCTCAAGCAGAACTTCGGATCAAGGGCGGGGTGGGCGCGGCAAACATAAACATCGCCTTTGAAGCGCCGCATTTCCAGTTCGCCTAGCGCAACGCGTACTTTGGCATCCTCCCGCGCGTGAGCCAGTTGCTGCAAAATCTCGTCCAGTCTTTTTGCGCTGGGCATGAGCAGCCCGCTTTGCGCAAAGTAAAAGCGCAGCAAGTTCCTGGCTCGCGCCGGAGCCAGCTCGCGCAGCGCCGCCGCCTTCAACTTGCCGCCTTGCAATGCAGCGCGTGAATCCAGTTCCGCCAATTCATCAAGCAATACGGCGGCTTCGGCAAAATGCCGGCTTGTCCGGCCCAGCGTCTCGCGGTACGCCTGAAAGCGCTTGCCGATCACAGGAAACACTTTATGCCGCAAAAAATTGCGATCAAGCGCGGTATTATCATTGCTTTCATCCTCGATCCATTGCAGCTTCTTCAATTTTGCATAATGCTCAATTTCCGAACGCGGCACGTCCAATAAAGGCCGGATGACGCGAGGAGCGGATTCGTGATTCTGCTGTCTGAGCTCGGGCATCGCGCTCAAGCCCTTGACGCCGCTGCCTCGCAACAGTTGCAGCAGCATGGTTTCCGCCTGGTCATCCAGATTGTGCGCGAGCGCGACATAGTCCGCCGATTCCCGGCCGAAGGCCCGATACCGCGCCTCGCGCGCAGCTGCTTCTATCCCTGTTGCACGCGCACCCCTGACATTCACTTTTACAATATTTATGGGAACTCCGCGCGCTTTGCACCAGCGCAGGCAAAATTTCGCCCAGCTCGCAGCATGCGGGCTCAACTGGTGGTTCACGTGGACGGCGGAGAGCCTGAAACGGAGTGTCTTGGACAGCGTTTGCAGAATATCGAGCAGCACCATTGAGTCCACCCCGCCGCTCAATCCGACCGCAACATGCGAGTCGGACTTCAGTAGCTTGGCCAGAACCCCTGCAACATGCGAGCGCAGATCACGGCGTGGCGATTTCTTTGAACTTGCCATAACCCATCAGCCGCTCGAAACGCGTTCTCAACAAATCATCAAGGGATTTATCCTGCAACTGCTTGAGCGAATCCTGCAACGCCTTTTTCATGTACTGCATCATTTCCTCGTAGTTGCGGTGCGCGCCGCCGAGCGGCTCATTGATGATTTTGTCTATCAGCCCCAGGGTTTTCAGACGGGTTGCAGTAATGCCCAGGGTCTCCGCGGCATCCGCGGCTTTGTCTGCGCTTTTCCAGAGAATTGACGCGCAGCCCTCGGGTGAAATCACCGAATAGGTTGCGTACTGCAGCATCAGCGCCAAATCACCCACTGCGATGGCGAGCGCGCCGCCCGAGCCACCTTCGCCGATAACGCTGCAGACGATAGGCACTCTGAGTTCCGACATTACGTAAAGATTGCGGCCGATAGCTTCAGATTGCCCTCTTTCTTCCGCGCCCACGCCGGGGTAAGCGCCGGGGGTATCAATAAATGTCAGCACCGGGATGGCATATTTTTCAGCGGTCTTCATGAGCCGCAGTGCCTTGCGGTAACCTTCCGGCCGCGGCATGCCGAAATTGCGGCGGATTTTTTCCTTGGTATCGCGGCCTTTCTGATGGCCGATTATCATCACTGTCTGACCGTTAAATCGCCCCATTCCGCCGACAATCGCCGCATCATCGGAAAACGTGCGGTCACCGTGCAGTTCGTCAAAATCGGTAAACAAGTTTTGCACGTAATCGAGCGTGTAAGGCCGCTGAGGATGTCGCGCCACCTGGGAAATCTGCCACGCCGTGAGCTTGGAATAAATCTCCCGGGTAAGCACCTGACTTTTTTTCTGCAGGCGATTTATTTCCTCGGATATGTCCAGCGCCGAATCATCCTGAACATAGCGCAGTTCCTCGATTTTCGCTTCCAGCTCGGCAATCGGCTGCTCAAATTCCAGAAACGTTGTTTTCATAAGTTCTTGAACGTAAGTAATCCGGTTACCGGTAATAATACAGGATTTTTATTTACCGCCCTCGCTTCATCAATTCCATCCTAGACCACCCTGCCCGCGCGGATCGCTTGCCGCCTCGACGCGGCCCGAGCGTTTATCAATATAGACTGCCTGCATATTCCCCCAGCGCCGGTTGATTTCGTAAACCCTGTGTCCCTTGGCCTGCATGCGCTCTACCCAATCCCGGGAAAAACCTTCCGGCTCAATTTCCACGCGGTCAGGCAGATATTGATGGTGATAGCGCGGGGCGCGCAACATTGCCGGAAGATCAATCTGCGGACGGTTCGCGTAATCGAGGATCGCAAGCAACACTACGCTGATTATGCGCGAGCCTCCCGGCGTGCCAAGTATCAGTATGCCTCGTTCGTCTTCGACAAAAGTCGGCGACATGCTGGACAAGGGCCGCTTGCCCGGGGCAATTTGGTTGCCGGAAAAACCCTGCAGGCGGTAAGCATTGGGTACACCTGGAGCAACTGAAAAATCGTCCATTTCGTTGTTGAGCAGCACCCCGCTCCCGCCTGCGACGAAGCCGCTGCCGAAGGGCGTATTGATGCTCAGCGTCGCGGCCACGCGATTGCCCTCGCGGTCAACAATCGAAAAATGGGTGGTGTTGCCTCCCTCAGTTATCGCCGCAGGCTCATCCCCCAGCTCCGCACTGGGCGTACCACGATTGGCGTCGATCGCCGCCGCGCGCGAAGCCGCATACTCACGGCTGAGTAACCGTGTTGTCGGCACGCTCACAAAATCAGCGTCGCCAAGATAGCGGGCCCGGTCCTGATAAGCACGGCGCAGCGCCTCCACTACAAAATGCGCTTTTGTATCTTCTTCTGCCAAAGTGAAGGGAAGCCGCTCAAGAATGTTCAGGCTTTGCGCCAGACTGAGTCCTCCCGCTGAAGGCAATGGCGCAGCGGTAATTTGCAGCGAGCGGTAAGTAAATTTTAACGGCTCGCGCTCGATGACCCGATAATTTTTTAGATCATCGAGCACCCAGATTCCCCCGGCGTCCCGCACCGCGTCCACCATTTCACGCGCCACTTTTCCTTGATAAAAACCTTCGCTTCCTCCACGTGCGATGGCCTGCAATGTCGCGGCAAGCGCTTTTTGCCGCAGCACAAATCCCGGCTGCGGCACATTTCCATAATCGAGGAACACCCGCCGTGCGCTGCCAGTAAGCTGGCTTTCAAAGCGCCGGCCCACGGCGAGATAGCGCTCATCCACCCGCATGCCGGTTTTTGCATAGCGCATCGCGGGAGCGAGGCTTACCGCAAGCGGCAGCCTGCCGTAATGTTCGGCAAGATGCGCAAGCGCTGCCGGCGTTCCGGGTATGGCTGCGGCTCCCGGACCGCGCAACGAAGCTTTCGAAATAACTTGGCCCCGCTCATCGAGATACATCGTGGCGCCGGCTTGAGCGGGAGCCGTTTCACGCGCATCGAGCATCACTTGCTTGCCGTCGGCTGCGCGGTGCAGAAGCCAGAAACCGCCCCCGCCCAGGCCTGAAGCGTAAGGCTCAACTACCGCCAGCGCCCCAGCGACTGCGATCGCCGCATCAAAAGCGTTGCCGCCTTTTTTAAGAATTTCGTAACCGGCTTCAGTGGCGAGCGGATGCGCCGAGGCGATCGCCGCGTTTTGGAGCCTTTCTGACGGTGGTGCCGGGAAAGCCGCGAGCGGCCAGCATATCAGCCCAAGGGCAATAACCCGGAAAAGACGCGGGCTCAGGATGCCGCTGTCAATGCACTGTGCCAATACCGAAAAACCGTTTGATTTTTTCGAGAATTTCGCTGCGATGCTGAGCGAGTTCGGCAGCGCTTTTTTCGGAAGTCATGTTTTTGCGAGCCCGTTCCAGGGCAAAACGGCGTGAAGCAAGAATTTGCGAGATTTCATCGGCGATATCGGGGCGCGAGCGCAGGACATCCTCGAACGCACTTTTGTCGAGACGGTAGCATTCGACGTCGGTTTTGGCCATCACACTGGCGCGGCGCGGATCCCCTGTCATCAGTCCCATTTCGCCAAAAAAACTTCCCATCGGCAGTGTGGCCAGCGGTACACATTCGCCTTCCGGGGTTTCCAGCACCACCTCCGCTTCGCCCGAAGTCATGATGTACAGCCAGTGCGCGATTGCGCCCTGTTTGGTCATCACCGCTCCGCGCGCAAACGGAGCATATTTCAGCCGTTCGGCAATGGTGTGCAATTCGTCTGAATGAAAATTGGCAAACAGATCTACACGCCGCAACGCCGCCAAGCGGCGGTTCAGCTCACGAGATTTCACCACCTGCTCGTGCTGCTCGTCATGCTCGATCAAACGCACGCTTTGTTCTGTCAGCGCAAAGCGGATGCCGGCACGTTGCATGGCGGCATAGATATGCGAACGCACCGCCGAATCCGTGACGTCATCCTGCATGAGGTCAGTGAGCCAGTAGCGCAAGGAATAGCGGCCTGAACCGCTTTCAAAATCCATCAGCAAGCAGCTGACAGGAGGGTCTTTTGCCACATGCGGAATCGCCGCGTGATTAATTGCGTTTTCTACCGCGCTGATTACCCGCGTCGGGGCCTCGTTGTAATCCACGTTGAATGAAATCCAGCGCCGCCACTGCAGCGGCTCACCGGACCGCCGCCCGAGCACGGTGAATTTGGTTTTCATCAACTGGCTGTTGGGAATGACCACCGTCTCCCAGTTGCGCGTCTCAATCGAGGTTGAGCGCCATCGGATTTGCGCCACTTTGCCGACGAAATCATCCACTTTGATCCAGTCGCCAACCCCGATTGCATTGTCGAGCTGCAACGCCAAGCCCCCCAGCACATTGCCCAATGTGTCCTGCATGGCAAAGGCGATCACGCCTGTAATGACTGCCGAAGTGGTGATGATGCCGCCGAGGTCGAGACCAGCGAAGCGCAACTGTATCAAGCCCCATGCCGCATAAGCGATAATGATGGCAATATCTTCGACGATGCGCGCTGCCTGCAACCGCAGCAAAGGCAAAACGATGCGGAAAACAAATAAGCTTGTGAGTTTGATCGCCGCGATGCCGGTAGCGATGAGCATCGCCTCGTGCAGTACCGCGGTAATTATGCCGGAGAAAATAACGTGGAGAATTCCGGCAAGCAGCATGCCAAAAAGGCTAACCAGGAAAAAGCGCAGCGTGCTGATTACATTGCGCCGTTCCTCCGGGCGGAAGTACAGCAGCAAGCCGGTCATGACAATCATCATGGCCAGCAGGTAAGGTGCTTCCTGGTGCGATAGCATCCCGCGCACTTGCTCGGTGATTGCCGTCCAATTCAAATTCATGATTGACTCTTTAGATTAAGCCAAAACAACGTTTAATTTACCACGGCTAGCAGCGGGAAGCACGTGTAAGCACCCGCCGGGGACGAGCTTGAATTGCGCGAATCCATCAGGGGTATCGCGGTAGCGGTTGAGCGCGACGATCGCCGCAACCAGCACAAATAACCCGAGCGGTTATTGCGTATCTCTCAACCATTGGTTGACCTGAATCAGATCGTCTTCCGCAAGTTGACCGGCTGCCGCTTTAAGACGCAACTGGCTCAAAATATAGTTGTAGCGCGCCTGTGCAAGGTCGCGCTTGGCGCTGAATAATTGCTGTTGCGCATTGAGTACATCAACAGCCGTGCGCACCCCTACTTCCTGCCCGAGCTTAGTGGAATCAAGCGAGCTCTGACTCGACACCAGCGCCTGTTCCAGCGCTTTCACTTGCGCCACGCCGCTGGTCACGCCCAAAAACGCCTGGCGTGTGGAATAAATCGCGCTGCGGCGGACGTTTTCCAGGTCTTGCTGCGCTTTTTCCTTGTTGGCAATGGCCTCTCTCACCAGCGATTGCTGACCGCCGCCCTGGAAAATCGGCATATTGAGCTGGACCCCGATCAGTTTGGTGGTGGTGTCGTTGCCCGAGCCGAAATTGGTGCTGCCGGACGCTGCCGTCTGGCTGTAGGAGCCGACCAGATCAATAGTCGGATAATGCCCGCCCCGGTTGCGCTCGACTTCCCGATTGGCGAATTCCAGCACTGCTTCTTGCCCCTTGATGAGCGGGCTGTTGGCCTGCCCTGCTTCCACCCAGCGCTCCATATCGTTGGGCTCTGGCAAAGTCAAAGGCAGATCGGTGGCGAGCGCTTTGAGTGACGCCGGAGCACTGCCGATGATTTGCTGCAGAGTTTGCTTTTTTACCTCCAGGTCGTTCTGCGCGGCGATTTCCTGGGAAGTCACCAAGTCGAAGCGTGCCTGCGCGTCGTTGGTGTCAGTGATGGTCGCGGTGCCCACCTCGAAGTTGCGCTTGGCCGAGGCGAGCTGCTCGGCTATCGCGGCCTTTTGTGCTGCTGCGAAGGTCACATTATCCTGCGCCGCCAGCACGTCGAAATACGCCTGCGAAACCCGCACAGTCAGATCCTGCGCCGCCACATTCAGTTGCGCGTCGCTTTGCGCCAGCTGCGATTTCGATTGCAGGTATTGGTCAATATTCTGCTTGCGAAATAGCGGCTGGGTAAGCGAAACCGTAATGCCGTTGGTATTGAACTGATGCGCCCCGCCTTGCAACACGGAATTCGGACCGCGCAACCGAACGTCAATGTCGTTATAAGTAGTGTTGCCGGAAAGGTTGACGCTTGGCAACAGCAGCGCCCGTCCCTGCGGCAGCTTTTCCTGTCCGGCTTGCCAAGTAGCGCGCGCGGAAGCGTATACCGCATCCTGCGAGAGCGCCTGCCGATAGATCTCCAGCAAGTCGGCAGCGTGCGCCGGCAGGCCCAAACCTAAGCTCAAAGCTAAGGGTAGCAAGCGATTCATGGCAGCATCCTACCGTAAAAAAACAGTACCCGGCCACCGTTTCTTTAGATTCTGTGCCGCGAATGCCGGACGCGCAGCTTAATGCGCTTCGGATTTTGCCTGTATGCCGCGCAAAGTCTGCAAGGATGCGCTGAGATGTGGGCCGCCCAACTCTACCGCATGCTGGGCGGCGGCGAGTGCCTCGCCGCGCTTGCCCTGATCGGCCAGGCTTTGCGCCAGATTGTTGTATGCAACAGCAGATTCCGGGTGAATTGTGGTTGCCTCGCGAAATGCCTGCTCCGCCCGGTTCAAATCTCCAAGCATGTAATGAGTATTGCCCAGGCCGATCAAAGCAGCGAGATCTTCCGGCCAGCGGTTAAGCGCCGTTTGATAAGCCGCCTGCGCGGCCGCGAACTTTCCGTTTTTTTCCAGCGCCAGCGCCGCGGTGAGGTAGCCCTCCTCTGTTGCAGTTGCTGGCAGCTTGTCGGAAGGGATCGCCAGCATTGCCCATGAGCCGGCGCGCTGCCAAGTTCGCTGGAAAATACTTAAAGGCATCACCTGCCTGTGCTCAAGACCGGAACGTAAAATGATTTGCTCGCGCTCCAGGTCGTAGCCGACCACTACCGCGTAATGCCAGACCGGATACCAGCTTAATCCGAGGTTCTGCAGCACGATTACCGGCGTTTCTGCAGCGACTTCAGTCAATACATCGGATAACTCCGGAGACAAGCGGTACGCCAGCATGCCATGGCGCCGCGCAGCGGCGAGCATTTCTGCTTGTAAGCTGCCCTTCCGCTGCGGCAGGTAGACTTGGGAGACAAGCGCTTCCGGGGTGACTTCAGTGCCCGCCGCACTCATTGCCATAGCGAGCGCCGCCGGCCCGCATTGATATTGTTGTTGTGGAAAAAATGGAACCGCGACGAGTTCCTGGTGCCGCGGCAACTGGCTATCGCGCAATAACACCTGCGTTGTGGCGCATCCCACGAGCCAGAGGATAATAAAAAAAAGCCCGCTCGAGGAGGGAAACGGGCACGAAAACCTCAACACACTACTATTTTTTAACCGGCCTGGTAAACGAAAATATTTTGGTGAAACCAAGTATGTCAGTAATCAACAGAATGATAAAAACAATTAACGCGGCTCCGATTATTTCGCCAATCACGCCTCCAGCGGGTAGTGAATCAAGCTTGCCGGCAAGGTTGCCAGCTTCATCATCGGTGAGTGCATTGACCCGCGCTTTCGCCTCGTCGGGACTGACGCCATATTGCTGCAACTGAGCCTGCACATCCTGGCGGTTCAAGAACGCCTGTATACGTTCCCGCTGTTCATTAGTCTGCGTGGCGAGTACTTCATCGGTAGGCACCAGAGCGGCAGGAGCAGGGGCTACCTGCAACAGCAAGCCGGCAATCAAAAGACAGGCTACAAAACGGCTAACATAATTCGGCATATTTACTCCTTATGTTAATTGTTCCGCGGTTTTCTCCGGGGCCTGCCTTGGCTTGGCCGAGATATTCTGAATCGGGCCAACTGCCGTTGCGGCCTTGGCCATAAAGTCTTGCACTTGCACATTGCGTGTCCTCTTCAGCAGACTGGCGTAGGCATTGGAGCGTGGCTGCATTACAGCAGGTCTAGCACTGCCCATCACGCTGCCTAATTTCATCCCCAGTAAACTGGCGATTTTTCCCCAACCCATGCCCCCCATTTTCAATTGCAAAATGCCGGGAAGCTTGAGGGTATTTCCGGAAAGCGGGCTGCTGATTGTTCCCCCGACTAGCGCTGCTTGCAATTGATGCGGCGTTGGTCGGGCTATGCCCTGCCCCGCCAAATGTTGTCTAGCCAAAGAGAGGGAGATAGAAACATTGCCGTAACCCATACGGCCAGTCGGCGCTGTGAAGCTTGCAGAGAATGTCTTGCTATTTGTGCAACAAGTTAGCGTGATATCGGTGCCATCACGCAGACCGGTCACCAGGTTTTGTGCATTGCGGTCGGAGCCGGCCAATAACCTAAATTCAGCGCTTAACCTGGCGAATGCGCTGGATTCAGCTTTACTTTTATTCACAGCCTGAGTAGCCGCAAACTGGTCTTTATTTTGCATCACGCAGGGCGGAACCGCTTGCTTGATTCCAGCTTGCAAGCTTCTTGCTCCGAATCCAAGAAAAAGCCGGAGATTGGGGAATAGCCTGAGCATTGCTCCCGCTCCCATTATTATTAAAGTTACGAAAACGACTCAGGTTCTCCAGCAACAGCCATGCCACAATTTATTTATCACAACAGAACAATAGGATAGATAAACAAACTGAAGTAACTTCACACATTCAAATGATAAATTTGTCGTGGTCAAACGACAGCCGCAACACCCAAATAAATTATAAATTTGATTAATAGCAGATTTTTGATGTCGCTCAGCAGCGACATTTCAAAAAAACGCTGGTGACGCGTCGAGAAATTTACGATTCGAAAGTAACTTCCCGGTCAATTACGAGTACGCAGGATCGAGCTGAAACGCTGTCTCATCCGTTGCCGCAATATACAGCGTTTTCTCCCTGCCGCTCAGCGGCTCGGATTCTCATGAAAGATTAGGGAACCTCTGATTAAGTCCCGCGTGGCCGCGACGGCGGCTTTCCGGGATGGAATGCGCGAAGCGAGGTGCAGCCAATGGCCACTCCCCTTGGCAAGCCGAGCGACAAAGCAGACCGCACGGAAAGCCTCGTCCCATGCGGGTTGCGGCAAATTGCGGCGTCCGCATCGTTGCGCTCCTCGGCATCGTAGTCCAAGCTACGACCTTCGTCGCGCGCCTCGCAACCATCCGCATTTTGCCAGCAACGCGGTTCACGAAGGACTTAATCAGAGGTTCCTTAGTTATAACCATAGATCAAAAATTACTTTGTAAATTTCGGGAGGCCTCAAGTATGATTAAAAACAAGTTCAAAAAACTTGTCGGTGGGGCCGCGGGGATAAAACCGCAATGACGAAACCACCGCGCTGGAGGATCCCTTCAATATGAACCAAACCATACAAGGTATCAGTGAAGACTGGTTGTCGGTCTGGATCGGCCTGCTCGTCTTCGTGCTTGCGCTGGGAGTGTTGGTTGGAGCCGACAGTTTGGGGTGGGTTGTCACCACCGGCGTCTGGACCGACATCTCCAAAGCCCTGGCGCCTGTTTCCAAAACCTACACAGGCGTTGGAGGGTTAGGCGCCCTTGTTGCCACTTACCTGTCTTTGCTGGTGGTGCTTACGCTGGGCGCGGTGGCGCTCAAGAGCGACGTCAAGCGTTTCGCGCTCGGCTTCACCGCAGTTTTCTGGATCAGTTATCTGTGCTGGATCGCCGGGAGCTATGCCAATTTTGCAGTGACCACCCCGGCCGACATGCAGAAATTCGGTATTAGCTGGTCGCTGAAGCTCACCAACGAAGGCGGATTCATCGTGGCGCTGATCGCCGGCCTGGTGGTCGGGAACTTCCTTCCCGGATTGGCAAATTGGATGAAAGAAGCGGTCCGGCCCGAGTGGTACATCAAGACCGCGATCGTCATTCTCGGCGGCTTCCTTGGAATTATCGCGGCTGAAAAGCTGAGCCTAGCGACGTCCCTGATGTTCCGCGGCCTCGCCGCCATTATCGAGGCTTACCTGATTTATTGGGCGGTGGTCTACTTCGTGGCGCGCAAGTGGTTCAAGCTCAGCCGCGAATGGGCGGCTCCTCTCGCTTCCGGCATTTCCATCTGCGGCGTATCGGCGGCAATCGCCACCGGCAGCGCGATCCGCGCCCGTCCGGTGGTCCCGATCATGGTGGCCTCGCTGGTCGTGATCTTCTCCGTGGTCGAGCTGCTCATCCTGCCGTTTCTGGCGCAAGCCTTTCTATCCCACGAACCCATGGTGGCCGGCGCGTGGATGGGGCTCGCGGTCAAGACCGATGGCGCAGCAGTGGCCAGCGGTGCAATTACCGAATCGCTGATCCTCGCGAGCGCGGCGGCACAGGGGATCAACTTCCAGAAGGGCTGGATACTTGCCACCACTGCGACGGTCAAGGTCTTCATCGACATCTTCATCGGCATCTGGGCATTCATACTCGCCTACATCTGGACCACCCACATCAACGTGCGGGAAGGCGACAAGGCGAGGGTCAGGGAGATCTGGGAGCGCTTTCCGAAATTCATCATCGGCTACGTCTTGACTTTCGTGGTAATTCTAGCCATGGCGCTGGGGGCCACGCCGGAATTCGTTGGGAAGATAAAGTCCGCGATGGGCGAAGCCAATACCTTCCGCGGAATCTTTTTCGTTATGACGTTTTTCACGATTGGCGTGATGTCCAATTTCAGAAAGCTTTGGGAGGAAGGCATCGGCAAGCTGGCGGCGGTGTATCTGCTCTGCCTGTTCGGCTTCGTCATCTGGGTGGGCTTGGTCATTTCCTTCATTTTTTTCGCCGGCGTGAAACCACCATTGGTAACGGGCTAAACGCGAGGCGCGAAAACTATGGAACAGCAACCGAAGATCGGCGAGGAAATGCAAAAGATGCCCTACGAGCCTCTTTTACCCATCGAAAAGAAACTGATTGGATGGAGCTTGGGATTGGGTGTCGTGCTGTTGGCGATTCTGGTCTTTATCAGCTACACATTCTTTCCGGCTGGAGGATAGAGCAGGCACAACACCGTTGGCTTCCTGTGGTTCCACGCTCCGCCAGGAATGAAGCAGCCGTTTCTCCATCTTCACATTAATTCTTTCGCCGCCCGCCCCTGAGCTTGTCGCGAGCTTCGCGCAAGATGGTCTCGGTGGTCGGCCAGTCTATGCAGGGATCGGTGACCGAGACGCCGTACTTGAGCTGCGAGCGGTCGGCTGGAATCGGCTGGTTACCTGCCCCAAGATTGCTCTCTATCATGAAACCCATGATTGACTGATTACCGTTCAAAATCTGTTGCACGCAATCACGCAGCACGTTGGGCTGCAAAGCGTAGTTTCTATTGGAATTGGCGTGGCTGCAGTCCACCATAATGTTCCCGGGCAAATGGTTTGCCGCCAACTCTTGTTCACACAGTCTGATGTTCTGTGAATCGTAATTGGGAGTGTTGCCGCCCCGCAAAACCACATGGGCATAGCGATTACCGCGGGTGCGGATCACTGCACAACGTCCGCTTTTGTCTATTCCCAGAAAACTGTGCGGATGGGATACCGAAAGCAATGCATTGATCGCCACTTTGAGGCTGCCGTCGGTGCCATTCTTGAAACCAACCGGGGAAGACAGGCCGCTAGCCATTTCGCGGTGAGTCTGGGACTCGGTGGTACGGGCACCTACGGCAGTCCAGGTGATCAGGTCCGACAAATACTGAGGAACGATGGGATCGAGCGCTTCGGTCCCGACCGCAAGGCCCATCTCCGCCAGATCAAGCAACAACCTGCGGGCCTTTTGCAGGCCTTCCTCGATCCTGAACGAATCGTCCATCTCGGGATCATTGATGAACCCCTTCCAGCCGATGGTGGTGCGCGGCTTCTCGAAGTACATCCGCATCACGATAAACAGCGTGTCGGAAATTTCATCGCCAAGTTGCTTCAGGCGCCGCGCGTAGTCGTGAGCAGCTTTGAGGTCATGAATAGAGCACGGGCCAACCACCACCAGTAAGCGCCGGTCTTCGCGATCAAGAATGCGTTGCACGGTGCGCCGGCCTTCCAGAATGGTTTGCCTCGCAACCGTGGTGAGGGGCAGCTGCTTCCTGATTTCGTCGGGCGTAAGCAGCAGCTCCTGCGACAGCACATTTACGTTATCAACCCGGCTTTCGCTCAAGATTCACCTCTGGCGAGATGCTACGATAAGAAGGCAGTTCATGCTTGGTCTAGCGCCTGCTCCAGTGTTTCCCAGGCCAGCGTCGCGCAATTGATGCGCGAGGGAAATTCCCGTACTGCAGCCAGAACAGAAAGATCGTCGGTGGCGGAAGAGCTGTCAGGCTGGGTTTGCGCAAGCATGCGCGAGAATCGTTGAAAGATGGATTTAGCTTCGTTTTTATTCTTGCCTTTCACGCTTTCGGTCATGATGGAGGCCGAAGCCATCGATATGCCGCAACAGGAACACTGAAAGCCTATGTCTTCGATGGTATCCCCGCGCATCCTGAGATACACAGTGAAAACATCCCCACAGAGTGGATTGGATCCTTCGGCTTCACAATTGGCGTTTTCCGGCCTGCAGTAATTGCGGGCGTTCTTGATGTGGTCCATGATCACATCATCGTAAAGTTTCTTGAGGTCAACCATAAATAATTCGCAAAATAAAAAGGGTTACTCAGCGTAACCCCCCTTCTGATATCAAAAGCCCCCACCCACCTGACTTAAAGGCCACTCAACCGGACGCGGTCGCCTGGATCGTCAAATTATACTCAAGAGGGAACCTCTGATTAAGTCCTCCGCGGATTGCGTTGCTGGTAAAATGCGGACGGATGCGAGACGCGCGACGAAGGTCGTAGCCAGGACTACGAAGCCGAGGAGCGCAACGACGCAGACGACGCATTTTACCGCAACCCGGAGGGACGGGGCAATCCATGCGCATGGCGTTGTTGTTCGTCGCTGGTTTGGCCTCCACCAAACGGCGCTCCTCACGCCTCGCCCTGCACCCGAATTGCATACCGTCGCAACCACGCGGGACTTAATCAGAGGTTCCCTAACCGTGAACCGCTTCCGTTTCTTTGAAGGGCCCGCTTTTCGGCAGCGTCACGATCACCTGCAACCCGGACGTTTCCAGGTTTCTGCATGTAATGTCGCCTCTATGGTCTTGCGCAATGCTGCGCGCAATGCTAAGGCCCAATCCGCTGCCGCCAGTGTCGCGATTCCGGGAGGTTTCAACCCGATAAAAAGGAGCAAATACGTTTTGCTGTTCATCGGCGGGAATGCCGGGGCCTTCGTCTTCGATCTTAAGAACCAGACGCGCCTCTTCTTCCTCTACGATAATGGTTGCATTCTTGCCGTATTTAACGGCATTTTCGATGAGGTTGTTAAGGCAGCGTTTCAGTGCGCGTGGTTTGCCCATCAATGTTGAGGTGGTGTGACCCTGAATGCGGACCGGATACCCAATCTCTTCGAAATCCGCCTGCAGGCTTTCCAGAAGAGCCATGAAATCGATGGGTTGAAATGGTTCGCCGGTCTCCACGCCACGCATAAAATCCAGGGTCGACCGGACCATCGATTCCATCTCGTCAAGGTCTTTTGCAAACCTGGCTCTGAGATCGGGATCGTCAAGCAACTCGGTGCGCAAGCGCAGGCGCGTGATTGGCGTTTTCAGATCGTGAGACATCGCCGCCAGGACGCGGGCCCGGTCATTGAGATAATTTGCCAAGCGGGACTGCATCCTGTTGAAGGCATGCGCGGCACGGCTGACTTCCGAGGGACCGGACTCGTCGAGAGGAGGCCTGTTTATGTTCGCCCCCAGATTCTCCGCAGCTTTGGCCAGCGACGACAAAGGTTGCGTTACCCATCGAACGGCAATAAGCGAAAGTATCACGACCGCAGCCAGCCTCACGAAAAGGTCGAAAGCGAGGCGATAAGGCCAACGCCCCGAATCTCTCGGAAACTGATCCCGAAAATTCACCAGCGTCCCGTCCGCAAGGCTCACCTGTGCCGACAGCGTCAACGGCTGAAACCTTGGCTCCCGTGCCAAAGGCGCGGCGTCTGATTTCAACGGGTCGGAGCGCTCCGACCTGGATTCCGCGTTGCCGGTGCTTGCGTCGGTTCCGTACATCGCCTGGGCCTTAATCGTTCTTTGACCGCCCAGGATGGATCGCAATCCGGCTGCAAAATCATTGGCCGTATCGCTCAATTCGGAATCCGATTCCCCCGGCGGCGCGACGCTGTCTCCCAACGACACCGAAAACGTATTGCTGCGGAACAACTGCACAACACTGCGCCGCTGTTCCGCATTGAGCGCCTCCAGCACACGGACCGCGTCATTTATCCTTTGCGCGGACCGGGTAACCCGTATCTGAAGGAAATGTTGCTCCCGTTCCCGGAACAGGATGGCAGCGCTGAGCATTTGCGCGGCAATGAGCCCCAGCATCAGAACCAGAATCATGCGCCCGAAGAGGCTCCTGGGCAGCAGCCATTTCATTTTTCCATCTCCACATCGGCTGCCAGGACGTAGCCTTCATTGCGCACCGTCTTGATGATGGCCTGATCTCGTGCATCATCTCCCAGGCGTCGCCGCAAGCGGCTCACTTGCACATCAATGCTGCGTTCAAAAGGCTCGGCCTCGCGGCCCTGCATCAGATCCATCAATTGGTCTCGCGTCAAAACCCGGTTGGCGTGCTTGAGAAATATCCGCAGCAGGCGGTACTCTGACCCGCTCAACGGCGTCACCACGCCCGCAGGCGACACGAGATGGCGAAATTGGGTGTCAAGCCGCCAGTCCGCAAAGCGCAGCGCGCGTACTTCGTCGGGCTTGAGATTTTCGGGCAACGATCGCGTGCGCCGCAGAACCACTTTGATGCGGGCCAGCAGTTCCCGGGGACTGAACGGCTTCGGCAAATAATCATCGGCTCCGATTTCCAATCCGACAATCCGGTCGGTTTCATCACCGCGAGCAGTAAGCATGATGACGGGTGTTTCGTACTTCATCCTCAGTGTCCGGCATAGCACGAGCCCGTCGTCCCCCGGCAACATCACGTCGAGAACGATCAGATCGACATGCCCGCCGTCCAGAGCCTCCCACATGCCGCCGCCATCCTTGACGGCCGTTACACGATAACCGGTTTTCGAAAGATATTCGCTTAGGAGACGCCTTATTTCGGCATCATCGTCCACCACCAGAATATGATCTGCGACTTCCATGAAAAGTTTATAACCCGCCTGTACGCCATCTCGAAGCACAATTTTGTAACACAATGTTACAGATTCCATTCATGTCAGGATATGTTACAAAAATTCCGCTTGCGCAAAAGTTCTAATGACATTGTGGTGATTAAATGGCAACTGTGATACTGCGCTTTTCAGCGCAGATATTGTCAACGGTGCCATGCTTTAATATAGAAGTTTACCCTTAAGGAGAACTGCAATGAAGACCAGCAAAACCGTCCTTGCCATAGCTGCCGCCGGCCTGTTACTGGCTTCAGGCATGCTTACCAGCACGGCGGCGCCTCATGCGGGCAGGCCGGATCGGTCATCACACCAGATGTTCAGCGAACAGTTGCACCAACAGCTAAACCTCCAGCCTGATCAGGACCGGCAGTGGCAGGCGTTGAAAGACGAAGAAAAGTCGCTGCATAAAAAAATGAAGGAATCCCGCACGCAGCTGCATGACGCTGCCGATGCGGAGTTTGCAAAATCCCGCCCCGATCTGGCGGCCCTGAGTACGGAAGCCGACGCAGCGCACGAGCAAATCTACACGGCGCGCAGCGAATTCCGTCAACATGCGCTGGCGTTTTACTCCGGTTTATCGCCTGAGCAGCAACTGGTGGTGGTCAACGCCATCAAGGAAAAACGCCAACAAATGGGGCGGTGGCTTGAGAAACGGCATCACCATCATTCCGGGGAAGGTTGATGCCCAAAGAGGGCCCGTCGGTCAACCCGGCCAAGCATGCGGAAAGAGCGCCCCCGCGCCGATGGTGGCTCGGGTTGCTTTTGTTGAGCTTGCTGGGCGGAGGCGCATATTTTTTGCTAACCAAGCTGGGCGATGCGCAGCCGCCCGCTCACAAGCGCGGTTCTGAACCGCCTGACAAAGCTCTGCCTGTTGTAGTTGCTGCGGTACATAAAAGCGATGTCGATGTTTATCTTGCCGGCCTGGGCACGGTTACGCCTTTGAATACCGTCACCGTGAAAAGCCGCGTTGACGGGCAGTTGATCAAGTTAACGTTCATGGAAGGCCAATTCGTCCGTGCCGGAGATCTGCTGGCGGAGATCGATGCACGGCCATTCCAGGTCCAGTTGACACAGGCCGAGGGCCAAATGGCGCGCGACCAGGCCTTGCTGAAAAACGCGCAGCTCGATCTGGAGCGCTACCGGACGCTCTTTGCGCAGGATTCGGTGGCGAAGCAGCAGCTGGACACACAAGATGCCCTGGTGCGTCAATACCAAGGTGCCGTAAAAACCGACCAGGGGCAGATCGACAACGCCAAGCTGCAGTTGGCCTATACCCGCATCACGGCGCCCACGAGCGGACGCCTGGGGTTGCGTCAGGTGGATCCCGGCAACATCATTCACGCCAGCGACCAGAACGGCCTGGTGGTGATTACCCAGTTGCAGCCAATCACCGTCGTCTTCACGATCGCGGAAGACAACGTGCCTGGCGTGATGAAAAAGCTGCAGGCCGGGGAAAAACTGGCAGTAGACGCTTATGACCGCGAAGGCAAGGTCAAGCTTGCCAGCGGCGTTTTGCTAACCGTGGATAATCAGATCGATCCCGCCACCGGCACCGTCAAGCTCAAGGCGCAATTCTCCAACGACGACTACAGCCTGTTTCCCAACCAGTTTGTCAACGTGCGCATGCTGGTGAATGTCAAGAAAGGCGCGACGGTTATATCTTCGGCGGCCATTCAGCGCGGCACCCAAGGCACTTTTGTCTATGTCGTGAAACCGGACCAGACGGTGACGGTGCGCCAGATCAAGACCGGGCCGGCACAAGGCGATGAAAAAACAGCCATCGATACCGGCCTTGCGCCCGGTGAAATGGTTGTCGTTGATGGCACCGACAAGCTGCGCGAGGGCGCCAAGGTCGAACCCATCTCGCGCCGTGCAGGTGAGCGCAAAGCCCGGGAATGAATCCCTCTCGTCAATTCATTCTTCGGCCGGTAGCGACTTCGCTGCTGATGCTGGCCATTCTGCTGTCCGGAATCATCGCGTACCGCCTGCTGCCGCTGTCGGCGTTGCCGGAAGTGGACTATCCCACTATCCAGGTCGTCACTCTCTATCCCGGCGCGAGCCCGGATGTGGTGACCTCGTCGATCACCGCTCCGCTGGAGCGCCAATTCGGCCAGATGCCGGGTCTCAATCAGATGTCTTCCACGAGTTCGGGCGGCGCGTCGGTGATCACTTTGCAATTCAGCCTGGCCCTCAGCCTGGACATTGCCGAGCAGGAGGTGCAGGCGGCGATCAACGCGGCCGGAAACCTGCTTCCCACGGACCTGCCCACACCGCCGATCTACAACAAGGTTAATCCGGCCGACGCCCCTATCCTGACGCTCGTGATCACATCAAAAACGCTGCCGCTGCACAAGGTACAGGACCTCATCGATACGCGGCTAGCGCAAAAGATGTCGCAGTTGCCGGGCGTGGGCCTGGTCAGCATCAGCGGCGGCCAGCGCCCTGCGGTGCGGATTCAGGCCAATCCGAAAGCACTGGCGTCCTACGGCATGAGCCTCGACGATCTGCGCACCGCGATCGGCAACGCCAACGTGAACCAGCCCAAAGGCAGCTTCGACGGTCCGGCCCGCGCTTCCACCATTGACGCCAATGATCAACTCAAGTCGGCCGACGAATACAAGCAACTTATCATCGCGTACAAGAACGGCGCGCCGATCCGCGTGGCCGATGTCGCCGACGCGGTGGACGATGCCGAGAACGTGCGGCTCGCCGCCTGGGCCAACGACAAGGCCGCGTTGATCGTCAATATCCAGCGCCAGCCGGGCACCAACGTGATCGAGGTGGTGGACCGCGTGAAGAAGCTGCTGCCGCAGCTCCAGGCCACCTTGCCCGGCGCAGTGGAAGTGAGCCTGCTCACCGACCGCACCACCACTATCCGTGCTTCGGTCAAAGACGTGCAATTCGAACTCATGCTGGCTGTGACGCTGGTGGTGATGGTGATTTTTCTTTTTCTGCGCAGCCCTTCCGCAACTGCCATACCGAGCGTAGCGGTGCCGCTCTCGCTGGTCGGCACTTTTGGCGTGATGTATTTGGCCGGGTTCAGCATCAATAATCTCACGCTGATGGCACTGACGATCGCCACGGGATTCGTCGTTGACGACGCAATCGTGATGATTGAAAACATCGCCCGCTACATCGAGGAAGGCGAACCGCCGCTGAAGGCTGCGCTCAAAGGCGCACAGCAGATCGGCTTTACGATTATCTCGCTCACTTTTTCGCTGATCGCAGTGCTGATCCCGCTGCTTTTCATGGGCGATGTAGTCGGCAGGCTATTCCGCGAATTCGCCATCACGCTCGCCGTGGCCATACTGATCTCGGCGGTGGTTTCGCTGACGCTGACGCCGATGATGTGCGCCAGGCTCTTGCGCCATACGCCCCCGGCCGAACAGGGCCGCTTCTACCGCGCCAGCGGGCGCTTCTTCGAGAACGTGATTGCGCGCTACGGCATGATGCTCAACTGGGTGCTGGACCGCCAGCGTGCGACGCTGCTGGTCGCAATCGCGACGCTGGTGCTCACGGTGCTGCTCTACATTTTCATTCCCAAGGGTTTTTTCCCGGTGCAGGATACAGGCGTCATTCAGGGCATTTCCGAAGCGCCGCAATCGATCTCGTTCTCGGCGATGGCGCAGCGCCAGCAGGCGCTTGCGCGCGTTGTGCTTGAGGACCCGGCGGTTGAAAGCCTGTCATCGTTCATCGGCGTGGACGGCACCAATGTCACGCTGAACAGCGGCCGCATGCTCATCAACTTGAAGCCGCTCAAAGCGCGCGGCGTCAACGCTATGGAAGTAATCCGCCGCCTGCAACTTAAACTGGCACAGGTGGATGGTATTTCGCTGTATATGCAGCCGGTGCAGGACCTCACCATCGAAGACCGCGTGAGCCGTACCCAGTATCAAATCAGCGTCGAAGACGCCGATCCCAAGGAACTCAGCGCCTGGGTTCCCAGACTGGTCGAGCGGCTGCGCAAACTGCCGCAACTTGCCGACGTCGCCAGTGATCTTCAGGACCAGGGTTTGCAGGCTTTTGTCGAAATCGATCGCGACACCGCCAGCCGTCTCGGCATCACGCCGGCGATGATTGACAATGCGCTGTACAACGCCTTCGGCCAGCGCCTGGTCTCGACCATCTTCACGCAATCGAACCAGTATCGCGTAGTGCTGGAAGTCAAGCCTGATTTCCAGAAAGGTCCCGGCGCGCTCAACGGGATTTATGTGGTCGCTCCCGGCAACGGACAACAAGCGCCGCAGCAAGTACCGCTCAGCGCAATGGTGCGGATAAGCGAGCTGACCGCGCCGCTGGTGGTCAACCATCTTGGCCAGTTCCCTGCCGCGACCATTTCCTTCAACCTCGCGCCCGGCGCGTCCCTAGGCGATGCCGTGCAGGCAATACGCGCTGCCAAGCAGGAGATCGGGTTGCCTGTCAGCGTGCAGACCAGCTTTCAGGGAGCGGCACTCGCCTTCCAGGCCTCGCTTGACAACACGCTTCTGTTGATCCTCGCAGCTATCGTCACCGTGTATATCGTGCTCGGTGTGTTGTACGAGAGCTATATCCACCCGATCACGATTCTTTCGACGCTGCCCTCGGCCGGCGTGGGCGCGCTGCTTGCACTCATGGTTTCGCGTACTGACCTCGGCATTATTGCAATCATCGGCATTATTTTATTGATCGGCATCGTCAAGAAGAACGCGATTATGATGATTGACTTCGCGCTGGAAGCCGAACGCAAGCAAGGCAAGACTCCGCGCGAGGCGATTTTTCAGGCCAGCCTGCTGCGCTTCCGGCCGATACTGATGACGACGCTGGCGGCGCTGCTGGCGGCGTTGCCCCTTATGCTCGGCACCGGCGTAGGCTCCGAGTTGCGCCATCCGCTCGGCATCACCATTGTCGGCGGCTTGATCGTAAGTCAAGTTCTCACGCTGTTCACCACGCCCGTCATTTACCTTGCATTCGACCGGCTTGCCGCACGCCTGCAGGCGAGGCGCGCTCGCATGGCGGATGACGAGCAACCCGGACCGGCGCAGCCGTGAATATCTCCGTCCCCTTCATACAACGGCCGGTAGCCACAACCTTGCTCACGCTGGGTGTGGCGCTCGCCGGCATGGTTGCATTCAATCTGTTGCCGGTCTCGCCGCTGCCGCAGGTGGATTTTCCAACCATCTCGGTGCAGGCGTCGCTACCGGGCGCGAGTCCCGAGACCATGGCCGCGACTGTGGCCACGCCGCTGGAGCGCTCGCTCGGCCGCATCGCGGGCGTGACGGAAATTACCTCTTCGAGTTCGCTGGGCTCGACACGCGTGGTCCTGCAGTTCGAACTTAACCGCGACATTGACGGCGCCGCCCGCGACGTTCAGGCGGCGATCAACGCCGCGCGCAGCCTTCTTCCCACGGGGCTGCCGAGCAATCCGACCTACCGCAAGGTGAACCCGGCCGATGCGCCGATCATGATCCTGGCGCTGACTTCGGACACAATGACGCAGGGCCAGATGTACGACACGGCGTCGACCATCCTCGCCCAGAAGCTATCACAGGTGCAGGGCATCGGCCAGGTGAACATAGGCGGCAGCGCGCTGCCCGCGGTGCGTGTCGAGTTGAATCCTTTCGCGCTCAACAAGTACGGCATCGGGACTGAAGATGTGCGCAACGCGATTACCGCCACCAACGTGAACCGGCCCAAGGGCGCGGTCGAAGACGGCGACCAGCACTGGCAGATCTACGCCAACGACCAGGCCAAGAAGGCCTCCGAGTACCTGCCGCTCATCGTGGCCTACCGCAATGGCGCCGCGGTGCGTCTGTCGGATGTGGGCGAAGTGGTGGACTCGGTGCAGGATCTGCGCAACGCAGGATCGGCCAACGGCAAGCCGGCAGTCCTGGTGATTCTGTACAAGCAGCCGGGGGCGAACATCATCGAGACCGTAGACAGGGTCAATGCGCTGCTGCCTTTGCTGCACGCCTCGATCCCGAGAGCGATTGATCTGACTATCGCGCTCGACCGTACGCCGACTATCCGCGCCTCGCTGCACGATGTCGAGCGCACCCTCTTGATCTCGAGCGGACTGGTCATCATGGTGGTGTTCCTGTTCCTGCGCAACGTGCGCGCCACGCTGATCCCGAGTGTCACGGTGCCGGTGTCGTTGCTCGGAACTTTCGGCGTGATGTACCTGTTTGGGTACAGCCTGGACACTCTGTCTCTGATGGCGCTCACCATCGCCACCGGGTTCGTGGTAGACGACGCCATCGTGGTGCTGGAAAACGTTTCTCGCCACATCGAAGAAGGCGTGCCGCCCATGAAAGCGGCGCTGCGAGGCGCACGCGAAGTGGGGTTTACCGTGCTGTCGATGAGCCTCTCACTGATCGCGGTGTTCATTCCCATCCTGCTCATGGGTGGCATCGTGGGCCGGTTGTTTCGCGAATTCGCCGTCACCCTGTCGGCAGCGATCCT
>JBGQCF010000026.1:0-30292 GCA_041495205.1 Gammaproteobacteria bacterium
CAAGGCGGTGGCCAACATTTCGGCAACGTGCGCATGGTCCTGGATGTTTTTTTTCAAGGCGTCGGTTCCGACCAGCAGTTCATGCAGGCCGACCCGGCCCTTGTAGCCGGTCTTGTTGCACACTTCGCAGCCCACCGGCTGATAAAGGGTAAACTGCCCCTTGTCATTGCCAAAGGATTTGACCCACTCCTTGTAAATCTGCTCATACGAGCCTTTCGGGTCTTTCTTCCACTGCTCGGTATGCTTGAGTTCCTCGCAGTATTCGGTGAGCAGAGCTTTCAATTCGTCCTGGTTCGGCGTGTAGGCCTGCTTGCATTTGGAGCACAGGCGCTTGGCCAGACGCTGCGCCAGCACCCCCAGCAGCGCATCCGAGAAATTGAACGGGTCCATGCCCATGTCCAGCAGACGGATGATGGACTCCGTCGCGCTGTTGGTGTGCAACGTGGCAAACACCAGGTGGCCGGTGAGCGAAGCCTCGATGCCGATGGAAACGGTTTCCTTGTCGCGCATCTCACCCACCATGATGACATCCGGGTCGCAGCGCAGGAACGACCGCATCGCTACGGCGAAAGTGAGCCCGGCTTTCGGGTTCATTTGTACCTGGCGCAGGCCTTCCTGGGTGATTTCCACCGGATCTTCCGCGGTCCAGATCTTGGTTTCCGGGGTGTTGATATAGCCCAGCACCGAGTGCAGGGTGGTGGTTTTACCTGCACCCGTCGGGCCGCACACAAAGAACAGCCCGTAAGGCTTGGAAACCACATCCTTAAGGGTTTTCAGGTTGTGCGCGCTTAAGCCCAGGGTGTCGAGCGGGATGGGTTTGCCTCCCGCCAGGATGCGCATCACCACATCTTCCATTCCGCCTTGGGTCGGACAGGTGGCTACCCTCAGTTCGATATCCAGCGGACCAAATTTCCTGAATTTGATCTTGCCGTCCTGGGGTTTTCTTTTTTCCGAGATGTCGAGATCGCACATGATCTTGATTCGTGCGACCAGCGCTTGGCGGTAATTGGGCGGGACTTCGAGGTAGGTCATCAATGAACCGTCTTTGCGGTAGCGGATCTTGGTTTTTTGCTTGCCCGGCCGGGGTTCGATATGTATGTCCGATGCGCCCTGATGGTAAGCTTCCACGATAATTTTGTTGACCAGCTTGACCAGTTCGTTGTCCGCAGCCGCAGAAACATCGTCACCGAATTCATTCCCGGCTTCCTCGTCATAGTTACTCGGGACCTCATCGATCGAAGATGGCTCATCTCTCATCAGTTTGTCCAGACTGATGCCACTGGCCTGCGAGAATTTGCTGATAAGCGGGTCGAGCTTGTCATCTTCCACTACCACCGCTTCCACCGCCAGCCCGGTCTTGAATTTGATTTCATCCAGCGCGGATAAACTGGTCGGGTCGGAAAGAGCAACAAACAGGCGGTTGCCGCGCTTGTACAGGGGCAGGGCACGCTTGGTACGCATGATGTTGTCGTCGAGCACGCCTTTGGGGAAATCCTCTGGATCAACTGCGTTGAGATCGAGTTGTGGGAAGCCGAAAGTCCGCGAAGCGAATTCGCTGACGTCGCGCGCACTGAGTTTCCCGGTTTGCAGCAATTGCGTGATAAAACTTATGCCCGAGCTGTTAGCGTGAGCCTGGATTGCTTCTGCGTCGACCTGAATCAGCCGCCTATTTTGCACCAAGGCGCGTGCCAGACCGCTCAGGCTGCTTTGCATGGTGGCGACCATCTTTGCTCCGGTTTTGTGAAAAAAATCACGAAAAACAATTAGAAATAATGCACTTGTTAATGTGCTTTGTAAAGGCATAGCCCCTGGATTCAGGTTCTATTGTGGCTTGGAAGCCTGCTGCGGGTAAATGCATACTACTTTGACCACGCGGTCCTGAGTCTGCACGATTTCCATCGGGTGGCCGGCGATCTTCAGGGTGGTACCTGCTTCGGGGATATCCCGAAAGTGCTCGAGGATTAAACCGTTCAGGGTTTTCGGCCCGTCCACTGGCAATTTCATCCCGAGCTTGCGGTTAAGATCGCGCAACAGGCTGCTGCCCTTGACCAGCACGCTGCCGTCAGCCTGCTTGTGCAGGGTCAGGCTTTGCGCCGGCGAGTGGGTGGTGAATTCGCCTATGATTTCCTCAAGGATGTCTTCAATGGTGACCAGACCCTTGAGCTCGCCATACTCGTCCACCACCAAGCCCATCCGGTTCTGGTGTTCCTGGAAATGATGCAGTTGCGAGAACAGCGGTGTGTCCGCCGGAATAAAATACGTTTCGAGCAGTATCTCGCGCAGGTTCTCCGCATTGAGCTGCTGCTCCAGGCTGAGGTTGAGCGCCCTGCGCACATGAACGATGCCGATGATGCTGTCCATCTGCCCCTGATATACCGGGAGACGGGTGTGATAGCAAGTGGCGAGCTGGCGCTTGATTACATCCAGCGGCGCGTCGATGTCGATTCCCTCGATCTGGTTGCGCGGCGTCATGACATCGTTGACGGTGATATTTTCCAGTTCGAACAGGTTCATCAAAATGCTCTGGTGCTTCTGCGGAATGAAATGGCTTGCTTCCAGCACCAGGGTGCGCAGCTCTTCCAGGCTCAGCTTGTGGGTTTCGGTAGCCGGCTTGATGCGCAGCAGCCACAGCAAAGCGCGCGCAAAAAGGTTGACGGTCCACACCACCGGATAAGACAGCTTGAGCAGCGGCGTGAGAATATAACTTGCCGGCAGAGCGATGCGCTCCGGATAGGATGCGCCGACGATTTTTGGAGTGATTTCGCTGAACACCAGCAGCATGAGGGTGATGCTGACCGTGCTTAAGCCCAGCACTACCTCGCTTTGACCGTACAGCTGCACTGCGATGATAGTGCTTAAAGTGGTGGCCGCCGCATTTGTCAGCGTGTTGCCGAGCAGAATCACACCGAGCAACTTGTCGGTTTTGGCCAGCAATTGTGAAGTGAGCCGCGCACTGCTATTGCCGAGTTGAACCTGATGCTTCAACCGGTAGCGGTTGAGCGCCATCATGCTGGTTTCGGAGATGGAGAAAAAAGCGGAGACGATGAGCAGAATGACGAGCGCGCCGAACAATGCGCTTATAGGGATTTCTTGCAAAGGGATTTAGCTGCTTGGAATGAGATGATTTGAGTATCGGCTGCGCAAACGCTCCTTGTCAAGTTGCGCCGCAGCGCGGGCGCTTCAGCGGTGCAGTATGACTTCCAGCACGAACTTGCTGCCGATATAAGCGAGGATGAGCGCGATGAAACCGGCCCATGTCCAGCGCATCGCGGTACGGCCGCGCCAGCCGTAAATTTTCCTGCCGCCGAGCAACGCCGCGAAGATGCCCCAGGAAATGAAAGCGAACAGCGTTTTGTGCGTAAATTGCGCTGGCTTGTGGAACAATTCTTCGGAGAACAGTATGCCGCTTGCCAGCGCCAAGGTGAGCAGTACGAAACCGGTGGCGATGATGCGAAACAGCAATGTTTCCATGGTCAACAGCGGCGGCAGGGTGTGCAGCATGACCGGCAGCGTGCCGTCATGCAGGCGGCGCTCCACCATCGCCATCAGTACCGCATGCAATGCGGCGATGGTGAACAAGCTGTAGGCAAGTATGGAGAGCAGGAAATGTGCAGGAAACGCCGGCAGCCCGGTATTGGAAAGCATATGCGTAGTGGGCAGCAGCCAAGGCAGCAGCACGCACGCTGCGGCGAGCGGCAGCACCAGCGCTTGCAAGCCTTCCATGTTGTAAATCAAACTCACCGTCCAGTAAATGAGCACCGCTAGCCATAGTATCGCCGATACCGCGTTGCCCACGCCGAGATTGAAGCCGGTACTGGTGAAAGTGGATTGGTAGAGTAGCGCGGTGTGCAAAGTCAGCGGAACCAGAACTGCAAATTTCTCCCACTTGCGGATGCCCTCCCCATTACTGCTTGCCCGGGGCGTGCCGGGCTGCCAGCGCGTGCGCCAGAAATGCAGCCCGAGGAGCGCGTAGAGCAGTGCAGTGATGAGATAAGGTAAAATAGCGGACATGCTGATCACGAACGGCATTGGTTGGTTTTTCAAGTCTACCTCAACTCAGAGCGCAAGGCATTATCGGGAGCTTCCATGTTTGATCATCTCGCGCAGCGGCTTTCCGGTGTCATAAAAAGCCTGCGCGGCCAGGTACGCCTGACCGAGAGCAATATCCAGGACGCAATGCGTGAAGTGCGCATGGCGCTACTGGAGGCGGATGTCGCGCTGCCGGCGGTCAAGGACTTCATCAGCCGGGTCAAAGAAAAAGCGCTCGGCCAGGAGGTGCTGGCGAGCCTCACTCCCGGGCAGGCGGTGGTCGGCGTAGTGCATCGTGAATTGACTCGGTTAATGGGCGAAGTCGGCTCCTCACTCAACCTTGCCACTGTGCCGCCGGCGGTTATTTTGCTCGCAGGCCTGCAAGGCTCGGGCAAGACCACGACCAGCGCCAAACTCGCCAAGCTCCTTCGCGAACAAATGAGAAAGAAAGTGCTGCTGGCAAGCTGCGATGTTTACCGCCCTGCCGCGATCGAACAGTTGCGTACATTGGCAAAACAGATCCACGCGGATTTCTTTCCGGTTGACGCGGCGAGTAAACCTCTTGCCATTGCCGAGCGCGCTCTCGATTTTGCACGCAAGCATTTTCATGATGTGCTGATCGTGGATAGCGCGGGACGGCTGGCGATTGATGAAGCCATGATGAGGGAAATCAGCGAACTGCATGCAGTGCTCAAGCCAATTGAAACCCTGTTCGTGGTGGACGCGATGCAGGGACAGGATGCGGTAAACACCGCCAAAGCGTTTGCCGATGCGTTGCCGCTGACGGGCGTGGTGCTGAGCAAATTGGACGGCGACGCGCGAGGCGGCGCCGCGCTGTCGGTACGCTTTGTCACCGGGAAACCCATCAAATTTGCCGGCACAAGCGAAAAACTCGACGGGCTGGAGGCGTTTCATCCGGAGCGCATGGCTTCGCGCATCCTTGGCATGGGCGATGTTCTGTCCCTGATCGAGGAAGTGCAGCGCGGGGTAGACCGGAGTGAAGCACAGAAACTGTCGCAGAAAGTCAAGGAGGGCAAAAGCTTCGATTTGGAAGATTTCAAGGCGCAGATCCAGCAAATGAAAAAAATCGGAGGATTGGGCAAACTAATGGACAAGCTTCCCGGACAGCTTGGGCAGGCGATGCAGGGCGCGCAAGTGGATGACAAAGCGATCGGGCGCATCGAGGGCATCATCAATTCAATGACGCCGCAGGAACGCGCCGAACCGGAAATCCTTAAGGCCTCGCGCAAACGGCGCATCGCCGCCGGCGCCGGTGCCAGCGTCCAGGAAGTAAACCGCCTGCTCAATCAGTTTGAGCAAGCGCAGAAGATGATGAAAATGATGTCCAAGGGTGGCATGGCAAAGATGATGAGGAGCATGAAGGGCATGTTCCCCGGGGTGCATTGATTCGAATTTCCCTTTGCTTAGCCTCAACCACGTACGGGACTGATGCTTGGCGGTACCATCCAGTCCGCGGTCGGCAGCCAGACCGCGATGACGCTTTGCCCTTGCCATGGTTGCGGAAACAGGCGTAAAATCACGCCCTTCGGATTTTCTGAATGGATTGCCATGGTAGTGATTCGACTTTCGCGCGGCGGCGCTAAAAAACGCCCGTTTTTTAACGTGGTGGTGGCGGATTCGCGCCGCTCGCGTGACGGCAAGTTCATCGAGCGCATCGGTTTTTACGACCCGATGGCGCCACAAGGCCATGAATCGTTGCGCATCAAAATGGACCGGATAAACCACTGGCAGGGCCGCGGCGCCAAGCTGAGCGATACCGTGGTCAGGCTGGTCAAGCAATTTGGTGCGCAAAAAGCGGCCTGAAAAAATAGTGGTGATGGGGCGTATCACCGCTCCGTATGGTGTGAAGGGTTGGATAAAAATCCATCCTTACACCGAGGCGATCGAAGGCTTGACCCGCTACGTCGCATGGTGGCTGGGGAAAGAAGGCGAGTGGCGCGAAGCCGCAGTCATCGAATCCAGGTCCCAAGGCAAGACACTGGTGTCAAAACTGCAGGGCTGCGACGACCGCGCAGCGGCGCAACTGCTCAAGAACCAGCATATCGCAGTTCAGCGCAGTCAGTTGCCGGCAGCCAAGGAAGGGGAATATTACTGGGCTGATCTAATCGGCCTTGAGGTTGTAAACCTGAGTGGTGAAGCGCTGGGCGTGGTAAGCGCGCTGTTTGCCACTGGGGCCAACGATGTATTGAGGGTTCAGGGTGATCGCGAGCGCCTGATACCTTTTATTCCCCAGGTCGTGCGCGAAGTCAATCTGGATGCGGCATTAATAAGGGTGGACTGGGAACTGGATTACTAATGCTCTTCGATGTGATAAGCCTGTTCCCGCAGATGTTTGATGCGCTCACCGAATACGGGATAACGCGGCGCGCCAGGGAAGACGGGCATTACCGGCTTAAGGTTTGGAACCCGCGGCAGTTCACCACGGACAATTATCATGCAGTGGACGACCGGCCCTACGGCGGCGGCCCGGGCATGGTGATGCTGGCACAGCCGCTGCAGGATGCAATAAATGCCGCCAGGCAGCATCAGAACCAAGCCGGTATTGCGCAGACCAGAGTCATTTATTTATCGCCGCAAGGCAGGGTGTTGAACCACGGCCTGGTTGCGGAGCTGGCAAGACAGCCGGGCTTGATTCTGCTGGCAGGCCGTTATGAAGGCATCGATGAGCGGCTGATTCAGCGTGAGGTGGGTGAAGAAATCTCGCTCGGCGATTTCGTGCTCTCAGGCGGGGAACTCGCGGCGATAGTACTGTTGGATTGCATCATCAGGCAGCTGCCCGGCGTACTGGGCGATGCGCAATCGGCGGAACAGGATTCGTTTGTAAACGGCCTGCTGGATTGCCCGCAGTACACGCGCCCGGAAGTATATGCGGGCATGGCAGCGCCGCAGGTGCTGCTTTCCGGCCATCATGCGGAGATAAGCCGCTGGCGGCTGAAACAGAAGCTGGGCAGGACCTGGCTCAGACGCCCGGATTTGCTGGAAAAGCGCGGGTTGAACGCCGATGAACGAAAGTTGCTCGCCGAATTCAAACAGGAACAGGACAAAGGGTAAGCAATGGACCTGATTAAACAGCTTGAAGCCGAGGAAATCAAAAGGCTCGCCAAGAACATTCCGGATTTCGCTCCCGGCGATACCGTGGTGGTGAACGTCAACGTGGTGGAAGGCGACCGCAAGCGGATACAGGCGTATGAAGGCATGGTGGTGGCGAAGCGCAATCGCGGCCTCAATTCCTCCTTCATCGTGCGCAAAGTGTCTTCAGGCGAAGGCGTGGAGCGCACTTTTCAGACTTATTCGCCTTTGATTGCCAGCATCGAGATCAAGCGCAAGGGCGATGTCAAACGTGCCAAGCTCTACTATCTGCGCCAGCGTTCCGGCAAGGCAGCGCGTATTCGCGAGAAGCTCACCGGCCAGGAAATGCTGGACCCGGGGCAGGAAGACGCTCCAACCCCAAAGCAATAATTTCATCCCTCTAAACGCGGTGGTATTCTCCGCCGCGTTTTATTTTCTTCCGCTAAGGAACCTCTGATTAAGTCCCACGCGGTTGCGACGGCAAATAAGCCATTGTAGTTTCATCGCGGCTGCGCTATCTTTTCTCTATGCGAAAAACTGGAACGATAAACGGCTACCAGGCACGGCTTGCAACACCTTTCGCAGTGCTGGGCATTCGCCATGAAGGAGACTGCCTGACCGGCATTGACTTCCTGCCGAGCAAAACCGCGCCACGTCCCGCGCAAACCGGCTTTGCAAAAGAGGTATGCCGGCAGCTCAAGGCTTATCTTGGCGACCCCGACGCGCGTTTTGACCTGCCGTACCGGCTCAGCGGCACGCAATATCAACGCCGGGTGTGGCAGCTTATCCGGCAGATTCCGCGCGGGCGCACCCTGACCTATGGGGAGCTTGCGCGCAAGCTCTTTTCCGGGCCGCGCGCGGTGGGGCAGGCATGTGGCGCCAATCCCATCCCCATCATCGTCCCCTGCCACCGCGTGCTCGGCAGCGGAAATCTGGGCGGATTCATGAATTGCGACGAGGGCGACCCGCTGGCGATCAAGCGCTGGCTGCTCAACCATGAGCGAAGTTGAGGAAAGCCTGCTCGACGAGTTCTGCGATGCCCTGTGGCTGGAAGACGGGCTGGCGCGCAATACCCTGGCGAGTTACCGCAGCGATTTGCTGGTATTCGCGCACTGGCTGCGCGAAAAAAATTCCAAATCGCTGCTCGATGCCCGGCAGCAGGATATCGAGGAGTATCTCGCGCATCAGGTGCTCGTCGCCAAAGCCAAGGCGCGCACCACCAGCCGTGGGCTCTCCAGCCTCAAGCGCTTTTTCCGGTTTGAAATGCGCCAGGGCAAAATCAAGGCCGATCCCACCCTGCGCATTGACGCCCCCAAGCTCCCGCGCAGCCTGCCCAAGAGCCTCACCGAAGGCGACGTGGAATCGTTGCTGGACGCGCCCCAAGTTGAAAAATCGTTGGGCATGCGCGACAGGACCATGCTGGAAACGCTCTATGCCGGCGGCTTGCGTGTTTCCGAACTGGTGGGCTTGACAATCCCGCAAGTCAGCCTGGATATGGGCGTGGTGCGGGTGCTGGGCAAGGGCGCGAAGGAGCGGCTGGTGCCGCTCGGAGAAGAAGCGCTCACATGGATCGGGCGTTATCTGGATGAAGCGCGTCCGGATTTGCTGAACGGCAAAGTAAGCGATGCGCTGTTTGTCACTGCGCGCGGGCAGCCGATGACGCGCCAGGGTTTCTGGTATTTGCTGCGCCGTTATTGCGCGCAGGCAGGGCTTGCCAAAACCACCTCACCGCATACTTTGCGGCATGCGTTTGCCACGCACCTGCTCAATCACGGCGCGGATTTGCGCGTGGTGCAGTTGCTGTTGGGCCATGCCGATATTTCCACCACGCAGATTTATACGCATGTGGCGCGCGAGCGCTTGAAACAGTTGCACGCCAAGCACCATCCCCGCGGCTAGCTTTTTTTACCACGTTCGATGGTGACACCAAGCCGTTTTATGCCGCGCATGAGTCCCAGCTTGGCGACGCTGACCTTGACCCAGGGCGCGCCGAATTCCTTCATGATCAATTGAGCGAGGTGTTCTGCCAGCCGCTCCAGCAGTGAGAAATGCTGTTCGGCCAGGGTTTGTTGCAAGCGCGCCACGACTTTGCCGTAGTCAATGGTGTCGCCGATGGAGTCGCTCTGATAGACCTTGCTTTGCGGAATGCCGATTTCCAGATCGAGCTGAATGGTTTGCGGCACCTTGCGCTCCCATTCATAAATCCCGATCAGGGTTTCGACTTTGAATTCGTGTATAAAGATGATGTCCATGCAACGGCCGTAGTGGGTTGAGTCAAGCTTGGTAAAGCACGCAAGGCGGATTGTAGAATATTTGATATGGCCACGATAGTTTTTATTGTTGTTGCGTACCTGATCGGCTCGGTGCCGTTTGCGGTGCTGATGAGCCGCCTGTTCCGGCTGCCCGATCCGCGCACTTATGGCTCGAAAAATCCCGGCGCCACCAATGTGCTGCGCACCGGCAGGAAAGCCGTCGCGGCTTTGACGCTGCTCGGCGACGCGGTGAAAGGCTGGCTCGCGGTGCAACTCGCGCAGCACCTTGCTCCGCAATACGGCTTAGGCAGCGCAACGGTTGCCGCGGTGGCTTTGGCGGTTTTTCTCGGCCATTTGTATTCCGTGTTCCTGCGCTTTCACGGCGGCAAAGGAGTGGCGACTGCCCTGGGCGTGCTGCTCGCGCTCGATCCGTGGCTGGGTCTGGCGACGCTCGCAACTTGGCTCATCGTCGCTTTCATCTGGCGCTTCTCATCGCTTGCTGCGCTGGTCGCGGCCGTGCTGGTGCCGTTTTATGCGCTTTATATTTTCGGCTGGAACAGCTATACCTTGGCGGTGCTGGTGATTAGCCTGCTTCTCATCTGGCGCCACCAGTCGAATATCCGCAACCTGATTGCCGGCACCGAGGGCAGATTTGGAAAGCGCGAATCGCGGTGAATTCCGGCTGCGGTTTAAGCAGCAGCTTCCAGCAACTCCAGATCCCAGCGCGGTTTCACGCTGAACTCCCGCAATCCTGAATCCTTGATTCTCGCTCCCGCCTGTTGAAGGCGCATCGCTCCGGCAAAAGCGATCATCGCGCCGTTATCGGTGCAAAGTTCCAGCTCGGGATAAAATACCTTGATTCCTTTACGCGCAGCTTGCTGCGTGAGCTTGTCGCGCAGTTTGCGGTTGGCGCCAACACCCCCCGCCACCACCAGCTGCTGCAATCCGCTTTGCTCGAGAGCCGCGAGAGACTTGGCAATCAACACCTCGACGATGGCCGCTTCGATTGCCGCTGCCAGGTCGGCGCGGCTTTGTTCATTCAGAGGCTCACGCTTGATCACGGTCAGCACCGCTGTCTTCAATCCGCTGAAGCTGAAATCGAGATTGCCGCTGTGCAACATCGGCCGCGGTAATTTGAAACGGCGGGAATCGCCCTGTTGTGCAAGTCTTGCCAGCGCCGGCCCGCCGGGATAGCCCAGCCCCAAAAGCTTGGCGGTCTTGTCGAACGCTTCGCCCGCGGCATCGTCTACTGTTTCCCCCATCAAAACATACTCTCCCACGCCGGAAACCTGCATTAACTGGGTGTGGCCGCCCGAGACCAGCAGAGCGACAAAGGGGAATTCAGGCGCCGGCCTGGATAGCAAGGGCGAAAGCAAATGCCCTTCAAGATGATGGATACCGAGCGCCGGCTTGTTAAGCGCATAACCCAGCGCTGTGGCGATACTCGCTCCCACCAGCAGCGCTCCCACCAAGCCCGGCCCGCGGGTATAGGCAATGGCATCAAGCTCGTTAAGACCAAGGCCGGACTGTGCGAGGACCTGGCGGGTGAGCGGCAGCACGCGGCGGATATGGTCACGGGAGGCAAGCTCCGGCACTACGCCGCCGTATTGCGCGTGTAGGGCTACCTGCGAGTACAGGGCGTTCGCGAGCAGGCCGCGCTCGCTGTCGTAGAGCGCGACCCCGGTTTCGTCGCAGGAAGTTTCGATACCCAGAACCCGCATGAATCCATACCCAATTAAAGTTAAGGAACCTCTGATTAAGCCCTCCGCGGATTGCGTTGCTGGCAAAATGCGGATGGATGCAAGGCGCGCGACGAAGGTCGTAGCTAGGACTACGACACCGAGGAGGGCCCGCGCAGCGTCGCACCTGCGAAGCTGTGCAGCGGAGCGGGCCGTGGCTCGCCGGATTGCGGTTGCGCGGACCAGCGCTCGCCTCCGCGGTCGCACGTACCGAGCTCCACGCTTCGGCGAGCACGACGCAGACGCCGCATTTTGCCGCAACCCGGAGGGACGACTACTTTCCGGGCGGTCTGCTTTGTCGCTCGGCTTGCCAAGGGGTCTGGCCATTGGCTGCACCTCGCTTCGCGCATCCCATCCCGGAAAGCGGCCGTCGCAACCGCGTGGGGCTTAATCAGAGGTTCCATCATTATACTTTCCAAAACCGCGTGACGCTTGCTATAATGCGCAGCCTGTTAATTTTGGACTAATCACGTAATCATGACGAGTATCAGAGTCAAGGAAAACGAGCCGTTTGAAGTGGCGATGCGCCGTTTCAAGCGCTCGATTGAAAAGACCGGGCTGCTGACCGAATTGCGCGCCCGCGAATTCTATGAAAAGCCCACAGCCGAGCGCAAACGCAAGCTCGCCGCCGCGGTGAAGCGCCATTACAAGCGCTTGCGCAGCCAATTGCTGCCGCCAAAACTTTATTGAATTTCCTTAAACCGCCGACGCGTCAAGGCAGCCAAGAGTTGAGACTGGATTTTCTTGGCGTTCTTTGCGCCTTGGCGGTTTGCATTTGAAATGTCGCTAAAAGACCGCATTACCGAAGACATGAAGGCCGCGCTGCGTGCCAGAGACGGTGCGCGTCTGTCGGCGATTCGCTTGCTGCTTGCCGCAATCCAACAGCGAGAAGTGGATGAGCGCATCACGCTTGGGGACGCAGAAGTGGTGAGCGTGATTGAAAAAATGCTCAAACAGCGCCGCGATTCGTTACAGCAGTTCGAAGCGGCAGGCAGACAGGAACTCGCGGATAAAGAGAAATTCGAAGTGACGGTGTTGCAAGCCTACATGCCCAAGGGTTTGAGCGAAGCCGAAGTGGAAGCGGCGGTGATGGAAGCAGTCGGCGCCAGCGGCGCCAAAGGCATGCAAGACATGGGCAAGGTGATGGCTCTGCTCAAACCCAAACTCGCCGGCCGCGCCGATATGGCCAAAGTCTCCGCTTTAGTCAAATCCAAACTGGGCGCAGGTTAGCTCAGCAAAAAGCATTCCTGTTTGTTTGATTCTTTTCCTGTTCGGAATTTTTCTTGCGGCAAAAAGCAGTCAAAAAGTGTCCTATAATGGAATTTGAATATTACCGGGCACTGCGGCGCTTGGCGCATATGCCGATTGCATCACCCTCTATCCTGCCGTCATGATCGCACAGAGTTTCATACGGGATTTGCTCAATCGCGTGGATATCGTCGCCGTGGTCGAGCGCCATGTGCCGCTCAAAAAGGCGGGCGCGAACCATGTTGCCCGCTGCCCGTTTCACAATGAGAAGACCCCCTCTTTCACGGTAAGCCCGGGCAAGCAGTTTTATCACTGCTTCGGTTGTGGCGCGCACGGTAACGCCATTGACTTTATCATCGAGCAAACCGGCATGGGCTTTGCCGAAGCGGTGCGCGAGCTTGCGGCGAGCGTCGGCATGAAAGTGGTCGAGGACAGACCCGATGCGCCGCGCCGCAAGCGCGACGATGATGTGGATTTGCCGGCATTGATGCTGCAGGCTGCACAGTTTTACAAAAGTGAGCTCAAGCAGTCGGAAAAGGCTGTTGCCTACCTGAAGAACCGCGGGCTGACCGGTGAAATCGCCGCGCGTTTCGGAATCGGTTACGCGCCGCCGGAATGGCAGAATCTCGCTTCGCTATTTCCCGATTATCAGGATAAGGCGCTGCTTGCGAGCGGGCTGGTGAAGGAAAACGAGGAGGGCCGGCGCTACGATATTTTCCGCGACCGCATCATGTTCCCGATTTGGAACGAGCGCGGCACGATCATCGGTTTTGGCGGGCGCGTGTTGGATGGCGGCGGGTCCTTCGACAAGGCTCAGGAGGGTCCAAAATATCTCAACTCCCCTGAAACCCCGCTGTTCGAGAAAGGCCGCGAGCTCTATGGGCTGTTCCAGGCGCGCAAAGCGATACGCGAAGCCGGCAAGGTAGTGGTGGTCGAGGGTTACATGGACGTGGTGGCGCTCGCTCAACATGGCATCGGCTACGCGGTGGCCACCCTGGGAACGGCAACTACCGGCATGCATGTGCAGAAACTACTGCGGCATGCCGACGACGTGGTGTTTTGCTTCGACGGCGACGACGCCGGACGGCGCGCGGCGTGGCGCGCGCTGGAGAACAGCCTCCCGCAGGTTGCCGACGGCAAAAATATCAGCTTCCTGTTCCTGCCGCAGGGCGAAGACCCGGACAGCTTTGTGAGGAAAAATGGCAAGACCAGCTTTGAAAAATTGCTGGGTGAAGCGCTGCCGCTTTCCGCGGTTTTGCTGCGCGAGCTGAGCGCGCGGGTGGACCTGAAAAGCGAAGAAGGCCGTGCGCGCTTCCTGCAAAACGCGAGACCTTTGGTGGCCCAGATTGTCGCGCCGGTGCTGGGGCTGATGCTGAGGAAGCGCTTGGCCGAACTGGCCGGGGTGAGCCAAAGTGAACTGCAGACACTATTTCAAATCAAACCTCAAGCAAGACCGCAGGCGCCGCAGAAGTTCGCGCGCAAGGCCCCTTCTCTTGCCAGGAAACTCCTGCAGCTGCTGCTCTACCAGCCCCAGCTGGCCGCGAATTTTGATGTAGCATTGCCGGATTTGCCGCAGACCGAATTCCAGGCCCTGAAGCAGTTACTTGAATTTCTGGGCGATGACCCGCAGCTGCAGAACCCCGCAGTGATAATCGAATGTTTCCGCGGCACGGCCCATGAGGCGCTGCTGCGCGAGGTGGGGCGGGAGCTTTTCATGTGGGAAGAGAGAAAGCTGGGTGAAGAGGATATGGCCCGCGAGTTTGCCGGTGCGCTGGACCAATTGCGGGAACTTGAGCGCAACTCGAAGATAGACGCTTTGCGCAGCAAGTCCGAGCGGGAAGAGCTGACGAGCGAGGAAAAGCGCCAATATCAGCAATTGCTGAAGCGCGAGCCGGTGACGGCGGAAGAGCGGAAAAGCGGTGCGATATAGGATATAATCCGTAAATTTTTTAATTAACTGGCGGAAGCAAGGTTATGGCGAAAGAAAGCGAAAAGCCTCAGGCGCAGGTCACCGATGTGGAAGCTCGGCGCATGCGGCTGAAGAACCTTATCGTTCAGGGTAAGGAGCGCGGCTATTTGACCTACGCCGAAATCAACGACCACCTGCCGGACGACATGCTGGATGCAGAGCAGATCGAAAACATCATCAGCATGATTAACGACATGGGAATCGCGGTTTACGACGAGGCGCCCGATGTCGAGGTCCTGCTGATGTCTGACGTCACGCCGCCGGTCGCCGATGAAGACGTGGTGGAAGAAGCCGAAGCCGCCCTTTCGACGGTGGATTCCGAATTCGGCCGCACCACCGACCCGGTGCGCATGTATATGCGCGAAATGGGCTCGGTGGAGCTGCTTACCCGCGAAGGCGAAATAGAGATCGCCAAGCGCATCGAAGACGGCCTCAAGCATATGATCCAGGCGATTTCCGCCTGTCCCACCACCATTGCCGAAATCCTCGATCTCGCCGACCAGATCGAGCGCGGTGAATTGCGCGTTGACGAAGTGATTGACGGGCTGATTGACGCCGAGACTGACGAAATCATCGGCGCGGATATTTCCGAGCAAGAAGCGGCTGACGAGGACGTGGAAGAAACTGAAGAAGACGCCGAGGCGGAAGCCGCACGCGCCAACGCAAGCCTCGAGCTTTTGAAAAACAAGGCGCTGGAGCGTTTTGCGGTGATCCGTCAGGCCTACAACAAGATGCAGCAGGTGCTGGCGAAGAAAGGGCCGCGCCACAAGCTTTACAAGGAGCTGCAGGAAAAGATTTCCAACGAGCTGATGGCGATCCGCTTTTCCGCCAAGCAGGTGGAGGCGTTGTGCGACAGCTTGCGCTGGCTGGTTGACGAAGTGCGCAGCTACGAGCGCGAAATCATGGAATTGTGCGTGAACAAGGCAGGCATGCTGCGCGCTTATTTCATCAAGACCTTCCCCGGCAACGAAGGCAATCTCGATTGGGTGGAAAGCGAAGTTGCTTCGCGCAGACCGTATAGCGAAGCGCTGGGGCGCTATGAAGCGGCGATCGTCGAGCAGCAGAATTTGCTGCTGGAATTGCAGGCGAAAGTCGGCATCCCGATCAAGGACCTCAAGGAAATCAACCGCCAGATGTCCACGGGAGAGGCCAAGGCGCGGCGCGCCAAACGCGAGATGACCGAAGCGAACTTGCGGCTGGTTATTTCCATCGCCAAGAAATATACCAATCGCGGGCTGCAATTTCTCGATCTCATTCAGGAAGGCAATATCGGCCTAATGAAGGCGGTGGATAAATTTGAATATCGCCGTGGCTACAAATTTTCCACTTACGCCACCTGGTGGATCCGCCAGGCGATCACCCGTTCCATTGCGGATCAGGCGCGCACCATCCGCATCCCGGTGCACATGATCGAGACGATCAACAAGATGAACCGCATCTCGCGCCAGATCTTGCAGGAGACCGGACAGGAGCCCGATCCGGCGACGCTCGCCGAAAAGATGGAAATGCCGGAAGAGAAAATCCGCAAGATTCTCAAGATTTCCAAGGAGCCGATTTCGATGGAAACGCCGATCGGCGACGACGATGATTCGCATCTTGGCGATTTCATCGAAGACGCGGCGACCATGGCGCCCAACGACGCCGCGATCTACGCCAGCTTGCGCAATGTAACCAAGGACGTGCTGGATACGCTCACCCCACGCGAAGCCAAGGTACTGCGTATGCGCTTCGGCATCGAAATGAACACCGACCATACCTTGGAAGAAGTCGGCAAGCAGTTCGATGTCACGCGCGAGCGCATCCGCCAGATAGAAGCCAAGGCGCTGAGGAAGTTGCGTCATCCCTCGCGCTCGGAGCACCTACGCAGCTTCCTGGATCAGGAAACCTAATACCCACCCCTCTCCCCTCCGCGGGAGAGGGTGGGGGTGAGGGGGGCGATCCTGTCCTGAGTCCTTCGACCGTTCGCCCTGAGCCTGTCGAAGGGAGCGAGTCGATGAGCGCGAACGCTCAGGACAGGCTTGTCGAAGGAGTGAGGGACAATCACGTTCTTTTATTCCCTCTCCCTCGGGGAGAGGGTGAGGGTGAGGGTGAGGGTGAGGGGCAAGCCCGTATCTTTCTCGCGCGGGTCTGTAGCTCAGTTGGTTAGAGCAGGGGACTCATAATCCCTTGGTCGTTGGTTCGAGTCCAACCAGACCCACCAATCTTCAAGAGTTTACGAAAGCGTGCAACTCAGCTCTGTGCTGAATTTGTGCTCAATAACCCATCCAGGACCCGTGCGCGGGCAGCAAGGTTAGCTGGCGAAAGGTGCGCATACCGCCCCACCTCACCATTTCGTGACTCTCCCAACCGCCCATCTCTTGAATCTCGCTCAGAGGCACACCATTTTGCGCGAGCCAGCTTGCCCAGGTATGGCGCAGATCATGCCAACGGAAGTTCGTAATTCCGGCCTTCCGTAAGGCGTCTCGCCAAGCTCGGGTGTTTGCCCACGCAATTGGCTTACCTCGAAACGTGAAAACTCTCTGTGGATGCTTGCCGAATTGCTTTCGTAGCACTGTCAGAGCAGTTTCATTCAATGAGACGTGAATGTCCTTTCCGGCCTTGGCCTGGTCAGCGTGTATCCATGCAACTTGTCGTTCCATGTCAACTTGCATCCATTCCAAATTCAGCACGTTTGCCTGTCTCAAACCGGTAGCAAGAGCGAAGGTGACCAAATCCCGTTGGTGTTTCGGCAGTAGCGCCAAGAGCGTTTGCGCTTGCTCTGGCGTTATCCACCGAATCCGCCGTTTCGGCTCAGGGTAGAGTCGAAGCGCAGGACAACGATCAATCCACTCCCATTCTTTTTCAGCACGCCGCAGGGTAGCGCGAATCAGCGCTATCAGACGGTTTGCGGTCGAATAAGAAGTTTGCCGCCGCTTGGTCTCGACAATTTCCATCACCACATCGCGCGTGATTTCGTGAAGCGGTTTCAACCTAAGGAACGGTTGAAGCCATTGCAGCTTCACCACGTCGGAGTAGTGAGACTTCTTATGCTGCGTTTCCTGAAGCCACCGGTAAGCGGCCTCGTCCCAGGTTCGAGTAGGCTTTTGGCCCAGCTTCGCAACCCGCCACGATTCGGCTTTTAGCTTGTCGTGGTATTCCCGCGCGGCTTGCCTGTCTTTTGTTTGAGCAGACTGTCTAACAAGCTTGCCGCTCGGTGTGGTGAAACGAATCCACCACACATTTCCGCGTCTTTAGATTGACATAATTCTCTCCTGTCACCTACCAACGCTTGCCGATTGAAAGCATATCGCGAGCGCAGATAAGCGACAAGATCATCTTCGATAAATACCCAGCGTTTTCCAGCTTTGGCCCCGGGAATCAGCCCAACCTTGGCCTTCTTGCGCAATTCCTCGGCATTCATCTTGAGGAAATGCGCAGCTTCGTTGAGGCCAAGCGTATTCATGGGCTCATTCCCTGTCCTTGGCTTTGAGGTAAGCCGCGACCTGCTTGGTGAGCTCGGCTTCCTCGCTGCCGTCTTTGGCTTTGTTCTTGATGGTGTTGTACTGTCGGCCTTTAAGCCTGAGCTTCCGCTCTAAGTAGCTATAAAAGCCTCCCCCTGTACGCCTTCCCTTCATGTCGAAATGAAACTTAGCATGTGTTAAATACTCCCCAATCCCTTCGCCCCAATCTTGAATGCCTTTCGAGGCCATGAACGAAGATACATGCCCCAAGCCTTGTTCGTAGAGGCGTTCCTCAAAGGGAAGCCTTGCGGGGGTAAAGCGTTTTAAGCAGGGTTGATCTAATGGCACCGCATACACCCCGGAAATGGCATCCCATAAGGGATGATTCGGCCAACGAGTTTGGGTTTGGTCTGACGGGTTGGGAATGGTGAGCCGCAGCCAGTCCGCGGGCCTGATCCGCATAATCCAGCAGGTAAAACCCGACCGCTCAATTGAAGCTCAAAAGGTGTATGGCACCGCGTATCATTTCCATCCGGGCGTAAACGTTACTTTACGCTAGAGCCATGCAGTTTACGTTGGCGGCAATATTCAAGGTATTCAGTTGCCGGTCCACTTTGACTTCACTCATCTACGGCACACACCCTACGAACTGCGGAAGCAATTTGCGAGGCTCGGCTGGCATGCCGAGCTTGGTATCGACGCGATGTGCGCCGACACCTGGCACTGGCTGCGCTGGGCGGCAGAGAATCTTTGCTAATTGCCGTATGATTTGTGTTTTCAGAGGGCTGACATGAACCTGCAACCTGTCATTCTGTGCGGTGGCTCGGGCACCCGTCTGTGGCCGCTTTCGCGCGAACAGTATCCGAAGCAACTCCTGGCACTATCGGGCGGGGACACCTTGTTGCAGGCAACGGTGCGACGGGTAGATAACTCGCTTTCTACAGCCGGTCGGAATGTGCTCGCGCCGATCGTGGTGGGCAACGAGAATTACCGATTCATCACCGCTGAGCAGCTGCGTCAGGCGGGCGTAGTGTCGGCCGCCATCAT
Source organism: Gammaproteobacteria bacterium (assembly GCA_041495205.1). Classification (GTDB taxonomy): domain Bacteria; phylum Pseudomonadota; class Gammaproteobacteria; order Burkholderiales; family JAHFRG01; genus JAHFRG01. Next base: position 18,815 of record JBGQCF010000026.1, read on the forward strand.
GCTCGAGCCGGTGGGCCGCAATACCGCGCCGGCATTAACGCTGGCTGCCCTGTACGCACTGGAAACGGGCGACGATCCGGTATTGGTAGTCATGCCTGCCGATCATATCATCGGCGATGTCGAAGCCCTGCGTATTGCTATCGCGCACGGGTCAGTCTATGCGGAGGCCGGTAAGGTCGTGACCTTCGGCATTCGACCTACCTACCCTGAGACTGGCTACGGTTATATTCAGGCCGGTGCGGCGCTGGCGGGGCGAGGTGGCGGACGGGAGATGAGCACTTTTGTCGAAAAGCCTGATGCCACCGCGGCGGAGCACTACTTCGTTTCCGGAGAGTATTTTTGGAATTCGGGCATCTTTATGATGCGCGCCTCAGTCTGGCTGGATCAACTTGGCGCAATGAGGCCGGATATGGCGCAAGCCTGCCGCACCGCTTTCGCGGAACGCAGCCCGGACGGCAATTTTTTGCGGATTGGCGAGGCGGCTTTCGTAGCCTGTCCAGCGGTTTCGATCGACCACGCAGTGATGGAGAAGCTGCCCGCCGGGGTGGGTGTGGTCATCCCGCTTGACGCGGGGTGGTCGGACGTCGGCGCGTGGGATGCGCTATGGCAACTCGGAACAAAGGGCGCGCATAACAACGTGCTGCACGGGGATGTGATAACGGTGGCTACGCGCGACACGCTGGCAATTTCCCAGTCGCGGTTGGTAGTTTTAGTGGGACTTGCCGATACGGTAGTGGTGGAAACGCCGGATGCGGTGCTGGTGGCACACAAGAGCCGAATGCAGCAGGTCAAGGAAGTGGTGGCGCAACTCAAGCGCGAGGGGCGTCCGGAAGCGGATGTTCATCGCAAAATCTACCGGCCGTGGGGCTACTACGACAGCATCGACGCCGGCAGCCGCTTTCAGGTGAAGCGCATCGTGGTCAATCCGGGCGCTGCGCTCTCGCTGCAGATGCATCATCAACGCGCCGAACACTGGGTCGTGGTCCGCGGCACGGCCCGCGTGACGCGCGGGGAGGAGACTTTTTTGCTCTCGGAAAACGAGTCAACTTACATTCCGATCGGCACGCGGCATCGGCTGGAAAACCCCGGGAAGGTACCGCTGGAGATAATCGAAGTGCAATCCGGCGCCTACTTGGGGGAAGACGACATCGTACGCTTCGAGGATACTTACGGCCGCAGCTAAATTCAGGCAAGCCCGCAAAACACTCGGCTGCCAAGCGCAGCTTGGCATAGACGCGATCTTTGCCGATACTTGGCAGCGGCGGGCGGCAGAGAATGTTTCGTAATTCTCTTAGTGAACTGTGCTTTGTTTCCGCCGGATGGAAGGATATCTTCGATCGTTGCCAGACTTGAACGGAAGCAAATGATTATTATGACAAGTAAGTAGCGGTGGCAATTTATAACTGGCAGGATTAGTATTGTAGAGTGCAAAACTAGAGAACGCGCTCGTTGTTTACAAAGGCGCGCGAGTGTGTTGGAAGCGGATCAATTGGTAAGCCTGTCCCCTGCCTCTCCATGAGGCGAGTTTTCGACCATTCCATATCGAAGGAAGCGAAATGGCAGCAGGTTATGGCGGATTAATCCGCCAGCACAGCTCAAAACTGGCGATTCTGCAGCGCGTAGCAGATGGGGCCATGCATTGCCTCTAGCCTGTGGTTGGCTGTTGGGCTGTACAATGTTGGATGGGCCCCGCAGTACAGCTTGGCCATGATTTTGGGCATCGCGCTGTTTCTGGTTTCGGCGGAAGCGAATAACCTCTACAGTTCTTGGAGAGTCCATACCCTTAGAGAAAAATTCCGCCACGTTGCTTTTGCCTGGTTCGTTGTGGTAGTGGCGCTCATCGCATTTGGTTTTCTTACCAAAACGTCCGCTGATTTTTCCCGCGTTGCAATGACCATTTGGTTTGTCTGGTCGCCTGTTCTGATGGTTCTAGTACGCGCGATGGTACGCACAATATTGCGGGAGCTTCGGATACGCGGGCGCAATACAAGAACCTTGGCTGTTGCGGGCTCCGGCAAACTGGCCCGAGAAGTGGCCGACAAGGTGAAGCAAGAGAAATGGATGGGCCTGGATTTAGTGGGATTTTACGATGATCACGAGGGCGCTTCCAGGACACAAACCGATAAGTCTGTTCCTCTTGAAGGCAACCTCGCCGATCTGGTAACAAAGGCGACCAAGGGAGAGATCGATTTTGTTTACATCACGCTCCCTATGGGAGATGAAAAGAAAATAGTTGGGCTGGTCGACGAACTGGCGAATACGACAACATCTGTGTTTTTGGTGCCGGATTTGTTTGTTTTCGATTTGTTGCATTCGTCCTGGATCAGCCTGGACGGGATCCCCATGATCAGCGTGTTTGATACCCCATTCTATGGAGTGGATGGATGGCTCAAAAGGTTTGAAGATATAGTGCTCGACAGCCTGATTCTGACTTTGATTTCGATACCAATGCTCGTGATTGCCATAGCAATCAAGCTCACCTCGCCCGGGCCGGTAATTTTCAAGCAGCGGCGCTATGGCCTGAGCGGCAAGGTCATGGAGGTGTGGAAATTCAGGACTATGATAGTGCACGAAGACGATGAGGATATTGCTCAGGCAACAAAGGGGGATATGAGGGTCACCCGATTGGGCGCGTTTCTGCGCCGCACTTCACTCGATGAATTGCCTCAGTTCATTAACGTGCTGCAGGGGCGCATGTCCATCGTCGGACCGCGCCCGCATGCTGTGTCGCATAACGAGAAATACCGTAAGTTGCTTCATGGGTACATGTTGCGCCATAAAGTAAAACCGGGAATTACAGGTTGGGCGCAGATCAATGGTTGGCGTGGCGAAACCGAGAATCTTGAAAAAATGAAATATCGTATTACCTACGACATGGAATATATTTCCAACTTGTCCCTTTGGCTGGATTTTAAAATTATCGCGAGTACATTACTTATGCTAGTTAGAGATAGAAACGCGTATTAGAATCGAACCTTCGCTTTTTTGTACCTTCTAAAATTAAAGGGCGGGTTGGCAATGCAAAGGATCTATCGCGTTTTGAAGCGGATATATCCGTCTGTGTATATATCTGCGACGATTATTTTCGTGATAGTGCTATTTTGGGCGGGCAGCAAACCCATTGCAGTTGGATTGTTCCCCTTCCCTTTTGACAAAATCGCACATGTTTTGGCGTTTTCTTTTCTAAGCCTCTCGCTTTGGTTTGGTGGAAAAGAAAGGTGGCCGCTGTTTATTATCATCTTGGCAAGCACGATAGGGGCACTGGATGAAATCCATCAGATATATTTGCCAGGACGGCACCCCGCTTTTTTAGATTTTGCTTTTGATTCTGTAAGTAGCTGGTTTACTGTAGCCTTCCTAAAAGAAGTGGGCTTGGGTCTTTCTGAATTGGGTTGATAATCGGGGAATCTTTTTGATACATTGATAATCTGCTACTCGCGTCTTACTTGTAAAAATAGACTCTGGCTCTGATTTCAAGTAAGAAATAACGAGTGACGCTAGTCGCGTTTTATGATTTATGCTATAAACTGCAACATGAAAAACATCTTCCGCCTCGTCTATGCTGCGACCGCAATTTTGGTTGCTGGTTTTCTGGCCAGCTGCAGCAGCAACCCCACCTTGACTACTACGGCCACTGCGGAAAATCTTGAGCCCGGCAAGTTCCAGCCGCTCACAGATATACCGATTCCTAGCGGCGCCAAGCTTGATACCGAGCCTTCCTTGATCCTTGGTCCGCCGGATCATTGGATCGGGCGTGCGGTGCTTAAGGTGGGTATGCCCGCCAATGACACGACGGTTTTCTACCAGAACCAAATGCCCTCATTCGGCTGGGAATTGATTACCGTGGTGCAAGGCAAGATCAGCAATCTGACGTTTTCCAAAGCTGACCGTATTGCCTCAATCCAGATCGAGGGAGCGACGCTGAGCGGTTCAACCGTCACTATCATCATGTCGCCGCGCCAACCGAAACAGGAACCAGCGGCACAGCCCAGACCCAAGTAAATTCCCGCAAATAAAAACACAGCCCGCTTAGGAGGGCTGTTTTGTTTCTATTCACGGGAAATGGGGACTGATTTATCAGGATACTACTGCTTGCACTCCCCGATGCGCTTACCGCTGAAGGTCTGGTTCATTTCCGTTTCCTGGCCTTTTCTGCCCATTTTCATTTTGGTCATTCCGGCAAAGCTGGTACCGCTGTAAGTCACCGATCCGCTGCCGCTGGTAGGATTATCGCCGCTACAGGCTATGCTCCAGCTCGCTTTGTTTCCTTCCACCTTGTAATCCTTGACTTCACATTTGCTGTTGCGGCTTTCCGGTTGGTGCATATTGCCTTTGCCTTCTTCAACGTCTTTTTTTGTGACGCAATGTTGCACTGCATGTTCCGGCAGGCCCTTGGGAAGGCCTGGAATTTCTATCTTGGTGGTGATCTCCCACAAGCCTTCCTGCATGTTCGGCAAAGCGGCTACGGCCGGGATTGATGCCAAGCCCAGGCCAGACAAGAGATAGATGAGTGATAACTTTTTCATGCGTCCCTCCCGCTTGCGATAGGGCTGAAACATCATACCAGAACCAAGCTTAATTTGGAGGGGAGAGGAAAAGACCAGCGGCCGGCTTGCTGATGGAGCAACCCGGCCGGTTTCAATGTAAGACCGCAGGCTGGATCATCAGCCCGTCGAAATTCTCCAGAAATTCGTCCACGACCTCGACCGAGTGGCTCTCCGCAATGACGTTCGCCAGCGATTGGCGGAACAGCGATGCGATTTCACCGCGCAGGAAGGTGCCGGTACCTTGATGCAGGTTAATCAGCTCAAACCCGTTTTGCACGGGATATTCCGCGACATAGTAGTGCGGGCTGTTATAAACAACATTCATTGAGTTCATAGCAATACCTCTCCCGATATGTCTAACAACAGTACCACCAAACAAATCTTGCTCGCGCTATCCATGTCAATTGCTCTTGTCTCGTCTAAGAATCGAAAAGTCCGGGAAGTCCGCCTTCAGTGCCGCGTACTCACTCGGCATCACTGGTGCAAATGCTATTGTGTCACCCCGGCGCTGGAGCTTGCGACGGTCGAATCCCACACCGCGCTTTATCGCTTTGCGCCTGTCCTGCAGTTTACGTATTTGCATTTGCCTTCTCCTAAAAGGGCATGTCGCCCCTCATGCGCTCTGTCACAGCGTAGCGAGCGCGACTAGCTTACCGGTCCAGTTTACTCAAGAGCCAGCTTAGCGGTATCCAAACACAGACTGAAAGTCTTTCAGCGTAACTTAAGCATTTAACGTTCCAGCCCGATTTCAGTTATCAATATGGGTGCAAAGGTTGGTTTTTCAAGGGATTGGGTAAGTCTTGGTAAAATGACAACCAAGGAGGAATGCTTTATGGAGCGCAAAAAGGTCAATTCCAACACTATCCGCTCGGTGGGCTACGAGCCTGGTAGTCAAACCCTGGAAATCGAGTTCACCAGCGGCAGTATCTGTCAGTATTCGCGGGTTTCGCCGGAGATTCACCGCAAGCTTATGGCTGCGCCGGCGATAGGGAGTTTTTTCAAGGACAACATCGAGGAAGAATTTACCGCCAAGCGCATCCGCTAGACGGGTGCGGAATTATGAGGTCAGGCCCGCCGCGACTTTTGCAGCGCTTGGTCTATGTCCCATAAAATGTCGTCAATTTCTTCCAGCCCGACGGAAATGCGCACCATATCGGGCGTGACGCCGGCTTGGATTTGCTCTTCTTCCGAGAGCTGGCGGTGAGTGGTGGAAGCGGGGTGAATTACCAGGGTCTTGGCGTCGCCGACATTGGCGAGGTGGCTTAGAAACTCCACCGCCTCGATGAATTTGATCCCGGCTTGTTCGCCGCCCTTGATGCCGAAAGTGAGAATGCCGCTTGCGCCTTTCGGCAGATATTTTTTCACCAAGTCGTAATATTTGTTATCCGGCAGCCCGGGATAATTCACCCAGCTGACCAGCGGGTGATCTTTCAAGAACTTTGCCACCGCCAGCGCGTTTTCACAGTGTCGTTCCATTCTGAGATGCAAGGTTTCCAGCCCTTGCAACAACAGGAATGCATTGAAGGGAGAGAGCGCCGGGCCGAAAGTGCGCAGCGTTTCCATGCGCGCCTTCATGGTGTAGCCAAAGTCGCCGAAGGTCTCGTGAAAGCGCACGCCGTGATAACCGCGCGAAGGCTCCATCATTCCCGGGAAATTGCCGTTGTCCCAGGGAAATTTGCCGGATTCGACGATGACCCCGCCCATGGTGGTGCCATGTCCACCGAGGTATTTGGTCGCGGAATGCACCACGATGTCGGCGCCATGCTCGATAGGCCGGCACAAATAGGGAGAGGGGAATGTATTGTCTATGATCAGCGGGATGCCGGCATCCTTGGCAATTGCCGCGACCGGTTCGATATCGAGCACGTTCATCAGCGGATTGCCAATGGTCTCAGCGTAAATCGCTTTGGTTTTTTTGCTGAGTGCTTTTTTGAAATTCTGCGGGTCGTCGGGATTGACGAACTTGGTGTTGATGCCGAGTTTTCTGAAGCTCACTTCGAACTGCGAATAGGTGCCGCCGTATAAAGTGCTTGCGGAAACCAGCTCGTCTCCTTGCTCAAGCAGGGTGAACAGCGCAATCATCTGTGCCGCCATACCTGTAGCCAGAGCCAGCCCGGCGCGCCCGCCTTCCAATGCTGCCATGCGCTCCTCGAACACCGCGGTAGTGGGATTCATCAGCCGCGTATAGACGTTGCCGAAAGTTTGTAGATTGAACAGACTCGCCGCGTGATCCGGACTGTCGAAAACATAGGACGTGGTCTGGTAAATGGGCACCGCGCGTGAGCCCGTAGCGGGGTCCGGCAGTTGGCCGGCGTGGAGGCACAAAGTGCCGAAACCGAATTTTCTGTCAGCCATGAAAGCGATTCCTCTTGAACGTAGATGGTGATTTTACAGTATCCGATTGAGGAAACGATGCTGCCGCCAATACATAAAAACCAAGCGCCATAACGACCACCACCGTAAATCCGAGATGGATTGCGAGCAGCGTGGCGAGAATCGCGCCCACCACCGAAGCGCAGGCATTGATACCCCAGGCCCAGGGCACAAGTTGCTCCGAGTGGCCTGCAACGAAGCCAAGCCCCAAGGGGAAAGGCATTCCCATGGGAAAAGCGAGCGGCGCGATGAGAGCAACGGAGATCGTGATTCTTGCTGCGTCCGGGAGGCCTATGAATTGCTTGAACAGGACCGGAAGCGCCGCGAGGTAGACGACAGCCACCAGGCAAATTGCAAACACCACCCACACCACCGGCCAAAACGGCATGGTTTGGTTTTTTTGCACTACACGCCGGGAGAAACGGCTGCCTAAGCCCGCGAATATCAAAAATGCGCACAGCACCACCGCCACAGCGTAAATCGGATGGCTCAGGAACAGAATGAATTTCTGAATGAACGCGATTTCGATGAACATGAAGGCAAGGCCGACGGCTAAGAAATACCAGCCAACGCGTAAGCGCGAAACTGCGGGCGCCGCCGTTTTTTCCCGGCGCAATTCCATCACCCAAAGCGGAACGATAAGCAGCACCAGGCTTGCCAGCAGCGCCTGAGCGAGAGTGGCGACGAGCAGGGGATAACCCCATTCCAGCAACGGCAACCCGCCACGGTCTTTTAGTGAAAGGAATTCAGGCAGAACGCGCCATTTGAAAAAGTGGAAGAAGTAGGGTTTATCGTCACTGGTCGGCGTGACGTCAAACTTGTAGCGCTCCAGGAAATCCTGCCTTTGCGTGCCGAGCAGCGCCTGCGCGCCCTCAAAATAATACGACTGATCCAGAACGTTGTAACGGTTGGCTTCAGACTCGCCAATTCCCGGGTAATATTCCACATCGAAAGAACGTGCACGGCAAAAGGTTTTGATCGCGGCAATCTCGGATTCGCTGAACTCGCCGTTTTTCACCAGCAGAGTGCTGGTATTCCAGCCGCGGATGAGAGCAAGCTGCTTTCCGGGCTGCAAAACTCCATCCCGCTCCAGCGCGGCGACCGCGGTGGCGAAGAGTTTGAGCGAGTCGCGCGGTGGAAGCGTGACCCAGCGTGTCAGCGCCAGCATTCCGCCAGACTTCAAATGGCGAAGATAATCCTGGAACGCCTCAATGGTGTATAGATAGCTTTCGGATAGTGCATAAAGACCCGCGGACGAAGCGCCGAAGGCATCAACCAGCGCGACCTGGATGAGATCGTACTGCTCGCGGCTTGCCGCGACAAAACCGCGCGCCTCGGCGACAAATACCCGAACCCCCGGTGCGCTGTAGGGTTTTCCCGAAAAACCGGCGAATCTGTGCTGCACCAAGTCCACCACCTGCGGATTGAGTTCAACCGCGTCAATTTGCTTAGCCCGGTGATAAATCCCCTGCAACACGTCCGTGCCGGCTCCCGCCCCAAGCACCAAAACTCGCGGATTATCGAACAGATGATAGGGAAGCGCGGAAGTGAGGTAGTCGAGATAGCTCAAGGTTTCGCGCCGTTGTTCAAAACGGTTGAGCGCACTCATCGAGTCGCCATCGCTGAAAATCCCCAATTGCGGCGGCGGCTCGCCGCTGGCGTTCAAACTCAAGCCGGGCGCATGACGAAACGGAATCAGCGGGCTTTCAACCACAGTGACGAGAGCCAGAGGGCTGGAAACCTGCTCGATTATCCGCGCGTCCTTCACTTGCAAGGCCTGGCTCAAACCTTTGTAGGGAGAAAGACGCAGTTCGCTCAAATCCCCGGGCCAAGCCAGCAGCATCAGCACCGCGCCCAGCGATAACAACGCAGGCAGCCAGCGCGGACGCAGCTTGCACTCCACACAGGCCAGCGCCGCGACCGCAAACCCCGCCGCGCCCAATAACTTCAGCGCGCCGAGCGGGGAAAAAACAAAGAGTGCGGCGACGATGCCAAGACTTCCCGCGCCGGCGCCAAGAATGTCGAAGCTGTAAATGCGATGAATGTGATCGGGAAATACAGAAAAAGTAAGGCAGATGCAGTTCGCGGCGAAGAAAAAAGGCAGAAAAAGCAGCAGGTAAATCAGCAGTAGATAATTAGGCTGGCGGGGGTCCCACAAAAATTCCAGTGGATTAAACGGCACCCGCTGCGCCAAGAGGAAAGACCCCACCGCGCAAACTCCAAACAGCACGGCACACGTCACGAAGACGTAAGCAAAGCGCTGCTTAAGTTTGTGTTGCGCGAGGCTCACCAGAGCGCCGCTCGCGCCATAACCCAATAGAGCGACGCTGATGATCATGTAGGCGAAGTGATGCCATTGGATGATGGACAACAGCCGCATCAACAGGATTTCGTAGCCGAGCACCGCTGCTGAGAGCAGCGCGATGGAAAAAAGCGGCGGTGTCCGGGGATCACCCATAAAACCCTCTTAACCACGGAGGACGCAGAGAAAGATGCTAATGCAAAAGCTAATAGGCAAATAGGATTGCGAGTATGCGGCGCTCATCATTCCTGTTTTTTGCTTTTTGAGTCTACCCTGTTTTCCTTTGCGTCCTTCGCGTCCTCTGCGGTGAATGCTGTTGATTTCAGGTTAATGGCCACCAGTCAGCGGGACGAACCTCACCGGGAGAAGCTGTTTGCTTGAAACCGTGCCATCCAGATTTTTTTCCACCAGCATCAAGTACTGGGTGAGAAACTGCGTCCCAACCGGAATCACCATCCTACCGCCCGGCTTGAGTTGCTTGACCAGCGGCGGAGGAATATGGCTCGCTAACGCGGTGACTATAATCGAATCGAAAGGCGCATACTGCTCCCAGCCGTAATAGCCGTCGCCGACCTTGGTTAACACGTTGCGGTAACCCAAATTTTGCAAGCGTTCTTGAGCTTGCTTTCCGAGCGGTTCGATGATTTCAATGGTGTAGACCGCTTTGGCAAGTTCGGCGAGGATTGCCGCCTGGTATCCGGAGCCGGTGCCGATTTCGAGCACGGTATGATTTCGTTGCACTCGCATGAGATCGGTCATCAGCGCAACAATATAGGGCTGGGAAATGGTCTGGCCATGGCCAATGGGAAGCGGGCGGTTCTGATAGGCGTTGACGACCTCGCCCGGCGGCACAAATTTATGGCGTTCGACTTTTCGCATCGCCGCGAGCACCCGCTCGTCAAGCGCTGTTCTGCCGGTCTCAAAACCAGTGTCAGTGGTCATCGCCGCGATTTCCTGCACCATTCGCTGTCGCAGTAACTCATACTCGTCACGAGCGTAGGCCGCCGGTAAGACAAGAGTGGCCAAGAGCGGGATGAAAACTCGGATCAATAGGGCAACCATAGCGGCCGCTTGGCGGAAATGATTTTGGTGTTCACGCCCACAAAACTTAAGCCCCCGAAGAGACGTGCGTACTCAATCTTGATACAGCGGTTCATGACCACTTCCAGTCCGGCTTTCCTGGCTTTCTCCGCAGCGGCTTCGTTGATGATGCCGAGCTGCATCCACAGCACCTTGGCGCCGATGGCAATCGCAGCGTCGGCAAGCGGTGGAATATCTTCGGCTTTGCGGAAGCAATCAACGATATCCACTTTTTGCGGAATGTCGCGCAAGCCGGGATAGCACTTGAGTCCCAGCACTTCGGTATGGGTTGGGTTGACCGGAATCACCGTAAAGCCGTGGTCAAGCAGATATTTCGCGGCGAAATAGCTGGGACGGTACCAGTTTGCCGAGAGCCCCACCACGGCTACAGTCTTATTTTGCTTGAGTATGCGGCGCAGTGTTGGAATGTCATCCATGTGCTTGGCTCGAACGGAAAGATAGCTTTGATCGGGAACCAATGATTGTAGCGAATCGGGAAGTGATTTTGAAATTTAACGCTTGTTATCGGCCCGTTGCAGCGATTGCGCTGAGAATTTGGTGGAAACTTACGGCTTGGCCTCCTCGCTTAACACCTATAAGTCGAGAGCTTAATTGACATTTTGGCAGTGAATTAGGATAATTACCGGTTTCGTTACGGAGGGGTTCCCGAGCGGTCAAAGGGATCAGACTGTAAATCTGACGGCTCTGCCTTCGAAGGTTCGAATCCTTCCCCCTCCACCATTTCACTTCGAGGGCGGAGGCAGTCGAACTAAATGCAACCGAGGCAGCGTTGCGGAAAGGCTTTTAATGCCGTGATCCGGCTCGTTTTAGCGGGTGTAGCTCAATGGTAGAGCAGAAGCCTTCCAAGCTTACGACGAGGGTTCGATTCCCTTCACCCGCTCCAGTTTCGAATAGCGGACCGGTGTTTGCCCATGTAGCTCAGTGGTAGAGCACTCCCTTGGTAAGGGAGAGGTCACCAGTTCAATCCCGGTCATGGGCTCCAAAGTTTGAATATCTGGGACTTAAGCATCAAAGATTAAGGAAACGCATATGGCAAAAGGCAAATTTGAGCGGACCAAGCCGCACGTAAACGTCGGGACGATCGGGCACGTGGATCATGGCAAGACCACGCTCACGGCGGCGATGACCATGGTACTGGCCAAGAAGTACGGGGGC
>JBGQCF010000027.1:0-30134 GCA_041495205.1 Gammaproteobacteria bacterium
AATGCTTAAGCGGAGGCTAATTCAGGAAACGCGAATAAAGGATGGTTTGCGGCGGTTCGGTATGTGGAACTGGCTGCGCAGGCACTGCTGGCGTAGCGCCCACTTCAAACAAGGCAAGCCGCAGTACCGGCAGAGTTGCTGCGGGCATGGCAGGTACTTCATAAGCACCGGAAGTTTGATTCGCTTGGGTGCAGTGTGTAAGACAAGCATTGGGGTTGAACTTGTCTGCATGGTGGCAAACAGCGTCCGCGGCCGGGTTGAAAGCACCGCGCGGCGCCGAATCAGGAAGCGTGCAGGCGTGCGCAACCAGGCTTAACTGGGCGAACACCATCAGCCCCAGGGTAAGGCGGGATACGATTGATGAAAAACACCGCATGCTCATGCTACTCACAATAATAATGATGTATTGACTGCGGCCTTACTGTAGTCGCTTTGGTTTCGCATGGCAAGCCGCCATATCGGTGTTGCTTTTCCTTGAAGTGCTTATCCACTATGATGGCGTAAAAACCCTAACAGTTGGCCGTATTATCCGGTCTTCCCGTTTAACTATGCCGCACACCACTCCCACCGACGCAATGGCATTCGTGCAATGGCTGCGCTCGGTTGCCCCCTACATACACGCATTCCGCGGGCACACTTTCGTAATCGCTTTCGGCGGCGAAGTGGTGAGCGACGGCGGATTTGTCGCGTTGACTCATGATTTCAACCTGTTGCACAGCCTTGGGGTGCGCCTGGTGCTGGTGCACGGCGCGCGCGCGCAAATCGAAGCGAGGCTCAATGCGCTGGGTCATGCGAGCCGTTACGTGAAAGACTTGCGCGTTACCGACAATACCGCTTTGCAATGCGCCAAGGAAGCGGTCGGCCGCATACGCGTTGAAATCGAGGCGCTGCTGTCAATGGGACTGCCGAATTCACCAATGGCAGGCGCGCAAATCCGCGTCGCCAGCGGTAACTTTGTCATTGCCAAGCCCATGGGCGTGATTGCAGGCGTGGACCTGCAGCATACCGGAGAGGTGCGGAAAATTGATGCGGCCGCGATCGGGAAACGCCTGAATGAGGGGGAAATGGTGCTGCTTTCGCCGCTCGGTTATTCTCCCACCGGCGAGATTTTCAATCTTGCCCTGGAAGATGTCGCGACTTCCGCTGCGATTGCACTTGGCGCAGACAAGCTGATATTTCTGATGGACGAGGACGGCGTTACTGATGCTTCAGGCAAGCCGCTCAACGAACTCACGGTGCCGGAGGCGGACCGGTTATTGACCAAAAAGACAAGATTATCCGGCGATGTTAGGCTATATCTGCCGTGCGCGGCGCGCGCCTGTCGCCAAGGGGTTGCGCGCGCGCATCTGTTGTCGCGCCACGTGGACGGCGCCGTGCTGCTCGAATTGTTCACCCACGAAGGCATAGGCAGCATGGTGACGCCGGCGGGGGTGGAAAAACTGCGCCAGGCGCGGATTGAAGATGTGGGGGGCATACTCGCGCTGATCGAGCCGCTGGAAAAGCAGGGTGTGCTGGTGCGGCGCCCGCGCGAATTGCTGGAAATGGAAATGGACCGCTTCAGTGTGATGGAGCACGACGGCGTGATTATCGGCTGCGCAGCGCTTTATCCTTTTGCGCGCGATGGCGCCGGAGAACTGGCTTGCCTGGTGGTGCAGCAGAAATACCGCAATAAGGGCTGCGGTGATATCCTGTTGCAGCGCATTGAAAAACAGGCGCGCGAGGCCGGCATGCGCAAACTGTTTGTGCTCACCACGCGTGCCGCGCACTGGTTTATCGAACGCGGCTTCAAGGAAGCCGCAGTGGAACAGCTGCCGATGCAGAAGCAGGCGCTTTACAACTACCAGCGCCGTTCCAAGGTGTTGGTGAACCGGCTTTGAAAAAATATAAGAGCCAATCGCTGCACTGGCGGCGCTTGGGAGGACGAAACCCGTGAAGTGGTTTTTACGAACAAAATCGTTGCGCCTGAAACTGGTGCTGATCACTGTGCTGGTGGAAGTGGTAATGTTGACGCTGCTGGTTGCCAACAGCATTTGGCTGATTGATAACGTGCTGGATGAGCAGGCAAGATCCCGGGTGAAGCTGCTCTTCCCCTTGCTCAGCGCCTCTCTGGCCACGCCGCTTGCTCAGGGCAATGTGGCCTCAGCCAAACAGATTCTCGCCGATACCCAGATCCAAGAAGGGTTGCTGTATGCGCTGCTTTTCGATGACAAAGGCAACCCGATCGCCGGAGGCGAGCACCAGTTGCCGGCAGCCGGCACCCCCAATCTGTACGATGCCTGGATTCCCATCGAACGGGATGGCAAGACCTACGGCAGTTTGCATTTGGGTATTTCCACAGCTTACCTGAGCGCAGCAAAGAAAAAGCTGTTCTGGGAAAGCTTGGTGATCGCCGGGGGCGAGGTGGCGCTTTCTTTGCTGTTATTCCTTGCCTTGGGTTACTGGCTGACCAAGCATCTAAGGGAGCTCGTAGACGCCGGGAGGGCCGTGGCAAGCGGCAACTACGCAGTGCGGGTGGCGGTGGCTTCCGGCGATGAAGTGGGCAAGCTTACCTCCACCTTCAACGTTATGGCTGAGGCGGTGCAGAATCGGGTTAAGGAGTTGCGCGAGGGAGAGGCGACATTTCGCGCTATCGCCGATTACAGCCATGACTGGGAGCTGTGGACCGGCCCCAAGGGCAAAGCGGTATGGGTGAACCCTTCAGTGCAGCGGCTGACGGGTTACCTGCCCGAGGAATGTCTGGCAATGGAGGATTTTCCGGCGGCGATTATTGACCCGGAAGACGTCCCGCGCTTTCGCGAATTCTCGCGGCAAATTACCCGGGGCACGAAAGGCAGTGATCTTGAATTCCGCGTGCGGCGCAAGGATGGCTCGAGCTTCTGGGCGGCAGCCACCTGGCAACCGATTTACGGCAGCCAGGGTGAGTACCTGGGTGTTCGCTGTAGCATTCGCGACATCACCGAGCGCAAGAAAGTCGAGCTCGATTTGCAGACGACGGTAAAACAGCTCGAACTCACGCAGGGCAGCCAACACCAATATATCCAGCGAGCGCAGGAAGAGCGGACGCGGCTTATTTCTCTGCTCACGGCGATGGACATGGGCATTTTGTTTGTAGGCAAGGAAGGCGTCGCCTACTACAACCCGACACTAGCGCGGGTTTGGGGTTTCACTCAGGAGATAGATCTCCACGGCATGAATACCGAGAATTTGCTGGCCGTAGTCACCAAGCAGGTGGCCCGCCCCCAAGAATACGCGCAACATGTCTTGCAGATGTCCGCCGCCGAGGAGAATTCCAAGGGATATGAATTTACCTTGGCCGACGGCCGCATGCTGCTGGAGACCACCTACCTGGTGCCTGCGGAGGACGGGCAGCATCTCGGCAGACTCTGGGTTTACAAAGATATTACGCAGGAGCGCCGCACCGCGGAGCAGTTAATCTATCTTGCGGAGCGCGATGCGCTTACCGGCCTGTATAACCGCCACCGCTTCCAGGAAGAGCTGGGACGCATGATCGCGGAAGCGGAACGCCGCAATTCGACGGTGGGGCTGCTGTTTTTCGACCTCGACGAATTCAAGTATATCAACGATACCTATGGCCATCGCGCCGGCGACGCGATACTCATCCGCGTTGCCGGCGAAATGAACGCGCAGGTGCGGCGCAATGAAATCTTCAGCCGTTTGGGCGGGGATGAGTTCGCGATTCTGGTGCCGGATGTCGCTGAAAACGAGCTGCACGTAGTGGCTGAACGGATGGTGCATTCCATTTCGCAAATCCCGTTCCATTTCGAAGGGCAGAACCTCAGGCTTACCACCAGCTTGGGTATAGCGGTGTTTCCCGATCACGCTGAGAACGCCGAAGAACTGGTGGCGCATGCCGACGCCGCGATGTACCAGGCCAAGGAGGCCGGCAAAAACGCGTGGCGCGTCTACCACCCCACCAGCGACAGCTCGAGACAAATGCTGTCGCGCATTGCCTGGAACGATCGCATCCGCAGCGCCCTGCAGAATGACCTGATGTACCTGGATTTCCAGGGCGTGTTCCATGCTGTTGACGGCCGGCTTTCGCATATCGAGGCGCTGGTGCGCATGAAAGATGAGTCGGGCGACGTGATCATGCCGGCGGCCTTCCTTCCGCTCACGGAAAAAAGCGGCATCATCCTGGAAATCGACCGCTGGGTGATCAATAAGATGGTCACTTTGCTTGCGAGTTCTTCGGCCATTCCCCCGGTCGCAGTGAATGTCTCCGGACGCTCGCTCGCTGATCCGGAATTACCGCGGTTCATCGGCGATACGCTGAACAAGCTCGATGTCGACCCGAAACGGCTAATGGTGGAACTTACCGAGACTTCTGCAGTGACGGATTTGCATAACGCGCAGCGCTTCATTAAAGCCCTGCACCAGACGGGCTGCGGGGTTTGCCTGGATGACTTCGGCAGCGGTTTCTCCTCGTTTGCTTACCTCAAGCATCTGAACGTGGACATCGTGAAAATAGATGGCCTGTTCATTCGCAGTCTGCCCAATGATCAAGACAACCAGGTATTCGTCAAGGCCATCATTGATGTAGCGCGCGGCATGCATAAGACCACCGTGGCAGAATCGGTTGAAGACCGCAAAACTCTGGAGATGGTGATGGGCTTTGGTGTGGACATGGTGCAGGGTTATTATCTGGAAAAACCGCACTCCGGCCATGTGGTGGTAACCAAGGTCTGAGCGAGGTTCATCAAACCCGGACAAGAGTCGCGGAGAATGAAATGGCGAGAATGGTGAAATGCCTCAAACTCGGGCGCGAAGCAGAAGGCCTCGATTACCCGCCATACCCGGGGGAGTTGGGGAAACGCATATTCGAGAATGTCTCGAAAGAAGCCTGGAAAGCCTGGCTTGAACACCAGAAAATGCTGGTCAACGAGAACCGGTTGAACCTGGCAGATGCCAAGGCCAGGAAGTATCTCGCGGAGCAGATGGAGAAACACTTTTTCGGCGCCGGCGCCGATGTCGCTGCCGGCTATGTGGCGCCCGGGCAAACGAAATAAAACGTTTTTGTCTCTAATTTTGCCCGCAACGCAATTCGCGGAGAACTTAATCAGAGGTTCCCTCAAGTATAAGTTTTGACGCCGTCCGCGCAGCCTAATAGCAAGACGTCCGCAGGCCGCTTGGCGAAAATGCCGTTGCATACCATGCCGGTGATCTGGTTGAGCTTGGCCTCGAGCTCCACCGGATTGAGAATCTGCATGCCATGCACGTCGAGGATGATGTTGCCGTTGTCGGTGGTGAAGCCTGCGCGCAGCTCGGGGAATCCGCCCAATTTAACCAGCTCGCGCGCCACATAGCCTCGTGCCAGCGGTATCACTTCCACCGGTAGCGGGAATTTGCCGAGCACATCAACCAGCTTGCTTTGGTCGGCGATGCATAGGAACTTGCGCGCCGTCGCGGCGATGATTTTCTCTCGCGTCAATGCTCCGCCCCCGCCTTTTATCATGTGCAGATGCCGGGTGATTTCGTCGGCGCCGTCCACATAAACCGCAAGCTCGTTCACGCCGTTCAAATCCAGCACCGGAATGCCGAGGCTTTTCAGGCGCCGCGCGGTGATTTCGGAACTCGCCACCGCGCCTTCCAGCTTGTGTTTGATCTTGCCGAGCTCGTCAATGAAATAGTTTGCGGTGGAGCCGGTGCCCACGCCGACGGTACAACCGTCAGGCACATATTGAATAGCGGCGCGTGCCGCGGCTTGTTTTAATTCATCCTGTGTCATGTGTTCAAATCCCTAAGGAACCTCTGATTAAGTCCTTCGTGAACCGCGTTGCTGGCAAAATGCGGATGGCTGCGAGGCGCGCGACGAAGGTCGTAGCCGGGACTACGAAGCCGAGGAGCGCAACGACGCAGACGCCGCATTTTACCGCAACCCATATGGGACGGGGCTTTCCGGGCGGTCTGCTTTGTCGCTCGGCTTGCCAAGGGGGGTAGCCATTGGCTGCGCCTCGCTTCGCGCATCCCATCCCGGAAAGCCACCGTCGCGGCCACGCGGGACTTAATCAGAGGTTCCCTAATGGACGGTTTCCTTAGAATAACTATAAGCCGTGTTTTACACAATTTAACACTCTCCAGTTCTTGGCGCCCCCACTTCTGGTTTGGCATTAATCCTGATACCCTTTCGGTTTGTTGATCGGTGTGCCAACGATGCGCAAAGATTATCTGGAAAAAATTCTTGCTTCCCGCGTCTACGAAGTTGCGCAGGAAACGCCCCTGGAGCTCGCTCCTAATCTCTCGGCGCGCATGCATAACCGCCTGCTGCTCAAGCGCGAGGACATGCAGCAAGTGTTTTCATTCAAGCTGCGCGGTGCCTACAATAAAATGGCGCAACTTCCGGTGGCGGTGCTAAAGCGCGGCGTGATTGCAGCTTCAGCAGGCAACCACGCGCAGGGTGTGGCGCTTGCCGCGCAAAAGCTCGGCTGCAAAGCAGTCATCGTCATGCCGGCCACCACGCCTCAGATCAAGGTGCAGGCGGTGGTGGCGCGCGGTGCTGAAGTGGTATTGCACGGCGATTCCTACGACGAGGCCTATGCCCGCGCGCTCAAGCTGGAAAAAGTGCGCAAGCTCACATTCGTGCACCCCTACGATGACCCGGACGTGATTGCCGGCCAGGGCACCATAGGCATGGAAATTTTGCGCCAGTGGACGCGTCCGATTCACGCCATTTTTGTCGCGGTGGGCGGCGGCGGACTGATTTCAGGCGTGGCGGCGTATGTCAAACGACTGCGTCCGGAAATCAAAATTATCGGCGTGCAGCCGGTAGATGCCGACGCTATGGCGCGTTCTTTGAAAGCCGGCCGGCGCGTGAAACTCAGCCAAGTGGGATTATTTGCCGACGGTGTCGCGGTCAGGGAAGTGGGC
Organism: Gammaproteobacteria bacterium; assembly: GCA_041495205.1. Taxonomy (GTDB): domain Bacteria; phylum Pseudomonadota; class Gammaproteobacteria; order Burkholderiales; family JAHFRG01; genus JAHFRG01. The sequence continues at coordinate 6,886 of JBGQCF010000027.1, forward strand.
AGGGAAACCTTCCGCTTGTGTCAGCAGTATGTGGACGAGATGGTGCTGGTCGATACCGACGCCATTTGCGCCGCGATCAAGGATGTGTTCGAGGACACCCGCACTATCTTGGAGCCGGCGGGCGCGCTGGCGATTGCCGGCGCCAAGGCGTATGCCGAGCGGGAAAAGCTGAGGGACAAAACCCTGGTTGCGATCGCCTGCGGCGCCAACATGAATTTCGACCGGCTACGTTTTGTTGCGGAAAACGCCGAGCTTGGCGAAAAACGCGAAGCCATTCTCGCGGTGACTATTCCCGAGCGCCCCGGCAGCTTCAAGAAATTCTGCTCGCTGCTGGGCAAGCGTAACATCACCGAATTCAACTACCGCATTGCCGACCCCAAGGAGGCGCACATCTTTGTCGGCATCCAGGTGCATGACAGCGAGGAGACCGCGAAATTGGTCGCCATGCTGGAGCGGCATCACTTGCGCACTCTGGATTTTTCCGACAACGAAATGGCGAAACTTCACGTTCGCCATCTCGTGGGTGGCCACGCGTCGCTCGCCGACAACGAGTTGCTTTACCGCTTCGAATTCCCGGAGCGGCCGGGCGCGCTGATGAAGTTTTTGAACAGCATGCGCTCCGACTGGAACATCAGCCTGTTTCATTACCGCAACCACGGCGCCGATTACGGACGCGTGCTGGTGGGAATGCAGGTGCCGCCGCAAGAGATGGCGGAATTCCGCCACTTTCTCGCCAAGCTCGGCTACGCCTATTGGGATGAATCCAGGAACCCGGCTTACAAGCTTTTCTTAAGCTGAAAGCCAGGATTAATCTTTTTTGCCACCAAAATAATCCTGGGCGATCGGGTGAGTAATTCAATTTTGCCGCTGCTTCGCTCATACACACCGCGCTCGGTGACTATGTAATCCATCGGAATATCGTAGGGCTGCGGCTGAATCGTTGGCACTCTTGCCAGCTCGTAGGTCACCCCGATGACACAAGGGTGTTTTTTCAGGCTGGCCAGAGTGCGGTCGAAATAGCCGCCGCCGTAGCCAAGCCGGTGGCCCTGCTCGTCAAAGCCGTTCATCGGCACCAGCACGGTGTCGGGGGTCAACTCCGCCGAATCCACAGGATAAGGAATGTCGTACACGCCTTTGGCTATTTTCACGCCGGGGTGCCACTCGCGGAAAATCAGCGGCGTTTTTGGGGCCACTACGACCGGCAGGGCGGTAATCGCGCCGCGTTTTCGCAGCTCATGCATCAGGAAGCGCGCATCGAATTCATTTTGGTGGGGCCAGCAGAAAGCAACCACTCCATGCGCCAGATTAGGAAAGGCGCGCAGCAGGTGGCTGCTGATCGCTTCATTCCAGCGGGCGCGCTCCTCGGGATTCGCCGCAATGCGCCTGGCAATCAGTTCAGCGCGCAATTGTCTGCGCCACGCTTTGAGTTGTGCAACGTCCATCGTTTGTTCCATGCAATCCATGCTGTTAGAAAAGCAGGGCTGTGGTATCCTAAACCTTGGGTAACACGAGGAATATAGCAGGAATGCCAAAGTTTTTGTTTACGCTTTGCATTGCGTTTTCGTTCGCCCTGCCTGTGCATGCGGACCAAGGCGAAAATTTCGTGGCGGCGCGCGAAGCCTATGTGGTCGGTAACATCGCCCGTTTAGATGAGTACGCCAAGCGCCTGCAAGGCTATGTTCTCGAGCCGTATGTGGCTTATTGGCAATTGCGTGCGCGGTTGGAGGATGCTACTCCCGAAACCGTACGCGCTTTCATGTGGCGATACGGCGACACCCTGCTCGCCGACCGTTTGCGGGCGGAATGGCTCAAGGTGCTTGCCAAGAAGCAGGAGTGGAGCCTATTCAGCGCGGAGTTTCCTCTGCTCCTCGGTGAAAGCGTCGAGCTGACCTGTTATGCCTTGCAGGGACGGCTGCATAACAACGACGACACCGCCCTGCTGGAAGCGCGGACGCTGTGGTTTTCGGCGCAAACGCAGCCGGACAGTTGCGCGTTCCTGTTCGAAGCGATGTTCACGCACAAGGTGCTCGGCCTGGAAGACGTATGGCAACGGCTGCGCCTTGCATTGGAAGCGGGCGACACCGGCGCAGCCAAGCGCATCATCCAGTACCTGCCGGCAAAAGACGCGCCCAACCCGCGGCTCATTAAAAGCATCGCCGACAGGCCCGAGCGTTATTTAGCCAAACCCAGTTACAACCTGGAAACCCGCTTGGGGCGCGAACTCAGGATGTTTGCCTTGTACCGGCTGGCGCGCACCGAGCCTCAGCAGGCGGTTGCCTACTTGAAAAAGTTGAGCAACCTGTTCAATGAGCAGGAACGTAGTTATGCGTGGGCCCAGGTAGCTTACTGCGCTGCGCTAAAGCACGATCCCGATTCGCTCTCCTGGTATGGCGAGGTTCCGGTCGGCCTGCTTAACGAGCAGCAGCTGGCATGGAAGGCGCGCGCCGCCCTTCGCGCGCAGAACTGGGAGGCCCTGCTCGCCGGAATTGAGGCCATGTCCCCGCTGGAACGTCGCGAAGCCAACTGGCGTTACTGGAAGGCGCGGGCGCTCCAAGCACTGGGAAAAAATATTGAGGCCGATGGGATTTTTCAGTCATTGAGCAGCGAGCATCATTACTACGGGCAGCTGGCGGGCGAGGAGCTCGGAAATGTGTACCGCGCGCCCGTCATTGCCTACAGGCCCAGCGATGCGGAATTGTCAGCAATGCAGCAACTGCCAGGCATACAACGCGCGCTCGCCTTGTACCGGTTGGATTTGCGTTATGAAGGAAACCTGGAATGGCAATGGACCATCCGCAACTTCGACGACAGGCAACTGCTTGCCGCAGCCGAAGTGGCAAGGCGCAATGAGCTTTATGAACGCGCTATTTTTACTGCCAACAGAACGGTGCAGCTGCACGATTTTAGCATGCGCTATCTTGCCCCCTACCGCGAACTGATGCAGGAATACGTGAACCAATCGAATCTCGACGAAGCCTGGCTGTATGGCATCATCCGCCAGGAAAGCCGGTTTACCGTTATGGCGCATTCCAACGCCGGCGCGAGCGGGCTGATGCAACTCATGCCCGCGACCGCCCAATGGATGGCAAGACGCATCGGCCACAAAGGTTACCGCCATTCGCGGGTGAATGATCTGGACACCAACCTTAATCTCGGCACGCATTACCTGAAACACATGCTGGATATTTCCGGCGGCCTGCTGGCGCTTGCTTCAGCGGCATATAACGCAGGACCGACACGCGCCCGCCAGTGGAGCATGGATGCGCCGATGGAAGGCGCGATTTATGTGGAAAGCATTCCTCTCAATGAAACGCGCGATTACGTGAAAAAGGTGTTGAGCAACACGCTGTATTACGCCGGCGCCTTTGCCAAAGAAACGCCTTCGCTGAAAACCCTGCTCGGCACCATTCCGGCGCGCTCGCAAAACCAGGCGCTGCGGGACAAAAGGTAATCGGCGGCAGCGGTTTTTTGATTTTGCTCGCACGACACCCATGCAGATCAATAACGTTTGTGTCATCGGTGGCAGCGGATTTGTAGGCAGGCATATCGTGCACCTGCTTGCCGCGCAGGGACGCCGCGTGCGCGTGCCGACGCGCAACCGCGAGCGTGCCAAAGAGCTCATCGTCCTGCCTACGGTGGATGTGGTGCAAGCCGATGTCCACGATGACGAGAAGCTCAGGCAAATACTCAAGGGCATGGACGCGGCAATCAACCTGGTGGGCATTTTGCACGAAGAGCGCAGCGGAGATTTCAGGCGGGCACATGTCGAGCTGCCGCTGCGAATCGCCAGGATGTGCGCAAGCCTGGGGGTGAAGCGCATGGTGCACATGAGCGCGCTCAATGCCGACGCCAACGGCCCCAGCAGCTATCTTCGCTCCAAGGGCGAAGCGGAAGCCGCGCTCAGGCAAACGGCGCAAGAGCTTGCGCTGAGCATTTTTCGCCCTTCGGTGATTTTCGGCCGCGAGGACAAATTTCTAAACCTGTTTGCCAAACTTTTGAAATATTTTCCGGTGCTGTTTCTCGCCAGCCCGCGGGCGCGGTTTCAGCCGGTATTCGTGGAAGACGTGGCGCACGCTTTCGTGTTGAGCCTCGATAAGCTGGAGACCTTCGGCAAGAGCTATGACCTGTGCGGGCCGAAAGTGTATACGCTGCGCAATTTGGTGGAATATGCCGCGCAACTCACCGGGCGCAGACGCAGCATCATCGGCCTGAACGACTCGCTATCGTACTTGCAGGCATGGGCGATGGAATTTCTGCCGGTAAAGCTGATGACCCGCGATAACTACTATTCGATGAAAGTGGATAGCGTATGCGGGTGCGATTTCCCGGAGATTTTCGGCTTCAAACCGACGGCGCTGGAAGCGGTGGTGCCGTTGTATCTCACCGGAAGCACGCCGCGCGGACGCTACCGCGGGTTCCGTTACAAGGCGCGGCGCTAAGGCCGGCTTGACTCATATAGGCCAATGAAAATTTATGCGGTCGGCGGCGCAGTGCGCGATGAGCTTTTGGGTCTCAAAGTGACCGATCGCGATTATGTGGTGGTGGGGGCCACACCGCAGGAAATGTTGCGCTTGGGCTTCAAGCCGGTGGGCAAGGATTTTCCGGTGTTCCTCCATCCCAAAAGCCACGAGGAATACGCGCTGGCGCGCACCGAGCGCAAGACTGCCCGCGGCTACAAAGGCTTCAAAATCCATGCCGCCCCCGATGTCACGCTGGAAGATGACTTGGCGCGGCGCGATCTCACCATCAATGCCATCGCCAGGGACGAGCGGGGCAGAATCATTGACCCTTACGGCGGCGTGAAGGACCTTGAAGCCGGCATTCTGCGCCATATCAGCCCGGCTTTTGCCGAAGACCCGGTGCGCGTTTTGCGCGTGGCGCGGTTTGCTGCGCGTTTCGGTTTTAACGTCGCCAAAGAAACGCTGGGGCTGATGCGCGAAATGACGCAAAACGGCGAAGTGGACGCGCTGGTCGCGGAGCGGGTATGGCAGGAGCTGGCGAAAGGGTTGATGGAAGCAAAACCCTCGCGCATGTTCGAAGTGTTGCGCCAAAGCGGCGCGCTCAATAAAATCCTGCCCGAAGTGGACCGCTTGTTCGGCGTGCCGCAGCCCCGGGAGCAGCATCCGGAAATTGACACTGGGGCGCACATCATGCTGGTGGTTGACTATGCCGCATCAAAGAATTTTTCACTGCCGGTGCGTTTTGCCGCGCTCACCCACGATCTCGGCAAGGGAGTGACGCCGCCCAGACAATGGCCGCGTCATCCCGGACACGAGGCCAAGAGCGTAGAGCTGGTCAAAGTGCTGTGCAAGCGCATCAGGGTTCCCGCTGCCTGCCGCGATCTGGCGCTGCTCGCCGCCAAATACCATGGCGAAGCGCACCGCGCACTGGAACTCAAGCCTGCCACCCTTATCAGCCTGCTTCAGGCGCTTGACGCATTCCGCAAGCCGCAGCGCTTTGCTGAATTTCTTGAAGCCTGCGGCTGCGATTTCCATGGCCGTCCGGGTTTTGCAAACAAACCTTTCCCGCAGGCAAAATACCTGCAAGGCGCCCTGCGTGCCGCGCAAAGCGTAAATGCGGGCGCGATAGCCAGGAGTGTTCGCAAACCCGCCCAAATTGCAGCCAAAGTGCGCGCGGCGCGGATTGCGGCGGTCAAGAGCCGGCTCAAGCACGCCGTGTAAACCGCTACCGGCCTCGAAACGTTTATACCATTTGAAATTTCATTAAAGGAGAACACCATGTTCAAACCCGCTTTGTTTATTTCGCTCCTACTGGTTCCCGCATTTGCGCTGGCCGGGCCCGCGGAAAAGTCCGGAGACATAAAGTACCGCATGGAGGAGCACTTCAAGAAAGCCGACAAGGACAACGATGGCACGCTCACCAACGAGGAAGCCAAAGCCATGCCTCATGTCGCCAAACATTTCAAGGAAATCGATACCGACAAGGACGGCACCGTTTCCATGGATGAAATCCGCGCTTTCATGAAATCCCATAAAGGTGATGCACACGAGCGCGGCAAGGAGCGCTTCAACAAGGCCGACAAAGACCACGACGGCACGCTCACTAAAGAAGAAGCCAAGGCCATGCCGCATGTCTACAAGAACTTCGATGCGATAGACACCGACAAGGACGGCACGGTTTCGCTTGAGGAAATCCACAACTTCATGAAAGCCAAGCGCGAGGAATACAAGGCCAACAAACCCAAGGCCAATTAATCGGACGAGAACGGCAACGCCAGTGGCTTGAAGCCACTGGCGTTTATCTTTTGTTAAACGGGATTTTCGCCAGGCTTAAACGGCCAGAAGATGCTCACTAAAAAATTGCCCAGGGATCGAGCATGATAGATCTCTACACTTGGTCCACCCCCAACGGCCGCAAGATTTCCATCATGCTGGAAGAAACCGGGCTCCCCTACCGCGTGCATCCCATTGATCTTACCAAGGGTGAACAGTTCAAGCCGGAATACATCGCAATCTCCCCGTATAGCAAGATTCCCGCGATAGTTGATGAGGAAGGACCGGATGGCGCGTCATTCAAGATGTTCGAATCCGGCGCGATTCTGATCTACTTAGCGGAAAAAAGCGGCAGATTTATGCCTGATACTGCGCTGTTGCGTTATGAAGTGTTACAGTGGCTGCTGTTCCAGATGGGCAATATAGGCCCGTTTTTCGGTCAGGCGCACCACTTTCTGCGTTTCGCGCCCGAACCGGTGCCTTACGCCATCGAGCGCTATACCAAAGAAACCGCCCGCCTCTACGGCGTGCTGCAACATCGCCTTGCTGAACACGCTTATCTTGCGGGCGAATATTCCATTGCCGACATTGCGACCTTTCCGTGGGTGGCGCGCTTTGAGTGGCACAAAATCCGGCTGGAGGATTATCCGAACGTCAAACGCTGGTTCGATATCATCGCGGCGCGTCCCGCAGTACAGCGCGGCATGGCCGTGCCAAAAAGCCTCTAATTTGACCGGCTGTGGCTCTCCAGGAATTCGAGGATGTCCTGCACCTTGAGTTCATGCGGATTTCTGATTCTGCCTTTGATGACACCCACCCATGTTATGTTCTTCTGCATGCGTTCCACCACCAGCCGCCATTCTTTTGCGGTATGCCGTTTGGGATCGGGCAGTTCATGGCATTGCATGCACGCTTCACTGTAGGTCCGGCCCGCGACCGTGGTTTTGAGTTCCGGGTATTGGCCCGGATCTATCGCTTTCTGCCCGTGTTTGCCTAAGTAAGCGAGCAAGGCATCGAGTTCCTGCCGCGAGGGCGCTTGCACGCCTTCCATCAGTTCTTTCATCAAGATGCCCATGTTGCCCTCGCCTTGCGTGCGCCGGTTCATGCGCTCCACCACCACCTGCCATCTCTCAGGCGTGTGCATATACGGGCTGGGGAGGTAATGGCACTGCACGCAATAACGGGTCAGCGCCCGTGCGCCCGCGGAATCCGGCTCGGGCAATTCCCTGGGATCTGGGCCGGGTGGCAGGATGTGGCTTAGCATCAAGCCGTGCGGGCCTTGCTCCCATTTCTCGACGGTGGTGCTGGTGTCTTTCGCCTGCTCAATGGCCGGCGCTTGGCTTGAGGCCAGCAGCAGTGTGGCGAAGTATAAATAACAGCGATGCAAGGGCATGGTTGAATGCCAAGTTCATGTTACGGTGGGTGCCGAATCCGTGTGATTATATTGTGCTAATCTGCAATTGTGCCAGACTCAACACGGCGCAAAAGAACCAATATGCCTGCACACTACGACGCAATCATCATCGGCACCGGCCAGTCGGGGAAACCGTTGGCCGTTGCGCTCGCCAAATCCGGATGGAAAACCGCAGTGATCGAACGCGAGCATGTAGGCGGCACCTGCGTCAATGTCGGCTGCACACCGACCAAGACCATGGTGGCAAGCGCGCGCATTGCTTATCTGGCGCGCCGCGCCGCGAATTATGGCGTCAACGCCGGAGACGTGAGCGTGGATATGGCCAAAGTTCACGCGCGCAAAAAAGCCATAGTGGAAAGCTTCCGCAAAGGCGGACAGGACCGGCTGGAGAAGACGCCCAATCTCGAGCTCATTTTCGGCGTGGCGCGATTCAAGGATAACCGCACGGTGGAGGTGCGGTTGAACGGCGGCGGAACGAGGGAAATGATCGCAGACAGAATCGTCATCAACACCGGTGGCGCTCCCGCGCTGCCGCCGATGCCCGGATTGAGCGAAGCCCGGCCCCTGAATTCTTCCACCATCATGGAGCTGCAGGCGCTGCCCGGGCATCTGCTGGTGCTGGGCGGAAGCTACATCGGCCTTGAGTTCGCGCAGATGTTCCGCCGCTTCGGCAGCCGCGTCACCATCATTCATCGTGATGACCGGCTGATCAACCGCGAAGACCCGGATGTATCCGAGGAAGTGCAGAAGATTCTGCGCCAGGACGGCATTGAGATTTTGCTGAATGCGCAAGTCGTGCAGATTTCCCGGCAGCAGAACGGACGGACCGAGGTCAACATCAGGACGCCGGCGGGAGAGCAGACGGTGGCGGGCTCGCACCTGCTCGCAGCGCTGGGGCGCGTGCCCAGCACAGCGGAATTGAATCTTGCGGCGCCGGGGATTGAGACCGACAAGCTGGGCTTTATCAAGGTCAACAACAAACTGGAAACCAACGTTCCGGGCATCTATGCCATCGGCGATGTCAAGGGCGGCCCCGCGTTCACGCACATTTCCTATGACGATTTCCGCATTCTGCGAGCAAACTGGTTGGAAGGCCGAAATGCCACTGTGGATGGGCGCCTCGTGCCCAACACCATGTTTATTGATCCGCAGCTCGCCAGCGTGGGTTTGACCGAAACCGAGGCGCGGGCACAGAAACGCAACTTCCGCGTCGCGAAGCTGCCGATGACGCATGTAGCACGGGCGATTGAAATGGGAGAAACGCGCGGTTTCATGAAAGCCATCGTGGACGCGGACAGCGGGCAGATATTGGGTTGCACCATATTGGGTGTCGAAGGCGGGGAGATCATGGCAGTGCTGCAAATGGCGATGATGGGCGGTGTGCACTACGCAAAAATCAAGGAAGGAATTTTCGCCCACCCCACTCTCGCTGAATCCCTCAACAATCTATTCATGGCGATGGATGCGGATGACTGACAGGTCAAAATCGCCGCCGCGTTTAACATCTCCAGCAGCCGCGGCGTTCAAGCACCACGCAATACCCGCTACATGAATCAAAAAATCGTTTTATCCTGGAGCGGCGGCAAAGACAGCATGCTCATGCTGTACAGGCTGCTCGAGCAGGGCGAGCACGAAATCCTGGCGCTGATTACTACGGTGCTCGCGGGCGAAAGTAAAATCGTCATGCACGAAGTGCCGCAGGCCCTGCTCGAAGCCCAGGCCTGCGCTTTAGGCTTTCCGCTCTATACTCTCGAGGTGCCGCGCGACGCCGCCAATGCCGTTTACGAGGAAAAATTCGGCGGCATGCTGCAGCGGCTCAAGCGTCGGAACGTGGACAGCATTGCCTTTGGCGATATTTTTCTCGAGGATATACGTGCGTACCGGGAGAGTTTTTTAGATAGAATCGGCGTGCAACCCCTGTTTCCCCTTTGGAACATCGACAGCCAGGCGCTTGCTAGAGAATTCATGGAACTGGGATTCAAGGGCGTTACCGTCTGCGTGGACAGCCGGGCGCTTGATGCCTCGTTTGCCGGCCGCGAGATGGACTCCGAGTTTTTCAAGGCGCTTCCCGCAGGTGTGGACCCTTGCGGCGAGAATGGCGAATTTCACAGCTTCGTTTACGACAGCCCGCTGTTGAAGGACCGGTTGCGCTTCACCAAGGGCAAGGTGATGCAGCGCGGGATGTTTTATTATTGCGGCTTGACCGCGCAGTGAAACGGCGAGCAAACCGAATAATCGCAGTGTGGATTGGTTAATATTTCACAGCAGGCGGCTTTTGTCGCCGCTCATAAAACCGATGAGTTGCTGCGAAATGTCTTTGCCCAGCGCCAGTACCTTGAATAACTCTCCCATTTCCGCCGGGCTCAGCAGTTTTTGCGCTGCCGAAGCCAAGGGCAGGTAAGCGGCATCGTCCGGCGCGGTTTCGCCCAGGATTCCGGTGATGCCGCAGTTCACCAGAAAATGCGCCTGAGTAGTATAGCCGAGCAAGCGCAAGTCTCCCGCGCTCTCAACCAAGGCGCTGAAATTCACATGGGAGGTGATGTCTTGCAGCCCCGGCAGGTAAAAAGGATCGTCGTGCGCCTGCTGGCGGTAATGACACATCAACGTGCCGCGGCTGCGTTGCGGGTGATAATACTCGGCTGCGCCGAAGCCGTAATCCAGTAACAAAATCACACCCAGATCCAGCAACGCCGCAAGGCTGCGCATCAGGCCGCGCGCAGCAAGATGAATTTCGCTTACATAATCAGCCGGCACTTGCAGGCTTGAGGCGATATTGCACAATTCCCCTTGGGCAAGAGGGCGTTCTTTCCAGCAGAATTTTCCATCTGCAAGGGCGACGCCAAGCTCATAAATGCCCTGGCTGCGCCAGGCGACGAGATGCACTGGAAGCGCATCGAAGACCTCGTTGGCCAGGACCAAACCGGCAAAATGCTGCGGCAGCTTGTCGAGCCATTCCACGCGTTGTGCAAGTTTTTTGGGTAGCATGCCGATCAATGCTTGCTGGCGGCTTTGCAATTCGCCGCTTGCTTCCAGGATAAAATAGTGGTCGGGCGCCTTGTTCTGCGCTTCCAGGTCGCGCAACAGATCACAAGCAAGTTTTCCAGTCCCGGCCCCCAATTCCAGAATGTTTCCGGCAGTGATGGACAGCACCTGCGAGACTTGTTTCGCCAGGCAGCGGGCAAAAAGCGGCGACATGTCGGGAGCGGTGACAAAGTCGCCGGCAACCCCGAATTTTTCTGCGCCTGCGCTGTAGTAACCGAGCCCAGGGGCGTACAGTGCGAGTTCCATGTAGCGGGCGAATGAAATCCAGCCACCGCTTGCTTCAATCTCCTCGAGTATCATCTGCGTAAGCCATTTGCTGTGCTGCATGGCTTGCGTGCTGGGTTGTGGCAGTGGCGGCATCGCTTGGGAATTGAGCTGGAAAGGTTAGGCAGCCGCTAATGGTCAGGAAATTGCTGTAAAATTCCGGCTTTCAACACCAGCAGAATATAGCGGAGAAACAGGGTGCGAGGCAAAGTCGTCTTGATCACCGGGGGCGCGAGACGGGTGGGTGCAGCGATTTGCCGCAACCTGCATGCGCACGGCGCCAGCATCATGGTGCATTACCGCTCTTCGGCGAAAGAAGCCCGCGCGCTGCAAGCCGAACTTAATCTGAAGCGTACCGATTCGGTGGCGCTGATACAAGCGGACCTTCTCAACTTGCCAATGCTGCCAAACCTGGTAGGCGATACCGTAAAGCGATTTGGCAAGATGGACGTGGTGATCAACAATGCTTCCAGCTTTTTCCCGACGGCGGTGGGGGAAATAAACGACAAGGCATGGGATGATCTCATCGGCACCAACCTTAAGGCGCCGCTGTTTCTCTCGCAGGCGGCAGTGGGACAGCTCAAAAAAAACCATGGCTGCATCGTCAACATCGTGGACATCCATGCCGAGCGGCCGATGAAGAATTACGTGGTGTATAGCACGGCGAAGGCCGGGCTGGTAAACCTGACGCGCTCGCTGGCACGCGAGCTGGCGCCGGAAGTCAGGGTGAATGGCGTGGCGCCCGGCGCCATCATCTGGCCGGAAGACGAGGCTTGGTCGGACGAGCTATCGCGCCAGCGCATCATCAATTCGACGCTATTGAAGCGTGTCGGCGATCCGGAAGACATCGCCAAGGCGGTGTATTTCCTGATTGCCGATGCGCCTTATATCACCGGACAGATTATTGCAGTCGATGGCGGCAGGAGTATCAACATATGAAAACAAGCTCAATTAAACCCCCGCGCACATTGTTAAGTCTGACCGGCAAGGCGATTGCCGATTACGCGATGGTTCGCCCGGGTGACCGTGTTTTGCTCGGGCTTTCCGGCGGCAAGGACAGTTTGTCGTTGTTGCATGTGTTGCTGCATCTCAAGGCTAAATCGCCGGTGAAATTTGAACTCGCAGCCGCGACCGTGGACCCTCAATCGCCTGAATATCATCCCGAACCATTGAAGAGCCGCATGGCCGAACTCGGTGTGCCGTATTTCTATGAAAGTTATCCGGTGCTGGAACTCGCGAAGCAAAAAATGGGGAAGAATTCGTTCTGCGCATTTTGCTCGCGCATGCGGCGCGGCATGCTCTACGGCGCGGCACGGCGCGAAGGCTACAATGTGCTGGCGCTGGCGCAGCATCTCGACGACCTCGCCGAGACTTTCATGATGAGCGCGATGTTTGGGGGGAAACTGCGCACCATGCGCGCGCATTATGTCAACGACGAAGGCGATATCCGCGTGATCCGCCCTTTCATTTACGTGCGCGAGCGCCAGACCGCAGCGTTCGCCACAAGCGCCGGCCTTCCGGTGATTGCGGAGAACTGCCCGGCGTGCTTTGCCATGCCCATGCAGCGCTGGCAAATGAAGCAAAAGCTTGCCCAGTTTGAGGCGGCCAACAACAAGATATTCGCCAATCTTCTCACCGCGATGCGCCCGCTGCTCACGGCATCCCAAGGGGACGATTAGCGCCTTGTTTATGCTATTATTGGGCGCGGTAGAAAATGGGGTAAGGTTACCCTGGCCGGACTTCGACCAGAGCGGGTCAACAACTCAACCAAGGGAGGTTTTAATCATGAAACGCCATATCTATTCTGTGCTGTTGCTTACCCTGTTTGCAATTGCACCCAATGCTTGGGCGGGGCCCAAGGAAGAGGTTGCTGCCACCACCGCGAAATGGGCAGAGGTGTTCACGGATGACAACCCCGATAAGATACTCGCTTTCTACGCCAAAGATGGCGTGCTGTGGGGAACGCTGTCTCCCAAGCGGCGGGATGATCCGGAAGCGATTCGGGATTATTTTGTGAAAGCCTATGTGGCTCTCCCGCAGCATAAGGTTAGCTTCGGAGACCAGTTAATCCGGGTATATGGCAACACCGCCATTAACACTGGTTATTACACGTTCCTTTATGTAAAAGACGGCGAGGCCAAATCTCTCCCCGCGCGCTACAGTTTTACCTACATGAAGAAGGGAAAAAAATGGCTGATCGTGGATCATCACTCGTCCGTGATGCCAGCGCCGCCCAAGTAACGGCAAAACGCGGGCTCAGGCCTTGATGAGAATGCGATATCCTCCGCGCCCTCCGCGGTGAAAGGTAGGGCGTCCTTAGCGGTCTATTCCTGTCGCGAAGGTGGGCGCTTACTTACGCCGCGGCGCGGGATGCTCTAGCAGCGCTCCGACCTTGCGCTCCATTGCGTCGCGGCGGCACAGGAGGCGCACTTGCTTTCCCGTGACGAGCGGATAGTGCCGGATTTCATCCAGCATCTCGGGCATGTCCCAGCAGTCGCTGCCATTGGTGACCCACAGCTTCGGGTCCATCTTGCGCAGATCAAAAGCTCTGGAATAACTGCGCAGCGTCAAGCGGCCTTTCTTGTTCGTGTACTCGTGAAAATACGACATTGCAAGCTCCCGCAGCGTGCGGTACACCGGGTCACGGTAGCGTAGCTGCGCATGATTGGTCTTGGAAATCGCGCCCCAGCAGCCGCGGCGGCGGAACAGCGCGACTACATGATCAAAATCATGCACCGCCTTGAGGTCCAGCAAGAGCGGGGGCTCGCCGTGGATCCACAGTGCGCAAGCCGCGAGCATGGCCCCCTCGATGCAATGCGCGTGGTGCCGCCGCAGCACTTGGCGCACCGAGAGACAGGTGTCCCCCTTGCGTTCAAAGTTAGCCCGCAGCGAGCTGACAAAATCCTGGATTTTGTGCGGCGTGGAAAGCCGCCTGAGGATGGCGAACTCGGTCCTTGTTAAGCCGAGATCTTGGCGGCGCGCGGTGCGCATATTCATTTTATTGGCTCCCACGGTACAACGCTGGCTTTACTTTTGCTTCTCCTGGTTAAGTTCGAGGGTTTTTACAAAGCGCGTGGCCAGCTGTGGCTGTGTCGCGTACTTGTCGAGATTCACTGGCATCGTCTTATCCAGGGCCTCGAGGCGGGCTGTGGGCGCAGGATGGGTCTTGAACATCAGCGCCAAGGCACTGTCCTGCGGGTTTAAGTTTGCGAGCGTTTGCAGCACCAGCGGCAGCCCGTAGGGATCATAGCCCGCGCGCGCGGCGAGCACCACGCCGATGCGGTCCGCGTCGAATTCATCTTCCTTGTCGAGGCCGCGCGCGTATAACTCGGTGCCGACGCCGGCGATTCTATTCAGCGCTTCGGTGTTCTTGCTGTTCTGGGTGGCGATTGACAGCGCGTCGGCAAGCAAGCCCACCTGCGCATTTTTCTGGATCGCCTTGAGATGGTGTTTTTTCAGCACATGCGCAATTTCATGCGCCAGCACGCCGGCGAGCTCCGCCTCGCTTTTCATATTCAAAAGCAGCCCTTTGGTGATGAATACATAGCCGCCGGGGGTGGCAAACGCGTTCACGTCATCGCTCTCGAGCACGCCGAAATGCCATTCCAGGTTCGGGCGCTCGCTTTGCTGTGCGACCCATGTGCCGACTTGGTTCACGTATTTCTGCACGTGCGCGTCCGGCATGAGCGGCGCTGCGCCGAGCAGATTGGAAGCCACGCCTGACCCGATTTCCACCTCCTGTTTTTCATCAACCTCGCGAAGCTGGCTGACGTTGGTTACCAAGCTCTTGATTTTTCCTATATCCAACTGAAATGCCCGCGCTTGAAACGGCATGCTCAGCGCAAGCAGCAAAATAATGAGTCGTCTCATCGCCCACCTCCCAATGACGCCGGATTAGGGGATCCCGTTTTCTCTGTTTGCGATGGCTCGGGCAGATAATTGATTTGCTGTGCGGTGAGTTTGGCGCTGGCGGCGAATTTCTGCGCTTCAGCGGGATGAATTGTCATTTGGCGCAGTTTTTCCAGTTCCTGCGGGTTGGGCCGTGCATTTTTCAGGTCGGTTTCTGAAAGACCTCTAACGCCGGTCGCTACCGTGACGCCGGTATTGCCGCTGCGCCCGAGATTGAGGAGCGATTTAAGGCCGCTATCGCCGCCTGCCGCACGACCTTCGCCCGTACGCAGGCTGAGCATGCGCACCCAGCCCTGCTGCTGGTCTTTCACCTGCAGCCAGGCGCCTTGGCGTGAAATGATTTCCACCTTGGTTTTTTCCGGCAGGGTGGCGAGCGTCTTGGCATCGCTGAACGGCGCGTCTTTAAGCTCGGTGCTTCTCACCGTATAGCCGTATTCCGCAGCATAGGCCGCCCCAACCTGCAGAAATAAAAAGATTATTGCGATAATCCGCATAGCTGCCTCCTCAAGGCGTTTTTTTCCTGGGCTCAAGCAGATTGACTTCCTGTGCCCGGCCTTTGACTTTATAAGATCCACGGTCAATAAAGTCAAACGCCTGGTTCGCTCGTTTTACGGTCTCGCTGGAGACCAGAATACGACACACCCCTTTGGTGAGGCCTTCGATGCGGCTCGCCAGGTTAACGGTATCGCCGATCACGGTGAAATCCAGCTTCTGTTCCGAACCGATAAAACCGACCACCGCTGGCCCGCTGTGGATACCAATGCCGATATCGAAGTCTGCACCCAGCTCGGCCTTGAGCTGTTCCAGCACTTCGCTCATCTCCAGCGCCGCGTCGATCGCGTGTTGGGCGTGGTTTGGGTCGTCGAGCGGAGCGCCCCAAAATGCCATGATGGCATCACCGATAAATTTATCCAAAGTGCCACCGTGGCGGAAGATGACTTCCACCTGCCTGCTGAAATAGCGGTTTAAGAGCGCTACGATTTCCTGCGGCGGACGGGTCTCGGAGAGCGCTGTGAAACCACGAATGTCGGAGAACAGCACGCTGATGTCGCGCATCTGACCACTTAGCGATTGCACAGTTTGGCCTTGCTCAACCAATTGCTTGACTACATGCGGGTCCAGGAAGCGGTTGAACATGCGCACCGCCTGCTCGCGCGCCCTGCGCTCCTTGAGATACGAATGAAGCGCGGCGGCGAAGTAGAAGAACCAGGCAAACGCCAGCGAAGAGAAAACCGGCAGCAGGTACCGGTAGCGGACCGCAAGGTAACTTGCGCCCAGCACGATCGCTGACGCCGGGACGAGAACGGCGCCGATTCGAAAAGGGCTCAAACGCGCTCGAAACCCGGCAAGCAGGGCGAGTACCAGCAGCGCCGCCAGTAATGCAGGAATTGCATCTGGAGCACGCAGCATGTAGCCGTGGTTCTTGAGGTTGTCAATCGCGGTGGCGAGGATTTCCACTCCCGGGTAGAGACTGGCCACAGGCGTTGCGCGGATGTCGTGCATCCCGCTTGCGGTGGCGCCGATAATCACGATTTTGTTCTCGAATTCATGGGGGTCGTGCTGCGGCTTTTGCCTGCTGAAATCGGCATAGAGCTCCGCATAAGGGATGTGTTTGTAGGCGAAAGCGCCGCCATGCCACCCAAGAATGATGTGCTGAGTATCAGGTAGGATGTAATGCAAATCAGCGGCGAGACGCGCAGGCAACGATGGGATGCGCCAGCCGTATGCCTGAATGTAAAGGTCATAATTGCGGCCGATGCCATCCTTGTCCTCGTTGTAATTGATAGTGCCCGCGCGCCAGCTTGGTTTTTCCACCACCTGTGGCAAGAGCAGTGCCACACTGGCTTCAGGATCGGCTCCCGGGGTCGGCAGCAGGGCAAGCGGCTCGGCCACCGATTTCAGCTTTACCCGTTGTGTATCGTCTTCATGCTCGAGGCGCAGCATCGGAAAATACACGTTGCGGGTTTGGCGTATTACCTCGTTGAAAACCGCGTCGTGTTCGGGACGAAAACGGTCGGGCTCGGAAAACAGGATGTCGAAGACGATGGCTTTGGGTTGCTGTTTTTCAATACCCTCGACCAGTTCACCGTGAACAGACCTTGGCCAAGGCCAGTTACCGGCAACATCCACCATTGCCTCCATGCTGTTATTGTCGATATCCACAATCACGATGTCGGGATCGGGGCTAAGCGAGAGCGCGTGCATTTTCACCAAGAAATCAGATACGCGGTTATCCAGGGAAAGCAGAGGGTGTAAAGGGGAAAACTCGGTTGCGATGGCAAAGAGCGTCGCCAGCGCGATGAGATTAAGGGGATCGTTAAAGAAGCGCCGCATGCGGCACGTGTTACAAACCCAGCCGTTGCCAGATGGTGGTGGTCAGGCCGGCTTGGTTCAAAGTATAGAAGTGCAGGCCAGGCGCACCGTTGGAAAGCAGGTGGTCGCAAAGCTGAGTGACCACATCGAGCCCGAAGGCGCGGATGGATGCAGTATCGTCGCCAAAGCCCTCCAGCTTCTTGCGGATCCAGCGCGGAATTTCCGCGCCGCAGTTGTCGGAAAAGCGCGCAAGCTGCGCGAATTTGTTAATAGGCATGATGCCGGGGACGATCGGCACGTTGAGGCCCAGTGCTTCGCATTCGTCAACGAAGCCGTAATAGCTGTCGGCGTTGAAGAAATACTGGGTAATTGCGGAATTAGCGCCGGCTTCCATCTTGCGCTTGAAATTGTGGATATCCTCCTGGGCGGAGCGCGCCTGGGGATGGAATTCCGGATAGCAGGCCACTTCAATGTGAAAAGCGCCGTCGTATTCCTTGCGGATGAATTCCACCAGTTCGTTGGCATAGCGGAATTCCCCCGTGGAGGCCATGCCCGAAGGCAGATCACCGCGCAACGCGACGATCCGTTTGATGCCGCTGGCCCGGTACTGGTCCAACACGGAGCGGATAGTTTGACGTGTGGTGCTGATGCACGAAATATGCGGCGCCGCGCTTAAGCCCTCGCGCTGGATTTCCAGCACGGTCTCCAGCGTGCGGTCGCGGGTCGAGCCGCCTGCACCGAAGGTCACCGAAAAGAATTCCGGCTTGAGCTGCGCCAGTTGCTTGCGCGTTGCGCGCAGTTTCTCAACCCCTTGCGGCGTCTGCGGCGGGAAGAACTCGAAACTGAAAGAGCGAGGGAAGTTTTTTTGTGATTGCATTTTTACCACAGGGGCGCGAAGACGCAGAGAAAGGCAAATTCTATCAGGTTCTGCAGCTCCTCCGCGCCTCTGCGTCCCCGCGGTTCAAGTCTCAATAACGGTAATACTCAGGCTTGAACGGGCCAGCCTTGTTAACGCCGATGTACTTCGCCTGTTCTTCGGTGAGTTCAGTGAGCTTGGCGCCGACTTTCTTCAAGTGCAGCCGTGCCACTTTCTCGTCGAGATGCTTGGGCAGCACGTAGACTTTTTTTTCGTACTTCGCACCGTGCCGCCATAACTCGATCTGCGCCATTACTTGGTTGGTAAAGGAGTTGGACATCACGAAACTGGGATGCCCGGTGGCGCATCCTAGGTTGACCAGCCGCCCCTCGGCGAGCACGATGAATCGCTTGCCGTCGGGAAAAATCACATGGTCCACCTGCGGCTTGATGTTTTCCCACTTGTATTGGCGAAGTGATGCAATGTCGATTTCCGAATCGAAATGGCCGATGTTGCACACGATGGCGTTATGTTTCATCTTTTTCATATGTTCGAGGGTGATGACATGGTAGTTGCCGGTGGCGGTTACAAAAATATCCGCCTTGTCGGCTGCATCCTCCATGGTTACCACGCGATAGCCTTCCATCGCCGCTTGCAGCGCGCAAATGGGATCGATTTCGGTGACCCACACTGAGGCCCCCAGGCCGCGTAAAGACTGTGCGCAACCCTTGCCGACATCGCCGTAGCCGCAGATTACCGCGATCTTGCCTGCGATCATGACGTCGGTAGCGCGCTTGATGCCGTCCACCAGCGATTCGCGGCAGCCATACAGGTTATCAAACTTGGATTTGGTTACCGAATCGTTGACGTTGATCGCGGAGAAAGGCAGCCGCCCTTCCTTCTGCAGTTGATAGAGCCGCTTGACACCGGTCGTGGTTTCTTCAGTCACCCCTTTGATGTTCGCGAGCGCTCTTCCATACCATCCCGGCTTGGCTTCCAACTGTTTTTTGATTGACGCGAACAGCGCACGCTCTTCATCGTTCTTCGGTTTGGCGATGACCGAAGAGTCTTTCTCCGCCTGTGCACCCAATATGACGAGCAGCGTCGCGTCGCCACCGTCGTCCAAGATCATGTTGGGAAAGCCGCCATCGGCCCACTTGAAAATGCGGTGTGTGAATTCCCAATATTCGTCCAGCGTCTCGCCCTTGTACGCGAACACCGGCGTGCCCGCAACCGCAATTGCGGCGGCCGCGTGGTCTTGGGTCGAGTAGATGTTGCAGGAAGCCCAGCGCACTTGCGCGCCCAGGGTCTTCAGGGTCTCGATCAGCACCGCTGTCTGAATGGTCATGTGCAAAGACCCTGCAATGCGCGCGTTTTCGAGCGGCTGCTGCGCACGATATTCCTCGCGCACCGCCATCAGGCCTGGCATCTCGGTTTCAGCAATGGCGATTTCCTTGCGGCCCCACGGGGCCAAGGAAATATCAGCAACCTTGTAATCTGTGAAGCCGGGATTAAGCACTGCGCTCATTCTGTCTGCTCCTGAACCATACTGCCCGTACGCTCCGCTAAGCCACTTGGGTTTCAAGTGTGCGGCCGGCATCGGCCCGCAGCGCCTCGACCTTGTCGGTATTCTCCCAGGTGAATTCCGGTTCGTCGCGGCCGAAATGCCCGTAGGCAGCAGTCTTCTGGTAAATCGGGCGCAAAAGATCGAGCGCATGGATGATGCCTCTTGGACGCAGGTCAAAATGTGCTTGTATGAGTTTGATGATCTTGTCGTCGCTGATTTTGCCGGTGCCAAAGGTGTTGACCGTCAGCGATACCGGACGCGCCATGCCAATTGCGTAGGCGACTTGCACCAAGCACTTGCTTGCAAGCTTTGCTGCCACGATGTTTTTCGCCACGTAGCGGGCGGCGTAAGCGGCGGAACGGTCCACTTTGGAGGGGTCCTTGCCGGAAAACGCACCACCGCCGTGAGGCGCCGCGCCGCCATAGGTATCAACGATAATCTTCCGCCCGGTAAGTCCTGCATCACCCATCGGTCCGCCGACCACGAAGCGTCCCGTCGGGTTGACCAGATAGCGCGTGTCCTTGAGCATGGCTTTGGGCAGAACCGCGTTGATAATTTCCTCGATCACCGCTTCCGAAATCTGCTTGTGTTCGATGTCCGGCGCGTGTTGAGTGGAGAGCACCACAGTGTCGATTTGCTTGGGCTTGCCGTCAATGTAGCGGATGGTGATTTGCGATTTGGCGTCGGGCCGCAGCCATGGCAGCCGCCCGTCGCGACGCACTTCGGCCTGGCGTTCCACCAGACGGTGCGCCAGATATATCGGCATCGGCATCAATACCGGTGTTTCGTCGCAGGCGTAGCCGAACATCAGTCCTTGGTCGCCCGCGCCCTGCTCCAGATCCAGTCCCTGGCCTTCGTTCACGCCCCGTGCTATGTCGTCGGATTGTTTGCCAAACGATGCGAGCACCGAGCAGCTGCGGTAATCGAAGCCCATTTCCGAGCTGTCGTAGCCGATGCGTTTCACCGTCTCGCGCGCCACTGCGTTGTAATCTACCATGGCGTGGGTGGTGATCTCACCTGCCATCATCACCAGTCCGGTAGTGACCAGCGTCTCGCAAGCTACCCGCGCGCGCGCGTCCTGCGCTAAGATAGCGTCCAAAACGGCATCGGATACTTGATCCGCGACTTTGTCCGGATGCCCTTCCGAAACGGATTCAGAAGTAAACAGGTATTCGTTCATGATAATCTCGAGATTGGGCGATAAAAAGATTGTCTAGGATAACAAATTAACCCCGATTACGAAAGCCATTTTCCCCATTAAAGCCATGTTACAACTGTTGTCATTTGAACCAGTATCCGGCCTGAGGAGGCGTGCATGACGGTGCGCGCCGGCTTGGCGCTGGTGTGGCTTTTGCATTTTCTGCCCCTAGGTGTTCTGGCCAAGCTCGGCGAGTGGATAGGCATGCTGCTTTTTGTTTTGGGTCGTGAGCGCCGCGAGGTAGCGCGCACCAATTTGCGCCTGTGTTTCCCGCAATGGAGCGAAGACAAGCGGGAAACCATATTGCGCAAGCATTTCCGCGCGTTCGGCCGCAATCTGCTGGAACACGGGATTTTGTGGTGGTCATCGCGCGAGCGCATTGAAAAACTGGTGCGCATCGAAGGCCTGGAAAACTGGCAAGCGGTGCGCGACCAGCCGGTAATCTGGCTCGCGCCGCATTTCGTGGGACTGGACATGGGTGGCGTGCGCATCACCAGCGAATTTCCCCTTGTATCGATGTACAGCCGGCAGAAGAATTCGCTGGTGAACGGCCTGCTCCTGCATGGGCGTACGCGTTTCGGCACCTCGATACTGGTATCGCGGCAGGAAGGTGTCCGTCCCATCATCAACGCCCTGCGTGAGGGCGTGCCGTTTTACTATTTGCCGGACATGGATTTCGGGCCCCGTGATTCCCTGTTCGTGCCTTTTTTTGGCGTCCCCGCCGCAACCATTCCCGGATTGTCGCGGCTCGCGCGTATGACAGGAGCGAGAGTCGTGCCTTGTGTGACTCGCCAGCTTCCCGGCGCTGCGGGTTACGTGCTCAGATTTTACCCGGCGTGGGAGGATTTTCCCGGTGACAGTGTCGAAGCCGATACCCGGCGCATGAATGCCTTCATTGAAGAACGTGTGTTGGAAATACCAGAACAGTATTTCTGGCTGCACAAGCGCTTCAAAACTCGTCCGCCGGGAGAACCGAAGCCTTATTAATTATTAAGTACACAGAAATAAGACTTCAAGTCGCAGGATTAACAGGATTTCCAGGATTTACAAGATTGAATGCTGTTAATCTTGTGGGATCTTGTCGATCCTTTCTGTTTTTTTCTTTTTCAGTCCTCAAGGGCTATGGCAGACTGCGGGTACGAGGTGCGACGTGATCCCGGAGCCCCATGGCTTGGTAAACCGGTGTTTCTGTTTTCGGGACTACGAGTTATCTTCGGGAGTCAATCTGTTACGAAAATTAGGTGAACTTCTGTGATTTATACTAATTTTGCAGCTAAATGCTTCTAAAATTCACTAAAATGCATGGATTGGGCAACGATTTTGTCGTGTTTGACGGGATTTCCCAGTGCGTTGCCCTGACTTCCGAGCAATGCCGCAAAATTGCCGACCGCCATTTTGGCGTGGGTTGCGACCAGATCCTGGTGGTCGAAAAAGCTATCCATGATGGTGTGGATTTCCGTTACCGCATTTTCAACGCGGATGGGGAAGAGGTGGAGCAATGCGGCAATGGCGCACGTTGCTTTGTGCGCTTCGTTCTGGACAAGGGGCTTACCCGCAAAATCGAAATACGGGTTGAAACTGCGGGCGGTATTATCGTTCCGCGCCTAGAAGCCGACCACAGAGTAACGGTCAACATGGGAGTACCACGCTTTGAGCCTGAAGAGATTCCCTTCGAAGCAAGAAAGCGTGCACTTACTTACTTACTTCCTCTCAATAACCGGAGGGTTGAGATCAGCACGGTATCCATGGGGAACCCACATGCAGTACAGGTGGTAAAAAATGTGGATAAAGCCCCGGTGACTACCCAAGGTCCGCTGATCGAAAAACATGCGCGCTTTCCGCAGAGGGTGAACGCCGGTTACATGCAGGTTGTAAATCGCGGCCGCATCAAGCTCAGGGTATATGAGCGTGGCGCAGGGGAAACCCTTGCCTGCGGCAGCGGTGCCTGTGCAGCAGTGGTCGCTGGAATTCAGCGTGGGCTGCTGGACAAACAGGTGGTTGTGGAAACCCGGGGAGGGGAACTTAATGTGCGTTGGGACGGCGCAGGGAAGCCGGTGTGGATGACAGGGGGCGCGGTTACCGTGTATGAGGGCACAATCGAAATATAAGGAACCTCTGATTAAGTCCCGCGTGGCCGCGACGGCGGCTTTCCGGGATGGAATGCGCGAAGCGAGGTGCAGCCAATGGCCACCCCCCTTGGCAAGCCGAGCGACAAAGCAGACCCGTAGGGAAAGGCGCCCCGGACTCGGACTCGCGCAGCGTGGAGCGGGAAGGGGCGCAAGCTGCCGCAAGAGGCATTGTGAAACGGGGCACTCATGCTGCCGCTCCCGCACCCCAAGCTTCGCTGACCGTGTCGCGGCAGCCGTCCCATGCGGGTTGCGGCAAACTGCGGCGTCTGCATCGTTGCGCTCCTCGGCTTCGTAGTCCAAGCTACGACCTTCGTCGCGCGCCTC